>PFDI01000016.1 GCA_002772695.1 Candidatus Pacebacteria bacterium CG10_big_fil_rev_8_21_14_0_10_44_54
CTACAGATAGTGTAGCAACTCCCAACCAAAAAGATTCAGGGGCTACCTCCATCCCCAAGCGACCTTACGGTCGGGGATTTAAGTGAGGTGGGTTAAAAATTCCAAAGGTAGGTTTAACAGACAACACAAAAAGTGAGCGACAATGCCATCTTGACTATCAAAACCTAAATCTGGCACATATGCTGAATCAGCCATTTCTGACAATACTGCTTCCCACTCAATTCCATCAGCTGCTAAATCAGTTTCCGTCTCTAGTGTTAGATTAACTCGTCCAAAGTTAACAAACTCTTGCACATACTTTTGTAAAATAATTTGAATGTGCTGCGGCCAATTTACTACTAGCCCAACAAGTTTATCGCGACCTGTTGCTTGTAGGAATTGAAGGCAAATTGCATAAAAAAGCAACGTCTTATCTTCATCATAAAGCGCTGATACTTCTCCAAGCTGCGTTCTACCTTCTTCTCCTAATAAATCTATAGACTCATTAACACCAAGGAGGCATTTGGTGAAAAAGATTGCAACACTCGGGTGTTGAGCCAAAAGAAATGCTTTTACTTCTTCGGAAAGGGAATTGCTCAAAACCTGAGCTTTTTCCAAATTTAATAGTCTCGGTTGCTCTACCATCAGCACATTCTAGGGCAAGCACAACTACTAGCTACATCCGCAATTCTATTCGCTCGGCAGATTTTTTTTTAGTATCAAAAATAACAAACGTCGCAATACCTGTCATCCTCCCGCAAGCTTCGCCGGGGTTAATCAAAAATTTTCCATCATTTTTCTCAACTTGATATACATGATTATGGCCATGCACAACCAAGTCATGAATATCAAGTGAAAAAGCTGCTTGAGCAACTTCTGGATAATGATTCATAAAAATACTTATGCCGAGAATGTGCTGGTCTAACGTGCCATGTGCCAAATGGATGTTGTCATGTTTTGCAATTTTTGCCGTGATCGCTTCTGTCGTACGATGACTTGGTTCGTTATTGCCCCAGACTAAGTAGGAGTCACCAGAAAATTTGGCAAGTGTGTCTATACCCTCTGGATTGACGAGGTCACCTCCGTGCAAGAGTACTTCGCAGCCCACCCGATTGGCTCGCACCACAACTTGCATGAGTAGGTCCCATCGATCATGAGTGTCGCTGACAATGGCAAATTTCATACCGGTTATTGTACGCTAGAGAGCAAGCGCTTCTCACGCGCGATATTCTCGAGAGCTAGTTGTAGTGAGAGGAGTTGGTTAGTTGGCTGATCGTCTGCGGTCACAAAACTAAACTCGGCAAACGGACCAGGTGCTCCTTTGTACAAAAACGGTGTTACTGCCACTACTTCTGGCTTGCTCCAGATGTGTCGCAGTGCATACTCATAGTACGAAGCCAGCCAGCGATCGGTCGCTCTGGTGCCGCGCCAACCTGTTTCGGTAATGTACACTGGCAGGCTTTTGTCAATTTTATTTTCCAAAAATGCTAGTTCATGCTCAAAACCACGCAGCGAGTTTTTATCAGTGCGGACAGGGGAGGAGACAAAACCCGGGTTTGGATACGAGTGAGAGTTCCAAGCATCAGCATACGAAAAAACTTCTGGGTCATACTCATACAGCTGTGATAAATACCAAAATGCTTCGCTGGTGTCTTTAGTGTTACCTGCGGCTAAGTCCATAGCTGCTGGAAGTACGATAAACGCAGGATCAACTGCATGCGCCCAGTTGCTCGCAAAGATAAAGTCCTGAGCATACGACGCAGGATCGATACTGCCACCCCATTCCTTGGCGTGGTTTACTTCGTTGAAAACTATTATGCGCTTGTCAGCCGTTGGCCACTCCAGATCAGAGAGGAAATTAATGAGGGCAACAATCTCCTTACGGTTCGGACGCTGCCAGGCATTATTTTCAAATCGCGTGGTAAGGCGAACAATCGGAATAACTCTGTCAATTTTTGCCTGATCAAATTGTTTTTGCCAGCGGATTGGATCCTCTATATCTACGAGCGTGATTGGCACAGTCATAAAATTCCAGGCGGATTCGGCAGCAGTTGTATCCGGTGATAGTAATGCTTGCTTGGCTACTGCAAACTCATCGGGCTGCAAAACATGCATGCCCAATTTTGCTACCTCGTCAGCATGGGCAATGTTTGGCACAAAAAAAGTAAGTAAAAAAGCGATATATAAAGCAAAAAAATGTTTCATGGTATATGGTTATAGGATATCATTTGTTCGGGTTATTGTCTAGGCGTGTGAGTATTTGGTATACTGTTTGTTCGAGCGAAATGAAAAACTTGTTTTTTGCCTTTTCATGGATATTTTTGTCAACTGGTGTACTACTAACCGGTGTGGCTGGAATGCAGTTTTATCTCCACGAGATTACCTGGCAACACTTTCTCAACAACCCAAGCGAAGCAGTGCGAGCGAGCATTGCGAGTCCTGCAGAACGCGCGCGCGAGGCAGAGATCACGGCTTTTATGGAGGTGCAAGACGCACGAGCACAATTGGTGACCAACTTCTTGGCCAGATACAACTCGCCACTCAAACCACATGCAAAATACGGCCGATTATTTGTAGAAATCGCCGACGAGCACGGGATGGACTTCAGATTATTGCCTGCTATAGCCATGCAAGAAAGCAATCTATGTAAGGTTACGCCGCCTGGATCATACAATTGTCTCGGTCTCGGCGTACATGCCCGGGGCACCTGGGAGTTTGAAAGTTATGAAGAAAACTTTCGCGCTGCTGCCATTATCCTCAAAAACAACTACATCGATATAGGTCTGGTGACTCCAGAGCAAATAATGCGGAAGTATACTCCCTCGAGCAATGGTAGTTGGGCGGTAAGTGTAAACCAGTGGATGGCTGAGATGCGCTATGACGATAGATCGGCAGGCAGATCTGCCAAACAAGATGCTGATTTGCTTGAATTTGTTAGCACAAATGATGGTATTTGATATATATTGACAATCTTATAGTAATTTGCTATATTGCTAATACCTCAGAAGGTTAGTTCCTCACCGGAGTTTTCGTTCTGAGACAAAAACCCCCCCCGCTGACGGCGGGGTTTTTTGTGCCGAGAACAGGAATCGAACCTGCACGCTCGTAATGAGCACTGGATTCTAAGTCCAGCCTGTCTACCAGTTCCAGCATCTCGGCGAGATGATTGCCCTATTGTACCGCACCAGCTAAGATAGCAGCATGCAGACTGCGACAACACCTGAGCAAGAAAAGACTATCGTACTTCACCCCAATTGGCGGCTCCTTGTTGGCGCATATGCTCATCTGATTAGAGTGCTCTGGAAAAAAATTGCCCTGATATTCTTGACACTCCATGGACTATATGGCCTCTTCCTCTCGATTCGTTTTCTTTTGCAGGAATATCCCATCCTCGAACAGCAATTGCAGCGACATCAAGTGGGACGTGATTCTGTTGAAGCCGTGCTGGTAGAGGCGATCGTGCTCCTGCTTGTCACATTGGTCGAAATGGCGTTTGCTGTTCGCTTGGCTCAGAAAAAAAGCATGCTAGTCGAGATCTTTGATGTTATATTTGCCTCGAGTTTGTTATTATTTGCTACTCAAATCCGCAGGTATATTGCTAGTCTAGAACTGCTTGCCAGAATTGTTGAGTAGTAGTGATATGCGAGCGTACATACTCAAGCGATCAAAACGGTCCCACAATATTTCTATCCGAATAGGCAATAATAACGCCGTACATGTAACGGCACCAGACCTGGTACCAAAAATCTTAGTTGACCAATTTGTAAAACGACAGGACGAATGGATTGACAAACAACAACAAAAACAAGCCAAAAAAACCAAAATAGTCGATAAAAAATCAATACACCTGTTTGGCAAAACATATCAAAAAAAAACTACCTATAATCCACAACAAGAAACAGGCTTTAGTATTTTGAACGGTGCATTACTCTACAACAATGCATTGCAACAAACCTCCCTCAACTCCGATAAATATGAAGTAGCACTTGTACGATTCTTGAAACAAACTGCAGAGCAATATCTTTTGCCAAAAACCTATGCGCTTGCCAAATTGATGGATGTTTCTGTTGCTCGCATTACCCTGCGAGAGCAGCGATCTCGTTGGGGAAGTTGTAGCTCGCGCGGCAACATCAATTTCAACTGGCGCTTGGTGCATTTTTCTCCCCAGAGTATAAACTACGTTATTATCCATGAGCTAGCCCATCTGACTCACCACAACCACTCAAGAACATTTTGGGCTTTGGTCGCCAAGTATGCTCCCAATTACAAACTCGCAAAAAGAGAGCTGCAAAAATTTGCGATACCACTCGCATAACGTTGTATACTAGAGATATGAAGAATTTGCTTGCTTTCAACAATCATCATACTTTTCTGACTAGCCTGGCAGAAAAGCTGCATTGGCCACACAAAGAAACACGCACTCACAAAGCACTCCGCCTGCTACATACTAGTATCGTATATATTGCGCTCATTCTTATTGGCTATCTAATCGCACAACTTGAGCAGCTTTTGAAGTAGATGAAAATCATCCACGGCTCACATGAAGTTCACGCACACCAAGCCTTATTGCTACAACTCAAGCAAGCGACTACGCTTGGTCAAGTGGTAAAGCGGCTGCAAGCAAAAACTTGTTCTTTGGCAGACCTAGAACTTCAACTCGGTGAACAAGACCTATTTCAAAAACAAAAACTCATTGTCCTCGAACAACTACATAGTCTGCCAAAATCTGCGAGAAAAACCGACCTTATCTCCTACTTGCAGTCTCATCAAGATGCAAACGTACTTTTATTCGAACAAAAAGATCTTACTGCATCAGAACTCAAGAAATTCTTGCAAGCAGAGTCACAACATTTTCCAACCAGCTCAACGCTCTTTAAATGGCTTGACTGCCTTGGTAATAAACACCAACAAAAGCAGGCTTTGGAGTACCTTACTCAAGCAAAACAAACCGATGGGATCGGCTTTTGCTTTGCCATGCTGGCACGACAAGTCCGTCTTCTATTGCAAGTAAAAGACGGGAGAGTAATCGCCGGACCACCATTCGTGCAAGCAAAACTCAAAAAACAGGCGGGACAATTTACTTTGACCGCATTACTACAACTTCACCAACAGTTACTTGAGATTGATTACCAAAGCAAAACCAACACATCGGTACTCAACACAGAACAGCAACTTGATCTTTTGACACTCTCCTTGTAGAGTAAACAGATCAGTCGCTATCAGGCGAGTACCCAGTAAAAATAGTAAGGACTCGTATGATTCTCGAACCCGATATTTTCAAAGACTACGATATTAGAGCCACACACAACTCATCAGTTGATGCTGAAGGAGTCGGAAGAATTGGTGGAGCAATTGGCTCATTTTTTTCTCCAAAAACAGTTGGGATTGGGTATGATATGCGCGTAAGCTCGCAGGAGTGGTTCGAAGCACTCAGCAAAGCCTTAACAACACAAGGTATTGAAGTTATTGATTTCGGTCTTATCAGCACCGATATGAGCTACTTTGCTGCCGGAACACTCGATATTGATATTGCAATCATGATCACTGCCTCCCACAACCCACCAAAAGACAATGGTATGAAAATTGTCAAACGAGGAGCAATTGGCGTAAGTGGTGATTCAGGCATTTATGATATCCGTGATCTAGCAATCTCTAACACAGCGTTTCCCGTTGCAAATATACCTGGAAACATTACAAAAGTAGATATTCTTGATGATTGGATCGCTCACACCCTTACTATGGCCGATGTCCAAACATTTAAACCACTAAAAGTAGTTGTCGATGCCGGTAACGGGATGGCGGGAAAGTTTATTCCAGCAATTGCAAAACACCTGCCAATCAAAATAATTCCACTTTTTTTTGAACTAGACGGAACCTTTCCCAATCACCTTGCCAACCCACTACTAGAAGAGGCACAACACGATATCGTAGCCGCCGTCAAAAAAGAACAGGCAGACTTAGGCATCATGTTTGACGGCGATGGTGACCGCATGTTTTTGGTAGACGACACCGGCAAATTTTTGTCTGGAACAATCACTACAGCCATGGTCGCAGATCAACTCCTGCAAACAAATAAAAATGCAACCATTCTCTACAACGCTATCTGTGGTCGAGTGGTACCCGAGACTATCAAAAAAAGAGGTGGCATAAGCGATCGAGTGCGCGTAGGCCACACACTTATCAAAGAAGCCATGCGAAAGCAACAAGCGCTTTTCGCTGGAGAACATTCGGGACATTACTACTTTCGAGACAACTTTAATGCTGATAGCGGACTAATTGCCGCATTAGTTGTGCTCGAAATGATCTCACAACAGAATAAAAAATTATCAGAGATTGCTAAAACTTTTGACGTTTATCCCTCTAGTGGGGAAATCAATTTTTCAGTAGAAGATAAGCAAGCAATGATGGACTCAATCGCAGCTCGCTACAGTGATGCCAAAACAGACTGGCTCGACGGACTATCTGTTTGGACCAAAACATGGTGGGCAAATATTCGACCATCTCAGACGCAACCAGTTTTGAGACTAAATGTTGAGGCCGACTCACAAAAAATCTTGGACACTATGGTGGCTGAACTAAAAAATCACATCCTGGCAGGAGGTGGTAAAATTGCGACAGAACATTAATCATATGCACCGACCCTTTGATGCCCTCGCCATTGGCTCCATCTACCTTGATATACACTACGGTAGATTTCCCTTTGATACCAAAATGGGAATAAATACTGAAACTGAAACTGTTGGCTCAGAAGTATTGCTCAGTGTTGGCGGCTCGGCAGCTAACTTTGCACAAATTAGTGCCAGTCTTGGTATGTCTATGGCGCTCTTGGGAAAAATTGGCCAAGACCGGGTAGGTGATATTGTGACCGAGGAGCTCAGCAAACTAAAAATTCAGCAGCTAATTTTTACCGATCCAGAGGTCCAAACTAATGTTAGCTCCCACTTCACCAATCCAGCAGGCAATACTATTCAAACAACAGGAGGCTCCGCAAATGCAGCCCTCGATCCCGATGACGCTCATCGAGTAGTACGCAACTACTTTGACAAAATTTCTACACTATATATTGGTAGCTACTTCAAGCTCACCGCACTGCAAGACGGTTATCAACAATTGGTAATCGACGCCAGAAACGCTGGCATAGACGTACTACTTGATCACGGTATGGTAAGTAATGTAGTCGAACGAGAACACATCAGAAAGGTAAAAAAATTGATTGAACAGGTGACGTACTACCGACCAAACGAACAAGAGTTTTGCACAATATGGGAAGTCGACTCAATCGAAGCTGGCTTCAGAAAATTACTAACACTATCAAAGCGACCAGAGACTGTCGTTACCAGAGGAGAGAAAGGAGCTGTTGGACTCGATCTTGACGGCAATACTTACACTATCAACAGCTTCTCCATCACACCAAAAAATGCAGTTGGCGCAGGAGATAGCTTCAACGCTGGCTACTTATTCGCCCGCAGGCAAGGCAAAAATATGTCAGAGGCAATTACCTTTGCTCATGCAGTTGCCGCTATCCGTATCTCAAAATGTCCTTTACCCACTTTGGATCAGGTAGAAACTCTACTCAAGGAAAAACCATGAAAAAAGATACTTCGATCCTCAACTCCGCAGAAGAAATGGAAATACTCGATAAAAGTAACACAAAAGGCTCGATCGAACAGTTTGCCCAACAAGCACAACATATCTGGCAACAAGCACAATCACTACGTATTTCTGGCGAATACAAACAAGTTAAAAATATTGTTGTCGGTGGCATGGGTGGCTCTGCACTCGGAACTCACGTAATCCAAACAGTTTTCAAAGATGAGATTAAATTGCCAATAACCATTGTTCCAGATTATGATCTGCCAGCATTTGTAAATGAACAAACACTCTTTGTCGCCTCAAGCTACTCAGGAACGACAGAGGAGACACTCGCTAGCACCAAACAAGCACTCGAGCGCGGAGCAAAGGTGACTGGCATAACTTCTGGTGGAGAACTCGCGAAGCTACTCAAAGCCAACAACGCTCCGGCGCTTGTCTTTACCCCAACCTACAACCCATCCGGTCAACCGAGAATGGCGCTCGGCTACTCAATTTTTGGACAAATTGCATTGTTGTCACAGCTAGGTGTTCTAAACGTTACTAACAAAGAAGTAGATGCAGTACTCGCAGCTATTGCAGATGTACATTTGCGAGCAGGTTTGGCAGTAGCGGAAAAAAATAATCCTGCCAAGTTGCTTGCATATCAATTTTCTAACCGTATTCCAATTATTACCGTTGCCGAACATCTTGAGGGCGTGGCGCATGTGTTTGCCAATCAACTCAATGAGAATGCCAAAACCTACTCAGAGTTTCGTGTAGTACCAGAGATAAATCATCACCTGCTAGAAGGTTTGCAATTTCCAAAAAATCGAGATGAAGTCTTATTCTTCTTTGCGGTTTTGTCCAAGCTATACCAGCCGAGCAATCGCAAGCGCATGAAACTGACGCAAGAAATTCTCCAAAACAATCACATTGAGTACCAAACGCTCGAGCTCAGTGGCAAAACTAAATTAGAACAAGCCTTTGAACTCCTAACCTTTGGCGCTTACGTCACATACTATTTGGCAATGCTACACCACCTCGATCCAGCCCCAATCCCGGTTGTCGATTGGTTCAAGAACAAGCTCAAAGACTAGTCTCGAGTGTGCTACGATTACTGTATGCCTGCCACCATGTTGCTTGGGCGCTCAAGTAGCCCAAGTGCAATTCCTATCTACCTCAAACTGCTGCATACCGCTCACATGCTTGGTGTACCTACTGCACCAACAGTATATGTTGGACCAAAAGCACTCTTTGGCTCATTTCTCTCTCATCCCAAGGTTAAAGAATTGCTGTCGGATAGAGTAAAAGCGCAACACGAGCCAACAGTAGTTCGTTTAATTGAAGCAAAAATTCTACAACTCTTTCAAAAAGAAAAACTCTCGCACACTCTCACCAAAGAAATAACTCAGCAGTATCATCAGGAGCTCCTCGGTTCATTTGTTCGCATTAGCTCTGGATATGAAAATATCATCGGTGATAGCAATCTTATTGAGTCACTGGCGGAGTACTCGAGTAAGCTCTTAGAACAAGGCTTGGCAGTAAGTCGAGACTCTGGTATGCCGCTGCTCTCGAGCATTGCTGGTGCTTTCATCCAAACACAGCTGCAAGCAAGTAGCTCTGGCATAGCATATTCAAAAAATACTACACAACCAAATAAAAATACCATTGTTGTATCTGCGCAAATAGGTGTTGTGCCAGCACAATCAGACAGCGTTGCGCAAGATCGTTATGAAATCCACCGCTCATCACTCAAAGAGATTGCGGCAAAAATTGGCACCAAAACAATCTGTTTTGGACGCACCCAAGATAGTTTTGAGAAAAAAAAGATACCGTCAAAACAACAAAACGGTCGCGTTGTAACCAAAAAACAAACAGAGCAATTAGCAAAATTCACGATATCGATTTCACAAAAAGTCTTCCGTCCGATAGCGATGCGCTGGGAAATTGACAAAAATAATTTGTTCGTTACAGATGTCAGTGAGATAGTGCCTCAGCAAACAAGCGCCCCAGAAGATAGGGTCGCAAGTATCACTATCATCACTCCAAACAACGATGCTTGGCAAATTCTCGATCGAAGATGGAAAAGTCAGCCAGAGAGTACTGCTGCCATTCTTGCAGATTTTTTACAAAGAACTCATCTAGCACCAGCTACAAACATTCGTATTCCAAACGTCACCAACCTACAAGAGCTAGAGGCGGCACGGACAAGCTTGTTGGCTGCAACTAGTACAACAAATACGTGGCAGTTCTGGCCCGAAATCTCCAGTCTTGGCATCTTATTTGAGTTAAAAAACTACTCAGCTCTTGATTTCTTTGACGGTATTATGCTTGATATACCTGGTTTATTGCAGTCATTATATGTGACTCCTACCTGGTCTGACACTGAGTATGACTTACTTTTTTCCCTAATAGAACAACAGGTGCCAAACCATATGCTTCATGGTCTTATACTCCACGAACTACCCAGTAATACCCTGCAACATCTCGACTCAGTTGTCTATAAATATATTCATGCACCCGAAAGTTTGGAGCAAATATTACGCTCGCTTGTATCTGACCTTGAAGCAAAGCGGTGGAAGGCGCTACCATAGACAGGCATGCCTAAAATCCAAGGAGTATACGCCCGAGAAATTCTAGACTCTCGCGGATTACCAACTATCGAGTGCACTCTCTGGCTTGACACGGGTGGGATTGTCCTCACTAGTGTGCCTGCTGGAACCTCCGTAGGAAAGCACGAGGCGCGTGAGTTGCGCGACGGCGACCCCAATAGAATGATGGGTAAAGGCGTGCTCAAAGCCATAGAGAACATTAACACAATTATAGCGCCACAAATAATTGGCAAAGATCCAACACAGCAGTCAGAAATTGACCAATTTCTTATACAACTTGATGGAACTTCAGATAAATCCAAGCTCGGCGCCAACGCAATTCTTGGGGTTTCGCAAGCTGTTTGCAAAGCTGGAGCTCTAACAGATAACGTTGCTCTTTACTACTACATCTTCAATAAATACCAACTCACGCAGGAGCTTTTTTTACCCACCAATATTTTTACGGTAGTTAATGGTGGCGAACACGGTGCGGACAATTTGGATCTACAAGAGTTTCAAATTATACCTGCTAGTCATATTTCATTTCCCGACTCTCTAAGCATGGCAGTCACCTTGTTTCAAAAACTAGAAGAGGTCTTAATTCTGAAAGGAGCTATTCACTCCGTGGGCCTAGTCGGTGGTTTTACCCCAAATTTATATAGCAACAGCGATGTATTCGAAATTTTAGTTGAAACTATAAAGTCAAGTCCATACACATTAGCACAAGATTTGTTCTTTGGCGTAGACGCCGCAGCTTCGGAATTTTTTGAAGGGGGTAAGTATGGACTGCGTGATCGCGCACAACCATATACTAGTGGTGAACTAATTGAGTACTACCAAAAACTTCGCAGTCTCTACAATGTATTTTATCTTGAGGACCCCTTTGCCGAAAATGATACTGGCTCGTGGCAAAGTATCACTGCATCACTAGGAGAAACAACTAAAATCGTTGGAGATAGCTTGCTCGTAACTAGTCAGACAAAGGTGCAAGAGGCAATCGATAAAAAGTATTGCAACACACTACTGGTTAAACCAAACCAAGTAGGCACTATCACTGAAACCATACAGGTGATCTCACTCGCCAGAAAAGCAGGATGGAGTATTGTGCTCTCACATCGTAGTGGTGAGACTAACGATGATTTTGTCGCAGATTTTGCTGTTGGCGTCGGAGCAGAGTACACCAAGTTTGGTCCTCCCAATAGAGGAGAGCGAACTGCCAAATATAATCGCTTGTCTCAAATTTATCAGGAACTTGGACTCTCTCGACAGCAGCAATCATGACACAGCAGGCAGTCACACCTATTATCTCGAGCAAACCGCTCGACCCATCTCTGATGCAAAATAGTTATACTGGTCCAAAACCTGTTGTTTTGCTCGTGCTAGATGGTTGGGGGATCGGGCCGCAAAATGCTGGTAACGCTATTGCAACAGCGCACACGCCTAACATGGACGGCTACTGGGTTTCATACCCACATACCCAGCTTACGGCTAGTGGGCAAGCAGTTGGACTACCACAAGGAGAGGACGGCAACACAGAAACTGGTCATCTCAATATTGGTGCAGGACACATTGTGTACCAAGATTTGCCAAGAATAAATATGTCAATCGCAGATGGCTCTTTTTTTGCTTCACCCGCATTGCTCAACGCCGCCAAACACGTACAAACAAATAATAGTACGCTGCATCTTATGGGCTTGATTGGAGCTGGTGGAGTCCACTCCAACATCGAACACCTCTATGCTCTGCTTAACTTCGCCAAGCAACAGCATCTGAGCAACGTATATATACATGCCTTCATGGACGGCAGAGACTCTCCTCCTACTTCTGGTATTGAGTACATTAGGCAGCTTATGGAAAGCTGTGAACACATGGGGGTTGGACAACTTGCTACCCTCATGGGCAGATATTACGCGATGGACCGAGATCGCAAGTGGGATCGAATTGAAAAAGCTTATGACGCTCTCACTCTTGGTAGTCCTGACTCCTGTATTCTTGATCCTCTGCATTCATTCCAAGAGCAGTACAACAACGGCATAACCGATGAATTTATTGAACCAATCAGTGTCTGCGGGCACGATGGACAGAAGCGAACAATTGAAAAAAATGATGCAGTCATTTTTTTCAACTTCCGGATTGATCGACCTCGGGAGCTCACCAGAGCATTTGTTATGCCAGATTTTGAACAAGGCATCCACACAACAGCATTTGACCCATATACCGAAAAATATGAAAAAACAAATATTCAAAAACCCCAAGCAAGCCAAACCTTTACTAGAAAAAAGATTTTAAGCAATCTTTATTTTGTAACTATGACTGAGTACGAGGCTGGTCTGCCGGTGGATATCGTCTTTCCGCCACAGAAAATCTTGCATCCACTGGGCAAAGTTTTCTCGCAACAAGGTTTGTCACAACTTCGCATAACCGAAAGTGAAAAAGAACGGTTTGTAACCTACTACATGAATGGGCAACAAGAATCTCTGTATGCAGGTGAAGATCGAGTCATTATACCTTCAAAAGGTGTGAAATCTTATGATCAAGCTCCAGAAATGAGCGCCTTTGAGATTGCAAAAGAGATGATTGATCGCATCATGACAGACAAATATCAGGTGATTATTTCTAATATTTGTAATGGTGATATGGTTGGACACACAGGTAATTTTGAAGCTGCTGTCCAAGCCTGTGAGATTGTTGATAAAGTTGTCGGCCAAATTGTGACAGCCGTCAATCAAAAAAATGGCATTGTGTTGATTACTGCAGATCACGGCAATGTCGAAGAAATGATTAACACACAAACTGGTGCAGTAGATACAGAACACTCAATATACCCAGTGCCACTGCTCATCATTGGTAATCAATTTGCTCAAAAACCAATTATGTTGCCAACAGGTATTTTGGCAGACGTAGCGCCCACCATGCTCAAACTCATGGGAATTACTCCGCCCGAAAGCATGACTGGTCGATCTTTACTATAGTTTTATATAAAAAGATATAGTTGCGAGTTCGTGAGATATTCGGTTATGCTAAGAAAGATTTGGGAAAGATACGCCCGAATAAAAGGAGGATATCATGGCCGTCACACTCTACAAAAGACAGCGACAAATTGTAGATTTTATTGCCCAGTACATACAAAAAAATGGTTTTTCTCCCACTTTGCGAGAGATAGCCGAATCAATTGGTGTTTCGTCGCTCGCTACAGTTCATGAGCATCTGCAGGCCCTCCAACGCAAGAAAGTTATTAAACGACATGAAGGCGCAGTGCGAGGCATTGAGTTGATTGACCGTACATTCATGCGAATCTCCGACAGCGTTGACCTGCCACTACTCGGATATATCGCTGCTGGCTCGCCGATCGAGCCTCACACCGATTCGGCTGCATCATTCAAAGTTTCACCTGAGATGATCTCCGGCAAAAAACGATCATATGTTTTGCAAGTCAAAGGCAAATCTATGATCGAAGATCACATCGACGATGGAGACTATGTTGTTATAGAAGAGACGCAAGCAGTCAGTGATGGAGACATTGTTGTGGCACTGCTCGACAATGGCCTCGCAACCCTAAAACGATTTTATAAAGAACTAACTAGAGTTCGTCTCGAGCCAGCTAATTCAAGCATGAGTCCTATTTATGCCACCAACGTGCAGATTCAAGGTAGGGTAGTGGGGCTAATAAGAAAATTTCAATACTAATGTTTTACGATAAATTGTCGCTCCTGAAAAGCAACCTGCTCATTTACGAAACAACGTAGTAAATAGAGATAATCAGATAATCGATTGATGTAGCACATGAGATTTCTCGATTGTTTTTGCTGTCGGTTGAGCGTTATTAGTACGCGCTCAGCTCTGCGACAAACCGACCGAGCAATATCGCAATAGGCACCAAGCTGAGTGCCTCCGGGAAAAACAAATTTTGTGTGCCAATTATCTGAGAGCGCGAGCTGTAAAGCATGCGATTGCTTCTCCAGTTTGTCCAACGACCGTGCAGTGATAATAGCAGTTTTTGATCCAGCCAATTCAGCACCAAGATAAAATAATTGCTCCTGAATAACCAAAAGTTGCTCTTGTTGCTCGCCAAATCGCTCGCCAAACTGCACCACCACCAATCCCAGCCAAGAATTGAGTTCGTCTATCGTGCCAATAGCAGAAAAAATCGCAGCATCTTTTGGCAAGCGTTCTCCTGTTATCAAACCTGAACTACCTGTATCCCCGGTTTTTGTCGAAATCGATTGAATTTTCCTTGGCACGTCTTATCGTATACTATACGATGCGCTTATGAACTACACAACCAAAATCATCACAACAAAACAAGCATTTCAAGATCTAGAAAATGAGTGGCAAAAATTACTTGAGTTGAGTGCGACCAACCAAATTTTTCAAACACATGCGTTCTTGTTTTCCTGGTGGCAAGAATTTCATCCAGAAAAATTGTGCATTATCACGCTACGAGACGCAGAAAATAGGCTGGTTGCTGTAGCACCATTATTTAGCGAAGAAACTTCTGAAGGGGTAACAATGCGACTGCTTGGTTGTATCAATGTATCAGACTATCTAGACAGTCTAGTACAGAAACAGCTGCAGGATGAGCTCTATCCCATTTTATTAGAATCACTTGCCGGTCTTACTTGGAGATCGCTTGAGTGGTGTAGCCTGCCAGAAGAGTCTGCATCAAGGGTCTGGTTAAAGCAATTTTTTGTCTCTGAACGAGTAGTAGAAACACAACAAGACGTTTGTCCACAAATTATTTTACCCAAAACGTGGGAGATATACTTATCAGAGCTCAACCGAAAACAGCGTCATGAGATTAGGCGAAAAACAAGAAGACTGCAGGAGAGAGAACATCGATTTGAAGAAATTAAAAACCCAACTCAACAAGATATTGATGATTTTATTTACTTACACAAACAATCATCACAAAATAAACGAGATTTCTGGGACAACGTGCACCTGGGATTCTTTCGCCAACTGCTTCCAGAAATTGGCAAGAAAGATTGGCTTCGGCTTTATTTTTTGCGTGTCGAAAACGAGCGAGCGGCGACCATGCTCATATTTGACTATAACAACCAATTTCTGCTTTACAATTCTGGCTTTTATCTTGATAAATATCGAGAACTCAGCGTAGGATCGCTGCTAGTCACATACACAATCAAGCAGGCAATTGCACAAAAGAGACAAATATATGACTTTCTTCGAGGTGATGAGTCGTATAAATTTCGCTATACCAAAACGTCAAAGCCTATTTTTGATGTTTGTGTGACGCGTGCTGCTGCCAATTAACAGCTTGTAAAAGCGGAGCATAGACGTCATCTTCTAGAGCAATGACGAGCTCAGCAATCTCAGAAACGGTAGGTGGACGATCCTGAAATACTACTCTCGGTGCGGCTTGAATAACAGCAAGTGGTTGTCGCTCCGCACTTTCTCCCATAACATAGGTACCAACTGCTGCGAGCGACTCGGCTACATTCACCTGAGTTATTTGTAGCTTGCGACCAAATAGATCTGGCTCCCCAATATGACTGTTGAGTGCCACAAAGCCACAATGACCAATCGCAGTGCCAATCGCACCCCACTTGACCGGAATGCTTTTACTATCGGTGATGACAACGCCAACTTCTTGTAAACCATACTGTTTCCTAAGTGCTTGCCAAACTGTTGCTGCTGTCTTGTTTGGATCTCTAGGTAGCAGAGCATATACACCAGAGACATTTGACTCATCGATACCTGCGTTGACTGCCAATGTTTGATGTTTGATTGTAAGCATCAGATCGTACTTTGATTTATCTGGTGGCAAGTAATGCTCGGCATCTTGCGCGACTAAGGCGTGTTTTTCTTCTCGGGTACCAAATTTTATCGGCACCACCGCCCCTTCGCAAAGAGCGACTATCTTTGATGTAATACAAAGCACCGATCGTTCTGAAAGTTGTGGAATTGCGGCAAAAATAAGCTGCAGTAAATCATCATTTGGCCGGACAATTGGCGTGCTATATGCGGTACAGTTCATAGTTTCTCTCTCAGATAAGTCCATTGTACAATAGTAGACCGCCGAGACGCATATGTATCATAAAAAATTCACTCTTCATGCCCCTTATGAACCAGCTGGCGATCAGGCACAGGCCATGGCTGCACTCTCACGTGGTATTGAGACAGGCAAAGAACACCAGGTGTTACTGGGAGTAACTGGCTCAGGCAAAACCTACACCATGGCAAAAGTCATCGAAGCGACCCAAAGACCTACTCTAGTTATCGCTCACAACAAAACACTCGCAGCCCAGCTCTACCAAGAGTTCCGTGATTTTTTTCCTGACAATGCTGTCAGCTACTTTGTGTCATATTACGACTATTATCAACCAGAAGCCTATATTCCTTCGACAGATACTTACATCGAAAAAGAGGCAACGATCAACGATGAAATAGATAAGCTGCGTTTGGCTACAACAACTAATCTCTTGACGCGTAGCGATGTGATTATTGTTGCTTCTGTTTCTGCAATCTACAACCTTGGTTCACCGATTGAGTATGGCAGTCAAACACTTGAATTGGTTGAGGGAGAAATAATTCCAAGAAAATCTCTCTTACTTCAGTTGAGCAACTTGCAGTATGAACGCTCAGATGCAGATCTGCGCAGAGGAACGTATCGGGTACGAGGCGACACTATTCAGCTTTGGCCAGCCTACGAAAGTGTTGCACTTAAACTCGAGCTAGCTGGTGATAGCATCGAACACATAGCCTGGATCGATCCAATCACAGGGACTACAACTAAACCAGATAAAGTTATCACAACAGGAGCAGCCTCACGCTTTACTATATTTCCTGCTAAACACTATCTTGCAGGAGTCAAAGATCAAACTGCAGCCCTACAAACGATTGAACAAGATTTAGCACTACAAATTGCCGCTCTCAAGAAACAAGAACGGTTGGTAGAAGCCTACCGCCTGCAACAAAAAGTAACCTATGATCTCGATATGATCCGTGAATTTGGTTTTACCAACGGAATAGAAAACTACTCTCGCTACTTTGATGGTAGAAAACCAGGACAACCCCCGTTCACTCTTTTGGATTATTTCTCAGAAAACGTACGTCGGCAAAAAATAAAAACATTTCTCACTTTAGTTGATGAAAGTCACATCACCCTACCACAAATTGGTGGCATGCATCGAGGCGACAGAGCACGAAAAGAAACACTCATCCAATTTGGTTTCCGCCTACCAAGCGCGCTCGACAATCGCCCGCTAGATTTGCCGGAATTTCAAGAGCGAACACCACAAAATATCTACATATCGGCGACACCGGGTAAAATCGAACTTGGGTTGACACAAAATAAGATTGTCGAGCAAGTTGTGCGTCCAACTGGTTTGCTTGATCCAGTCATACAACTACGACCATCACAGGGACAAATCGAAAACTTAGTGCTCGAAATATTGAGTCGAAAACTGCGCAAAGAGCGGGTTTTGGTTACAACTCTGACAAAACGTATGGCAGAGGCACTGACTGAATTTCTTAATACACCCGCTAAAGTTTATAATCTTGTTGCCGCTCATAATAAAAAAAAGCAAGAACAAACAGCAGATACACCACTAATTCGCTATGACTCTGTCCCTACAAATAAGCTAGAGATCGGTCCCATTCCATCACACCTGCACTCATCAACAGAAGTTGGCGAACTCTCACCGACCGATGATGAACTACCAAAGGTTGCTTATCTCCACTCGGATATCGAGACACTGGAGCGCTCAGATATCCTTGATGACTTACGCAAGGGTGTCTACGATGTTTTGGTCGGAATCAACCTATTGCGCGAAGGTCTTGATTTGCCCGAAGTTTCGCTTGTAGCCATCCTTGATGCCGACAAAGAAGGTTTTTTGCGCTCTGTCACATCATTGGTGCAAACCATGGGACGGGCAGCCCGACACGAACAAGGCTCTGTCTTACTCTATGCAGACCGAATGACCAAATCGATGCGCCAAGCAATCGAAGAAACAACTCGCCGTCGGGAGTTACAACTTGCATTCAACCAAAAACACAACATCACTCCCGCAGGAGTACAAAAACCAATCAAACAGCGTATGCTACCAAAGCTTGCTCCACAGGGAAAAAAACAAAAAGAGGCAGAAAAGCGCAAGAGAGAAAGCTCTGAGTACTCACTCCAAGACATCGAGTCACTCACCCCATTAGATCGCAAAAAATATGCCAAACATCTGCGCAAAAAAATGCAACAAGCAGTAAAAAGCATGGCATTTGAGCAAGCAGCTGAGATTCGCGATATACTCGTCACGCTCGAAACAGGGAAATAACACTATGACAAAAACACAAGACTTCATAAGCATAACAGGCGCACGCGAACATAATTTGCAAAATATTTCGCTCGATATTCCAAAAAATAAACTAGTGGTATTTACCGGACTATCTGGTAGTGGCAAAAGCTCGCTCGCCTTTGACACACTTTATGCCGAAGGCCAACGCCGTTATGTAGAAAGCTTGAGTTCCTATGCACGACAATTCCTGGGTATGATGCAAAAACCAGACATTGATCATATTGAGGGCCTATCGCCAGCCATTTCAATTGATCAAAAAACTACCTCTCATAATCCGCGCTCCACGGTCGGAACCATTACTGAAATTTATGATTATCTCCGCCTCCTCTTTGCTCGAGTCGGACACCCACATTGCCCCAACTGTGGTCGAGAAATTTCCTCACAGTCGCTTGATCAAATCATCACTCGAATTCATGACGAGATGGAAATACGCCTCTCGCAAGGGCAGGTACGATTTATGGTACTCGCTCCCGTCGTCAAAAATCGCAAAGGAGAGTTTGCGGGTCTCTTTCAAAATCTACAGCAGCAAGGCTACTCTAGAGCACGCATCGACTCAGAAGTCTTCTCACTTGATGAAGAGATTACACTCATCAAAACCAATAAGCACTCCATCTCTGTTGTTGTCGATCGCCTGACATTTTCTCGACAACAGGCAAAGTCGGCCAGTGAGAGTAAGTTATTCAAACAACGCCTGTCTCAATCTGTCGACCAAGCTCTCAAGCTTTCTGAGGGAGAAGTAATTATTGCTTTTGTGAGCGACGGCTCGTTCTCGTTTCCAGACAAACCCAAGGAAACTACAGATCTATTGTTTTCAGAAAAAAGAGCTTGTGTAGAGTGTGGCATTTCTTTTGCAGAACTTGAGCCACGCTTGTTTTCCTTCAATTCACCAGAAGGTGCCTGTGAGACTTGCAATGGCCTCGGAACGCTACTGAAAATAGATCAAGAAAAGATCATTGCCCCTTCACTTTCACTAAGTGAGGGGGCGATTATTCCGTTTGCTCGCGTACTCAGCAATGACTCTTGGTGGGCCCGACTCATTCGAGCGGTAGCAGAACAGAATGGAATTGATTTTCGTAAAACTACTTTCGAAAGCATGACTGAGGAACAACAGAAGTTGCTCCTACACGGTTCAAACAAAATCTATACTGTCTCTGGAGAAAACCGCTTCGGCAGAGAAACAGCCATTGAAGAAAAATTTGAAGGCTTCCTCACCAATCTGGAGCGACGCTACAGTGAAACAGACTCGGAGTATGTTCGCAAAGAGATTGGTCAATACATGCACAAAGAAGTCTGTCCTACTTGTGATGGACAGCGACTCAAAAAAGAATCGCTGAGTGTTACTATCGGACAAAAGCATATTGCGGCCGTCACTGCGCTGCCGATCGATAGCTGCAAAAACTGGATTGATTTACTCAATACCGAAGTTTTTTCAAAACAAGAACAACAAATTGCAGTTGCTATTATCAGAGAAATCTCACTCAGACTCGAGTTTTTGCATGCTGTCGGACTCAATTACCTCACACTCAATCGCGAGGCTGCCACACTTGCAGGTGGGGAAGCGCAGCGCATTCGACTTGCATCTCAAATCGGTACTGGCCTGACTGGTGTGCTCTACATCCTTGACGAGCCGACTATTGGCTTACATCAGCGTGACAACCAGCGCCTCATTGCGACACTCAAAAATCTACAAGAAAAAGGCAATAGTGTCATCGTCGTCGAACACGATCGCGATGTTATGCAAGCATCAGACTATATTTTTGACTTCGGCCCAGCAGCAGGTCAAGAGGGGGGTAGGATCGTTGCTTCAGGCACCCCAACTCAGATCATGAATAATCCAAAATCACTCACCGGCCAATATCTACGCAGAAAAAAGGATGTGGTCAGAAAAAAAACTGACGGTAAACAACGCATGGTTGCGGTTGATACTGATACTTCTCGCAGCGAAATTCGCATTACAGGCGCCACAAAACACAATCTTGCTGCTGTCGACGTTACATTTCCACTACAAGCATTTTGCTGTATCACAGGTGTTTCTGGCTCGGGCAAGTCAACCTTGTTGCACGATATTTTATACACTAACCTTATAAAGCATCTCGGGAGAAGCTCTCAAGAACAAGTCGGTAGTATTGAGCGAATCATGATTCCCGACACTGTGCGTAGAGTAACGCTCATTGATCAAAGCCCAATTGGCAAGACCCCGCGCTCTAATCCCGCCACCTACACCAAGACTTTTGACAACATAAGAAAGCTTTTTGCTACTACCAAAGAAGCCGCTATTCGAGGCTTAAAAGCAGGCAACTTTAGTTTCAATGTCCGTGGTGGGCGCTGCGAAAGTTGTCAGGGAGACGGGCAAATCAAAATCGAAATGCAGTTTTTGCCGGATGTGTATGTGACCTGCGAAGTCTGTGAAGGTCGTCGATACAATCAAGAAACCTTGGAGGTAACGTATAAAAATAAAAATATCTCTGAGGTACTCGATATGAGCATCACCGATGCAAAAACGTTTTTTCAATCACACGCTGGCATTGCTAGTAAGCTCGAGACGCTCTGTGATGTCGGGCTTGGCTATCTCAAACTCGGCCAACCAGCACCGACGCTTTCTGGAGGTGAAGCCCAACGGGTAAAATTAGCCAAAGAACTTTCGACAAGAAATGCACAACATGTCGTGTATTTACTTGATGAACCAACCACAGGTCTGCACTTTGCCGATATCCAGAAACTCTTGTACGTGCTCGAAAAGTTGGTGGCACAAGGCAATACCGTGATAGTGATCGAACACAATCTCGATGTAATAAAGAATGCCGACTGGATAATTGATCTCGGTCCCGAGGGTGGGTCTGGTGGAGGAAATATCATTGCCACTGGCACACCACGGCAAGTTAGTGAAAATAATAAGTCATTCACTGGGCAATTTCTCAAACAGGAATTGCTCGAACAAACAGGGTAGTGCAGTACAATACTTTTCTGATGCCTTTTCGCCCACTCTTACTGAGTCTCGTTCTGCTCGTACTTACTACGACAGCAGCTCTCGCTGCAGAGCATGAAGATCCCTTCGCAACAAGCGTTCACACAACCTACACCGTCTCGCTGTCTGGCAACACAACTGTTTCGCATGAATTTTCACTCAAAAATAAAACAGCAACAAGCTATGTCTCACAGTACGCAATCAAAAGTCCACTAAAAAATCTTACAAAAATTGCAGCCGAAACAAACTCACAACCTGTCCAAACTGAGGTGACAGAAAGTGAGAATGGCACAACTATCGTTCTCACTTTTGACGACCAAGTTGTGGGTGAAAATAAAACAAGGAAGTTTACCCTGTCATATGGTTCTGCAGATACTGCTATTATCTCTGGCAACGTGCTTGAGCTATATGTACCAAGCATCGCAGATGAGCAGCAGTATGAAAAAAGAAGTGTCACGCTCAAGACACCACTCAAGTTTGGCAGAGCTACCCAGATTACTCCAGAACCAGAGGCTGTTTCTTTTACAACATCTACAGCCGTAACTAACTTCCCTGATCTAGGAAAGAGAGGGGTTGTTGCCCTATTTGGGGATACACAATTTTTCTCGCTTACGCTGCGCTATAACTTGGAAAATTCGAGTAGCGCCCCCGGCATCACGCAAATTGCATTACCACCCGATACGCCATACCAAAAAATGCAGTATCACTCGCTTGACCCTGCTCCAAACAAGCTTCACCTCGACCAGGATGGCAACTGGATAGCAACCTACGAAGTTGGACCGAGCTCGGCTGTAGCGGTATACCTGACAGCTGCAGCGCAAGTACATCTCTGGCCATCACCAGAAATCCCACAACCAACTGTTTTGGCGAGTCACACACAAAAACAAAAATATTGGGAAATTGACGAACCAGCAGTGCTTGATGTTGCCAAAAATATCCAAACACCCCAAGCTATCTATGACTATGTTGTTTCGACTTTGACCTATAACTTGCCGGGTGGGAGTGATCCTTTTCCCCGAAAAGGCGCTTTGGCAGCGCTCGCAGATCCAGGCAATGCAGTTTGCCAAGAATTTACTGATGTATTTATTGCCCTCGCAAGAGCCAATAATATTCCCGCTCGCAGAGTCACTGGCTATGGTTTTAACTCAAACAGTCAACTCAGACCACTCAGTTTGCAAACTGATATTCTCCATGCTTGGGCAGAGTACTTTGACTCACAACGACAGCAGTGGCGCCAAGTTGATCCTACTTGGGGCAATACAACCGGTGGCGGTGATTACTTCTCGCAGTTTGATCTCAACCATATAACCTTTGCTATCAATGGTGTCTCAAGTGTCACTCCCTATGCTGCTGGATCATATAAGTCAAATTCATTTCAGAGTAAAGATGTCGAGGTAGAACTGCTTGATCAATTTGTACCATTCGAGCCAGACTTTACTATCTCACTCGAAGATCGACGCATATTTGGCATCGCTTTACCTGGACTCTACACTATAAATATCACTAACAATACTGGACAGGCTTGGTATGGATTGTCCGCGAGTATAACAACAAATTCGACCAATGATGAAATCGCAGTGAATGCTACCAACACCGAAGACACAATATTGCCGTTTCAAACTCTTGCTCTACCACTCTTGATTACATCCGATCAGGTACAATTACCACAAACAACTCAGTTACTAGTCACCCTTTCGTTAGAAAATGACTACAACACCACCAAAACGTTTGATGGTGCCCAAACAGGACTAGCGCTGTATCACTATCTCAATGAAACAACCATCACCCTTATCCTGGTCGGCAGTTTTACCATCGGTACCCTTGTCACCGGGAGTTTACTGGTTTTCCGACGACGCCGGTAACGTCCTCTACGTCGGCAAAGCCATTCGCCTCAGAAGTCGACTACGATCCTATACAAAGCTCAGGACACTCTCTGATCGAATTTATACCCTCAGCACGACGGCGGCGAAAGTGCAGTATCTCGTGCTCGGCAGTGAGCTAGAAGCGCTTTTGACAGAGGCCGAGTTAATTGGCACATACCAACCACCCTACAATATTTTGCTCAAAGATGATAAAAGCCCTCTTTATATACATATTTCTAATGATGCATTTCCTACCGTAGAAACAGTGCGCAAACGAGACATACTACAGAAAAAATTGCCCGGAACCCTCCTTGGTCCTTACCAAAGCGGCTACAGAATACAAGAAGTTTTGGAAATTGCCAGAAAAATTTTTCACTGGTGCTCACATCCAGGTCGATCACCTGCCTGTTTTTATTATCACCTGGGATACTGCAGTGGCGCATGCGTTGGGGAAATTTCACAAGAAGAGTATCAAGCTATGATCAAGCAAGTATTGTTATTTCTGCGTGGTAAAACCTCCCTTGTCACAACCGGGCTCGAAAATGAGATGGCGCGTTTAGCTGCGCGAGAGGAGTTTGAGGATGCGGCTACTTTGAGGGATCGTCTTGTGAGCATTCGACAGGTTACAAGTAAAACCTATCGTCTCAAACCAAATCTTCTCCTGCACCCAGAGTTACTGCAAAATAAAGCAGCCGACGGCCTACAGTATTTACAAAAAGTACTCAAAGAATACATGGCCGTGCCAATGTCACACAAGCTCTCACATATCGAAGGTTACGATGTCAGCAACAACCAAGGTACAAATCCTGCCGTTGCCTTGGTTGCATTCACTGATGGCAGACCAGATCAGAGTAAATACAAGCTTTTTAACATCCGCACCCTCAACACTCCCAATGACTATCATATGCTCCAAGAGGCGCTCCAGCGTAGACAAAATCATCCAGATTGGGACATGCCACAGCTCGTAGTAATTGATGGCGGCAAAGGGCAGCTGAGGGCTGCTTTGAAAGTTTGGCGCTGGCGAGTGCCAATTATCAGCATCGTCAAAAGACCAGATAGAATCATCATTCCTCAAATCCAGTTTCCAAAACTCGAGCACGATGCAGCAATGCCGACCAAAAACTTGCAGTATCACATACTGAAATTGCCAGAAACACACCCTGGCTTACAGCTGGTACAAAGAATTAGAGATGAAGCACATCGATTTTCCAAAAAACAACACCAGCGAAGGAGTGGTCGAATGCTCTTGAGCTCTTAGGATCAAATTTGTTATCATATTGATATGCTTCGACCCTTTATTCTCACGCTCATTACGCTTTTCATCCTCAGTTGGCTACTACCCACTATCACCTTTGCTAGCATTACTACCCTTATCATTGCCGGAGTTGTGCTTACACTCCTCAATAGTGTTGTCAAACCTGTGTTGAAGCTCTTGCTACTTCCCATTAATCTGATTACTTTTGGCCTTTTTTCTATCGTGCTCAACGCTGGACTGCTCTGGCTAGCGCTAGCGCTCGTACCTGGATTTTACATTGACTCTATCGTATTGTTTGGCATACAACTCGGTCAGCTCGGTTCACTTGTATTTGTTTCTACTTGCATTAGCTTTATACACTCAATAACAAAAACGCTGCTCTAATGCCAAATCTACGGTATACTATCTGGGTGAAACACATACTTTTCGCGCTTTTGATTGCGATTACTCTCGGCACAACCTCTGTTGCAGCGCAAGATATTCGCAGTACAGCAGAAATCATCCTAACTCCAGACTTAGCCAGTGACTCTGGCAGCACAACCTCGGCATCACTTGCCTCGCCTTCTGCAGAGGTAGAACAAAAAATCCAAGACAAAAAAGATCAAGATCTCACCGAAACTGGCGGAAAACAAAAAAGTAAACTCGCTACTTTTCTCGATGAAAATCCACCCGACCCCCTGAGTTGGAATAACTTCATGCAGTATTCTATCCGCTATGCAGTGAGCGAAGGCGTTCCTGCCAATACAATTGTCCTCGTCTTGCTGTTTCCGCTTGTCGCGGCGCTTATAGCAGCTTCGCGCCACATTATTGGTTTGCGAGGATTTGGTATCTATATCCCTGCTGTACTATCGGTTGCTCTTGTCTCAACGGGAATCTTCGAAGGCATTCTCATGTTTGTTGGTATCGTACTCACTGCCTTAGCGGCAAAACGCGTTATTGCCAAACTAAAACTGTCGTACTTGCCAAGAACTGGCTTGCTGCTCTGGACCATCTCGCTTGGTATTTTTGCCACACTGACACTAGCTCCCTTACTTAGTATTACCTCTATTATAAGTGTTAATATTTTTCCCATTCTGATTTTAGTTCTCTTGGCAGAAAACTTTCTTGATGCCCAAACAAGAACAAAGCAAAGTGAAGCAATCGCCCTGACAATTGAGACGCTTGGTCTCGCTTTTGTGTCAGGACTCATCCTCAAGTGGGAACCGCTCCAGAAGCTCGTACTACTCGAACCAGAGCTCATGTTTCTCGGTACAGCAGCCCTCAATATCATTATTGGCAAATTTGTCGGTCTTCGATTGTCAGAGCGTTTGAGGTTTCGTTCCATCATAGAAGAAGAGTAGTCCTAAGAGGAGATTTTGTATGGCCACAAAGCCCTCGCACATTCTCGGGATGAACTCGAGAAATTACTACACCAAACTCAATCCCAAATCAGCCCGTAAATTTGGCTTTTCCAAATTAAAAACCAAGGAGTTGCTGGAAGAGAACAAGATTCCAACCGCGCGCGTCTACCATGTTTTTTCTACACGCACCGATCTTGAGCAAGTAATTTGGGAGCAAATTCCAACTCCGTTTGTCATCAAACCAGCCAGTGGCAGCGCAGGCAAAGGCGTGGCGATCATTACTGAGAAAAAACCGAATCAATCTGTTTGGCTTGATCAAGACGGCGATGAGCTCAGCAAGATTGATATTGAACTACATACGGCTAATATTCTTGATGGCGAATTTACGACTTGGGGCAGTAGCAACGAAGCAATTGTCGAAGAAATGATAGTTTCTCACCCAACACTTGCCAAGTACTCCTATCATGGCACACCCGATATTCGGGTAATCGTATTTAACTCCGTACCAATTATGGCTATGACCCGCATTCCCACCAAAGAGTCTGAGGGTAAAGCAAATCTTGATAAAGGTGCGATCGGCCTCGGAATCGATATAGCCACTGGCATCACCACGCACGGCGTGTACGGCAAATCAGAACACATCACACACTTCCCAGATACAAAAAAAAAGGTAAACGGTATCAAGATTCCTCACTGGAATGAAGTGCTCTTAATCGCTGTCAAAGCAGCAACTGCTGCTGGCTTCGTCTACATGGGAGCAGATATTTTTATCCATGCCGAACAGGGTCCAATGATTGTTGAGCTCAATGGCTTCCCCGGTCTCTCAATTCAACTGTGCAATAAAGCCGGACTCAAACGACGTCTTGAGCGAGTAGAGGGTATCGAAGTACGCAATCCAGAACATGGGGTAAAGATTGGACAAGCGCTCTTTGCCGAGCGATTCGCCGATAAGATCAAAAGTGAAGAAGGCTTACGGATCATTTCGACACGGCCGCAAATTGAGGTGTTCGACGAAGAAAAAAATGCACACAGCTCACTCGCCTTTGTTGACACCAAGCGATATCGCTCGGCAATCAGCGAGCAACTTGCTACACAGCTTGGATTGCTCGACCTAGACGATCTGCTGTGGCAGCAACAAGAAGTTGTCGAAGGCAAACTCCCGGTAGTAGAAGTTACTATTCTACTGAAAGAGACAAAAATAAAAACTGCCATGCTCGTGACCAAACGACTCAACAAGGGCAGGCATAGAGTAGAGTTAGGCAGACAAGACTTGCAGGGCTTCTTAGTAAATATGGATGACGAAGAGTGAATTTATTACTACAACTTACACCAAGTAACGCGGCTGCAGAAAAACGCAAATTTTTTGGCGACAAATCATACAATCCCCAACTCACCTATGAACATCCTGCCAGCTTGCAACAGATGTCAAAACATCCTAAACCAGATCTAGAAACGCTTGCAATCGCTACACGTATTGCCAATGCCGGATCGCCCAAAAATCAGGATCCTCGCAACAACGATAATGACAAACTTCTCACACAAAAAGAGGTAACAGCAAAAGCAAAAATTTTTCTCCGTATGCATGGCTTGGCAGAACGATATGCAGTTGTCTGGTCTGCTTCATACATCAGTCGAGCGACTATGACAAAAAAAGCACTCAAACTCAAGTCTATTGCATCATTTCGCGAACGCGAGACTGCCGGACTCCTTTTTCACGAAATCGGTACACATGCGATCAGGCAAGTCAACTACGAACAACAACCTTGGCATAGACGAAAAAAAAAGTATGGATTTAGCTCATACATAGAGACAGAAGAAGGCTTGGCCTCACTACACAGTTTGCTACCCGTACCAAATAAGCTACTGTATAAACCAGCGGTCCGTTACATGGCTGTACACTACTCACAAACACTAAGTTTTGCCGAGCTCTGGCAATTCTTGACTCCCTACATTACCGATGAAGAAGAACGCTGGATGGTTTGCATTCGCCAGAAACGCGGACTCAAAGACACAACCCAACCCTGTATCTTCATGAAAGATGCAACCTATTTTTCTGGGGCGCTAAAAATAGCTCGCTGGCTCAGCGAAAATAACTTTGATATCAGCAAGCTTTACTACGGCAAACTTGCCATCGAAGATGTCGATAAAGCTGTCGAACTCAATCCAAAATTCGTGCCAAAGCTTCCCAGTTTTTTTACTACCAGTAGGGAAGCATATAAAAATAATATACAAGAAATTATTGCCCAAAATAAGTTATTTGTATGAAAGAGCTTGACTTGACACCATACAACATTTTGCGACCAGAAAAGTTGCAGTGGTTTTTTCCTCTCGTCGGAAGCGAAGAAGAAATACTACAAAATATAAAGAGCAAGTCACTGCGCTCATTCTTGAGAAAAACAGAAAACTCGCTGGCTGAGGCAGGCATTACCTGGGAACAAAAATGGCTTACAGAACAAGATTTCCAGGCTTGGCTTCAATATTACAAAAAGAAAATGGTCGAACAACATTTTGATATCTTTGCAACAGCAGCGTGGTATGCTGAAATGATCTCTCGGGGACTCACAATTGGAGGAATTTTCTTATATCAAGCAGAAAAATTAGTTGGAAGTGCAATTTACACTCAGACCGCAGATCATGGCCTAATCACCAATCACTTCAAGGCAAGCGAACACTTGATTGGTTTTCGCGAGCGTAACGGATCACTCGGCGCACTAGTAGATTTTATTTTTTTAAGAGAATCGATAAAAACTGGTCGGCCGCAAATTAGTACCGGACGAGCGCGTAACGCCACGGGAGTCTTCAACATGTATGGTTATATCGATTACAAACTACGATTTGGCACCTATCCAGCTTGCATTGAGGGGATAGCAAACCTTTCAACAACGCCGCTGAGCGAAAACGGTGATGTACTATTTTTTGGTTTACACGACAACCGACTCATACTCGTTGGCTGTAAAAAAAAGGGTAGCGAATTTGAGTTTAAATCAAGCAGGTTTGCAACCGAAAGCATGCCTTTTATGCTGATCAAGTATTAACGCTCTATAGGGAAAAATGGTGACAAAAATATCACAATTACTTATACTCTCATCAAAAAATGACCTGTCTGCTACACGTCTGATCAAAGAGGGTCAAAAACTAACCAAAGTTTCACACTATCTCTACAACGACCTAACACGTAAATCGCTGCCACTACCAAAAATTCCCTCTGGAAAAAATGTTGCACTTTTGGCTCGCCAGCCATATGTAGCCAATGCTATTGAACACAGTGCCGACGCTCTGTTGCACATGATTTTGTCAGAGTTTTCATTTGCGAGCGTATTCGACGACAAACTCTATCAACAATCATTTATGCGCTATGAGGACAAACTCTATCAGTCCTATGTGCTTCAGAAACTAGAACTACCATTCGCTCAACTCTGGAATACAACCAAACCAAAGGCGATAGTATTTCCGATCATTGCCAAAAAACGTATTAGTAGTAGGCACAACGCCAATTATGTACTCCATGATCGAAGCGAACTACAAACATTCATGAAAGACTTTGACACTGCACAGTATATTTTCCAAACCTACTTTCCACTCAAAGCAGACTATCGCATCCTCATTTGCAAAGGAAAACTACTTGGCACTGTGGCGCGTGATGCTTGGCTAGAAGAAGGCAATAAAACTATTGTTAAGGTTGCTGGTGCAACCGAAGTGCCAAGCAAAATTGCTCAACAGGCCATCAAGCTGAGCGATTATATTGGCTGCGATCTCTGCGGCATTGATGTGGGAGAGACTGAGACTGGAGATTTTTTCTTTATTGAATACAATCCCTCCCCACAATTTCTTGGTTTTGAACGAGAAACGGGCAGAAACATTGCTGAAGCAGTGATAAAATCACTCCTCACATGAAGCTGTCAAAGAAAAAAATCGCCCTTGGTATGTCCGGCGGAGTAGACTCCTCACTCTGTGCCCATCTGCTGGTAGAGCAAGGCCATGATGTCACCGGCGTATTTCTCGAATGCTGGCGCGCACCTGGCTGCAGAACTGACGTGGATCGGGCAGACGCACTCAAGGTTGCGCTCGATCTAGGCATTCCTTTCCAGGTTCTGGATTTCAAGAAAGCATACTACGACAAAGTTGTTCAAACATTTTTTGACCAATACCAAGCGGGTCTCACGCCAAATCCAGATATAGCCTGCAACAAGGAGATAAAGTTTGGCCTCTTTTATGACTGGGCAATGACACAAGGGTTTGATGCAGTTGCCACCGGGCACTACGCCAGAATTGCCAGCAAGCAACTCACAATTCCAAAAGACATCCACAAGGATCAAACCTATTTTTTGTATCAGCTAACTAGCGAACAGCTTGAGAACACAGTTTTCCCGTTAGGAGATGTCGCCAAAACAGAGGTGAGAGAAGAAGCAAAAAAGCGAAAACTAGCTGTCAGCGACAAAAAAGACTCCGTCGGCATCTGCTTTATCGGTGATATTGACGTGCAAAAGTTCCTCAAAGAAGAACTGGGGGAGAAGCCTGGCAAAGTTGTAGATTCTGCAGGCAATATAATTGGCTCACACCAAGGTCTGTGGTTTTATACAATTGGACAACGACATGGTTTTATCATTAATAAAAAATCACTCCACACGACTGCAAGTGGCGAAGTGCTGGAGAGAGAGAATCTGCCGCCATTTTATGTGATTGCTAAAAAGCCAGAGAGTAATCGGCTGGTTGTCGGCTTTGGCGCAGAAACATATGCAAGTGAATTTTCCCTAACAAATGTACACTGGATAGATCCAAACGAAACAACACTCAACTCCCCAAATGTAAAATTATTTATCCGCATCCGCCATACGGGCAAACTGCTTGGCTGCGAAGTTGAGCAAGCAAGTGATACATTGCATGTCCATCTAGATGAACCAACTCAAGGCGTTGCGCCAGGACAGTCGGGGGTGTTGTATCAACCAGTCAACCAAGAGATTATTTGTCTAGGAGGAGGAATTATTTCCCCCTTTGACGCCGAGTAAGCAGCTGTGTTACAATCCATCTCTCGCGAGGTAAGTCTTGATATAAGATACTCCCTTTCAAAAACGTGCTCGTTAATAAACGAAGATTTTTTAAAGAATATAGATAATTTATACTGAACCAGACATGGTGGTAGATCACTGTAAGAAATTACGGTTTCTGCTACCTATTTTGGATAGCAGTGAACCGTACAATTCTTTACAACATTAAAAACAGATAACGTTTTATTTGAGAGTTTGATCCTGGCTCAGGATGAACGCTGGCGGTGTGCCTTAGGCATGCAAGTCGAACGGTAACAGGTCTAGCTTGCTAGATGCTGACGAGTGGCAGACGGGTGAGTAACACGTAGGAATCTACCTAGTAGTGGGGGATAGCTTCGCGAAAGCGGAGGTAAAACCGCATACACCCTCCGGGGGAAAGCAGCAATGCGCTATTAGAGGAGCCTGCGCGCTATCAGCTAGTTGGTGGGGTAATGGCCTACCAAGGCGACGACGGCTAGCCGATGTGAGAGCATGATCGGCCACAAGGCTACTGAAACACGGAGCCTACATCTACGGATGGCAGCAACCGGGAATTTTGCGCAATGGGCGAAAGCCTGACGCAGCGACACCGCGTGTGGGATGACACTCTTCGGAGCGTAAACCACTGTGGCGAGGGAGGAATTTTGACAGTACCTCGCTAGAAAGCACCAGCTAACCACGTGCCAGAAGCTTCGGTAATACGTGGGGTGCAAGCGTTATCCGGATTTACTGGGCGTAAAGGGTCCGTCGGCGGCTTGATAAGTTGCTTGTTTAAGCCTGAGGCTCAACTTCAGATAAGCAAGCAAAACTGTCAGGATAGAGTCTGTTCGAGGAAGTCGGAATTCTTGGTGGAGGGGTGAAATCCGTAGATATCAAGAGGAACACCACGCGCGAAAGCAAACTTCTAGGACAGTACTGACGCTCAGGGACGAAAGCTTGGGTAGCAAAGCGGATTAGAGACCCGTGTAGTCCAAGCTGTAAACGCTCCTTGCTAGTTGCCTGTCTCACCATATACATCTTTTTTGGTGTATATCGTGAGGTGGGTGGCGTAAGCTAACGCGTTAAGCAAGGCGCCTGGGGAGTACGACCGCAAGGTTAAAACTCAAAGGAATTGACGGGGGA
>PFDI01000018.1:0-301 GCA_002772695.1 Candidatus Pacebacteria bacterium CG10_big_fil_rev_8_21_14_0_10_44_54
CCTGCTACTTCAAGCTTTGCCCCTGGTCCCGTCGTCCCGATGCCGACGTTGCCCGATGAGTTGACTGTCAATGCTTCAGTACTACCGGCTCGCACCCGCAGGGGAGAGACGGTGCTACTTGTTCCTGTCTGTATATTGACGAGTGACCCAGTACCATTGGCAGAAGCATCGGTAGTAAATGAGAACAAGTTATTAGTACCCGTACCAGTAGCATAGTTAAATGCAGTGGTGTAGGTACCCATAGAGAGAGACAAGTTACCATCTGGAGCAGTAATATCATTCCAAGCTACAGATCCTGCAG
>PFDI01000018.1:315-7355 GCA_002772695.1 Candidatus Pacebacteria bacterium CG10_big_fil_rev_8_21_14_0_10_44_54
TAGACGGATCTGTCCAGGCATTGGCGCCCCCACCGCTTGAGGTCAATAAGTACCCACTAGTACCTGCATCTCCTGCCACTCTGATTGCATCGCTGAGGTTGAGCTCGCCAGCTACGTCGAGTTTATAGCTCGAAGGCGCAGTGCCCAAGCCGACATTGCCAGTGATGTAGGTGTTATGTGCCACGATGTCATTACCCACAAAGTTGTGGGTATTTTCGACCTCAATGTCGAATGTTTGTTGTGCCTCGAGGGTTTGGATAGACACAATGTGTTCAAAACCATCGATGGTCGCGATCTGCATGCCGGGTCGAAGTTGCGCGACTTTTTGCCACTTCGTTGACAGCATGTCAGTGGATTGATATACTCTGGATTGTTGACCGAGTGGACTGCGAATCGCAAAGTTTTTGTCTTTGTGTGTAACAGCTCCTTTAGACTCATCGTAGTCCTCGGTCTCTTTTTGTGCTCCTCGTGCCGTTTGGAATAGATCGCCCGCATCGGCAATATAGTTCGCCCGTTTTGATTTGTATGCACCGTAAGCACTGTAGTGAGCCGGTGACTTTTTGCCAACTGAGGCAAACTCGACGACGAGGTGGGGAAACTGTTGCCTGATGATTGCTTTGATTTGTTTTTCATAACCAGGGTATTCATTGTCGATACGCAGCTTATTAGTCCTGAAGCGTGAAGCTGTAAGGGTAAAAAGTAGTAGTTGCGCAAAAATTTGAAAGCCAAATTTGCTTGTGCGTTTTTGAGCATGTAGTTCGAGCAGAATCTGTTTGGCCGCCTGTGGGAGTTTGACAGCAAAGGAAATCTCGTCGTTGGCGATGGCAAGATAGGTATCTTTGGTAGTTTGTTCAATGCGGATAGATTGATCTACTTCGAGTGTAGTGGTCGTGATATGTGATGCTTGTGGTTGCTTTTTTGGTTTTTTGACCAAGTAGGGATGGTTGGCCGTTGTATTAATTTTTTTGCCATGTGAAGTCATGAGCTCAAACACTTGTTGTACTCCCATATCCAGAAGCCCACGGACTGGTGAGTCAATGAACACACCTGTATTTTCATCGAGTGTTTGGATAATGTCCCCAGGTTTGATTTCGTCTATGCGAACAGATTCATAGTACTCGCAGGTAGTGCAGGTGGCAGCGTTGCCACATTTTTTGCACGGTGGATCGTTTTTGGACAGTTGCTGCTTATTGCGTTTCTTTTTGCGTCTGCGTCGTAGTTTGGTGTCGCCAGTCACACAGTGGCCAACAACCTGGAGGGAGCCAGCAGAGGGGTTAGTCGTCCCGATGCCGAGGTTGCCTGCTGCGTTTATAACACTCAGCGCAGTACCAGCGGCATTCTGCCACTCCTGAATATTCGCCGTACCAGACGGACCACCTCGAGTCACCAACGCCGTGCCACCTGCATAGGTAGCAGACACAGTAGCTCCGGGAGCGACAATATAGCCTGTAGTATGTAAGTTTGAGTTTACTATAGTCTGGCCAGTGCCATCTGGTGATAGGTTTATATCACCATTACTACCCGAGCTAGTCTTGAGGAGCAAGCTCTGAGCATCGATAGTGAAGGTGCCGCTCGTAGAGCGGATTTTGGGTGAAACTTCCCCAAGTACTACTTCGCCACCCTCGTTGAGTACTACGAGGGTATTGGCAGTTGCCGCCTCGGTAGCAGAGACAGGAATACCCTGGACAGTCTCGGAGTTGAGGGCATAGGCCACGGTGCGAATTTGCTGGCGTGGAGTCAGTGTTTCTGCTTCGACGATGACCTCAAGCCAAATATTGCTGTTTTCGCTAAACACGTCTGCGCCGATCTCAGAACCACAGCCAGTGGTGGGGTCGCCTAGGCCGGTAGCAAAAATGCCGTCTTGATCTGGGTCCACACTGCAGGTACCAGAATCCCATAACTGTGTACCACCGGTGTTGGCGTCAAATAGCTTGAATCGAAAGTCCGTTGCCGAGACTATTGGATTCTGTGCTGTATCAGTCAGGCGACCTTGAAACGACAATACTCGACTAGGTCGGACAGGCGTGTCGGGAAATGCTAGAGGAGCGGGAGCGTCACGAAAGAGTTGGCTGTAGCCAAAGTAACCACCGCCCAGCACAAAAAGCATGATCATGGCGAGGTTGAGGTAGGGCAAGAATCGGCTGGTTGTTTTTTGTCGTACTGTTTCGGTTATATTTCGCCACCCAGACTCGAGGCGTGAGCGATAATCCTGGCGAGAGCGGGCCGATCCTGGGTGTTTGGCTGGTTGGTGGAATTGTGTCGAGTGCTGTTTGAGCGGCAAATTCCAGTGTCTCGGCCTTTTTGGTTTACCAGATAGGGAAGCAGATTTTAGTCGAGCATTGTGGCTTTGTTTCTTGAGTGTTTCTTCCAGACTTGTTTGCAGCGTCTCGAGGTTTTTGGATAGGTGAATATCTGGATCATTCGACTCGAGCCACTGAGCAAATTGAGCGATGCTACTGAGCTTGCGACGAATGCTCGATATCTTGAGGTCTTTGTGTTGTTCTCCGATAAGAAACTCGAGAACTTTGGGTTTTGTCATGATCTCATGCAGCTCTGTTGCATCATGAAATGTCAAAAATTGCCCGATGTCACTGCGATAATTTCGGATGGTAGCGGGCGAGCAGCCAGACTCTTGTAGTGCGAAAAGATATTTGTGCAGTACCGTACTTGTCTGGAAGGGCGGAAAGTGCTCTACAAACTGTATCACCAAGGTTTCTGCTGCGGTAAACCCAGTGTTTTTTGGCTTTTTTTTCTGCAGGAACTTGGATATTTCCTCGAGATCCCAGCTTGAGAGGCTCTTTTTGCGCTCCAAAACTTGCATCATGGAGACGACAGCTGCCTCTGCGTCGCGATCCGATACCTTGCGCAGTGCCAAGAATGTGGAAAAAGCTTGTAAAATACTGGAGAGATGGAGCATGCGGGCTGGCATTGCGATTGGTGTTAGTTTCTTTCGATTTTATTGTGTTACCAGATTCATTAGACAAATTATTTTCTGCCCTACCAGTGTAGAAAATGCTATAGTTTCGGGCAATACGCACATTCTTGAGTATCTACGCCAAGAATAAAAAATGCTCTGTACTTGAGTAAACAGAGCAATGGATTGTTTCGGGCTTTCACACAGTTTCACTGTAATCAATAAGTATCAAAATAAGACAACTTGAGAAAACCAGGCAAGATAAGACTGGAGTTTTTCCGCACTTGTCCCCAGTTTTTGCTGCTGTGAATTACAGATATTTTTATGTAGTATGTGAACTAATATCTATAAATAAGTAAAAGAAATGCCTCTCTACCAGAGGAAAATGAGTCAATGTATCACTTATTTTTCCTCAGAAACAGTCAACATATATGTTTCGGGTGTTTGATATGTGAATTTCTACATCTACAATATATTTTGATCTATAAATATTATTGCAGATAATAAAGATATCGTAGTATTTTGAACAATAGATTGGTGAAATGGCGATAAAAACACAAAGTCAACTGTTGCTTCTTGCATTATTTCCAGAAGAGTCCAGGTTGGATTCGGTTATCTCTTTTGAGCGAGTCAGTTGGTTGTTTCCGCGACTCACTGCTCAGGGCCTGCGATCGCTTGTCCAGTACTTGCAGTCCAAAGGGATGTTGCAGTACGAGCGTGTAGGACAGCAAGCCCAGCTCTACCTGTCTGAACATGGCAAAATCAGCTTACATACGTTGTTTCCCGCTCTGGACCCATCACGAAAGAACTGGGCTGGAAATTGGTCGTGTATTGTCTTTTGCGATGCCCCGGTAGGTGATAAGCAATTTCGATATCTCAGGCGCGTCTTGGTAGAGCTCAAAGCACTTCAGCTGACCAGAGGTGTATATCTTTATCCTGGCAAGTTCCCAGATTCTTTTGTAGAACAGTGTCGGCGGTTGTATCTTCAGTCTGTGGTGCTCTTTTCAGTAGGGAGTCTAGAACTTGGTAGTCTTCGACCGATAGTACTAGAAAAAGGGGATCTCAAAACACTGCAACAGCTTTACTCTGGTATTAGCAGTGAAGCCAAGCAATTGCTAAGTCAACTGAGTGAAGCTGCGACGCTGAATAATCAACACAAAGTTCGATTTGCTTCCCTATTTGATCGGTACCTTGCGGCCTTGAAGAGCGATATTGGTCTTGGTAGCTATTTTTTTCCAGATGAAACTTGGGGAGCTAAGGTATTGCAAGATCTTAGAGCAATAATTTTGTTATAAGCTTTTTTATGCTTGCTGACTTATCCAGCGGTAGCCTTGGCGTGAAACTGTTTTCTCATGGCTACTCTTTGGCTCAGGATTTCACTTTTTTTGAGCCAAATTGTAGTTGTTAGGAGATGTTTTCTATTCGGGTTTACCTTTTTTATGCAAAACAGATTACCGATTACGAATAGTATGTTGTATTAATAGTCAATATTTTAGTTTTGCGGTAATTGATACCAGGCATGCTGTAATAATTCTGTAAACATGCGGTAATAAAAATTATAGAAAAATATTTGTTAGTTTTCCCGAAGCAATTCCAATTGTAAGTCAATAAATACGAATATAATACAAAACTAGAATATAAACCTATAACTTTTTGGGGGCTTGGCAGAGTTTCAGCTGCACCTGCTTGTTTTGCATAGTTGTTTCGAGCGTATCTTTGTTGGTGGAGTTTTGAATCTCATATCCAGCTTGTAGCGCAGTAACAAGTACGCTGCTATTTAATGGAGTATTATAGAGTTTGGCTATGCCATGCTGATCTGTTTGGGTGAGATCTCGTACACGCGGTTCATCTGCTAGTTGTATACGTAGTACTGTGTGCATGAGCGGCGACCCACCTTGATCGCATACCTGTAGTCTGATCTGCTCAGATCGCCATTTTCGGTTTAGATAGGCAACCAGGAATATTAGGACAGCAACTAGGTTATAGAGACTGGGAATGAGTAGAGCGATTGCGACAACTGTGAGCAATGTGGGAGTGTTGCGCGCCGGCATTTTTAAAATTGTGTTGCGTACGACATGTCGCTGTTGTACGTCAGCATCGAGTGGCAAAAAGAGTGAGGGCGTAATGGCCTCATTTGTATTTTCAAAAGTATTTCCCCGATAGAAGTTGGTCCAGAAAAAGCCGGAGGGTACTGGCTCAAGGGTGGGGAAGCGGAAATTGTCTGCCAATGCAGAAGCTTGGAATACACCCTCTGGCAGCTGATGGTAACTATACAAACCTTCCTTATTGCTCAGTTTTGTCTGACCAAAGAGTATGCCGTCTTTTGTTTTCCCCTGAAATTGGATAGTTGCAAATGATACTGGCGCCTGTGTCTCTACATCAAAGACAATGCCATGCGGTGAATCACTTGGTAGTAGTCCAATTGCTTGCAGTATTTCGTAGAAGATATGGGGAGTGAGTAGTTTGCCAAATCGAGACAGGAGAATAAGTATTTTTGTGGCAGGCAACAGGCTAATCAAGATGAGACCGAGAAATGAGATCAAGCCAAGAAGAAAGTCTTGGGTAGGCTTCTGGAGTACAAATGGTAGCGTCTCACTTGCAGTCTGGAGGGAACTTGGCAATTCACCCGCTAGCGGTGAGTAGACAATTTTTTCTACAATTTGCTGGGGTTGTAGCAGTGGCTCTACGATTGGTTCGAGCATTTCTGGTGGCGTGATGACAACAGGCTGAGTGAGCCCAGGTACGAAGATTGACAGTTTGGTGACGAGCAGCGGAAGATCAACCAGCGTCGAGATGTGTCCGACAGCGTCGCTAATCGTAAAGTCGAGAAAAATAATCACCCCCCTGGGGAGGTCAAAAAGTTGTATGGTCCATTTGCCATTTTGATCAATTACAAATGCATGAGCCTCGATTTCTCCAGAAGGTAATCGTACGTTTACATCGACGCTTGCATTTGCCTCTCCAATGCCGATCAAGATCGGATTTCGCGTCGGAATCTCAAATGGCGTCTCGGGAATTGTCGAGACGTCTTGTGCTGAGATACTGGTAGTTTCATCGACAATTTTAGTAATGACAAAGACTGGGGCGAGCGTATCTATTGTAAATGTCCAGGTAGCAGATTCCGAACTATTACCGTTTTCGTCGTAGACACGTATTTTCCAGGTGTGGACACCATCAGTCAGTGAGGTGGTATGAGTGAGCCCGTATATGTCGACCAGAGTAGTGTAGTCAAGAACGTACTCATTGTTGGTGTGGGCGATCAGTGGTATGTCATCCTGAAATAATGTACCGTCAATAAATAGCTGTTGTTTGCTAATGCCTGTCGTGTCGGCATCAAAGCGCCAGCGAAGCTGAGGTCGTCTGGTGTTGATAAATTGATTATTTTCTGGAGAGACAAGAATGGCTGAAGCAGGTGGTTCTCTATCTGGAACAGTAGCTGAGACGGTAACGGGTCGTTCTTTGGGTTGACTGAGTGTCTCGCCGGGAAGCAGCCCCCCTTCTTGAGCCATACTACTGCCAACAAGGTATAGGAGTGAGCTGATAAGTATAACTAGACTAAGGCGGAGTTTCCGCACGGTAGTTATCCTTGGGGTTGTTCTGGAGGGGTTGGCGAGTTGTCTCGCAGCTCATTCACCTGAGACTCGAGCTCCTGGATGCGAGCAGCCTGGTCTGTTTTGCGATGGATTATGTGGCGTCTGATAGAGATGCCCGCAATGATGAGTACGCCGATCAACGTGATAATTGCGATCAAGAGCTTGACAGGCAAGAGCCAGAAGCTAGTGCGGGCGATAACTACTGCACCTTGCTGGCCAAAACTCATAGTTAGTTTGGCGGTGTATGGTCCAGTCCCCCAGATCTGTTCCCACTCACCAGAGAAAGAACGACTCTCATAGGGGAAGATATTTTTTGTACCGGGCTGAATACTCGAGACTTTTTTGCCAAACAAGTTGTAAATGTCGATGTTCATTTGAGGTCGAATGTGCACATCCGACTCATTTTCAACTGCGAAGCTAAATGGTACCGGACCAAACTCGAGAAAGTCGGTAAAATTGAAGTCACGGATAAAAGCCGCTTCATTGATTGGGCCGTCGACAATGACATAGAGAAGAGTGCCGACGCGTTGGTT
>PFDI01000023.1:0-3917 GCA_002772695.1 Candidatus Pacebacteria bacterium CG10_big_fil_rev_8_21_14_0_10_44_54
AACAAGGTAAAAAAGATTTAGGGCAAACGCTGTTCAGCGTTTGAGAAGCTGAAACCCCGACCGTAAGGTCGCGGGAGTGGCTTCATCAAATTGGTTTTGCCATGTTCATTAGCACCAATAAAACAGGTTAAATTATCTCTTAAAAAGAGGACTGTCTCTTCCTGGACTGATTTATAACCAGTTACTGATACATTTAATATCTTCATATACTTATATCCTTATCGATTTCCCTTTGCCCGATTATGCGTTTTACAGAGCATTTGGCAGTTTGATATGTTTGTTTCGCCGCCCTTGCTCCAGGCTAAGACGTGGTCAGCATCCATTTCGCTTAAGCTCCAGATTTTTTCGTGGTTTGCATCGTGACCAATAGTACACAATGGACAATTGGATTCACCCTTAGTCTGAGCGGCTTTGGTTTGTTTAGCATAAACTACCTTCTTAGTAGGTTCGTCAAATACTCTCACATTTAGGAGCTTGGTATCTTGTGAACCACCTAAGATATACTCAAACACTCCGCGCCGATCCTTGATTTCAAAACTACTGAGTAACTCGCGAACTTGTTTGGAAACTTCAACTGGATCATAGTCCTGCTTATGATAGGCCTCGTACAATCTACCCCATTCCAAACCCTTCATTTCACTCTCGACATCGGTAAACACACCGGATATCCAGTCAATGACTTTTATAAAGTGTGACTTTAACTCGGCAATATCATGATCGTGGCGGTGCTTGCTCATATAAGCGTCGATTTCGCCTCGGCTCACCCAGTTCAGCGAACACTCTAAGTATGCCTGTCGCTTTATGTCGCCAGCAATATACGCACTCCACTTTTGGACAAGAGAGTTATTACTGTTGCTGAACTCTTCGCGGGCTCTTGTGACAAACGGTCCAGAGTAAACAGCATTGAGAATTTCTTGTTGAGTTAGTGGTACACCGGCAATGTTGATAGTTTTGAACCAATCTTTAATCTCCGGCTCATCACCTTCACAAACATACACCAGCAGCGAAGCATTCATTATTTTTTCGCGCTGTACTTCGGTCATTCCACTAAAATACTGTTCGTGACCGTTGGCGTCTTTGACCGCAAACTTACCGGTTACAAACCGCCCTACGCTAGTGATTCGCTGTTGGCCGTCCAACACTTCCAGTGCATTGTCACGGACTTTGTTGAAATACAGCAGTCCTATCGGGTACTCCTTGAGAAGCGACTCAACCACGGCTTGCTCTCGCTTACCACCGTCACTGGCATAGATGTAATTGCGTTGATACTCTGGCTGGATAGTGAGTTCTCCAGCTAGCCCAAACAACCCCTTACCTTCCAGCTCGTTATAAACAAAGCCTTCAATTACCTCGCGTATGGTGTACTTCTTAAGTGTAGTGATCATAGTGTTGCTTTCTTGTGTTTAATTAAAATTCTTGCATAAGGCGGAATGAGATACTTGCTGTTATCGCTAGTGTAATAAACTATTCCATCTGGTTTAATTTCAGTCTCAATAGCAAGGACACAATTTATTGCACCTCCATTTACTATTTTCCCATCCTTTGTGTGTTTTTTAGGATTGATGTAATTTTTGTTTGGCGTAAAATTCTCTCTCGAATTTCCTAGTTCAATAATCTCAAACTGCTCTGGGTTGTATTTATCAATAAAGCTAATTGGCACTCCCATCACACCGTCGTAGTCGCTCGGGATAGCGCTAGTAAACGGTATCTCTATGGCATCATAGTTATCATAATGGTCGTAAACCGTTTTGCCTTTCATTTTCTTATTAAACTTTAAGTTGTCTGCCATAGTCATAAGAGTTAATTTCTGGTGACGGCGACCGTGGTCTAGGTTAGTAACCCAAATAGACGGTGAACGCAAGTATGTTACACCATCAACAACGCGCACTGCTGTCTTCGGCTTGTCACTCAAATCCATATCTTTTGGTGCAATAAAAAGTATGTCTTTACTAAAACTCATTGTGCCAGCCCAAAGTTTGTTTGCTTTGATAAGTGGGAAAACTTCTTTATAGGTAATCGTATTTTTATTGGCAATGATGACGAATTTTTTATTATGATCAAAAATCTGTTTGAGATATTCACGGTAAAGACTAAACGGTGGGTTAGTCACTACAATGTCAGATTGTTTTAATAAATCTACACACTCCTGACTTCGGAAATCGCCGTCACCATCTAGTGGAGACCATTCGTTGTTTTTGTTTGCTTTGAGTTGCTTGGCAATATCATTCAGATTGAACGCACCATCACCATCCATATCACCAACTTCGTTGATGATAAATTTGTTAGCGGTGATTTTAGGGCGTCCTTTGGTTTTCGCCACTGTTTCATCGTTGCCGAACAATCCAAGTTGTGTATTGGCAATGGGTGATGGTTTGTAGCTAGTGGTAATAAGTTGCTTAAGTCCCAGGCGCTTGAAGTTTAGTACAAAATAGCGGAAAAAATTGCTCTCATACGGATCATCGCAATTGGAGTAGATGACTTTGCCTTTAAAGGTGTCAGGATCATATTCAAGATATGCCTCTATCTCCTTTTGAATATCAGAGTATTGCGTATAGAACTCATCATTCTTCGCGTTTTTTGCGCTTGTAAGATTATTTTTTGCCATAGTCATTTACATTCTTATTCCATCGAAATCGATGGTATTAGGTTTTCCTTTTCTTCTCTCCTTTAATCAGCTTCTTAACTACCCGATCAAAGTCAGACTCAATTGGCTGGGTCTTGTTAAATTCTTTGTATTCAGCCAAGGCTTTCTTATCTGCACTGACTTTAGATACTTTTCCTTTACCATCCAATATCCTGTACTCATTAAACGTCAGGAATTTATTGACACTTTCGGCAAACTCCTCCATGGTAAAGGCTTGCCTGTTCTCAATCAGGTTCTCGACGTAATCGAAAAATCCAGTTACAGTCCTCTCGAGCTTCTTAATTTGGTCCTCAGGTAAATAATTCTTGGCTACTGTTACGTCGGCTGACAAAATTCTGCCTGCTGGTGCGTGTTTCCAAGTGGTCAATCCCATATTGGATTTACGGCGATCAGCTCGTTCATCAATAATCTCTGCGGCTGTGTGTCCAGTTATTGCAAAATGGAATTTATTTTGCACGGTGGCAAAGAAATCTTTGGTCGTCTGAGAATGAGGATCGTAATCAATGCTGCACTCGGAAAAGATGTCAGTAATTTGTTGGTAAATACGTCGCTCGCTAGCACGAATCGAGCGAATTCTTTCTAACAGCTCTCTAAAATAATCCTTACCAAATATTTTATGTGGATCCTTGAGTCGCTCATCATCCATCGTAAATCCTTTAATGATGTACTCTTTGAGACGTTCAGTAGCCCAGATACGAAAGTGAGTGGCTTGGGCAGAGTTAACACGGTACCCTACAGAGATAATGGCATCTAGATTATAGAAAACAAGCGAACGAGTAACTTGGCGCGCACCTTCTGTTTGAACTTGTGCAAATTTTGCACTTGTTGCTCCTTCATTTAATTCGCCAGATTCATAAATGTTTTTAAGATGTTTGGTAACAACACTACGATCAACACCAAATAATTGCGCAATTCTATCCTGAGTAAGCCATATGTTTTCGTTCTTAACGAAGATTTCCAGTCTAACTTTGCCATCTGGAGTGGTATAAAGTAGAAAATCTGACTCACGTTTAAAGGTATCGATTTCGAGACCTTTAGTTGGTTTCTGTGATTGCTTGGTCATATTATTTTTTCTTTATAAATTTCTTAATGTCCTCAAGACGATAGCGTCTTATTTTCCTCTCACCAATGCGTACCGCTACCAAAATACCCTTACGATCCCAGAGCCGAAGTGTGTTGGGGTGGACGCTCAGTATCTCTGCTGCTTCTCTGAGTTTTAAGAGTTTTTCCATATGTACATTACTTACTAAGTGATGACACTAGCATACAAAAC
>PFDI01000023.1:3935-4226 GCA_002772695.1 Candidatus Pacebacteria bacterium CG10_big_fil_rev_8_21_14_0_10_44_54
AAAGAGACGAGTTTTTACCGGATTACCGGCATTTTTTCTTTCATTTTCTATTTGACCCACTGTAAAACACGAGCCCTGACCCCGCGTGACCAAGTTTACAAGGCGTTTGCTGCCTGGTTGGGCTAATTGTACCCTGGAAACAAAATCTGGAGAATTTGGAAGCATTTATTGAACTGTAGCCCTACTCACCGGTCCATTTAAAATCACGATCGTCCCCATGAAGGTATCGAGAATCTCTCACCAAACAACTATGCACGTAAATATGACTGGCCGGTGGTACCTAGTATTACC
>PFDI01000023.1:4240-32388 GCA_002772695.1 Candidatus Pacebacteria bacterium CG10_big_fil_rev_8_21_14_0_10_44_54
TAGGTATTTAGAACATATCTTTGCAGTTATTCAAAAAGATACAGACAAAAGATCCTTGACAGAATATCGTAACAAGGGTTAGCAATTATTCTTGCTACAATAGCTGTGCATGTTTAATTTTCAACTCATCAGTCAGGTATTTTTACGCTGCAGTGTCGTGCTTTGCTTTACTCTCTTACTCATCATGATCACAAAAACACCAGTGACGGCTGCAGATATAAGCTGCCCAAATTTTTCTCGACCTTTTCTTTTTGGCATTAATCCTGATGGAGCTATAGACAATATGTTCCAAAGTATCAGAGACGCGGGAGGAACAACGACCAAGCTGACGCTCAACTGGGATAAGGTTGAGATGACAAGGGGAGTCTACAACTTTGCTCAGCTTGATGCTGGTCTAAAAGAGGCAGAGAAGCAGGGCTTGTCGGTATTTATTTTGATTGTCGGCACTCCTGATTGGGCAAAGGAGGGTTCGCTGCCTGCATACAAAGCACTGCCCAAGCGTGAATTTCGTGATGCATATACAAATTTTATAAAAGCAGCAGCTCAGCGATATCCGCATATTGTCAGATATGAGTTTTGGAATGAGCAAAATGGTTGTGGTTCGAGTTCAGGGCATTGCGGCCATACTTCAGACTCCGCAGCGGAGTATGCCTATTGGCTAGATGCGACGTATAACGCTCTTAAGCAAGTAAATGGTTCCATTCAGTTATCTGTTGGTGGTTTGGATAGAATGGATGAATCATTTGTTGACAAACTACATTCTAGTCCTGGCGGAAGATCGTATGATGTGTTTTCTATTCACCCATATAACTGGCACGGAGCTTTAGACTTAGGCAGTGTCAAACGATTACATGAACTAGCACAAAAACCGATCTGGATTACAGAGTATGGCTGGAATGTTGGACAAGGTGCAGAAACATCGATAACCGAAGCAGAGGGACAGCGGTTTTTTTTGGAGAGCATCAGTAGATTAGAGAGTGATGAGTTTTTCTTTGTTGAAGCTGCGTTCTTTCACACCTTGGGTGATTTTTCCTCAGATCCGGCCATGGGATTGATTGATGCACAAGGTAGAAAAAGACCTTGGTACGAGAGTTTCAAACAAGTTGCAACAAAATGGTGCCCACTGCCCAGTCCTACCCCGTTGTTTCCAAGATCCAGCCAACAGCCAACACCTATACCTACTCCAGAACCGACACCAATTTATCAGGACGGTGATACAAATCAAGATGGATCAGTCGATATTTTTGACTATAATTTCACACTGACAAAATATGAAGAGATAGGATGTACGCTTGATTTTGTCTCACCATGCGACAGATTTTTAGTCGATATAGAGAGCATTATTCGTGATTTTATATAGTAAGTGTTTCTGCTGTTGGTCGCCAAAATCTTGAGTGCGCTACAATACCCCTAGATGTTCAACCCAAAAACAATCCGCTCTGATTTCCCCATTTTTACCCACAACCCACTCGGTGAAAGACTTGTCTATCTGGATAGCGCTGCTACTAGCCAAAAGCCCCAGGTCGTTCTCGACGCCATACTGCAGTATTACCAGACAACCAATGCCAACGTGCATCGCGGGGTGCACCAATTGTCCGACAAAAGTACCCAAACATGGGATGATAGTCGTGCGACGATCGCAAACTTTTTTGATGCCAAGACTGATGAGCTTATTATCACCCGCAACACAACCGAGGCGATAAATGGTGTCGCCTATGGCTGGGGAGAGCACAATCTGAGTGAAGGTGATGTGATCGTCGCTACACTCATGGAGCATCACGCCAATATTGTTTGTTGGCAGGAACTTGCTCGGCGCACGGGAGCCCGGCTCGAATTTGTCACTCTTGCCAAAGACGGCCGTTTGAATCAAAAATCACTGCGTGAGAATCTTTCCTTACCAAAAGTGAAGTTATTAGCACTCACGCACGTTTCAAATACGCTCGGTACGCTCAATCCCATTGCTGAGATCATTGCCGAGGCACGCGCGTTGCAGCCGAATATTCGCGTACTCATCGATGCCGCTCAGTCGGCGCCACATATTCCAGTTTCATTCACTAAGCTCGACGCAGACTTTCTTGTGTTCAGCGGTCATAAAATGCTGGGGCCGATGGGGATAGGAGGTGTTTTTGTTCGCAGTACCCTTTTGCAATCTAACCAAATGAGACCATGGTTATTTGGGGGTGGCATGATCGCGGCAGTGACGACAACAGCGACCACTTTCACCGACGAAGTAAGTGAGCGTTTTACCGCCGGCACACCAGACGTGGCGAGTGCTGTTGGTTTGGCGACAGCCTGCAAGTATCTTTCCAAACTGCATATGCAGGATGTGGGTCAGCGAGATTTAGAATTGGTGTTGTACGCGCTCGAAAAACTGGGGGAAGTACCTGAAATTGAGATTATTGGTCCACAAGATTTTGCCTCTAGCGAAGTTGATCGAGTCGGTTCAGTTGCATTTATTTACAAGGGCATGCACGCCCACGATGTAGCCCAGGTACTCGATAGTGTCGGCGTAGCAGTGCGCAGTGGCCATCACTGCACCATGCCGCTACACCAACAATTCGGCTGGGCAGCGAGTGTACGGGCAAGCTTCAATGTTTACAATACAAAGCAAGACGTCGACGCTTTGGTGGCAGGATTAAACAAAGTACGCCAAGTATTCAATCGCTAGGATCGCATCGCATGGATGATTTATACCAAGAGGAACTACTCGAAGCCGCGCGCGCGCCACACAACTACGGCAAATTGCTCGAGGCCGATCTCGCTTCGCCAGCCCAGACCAATTCGTGCGGCGATAGCTGCCGGGTATTTCTCAAGCTTACATCAGATAAAAAAACTATCACAACCGCGACCTGGGAGGGCAGTGGTTGTGTGATCTCAACCGCAGGCTTGAGTATCCTCTCGGACAAGTTGCAAAATGAGAAAATTGAGACAGTGTTGATCTGGAATGAGACGACATTATTTGAGTGGTTTGGCTTTACCAACTTTGCTGCAGCCAGAAAAAAATGCCTGCTGCTTGGCTTGCATGCAGTACAAAAACTACTCAAAGAGCAATGAAAATAGCAGTTGGGAGCACCAATCCTGTCAAGCTCACTGCAGTCAGAATCGCAGCGCAAGGACAATGGCCTGACGCAGTGGTGGAAGGATTTGCTGTAGCAAGTGGTGTTGCAGAGCAACCGCGCAGTGATGCAGAAACTCGCCAAGGTGCAGAAAATAGAGCTAGGGCCGCTTTGGCAGTAGGTGGCAGTAAAACAACACTTGGCATGGGGCTTGAAGGTGGTATCCACACATTCGAAGGTGATCTGTGGTCAACAGTTTGGGTTGCAGTAGTCGATTCAGCAGGGCGTTTTTGTGAAAGCAACGGCGCTCGGTTTAAGTTGCCAAAAACAATTGCCGATAAACTAGCAATTGGTGAAGAAATGGGTCCTGCTGTGAGCAAACTCTTCGCTGGAGATAATATCAAACAAAAACAAGGAGCAATTGGTGTCATTACCAAAAATTTTGTTACTAGAACACAAGAATATGCTAGTATTGCACAACTCGCGCTGGGACTTTGGTTCGGTCGTGATTGGGAAAAAGCTATCCAAACAAACAAATAATGACTCCACCAAAACCATATACCGCTAAACTAGAAGACAAAGCGCAGCTCAACGAGCGCTTTGTGCAGTACAAATTTGAGCTCGTCACACCAAACGAACTCCAATTTAGTGCTGGTCAGTACGTTTCTATTAAAGTCTCAGATCAGGGCGTGCGTCGTTCGTACTCTATCTGTTCTTCACCTGCAGTCATGCATGGTTTTGAGCTTCTAATTGATCACCAACCTGCAGGTGTAGGCTGCACCTTTTTGGAAAACTTACAATTTGGACAAGAGATTGAGCTGCTCGCACCACTAGGCGTTTTTACCATCAAACCAGATCAGGAAGAAACAGAAATAGCACTGGTTGCGACTGGTTCTGGTATCGCGCCGTTTCTTTCGATGTTATATGAGCGACTCCAAGTGGACCAAGATATGCGACCCATCACTTTGTACTGGGGGATGCGACACGCCAATTTATTATTTTGGGAAGACGAGTTTGAGGTGCTTACTCAAGCATTTCCGCATTTTCGTTTTCATCCTGTTATTTCGCAAGCAGAACCAGCCTGGCCGCTTTGTCGTGGACGTGTGACTGACTGTCTGAATACGCACGAGCAACCGGCTGGTGTAGGATACTACTTGTGTGGCAACGCTGCCATGATAGCGGATGTGAGTAAAACATTGCTGGCCAAAGGTGTGAGCGAAGCACATATTCATCACGAAAAATTTTATTAGTAAAGGGAACCATGGCAGATCCACAAACAAAACAAATCGGTAAGTACAAGGTGGAGGTTATTCGAGAAAAATGCATTAGTGCCGCTAGTTGTGTGGCAATAGCGCCCAAAGTCTTCGATCTCGACGAAGAGCAATTAGCGATCATACTTAGCCAAGACGGAAACGACGATGACACCAAACTACTTGCTGCCCAGAGTTGTCCCACTATGGCAATTATTGTGACAAACACAGAGACTGGTGAACAAGTTTGGCCGGTCGAGTAACAAGTAAAAAAAGGATTTATGAAAAACCTCCCACTACTTATTGGCACCATTATCGGCACACTCATCCTCGTTGGTGGTATTGCCTTTTTCTTTTCCAAAGAAACAACAGTGTCTTCGCAACCTGTAGATCAAGCAGAACTTGTCTCGGGCACAAATAATAAGGTTGGCGGCGAGAATCCCGTCGCCACCATTGTTGAGTTTAGCGATCTCCAGTGTCCTGCTTGCCGAGCGAGCCAACCATTGGTCAAAGCTGTACTCGAGGAGTATGGCGATCAAGTACAACTCGTGTACAGACACTTTCCGCTTGATCAGATCCATCCGTTTGCCCGTACAGCAGCGATTGCATCCGAGATAGCTGCCGAAGAAGGTCAGTTTTGGTCAATGCACGATCTGTTGTTTGAGCGCCAAGCAGAGTGGTCACAACTTAGTTCGCTCAAAGCAGTAGAACAGCAATTTGTGGTGTATGCGGGAGAGCTTGGGCTTGACGAAGCGGCATTTGCCGCTAAGATACAAGATAGTAGTGTATACTCTACTTTGGTACAGAATGATGTAGCATTAGCTACCAAATTAGGAGTCGCTGCAACACCAACTTTTTTTGTGAATGGTCAAAAAGCCACTGCCCCACAACTACGAGACCTGGTGGCCTCAGTAGTAGCAGAGCACTCTACCGCTCAGTAGGTAGAGGATAAAGGTACCTATGAATCTAAAAAAATATGCCCCGTATGCATTCCCACTGGTAGTTTTTCTACTCGTGTTCTTCTTGATTTTCCGCTGGTTTCAACTCAGAAGCGAGCGAGCCAACAATGAGCTCAATTTTTCTGAGGGCATTCAGATTGAAAATCTGAGTGAGGACGAGCAAAACTCAATTCTTCGCGGAGCAGGTGATTATGACACAGTTGCTCTCGCTCCAGAAACAAATGAAGATAATGAAGACTCAATGATGAAGCCAGAGGCAACTGGTCTCATTCGCTATGAAATGATGGACGGCAAAGTTCGTTTTAGCGTTATCGTGACTGCAGATGAGAACGCGACATATAGCGTTTGGCTGCATGATACTGACACAAATGAACTTTCACCAGCGTTTGACTTGGTAGCTGGCAAAGGTGGTTGGGTAGGCACAGCAGCAATTAACGCAGAGCTGCTCCCAGTAGAAGTAGTGGTGAGCACAAGTAGCGACAAAATGCGCGTTTTGGACAATGTAGTGTTACGCGGTATGCTCAACCCAGTACTTGAGGAAACACAAGAATAAAAGACATTTGCTTCTTGATGTGCCCGTCGAGTATGCTATCCTAACAAAAATTGCTACTCGATTGCGGTGCTGAGTGATTAGAGTAACACTAACGTTAAGTAGCAAGGTATAAAAGTATAAAATTTTCGCACAGTAGCGAAAAGAAAGAGGAGATACTATGGCAGCATTTAGCTACACAAACGCCAAAGGTCAGACCTACTACCTACACACCAAAGAGGTCACACTCAAAAATGGTCGTGTACAACGAATTTACTTCTTTGCCCGAGATGTTCGTGCAGAGGGCTCACTAGGAGCAGTTCCAGCTGGTTATGAGGTCATGGAGACCAAACGAACCAACATGCCTGTTCTCAAGAAGAGTGCCAAGTAATTGGTTTTTGAAAACTAAGATAACACCCTCCAGTAATGGGGGGTGTTTTTTGTTTGATACGATACATACGTGAGTACAAAAAAAACTAAACTCGAAAAAAAACTTTGGAAGGGTTTGGCAAATGTCATCGATCCAGAGCTCGGCATAGATATTGTTAGCCTTGGGCTAATCTACTCAGTGGTAGCGCCAGACGACAAAACGCCACCAGAAGCAAGTATTACCATGACGCTCACAACTCCCGGCTGCCCATTGGCACATGTCTTTGAAGATTTGGTAAAACAACAGCTGCTCAATATTCCCGGCTTTGATCCCTATCGAGATTTGGCAATAGATTTGGTATTCGATCCCCCTTGGGTGCAAGACATGATGAGTGACGAAGCCAAGGCAGAGCTTGGTTTTGAGTAGCCTCAAGAACACTCTTGTAGTACACTCAGATACATGTTGCCACATATCTACATTGCCGCCGATCATGGTGGATTTGACCAAAAAAGAATACTGATACAGTTTCTAACAAGCAAGGGTTACACAGTCACAGATTGTGGTGCCGATACTCTCGATCCGGAGGATGATTATCCGCACATAGTTGCCAAGCTAGCAGCAAAAATGAAAAAACAAGTTGTCGATCAGCCAGCCTTCGCTATTTTGCTTTGTAGGTCTGGTGCTGGTATGAGTATGGCCGCCAATCGTTTTTCACATCTTCGTGCGGTGACAGCTGCAAGCGAAGAACAGGTGCGTCACGCCCGAGAACATAATAATGCGAATGTTTTGGCACTTTCTGCTGACTGGCTTTCCGTCGAGGAACAAAAAGGTATGTTACTCAAATTTCTTACCACTCCATTTTCAGACAAACCGCGCCACATACGCAGGGTGCAACAACTAACAACTCTTGGGTAAATAGTAAATAGAGATGAATTTGTACCCCTCGCTCCTCAACGACTCAATAGCAATACTGCAAGGACAGCTCGACTCGATTGCCGCAGTTGCAGGTATTTCGACTGTCCAAGTAGACGTGATTGACGGCATATTTGTTGACAACATTACGCTTACTCCTGCCGACTTTCCACGGCTAAATTTTGGTCCGTTTACGTACGATGTGCACCTCATGACCATAGAGCCGCTCGATTACGTCTATGAGCTGATTGCTGAGTGCGACAAAACGCAAGTTCGAGCCTGCATTGCCCAAGTAGAGCGTTTGTCGTATCAAACGCCATTTTTGGAAGAAGTCAAAAAACAACAGTGGCGGCCTGGTTTCTCGCTGGATTTGTTTACGCCGCTTTCTGCAATTGATGACGAGAGCTGGTCGCAGTTGCAGGTGTTACAGCTGATGTCGATAGAAGCAGGCGAGCAAGGGACACAGTTTCGCGATCAAGTGTTCGACAAAATAGCCGAAGCGCAGGAAATCATTGCGAGACTGGACCACGAGGTAGAGTTGATCATCGACGGCGGCATCAATGAGCGGCAATTAATGCGTCTGCGAAAATCGGGGATTATGAGCATTGCGGTCGGCAGCGCACTCTGGACCGCAGATGATCCGGCTGTAGCAGCCAGTATATTTTTGAAAGGATAGTATGTCACAACAAATTAACAAGACGATACAAATTCCACAAGCCAAGGCGCACTGTGCGATAGACAGGGTAGCTATCTTTGGAAGTGCAGATGTAGACGAAAAGCACCCGCTTTTTGTGGAGGTGTTTGCAACAGCACAGTACTTGGCATACCACAATAAAGTAGTGATCGATGGTGGTGGTCCAGGTGTCATGCTGGCAGCGACCAGAGGGGCTCAAGCTGCTGGAGGTAAAACTGTCACCGTAACGTTTAACCCAATCGATATGCCTGAGTTTGAAGGCAAGGATGTCGAGAACACTCCAGATAAGGAGATTAAGGCGGCTAATTATATCGAACGGATGTTTGGACTTATCAACGAAGCCGACGCTTTTATTTGTTTCCAGGGGGGTACCGGCACGCTCAGTGAGTGGTCAACAGTTTGGCTACTTTCACATCTCTATTACGGCAATCACAAGCCGATTATTCTCTACGGCGCATTTTGGAAAGACGTTATGAAGACGATAGATGAGAACTTTTTTATCGGTGAGAAGGAGCACAGTCTTTATAAAATTGTGGCAAACCAAGAAGAATTAATTGAGGCGCTCAATGAGTTTGAAGCGGAGTTAGCGGATCGATGTGGTTTACCCAAGCGAGCATAGTAAAAATTTTAGAGCCACTAGAGTCCCCAACCAATTTGTCGTAGACTAGAGACATGCACGACGTCCTGTCCATTGGTTCCGCGTTGATAGATATTTTTATCCAATCAGATCAATTTGAGCTCAAATCTGAAAATGACCATGTGTTGCTTTGCCAAGATTACGGCAATAAGCTCGAGGTCGATTCATTTCATGTCCTGACCGGTGGCGGTGGTAGCAATACAGCAGTTGGCTTTGCTCGGGCTGGCTTTAATGCCGCAGTTGTCTGTGAGACTGGTCGAGATACGCTTTCGCAAGTGGTGTTACAAGATTTTCACCAGGAGACAGTGAGTACAAATTATGTGATTCAAGAGAAAAAAGAACAAACAGGCGGCTCAGTTATTTTAGTTGGACAAGATGGCGGTCGTTCAGTTCTCGTGCATCGTGGTGCGGCCTCCCAACTTGATCCTCAGGACATTCCGACCGATGCACTTGCATACATTCAGTGGGTGCATCTAAGTAGCATTGCTGGAAGGCTCGATACACTCCAGACTATAGGAGCTGCTCGTGCGCAAGTAGGACATTTGTCATGGAATCCTGGATCACAAGAGTTGCAGCTGCTGCAATCACAACAACTTTTTCCAGCTGATCTTGGCTGCGAACTACTAATTCTCAACAAACAAGAGTGGGAGCAACTCACGAGTGTTGCACAGCATATTCAGTCGCAGATTCCGACGATTGTCGTGACTGATGGCCCACATGGTGGGCAAGTTTTTACTAAACAAACTGGTTGGCAACACTATACAGCCAAGGTTGAGAATGCCGTTGATGAGACTGGGGCGGGAGATGCGTTTGTGGTAGGTTTTGTCTCTGCCAGAATCCGCAACCAATCTATAGAGACTGCTACCCATTGGGGCAAAACCAATGCGGCAGCTGTAGTGCACTACTTTGGTGGCAAGGCTGGCTTATTGACTCAAGAGGAACTTTTTAATAGCTAGCTACACTTTTTATGCAAGATTACAAACAACTACTCGAGCAAGAAATAGAAGAATTGCGGACAAGAGTGGCTGCAGCGACTCTCCCAGAAGAACTACGGCTTAAGGTAAACAAAGATATTGTTGCCCTCGAGCGCTCCGTAGCTCTTGGTTCATATGATGAAAAATATGAGAAAGTCTCGCGATATATCGAGTGGACACTTGGTATGCCATGGACAGCCGAGACAACAGACCGTCTCTCGATCGAGACAGCCAAACAAATCTTTGACAAACATCATTTCGGGATGCAGGATGTCAAAAACCGTTTTCTCGAGTACATTTCTGTCTTGCAGTTGCGTCAATCGCAGATGGCGGATGATGGTTTTCGTGCGCCAATTTTATTGCTCGTTGGTTTGGTTGGAACAGGTAAGACAACCTTTGCTTATTCGCTTTCAGAGGCACTTGGCCGCAAGCTGGTCCGGATCCCATTTGGCGGTATGGGTTCCGCCAAAGAGCTCCGCGGTAGTACCAGGCTTAATCTCGAGTCTGAGCCAGGCAGAATAGTCAAGGGTTTGGTCGAAGCACGAGTACGCAATCCGGTTATTTTGCTTGACGAAATTGATCGGGTAGCTGAGGAAGCAAACAAAGATATTATGGGCGTGCTTGTTGAGCTACTCGACCCTGCCCAGAACCACTCTTTTCGAGATGCCTTTATCGATTATCCGATTGATTTGTCTCACGCAATTTTTCTGGCGACGGCCAATAACACGACCGCTATAGCAACCGCCGTAATGGATCGTCTTGAGAAAATAACGATGCCGTCTTACACCGATCACGAGAAAATTGTGATTGCCCAGCAGTATATTTTGCCTGATTTGCTCAAAAAAGCTGGCTTGCGGCCCGAGCAATTTGTTATGGCAGAAAGTGTGTGGCCGAGTATCACGCGTCCGCTTGGATATGACGCAGGTATTCGCACACTCAAACGGACGCTCGAAGGAGCAGTGCGCAAGGCAGCACGAATTATTGTCGAAAAAAATTATCCAAAAATTGTGATCACTCCCGAGAATCAAAAAATATTTTTGCCGCGCTACTAAGTGTTCGTGCTACCATATTTGCATGACTGCAGGCAAACTCCAGAAGCTGACTACTGAGTTGAAAAATGATGCTTCAATGGGAAAATTGCCATTGGCAAGGTCGAGAGGTGATATTGTTCCTGGTGAGGGATCAGAGGCAGCCAACATCTTTTTTATTGGTGAAGCACCTGGCTACCAAGAAAGCCTTGAGCACAGACCATTTGTCGGTAGATCGGGTAAGTTACTGCGCCAGGTTTTAGATCAAATTCATCTTTCTCCAGACGACTATTATATTTCAAATATTGTCAAAGTACGTCCGCCTGACAACCGTGACCCTTCACCAGAAGAAATTGAAGCATTTCGTCCATACATAAATCGTGAAATTACCATTCTTGAGCCGCTGCTAATCGTGACGCTTGGCAGATTTTCTATGGCTAAGTTTTTACCAGATGTGAGAATTTCGCAAGTTCACGGCAGATTACACCGGGTAGTTTGGCAAAATAAAAAACAGTATGTGCTACCAATGTATCATCCGGCGGCTGCACTGCGATCTACTCGGACAAAAGAGCAGTTTATTGCTGACATGCAAAAAATTCCCAAGGCCGTGGCCTGGATAGAAGACCAGCGTGAGGCAAAAGTGTTGACAGAACAGGTAGTAGAGGCGCTACTGTAGTATGATGTGACGCACATGGTTATTTTTTTGACACTTATTCCACTTCTCGCATTGGCGAGTGGGTTCTATCTTTATAGGCACGATGGCAAACGAGAAATATTGCGTTTTGACGTAGTACATTTTGTTTACAGCTTCGTGATTGCTCCAGTGATGTTTATATGGATCAAGAGCTTTTTCTTTTTTGTCCTCTCTAAAGAAATCGAACCGCCGCTGTCAGCTACCAATTTATTTATAATTGATACCGTATTAAGTACATTTGCATTAATTATTTACGCCTTTATTGTTATTCACTCGCTCACAACCTCGTTCAATCGCAAGATGCGCAAAGATCCACTGCACGACTTGTTTGAGCATACCGAGTATTTTCACCTTTGGTTATCACATCTCACTATGTACATAGGCTACTTATCGTTGTTTGCAATATTGGGAATTGGTAATATCTTTTTTCCACTCGAATTTGCACTGACTAAGTTACAGTTTTATGCACTGTTTATCTTTTCTGCCGTGCTTGGTACTGTTCAGTTTGCGACAGTTTGGCTCTCAAATCCAGGCAAAGAAAAGTTTATGCATATCATGAAACTATCATTTGGTTTGTTCTTTTTACTGCATGTTGGTGCTTACTTCTTGTATTCTCCCGAATTTACAGGCAAAATGAGCGTATATTGGGTTTCGTTTGGTGCCGCGACGACCTTGGTACTGCATTCCTTGTTTGCAGTGCGGTTTGAGTCACTTGGTAAGTTTTTTGATAAATTCAAACATCCCCATTGGGATTTTAAGTACGAAGTAGCGAGTAACAAAAAAAGACAGGAGCAAGTGTGAACGGATTAAAAATTATATCTTTGGGTGGTAATGGCAGAGTTACCCAAAATATGTATGTGTATCAGTATGAAGAGGAAATTCTTTTAGTAGATTGTGGCATTGGTTTTCCCGATATCCAGATGCCTGGAGTTGATATTCTTATTCCAGACATCTCTTATGTACTTGATCAACTCGAGCAAGGCAAAAAAATTGTTGGCATGATCCTAAGTCATGGGCACGATGATCATATTGCGGCCACTGCACATATTTTGCCACATTTACCAAATTTCCCAATCTACGGTTCTCCACTTACTGCTGGTTTTGCCGAAGATCGCATGCGTGAGGGTGGCTCAAAGCACGCAGTAACAGTTATTCCCGACACGAGAAAGTTTACGGTAGGGATATTTACAGTTTCGCTTATTCCAGTTACGCACTCTGTGCCAGATACGCGCCATATCGTGATTCGTACGCCAATTGGTGTGGTGTATCACGGTAGTGACTTCAAGTTAGACCCTACCCCTGTTGATGGTCAGGTGACTGATTTGGCTGCCATCAAGAACATTGGTGATGAAGGGGTGTTGTGCATGACGATTGATTGTCTGCGCGTAGAGCGTAGCGAGCGGACTACCTCTGAGAAAACAGTCGGACCAGCCATAGAAAAAATCATGGCAGAAACAAAGGGTAAGAGCGTTGTGACGCTCATGAGCTCCCACATTCATCGCATTCAACAGACAATTGATGCCGCAAATAAGCATGGGAGAAAAGTGACCTTCATCGGCCGCTCAGTGGAGCGTAATATTGCCGAAGCAATGCGTTTGCGGAAAATACATTTCCCAGAGGGAGTTTTGATTGACAAGAATGATATGGATCAATATCCAGATAGCAAGCTCTGCGTCATTGTCGCTGGCAGCCAGGGCCAAGAAGGTTCATCGATGATGCGAGCTATTTATGGTGAGCATCGAATGGTCAAGATTACTGACGACGACACCGTTATCTTTTCTGCGGATGCTATTCCTGGTAATGAGCTCAATTATTTTGGAGCGATCGACGAGTTGTCGCGCAATGGAGTGCATGTTTTATATCCAGATATTGTGCCCGGATTACACCAGTCTGGTCATGCTAGCATGACAGAACAGCGTGAGCTGCTCAAACTTGTTCGACCAAAGTATGTCATGCCAATTGGTGGCGCAGACAGACATCGTTATAAGTTCTTTGAGTTCGTGGCAGAGCCACTTGGATATGCAAAAGACAAGGTTCTTTTGCCAACCACGGGTGATGTATTGGAGTTTTCTGGCAACACCGTTCGTGTTTCGGAGCGGATCGAGCTCAAACCACCAATTATTGATGGTCTTGGCATTGGCGATGTTGGCCCGGTTGTCCTGGCCGACCGCATTGCACTTTCCAAGGCAGGTATGGTGGTGATCGTGCTTGTACGCAATCGTGGCAAGTTTGACCTTAGCCAGACAATGGTGGTGACGCGTGGATTTATTTTTGTCCGCGACGCCAAAGAGGTGGTGGAGTTCATTCGTCAGGAAGTAGCCACCTTGATATTACGAGAGAAAAAAACCAAAGATGAGGGACTTAAGCGAATGATCGAAAAGCGTCTTGCACGCAAGTTATACAAAATAATCCAACGTGAGCCACTGATAGTACCAGTCATACTTGATAGATAAATTTTTATGTCCTATAATAAATTTATATGAAGAAACGTAAGCGAAAGTCCAAGAAGAAATTAACCTTTCATCTCAAGGAAGGAACTACACATTCTTTGGCTGCTGTTACGCTGTTTCTCTGTGGGATTTTAATTATAGTTTCATTTTCTGGTCAAGGTAAATTGCTCCAAGCGATAAATAGTTTTGTGGCGGCAAAGCTTGGTCTGTCAGCACTTATTTTGCCATTTTTATTTTTTTCAGCTGGATTAGTATTTTTTCGCGGTCGCTGGATTTGGGCGCGGCCACATACTTTTTTGGGTGCAGTCTTGTGTTTTATTGGGGTTTTGGGATTTTTTCAGACAGGGAGTGTGGGTGTAGCGACTGCAGAAAACTTGGGGATTTTGTTGACACCTGTCGGCGCTTACTTTTTATTTCTAGCCGTACTACTTGCAGGCCTGCTTGTATTGTTTCAGACGTCATTTGTCGAGTTAGCAGATTGGTTCGCGAGCTTACGACAAAAAAAAGACACGGCCGAGATTATGGCAGCGTCAGAACTACCAAAAGCCAAAGGCAAGATTGGTCTGCCAAAAATTTCCCTACCTTTTGGCAAGCCAGGCGAGACACCATTTCGGATTAATCAGGGCAAAGTAATCGATGACGACACAAGTAGCAAATCTGGCACTGCAATACAGGAAGCAGGAGAGAAGCTACCACAATCAATGAACCCATCAACTTCGCAATTAATTTGGGAGTATCCACCCTTATCGCTCTTAAGCGAGTCTGAAGGTGGTGAGGCAGATCGAGGCGATGTTCGCAAAAATGCCTCAACTATCGAGACGACACTCGAGTCATTTGGCATTAAAGCCAATGTTGCAGAGGTAAATTATGGTCCTTCAGTAACACAGTATGCTTTGGAAATTACTCGTGGTACCAAGCTTTCAAAAATTACCGGTCTTGCTACAGACCTCGCCCTCGCCCTCGCTGCACCAACCGGCCAGATTCGTATCGAAGCCCCAATTGCAGGTCGCTCGCTCGTCGGTGTTGAGGTGCCAAATTATTCTGCCCAGTATGTGACTTTGCGCAAGATGCTGGTATCCAAAGAAATGAAGAAAAATCCATCCAAGCTTGCTACCTCACTTGGTATTAGTGTGGCAGGAGAACCAGTGGTGATGGATATTGCACAGATGCCACACGTCCTGATTGCTGGCGCGACTGGTTCTGGTAAATCTGTCGCAATCAATGCCTTTATGTGTTCTATGCTATTTCGTGCTAGTCCGGCAGAGGTTAAGTTTATTTTGGTTGATCCCAAACGTGTTGAGCTGACTGGTTACAATAATATTCCTCATTTATTGGTACCAGTTATTGTCGAACCCAAAAAAGTTGTTTCTGCTCTCAAGTGGGCAGTACATGAAATGGAAGATCGCTACAAAAAACTGTCCGAAGTTGGTGTCAAAAATATCGCAGGCTACAATGAATTAGCAGGTCACTCGGCTATGCCAAGCATCGTAATTGTGATTGATGAGTTAGCAGACGTGATGTTGTTTGCCCCAGCTGAGGTAGAAGAAAGTGTTACCCGGATTGCGCAAATGGCTCGTGCCGTCGGTATTCATCTGGTACTCGCCACACAGCGACCATCGGTAGACGTTATCACTGGTCTGATCAAAGCAAATATTCCTGCGCGCATTGCCTTTAACGTTTCTTCTATGACTGACTCTCGTGTTGTGCTCGATTCTCCTGGGGCAGAAAAATTACTCGGTCGGGGAGATATGTTATTTATTCCACCAGATCAGGCGAAACCATCGAGAATCCAGGGAACCTATGTTTCTGATGCCGAAATTCGCTCACTGATTGATTTCATCAAGTCGCAGGGTCAAAAGCCAGAGTATGAAGACGAGGTGACTACAAAATACACAATGACTGGCAGGGGTGGCGCTGGAGGGAGTATGTCGAGTGATGAGGGCGCAGTAGAGGACAGAGATCCGCTTTTCACCCAGGCTGCCCAGTTTGCAGCGAGTGCTGGTAAGGGCTCTTCTTCAATGATTCAGCGGAAATTCTCTGTTGGTTACAATCGAGCAGCTCGCATTCTCGACCAACTGCACGCTGCTGGAATGGTTGGACCCCAAGAGGGTAGTAAACCACGAGAAGTAATGACCTCAGTTATAATGGAGCACCTGCGCTCAGAGGAAGCAGGAGAAAGTGGAGAGTAGCTATGTCATTTCGTCCTTCTAAAAGAATGGTTGCAATTGCATTTTTTCTATCATTTGCAACCGCCATCATACATTTGTTATCACAACTGACTTCTTGGCGTCATATGGATAGCATGTACCCAGTACTACATATGGAGTCTAGTGAGATAGGCGTAGAGAAAGAACTGTTATTGCCAAATACGACGGAGTTGGGTGCCATGACAGAGTCTGGTATCAATAAAATTATGCCGATGCCAGAGCCAGATATTTGGCGAGCAGATGATGCTTTGGACGTAGAGCAGAGACTGTATGCCACTTCTTCTTATTCTCAGTTGGTTGTCAAAGATGTGAGTGCGTATACCGAGCGTGTACGGGGGGCAATATTGGCAAAAGGTGGTCGTGTTTTATCTTCGAGTATCGAGAAATTTGGTCGCTACAAAGTTGGCAACATTTCTGCTCGTGTACCCAGTGAATACGTTACTGATGTTTTGAGTACAATAAAAGAAGGAGTTGTTGTGGTTGTTTCTGAGCGCACTACAATTGACGACCAGACTGGACAGTATGTGAGTATTGCCGACAAAATACTTGCAATCCAGGATGAAGTCATGACTATCGAAGAGCAATTGCTCGATGAATCGCTCACGAATATCGAGAAGCGTAGGCTTGAACTACAGTTGCAGCGATTGCAATCACGCATTACTTCACTACAAAATTCGCAAGATGCTGTCGAGGATGAAGTTCAATATGCAAAAATTGTTGTCTCAGTTTCCGATGGCGTACGTTTCTTCGATCCAAGTGCTCGACCCAGTACCTGGGAAATGTTTGAGAGAGCTGGCGGTGTGTTACAAACATTGCTGTATTTCATTTGGAACGCAACACTTTTGACACTCCTATACATGTTAGTCTGGTTTCCAGTCACATATGCAGTGTCATTTGCAGCTAGCTACCTAGTGAAAAAGTAAGAAAGCGCTCGCGTAGTTCTCGAGATGGTTTATAGCCTGGCGTAGTAAGAAAAACTGTTCTGGTGAGATGCCGAGCTGAGTTTTGTTGCAGGACGAGCATTTCGAGTTGTTTTACCACCCCGTTACTGGGAGTAAAAAAGTGCGCATTTGGCCAGAAGGCTTGTATTTTTTCTTGAACAAGTGGGAAGTGGGTGCAGCCAAAAACAAGACCAGAAAATTGAGTATTTTTGTGTTGCTCGTAGAGAGCTTTGAGTGTTTCTAATACCTTCGCTTGATCATTATTCTCGATGGATTCGACCAGTTTCGTAGTGCCGACAACAGTCCAGCTAGGTCCTCGGTTGTTTTGTAGCAGTTCCTGCAGGTAGGTGCTTGCAGCCGTACGCTCTGTAGCCAAAACCAAGATATTATTTGACCCAAGCGTTTCAGCTGCGACCTTGACAGGTGGCACAGTACCAACAAACGTAGATTTTGGAAATTCATTTCTAAGTGTCGCAAGCGCCGACACGCTAAGTGTATTGCAAGCCAGGACAATAATTTCACAGTGGAACTGCTCGGTGAGAATTTTGGCGTGCTTCGTGGCAAGTTTTCTAAGTTTTGCTTCAGTTTGTTTTGAGTAGGGGAAATGTTCTTGGTCGGCAAGATAGACATAGGCAAGTTCTGGTAGATGTTGTTGTGCAGCATGCAGTATAGAAAATCCACCAATCCCAGAATCTATCAAGCCAACTTGCATATGGCGTATTTTAGCAGCCTTCGCTATAGTAAGTATGTGCTGAAAAAGATAGCGGTGCTGGCTGCTTTTTTTACTTTTCCTTTTTTTTCGTTGCAAACAGTTCGCGCGCTTGAGGTTGAAGTTTTGGGTGGGGTTATTTCTGTTTATGACAATACCATTTTGGGTGAGCGTGATGCAGTGGACACAATAAAGCAAGTGGAAGATAGCAACAGAAAAAAGATTTTGACTCGACAAGCGCAGAGTATTCGTGTTGATAAGGTTGGTGAGCGTACTGAGATAGAGCTTCGCCCAACACCCACGAGGGCCACAGAAAGGGATGAATCACCGCGCAGTAAGCTTGAGCGAGTTGAGCAGCTCGAAACTGATCGGCTGGAAATGCGGTTTGAGCCAGATTCAAAACTTACTACTAGAGATACAAAACAAGAGCACAGGCTTATGCTCGAGTCTCGGCGAGTTGAAGCTCATTTACCTGAGGGAGCGCAGTTTGAGCTTAGTTCTGAGACCAACCAAGTAAGCCTTATAACCCCTTCCGGCGAACAGCGGATGCTGAACCATTTGCCAGACCAAGCAATTGAGCGTATGGTTGCGTCAGGATTATTTACAGCAGGTGACCAGATAGATACAACAATGGTTGAAGTTAATTCTGATACCCAAGAAATTGAGTATAGACAGAAGGTTCGTGTCACCAAACGTCTGTTTGGCTTATTCAGACGCGGTGTTGAGACAGAAGTAATACTCAATGATACAACAGGTGAGGTTCGAGCAGACTCACAAACAACTGGTTTTGCCAAGTTTTTGGATTCGCTTTCGATATAATTGTGGAGATGGGGGGCAACGAACCCCCGTCCGTACGTGAACACTAACAGCATCTACAGGTATAGAACATCTTTGGTTAATTGTCACTGCGGTAGATGACCAAACCATACAGAGACAACCTCGGTCGTTATGTGCTTAGTGATGAATAAACCGAATACTTCATCAAGTCACATGAGCTGGGTTCCCACCTAACACACACCGCTCATGAGAGTGAAATGCTAAATGTCAGTTACGCGTAAGCGTAGGCTGAAGGAGCTGGGGCGAAGTAGGAAGCTACTTGAGTAGCGACTTCTTTCACCTTTGCAACTGTGCTGCGAATTTTATTTGCAGTTATATTTTGATCTGTTTTACATCTTTTATCAAAGATGACCTGCCGATGTTAATGAGCGCCATACGTCAAAGCAATACATCCCCGACGTGCAGAAAATTATAGGCTATTTTTATTAGTGTGCAATAGTCAGTCCCAAAATTTCGCTTGGATTAGCTCTAAGAAGCACCTCGCCGCAAGCGGTTAGAGTCGCGCCGGTAGTGAGTACGTCGTCAAGTATCAGGATTCGCTTGCCACTTATGCTAGCCTGGTATTCTGGCGCCAGGACGAAATTGCCAATTAGATTTTGCAGACGCTCAGTTTTAGAGTGTGTTTTGGCTTGTTGTCCGCTGTCAGCAATTTTTAGTAGGGCGGGAATTGTTGGGGTTTGCAGATGATGAGTCAAACGATTTGCGAGAAGCTCAGACTGATTATAGCCACGCTGGTGCTGTCTGTTTTGATGCAATGGTACAGGAACAATGATATCTATCGGAGGTATGTAGGTCGCAAAGTAGAGTAAATCTGCCAAAAGCGGAGCGGTTTCATGCATTCCTTGATACTTGAGTCGATGAATCAGCGTACGAACTTTATCGTCAAATTCGAGCATGCTCCAGACTATCATCTTTGAGTTGTCACTCAAGCGAAAGGTTTTTGGCAGAATATGAAATGACAACGTGTTATAGCAGTAAGGACAAAGGGGAGAAAACCAAGCACCGCAGCCAGCGCAGATTTGTGGGAAAAGTAGTTCTTTAATAAGTTGCAGTGAGTGTTGGAGCATGCCAACAATGTACAACAGCAAGATTACTTGGAATGTAGCGTACCGGCAGCGCTTGCTTCAAATATTTGTTCGAGTCGCAGTTGTGCCATTGTGAAGTCTGGTGCTATGGCTACAGCTGTTTCAAGCAGTAGGATGGCTTGCTCGTATTGTCCTGTAGCTATGTAGAGATTTGCCAAGTTGTAAAAGGTCTGTGGGTAGGTTTGACTTAGTTTGAGCGAGAGTTGATAGTGTTGCAAAGCTTTTTCTATATTATGGTCGTCAGCATATGCCATTGCCAAATTATTATGAATCCTGGCAGTTTCTGTGTATTTGAGCAAATGGGTGTAGAGGCGAATGGGTGTTCCCCAGACATAATTTTGTCGTATAGTCAGGAGAATTAACACGAAAGCAAACAATGTCAGTAACAGATGTATTTTCTTTCCTGTGATTTTAATGTTTGGTGTTATAAGTTTCGACAAGCCAAATAGACACAGAAAAAAGCCAATCATTGGCACATAGAGCCAGTGTTCATAGAGCAATCCATTGATTGGAATAATGCCCGATACGGGTGCGAGCATGCCAAAGAACCAACCAAGACCAAGCCAAATCCACACTTGATTGTGCCGACGATATTCTCTCCATCCAAACCAGCTTAAAGCGGCCACAAGCCCCAGTGTCATCCATGGGAAAATTGATCGCCAGCTTGCAACTAGCTCCGTGCTCCTATCTATATAGAGGGGGTACGGGACAAAGAGTAGTTTGCAGTAGATCCAAATTATCTTGCTAAACGTGAGCAAACGCACGAATATGTTTGATCCATAGAGCGATCCAGTTTCATAAAAATTGAATGAGTCGACAAAGTTCAACAGAGTTGCTCTCAGCCACAAATATGTCACTGCGATCAAAACCAGGCTGAAAAGAAGGAACACAGCTGTTTTTTTTAAAGATTGCTTTTTATTTTTGATTAGTGATTCTTTGGCCAGAACAAGAAAAAACAAACCAAGCGAAGCAACACCTATCTCCTTGCTTAAAATACCGCACAAGTAGAATATAGGTGTTGCAATTGAAAAGACTTTTGGAGAAATATTTAGCTGTTGATCATAAAAATGAATGACGATCGACTTTTGTTTATAAAAGTACAAAAAACTGATAAGTGAGAGCAGAGTGAAGAAAGTATAGAGAGAATCTCCCCTCGAGTTTGCATAAATAACTGCTTCAGTTTGAATGGGGTGAATGAGAAATAGCGCACTCAGCCAAAAACTTGCATTTTGAGGCAACTTTAGCAATCTGAGTAGATAAAAAAGTAGTAATCCAGAAGACAAGTGAAGTAGTAGGTTTGGTAGATGATATCCAATCGGATGTATGCCCCAAAACTGGTGATCTATTGCAAAACTAAGTGTCGTGAACGGACGATAATAATTGCTGACAATACCTGCGCCATCCGTAGTGCTTGTAGTGAAAATTTTTGCAATGTCAAAATTTCGCACATAGGCATTGCTGTAGATAAATTGCTCATCGTCCCAGACTAGCTTATTGCCCAAAAAAGGTAGATAACAGATGAGAGCAAGGCTGATTAGAATTCCGATCAGGTGTTTGGTTTTCATGAGAAGGTGGTCGCAAAAGGATTCGAACCTTTGACCTCACCGATGTGAACGGTGCGCTCTAACCAACTGAGCTATGCGACCAAAAATCCTGATCATTATAGCAGCTACAATAGGTGGTGTTTTTCAAGAATTGCTTGTACTGCGAGGCTCGTTTCAGTTTGAAAGAGTTCAGATCGAACTTCTTTGGCATTGGAGATTGAGCGAACATACCAGCCCAAATTTTTTCGCATGGGGAGAAAAGCGTAGCGCTCATTATGTTGGTAGGTTTGTTCAAACAGCCGCGCATGTTCGAGTGCAATCGAAAAGAGAGAGGGATCATTTTGATCGGGAGCTTTGAAAATATGTGGATTGCCCATACTGCCGCGACCAATTAAGACGCCATCCAATTTATAATCTGCAATTCGCTTGTTGGCAGTTTCAAGTGAATCTATGTCACCATTCCCAAGTACAATTGTAGCGCTTCCAGCCGCTAGTAAAGCTGCCTTGCCAATTCGTTCCCAATCTGCCAGTCCAGAATACTGCTGACGTAGGGTGCGACCGTGTAAAGCGATGCAGGAAGGTTCAAGTTCGAGGAGGCGAGGAATCCATTCCTCGATAACTGGCATGTCGTAGCCCACTCGTGTTTTAACGCTGACTGGTATCGCTCGTTTTTTTTGGTACATGCTTGGGAGTTGATCGTGGCGAGCTTGAACAATCTTTGCAATTTGAGGGGATATGTCTGGAAGATCAGTAATTTCTATACCCTGCAGCCAATCTGTTACCCCTGCTTGGGTTTGTCGAATAATTTCTTGCGCAAGCTCGGGAGTTTTTATCAACGCAGCACCCGCTCCACTGTGAGCAACATTTTTGGCTGGACAACCCATATTGATATCAATGCCGTCAAAACCAAGTTCGCAGATTAAGACAGCTGTTTGGTAAAAGAACTTCGCAGTTGTGCCATATATTTGCGCTACTATCGGTCGTTGAAATTCATCGTATAAAAAATCTTTGAGCAATTGTGTTGCACCACGACAGATGCCTTCGACACTGGCAAATTCTGTATAGACTATAGCAGGATTGCCGTACTTTTTTTGTATGTGACGATATGGGTGATCGGTCACCCCATCCATTGGCGAGAGTCCTATGATCGGTTGTGTAAAGTTTTGCCAAAAATTCATTTCGGGGTATTATACCTGGTAATGACACCACAAAAAGTACTTCACCTTGCTCGGCGCGCAGCCCCAGAGATTGGTGGTGTAGAGTCACACCTAGCAGGTCTCAAGCCTGAATTATCAAAACTAGGTTACAACACAGAGATTATTACAGAACGTATGTTGTTGAAAAAGGGTGATGTTTGGTTGTCGCATAAGCTAGCTATTTGGCTCGGCATGCTGCAGCAGCTGCCTCGACTTTGGCGAGCAGACATACTCCATATTCATGATGTATTTTGGTGGTTGCTACCATTGTTGCCAGTACTACTGTGGAAGCGTACATTCATAACGTTTCACGGCTACGAATCTGTAATGGGGCCAAATTGGCGACAAAAATTTTGGCACCAGCTTGCTGCCTGGTGTACAAGAGGAAATATTTGTATAGGACATTTTCATACGACGTGGTATGGCGTGAAAACTAATTTTATTTCATACGGGGCGGTGAGCGGTGCGACTGTGCATAGCAAGGCAAAAAAAATAAAAAAAGCAGTTTTTCTAGGTCGTTTGGAACCAGATACTGGATTTCAAATATATCTGCAAGCTGTGTACTTGGCAAAAAAGTGGGGTAAAAAGCTTACACTCGATGTATATGGCGAAGGAAGTGAGCAAGCTTGGGCCAAACAGTATGTTCGACGACACGGGCTGCCAGTCAGGTTTTTTGGTTTTGTACCAAATGTAGAGATTTCACTTTCTCAGTATTCACATGCCTTTGTCAGTCAGTATTTAGCAATTTTAGAGAGTTTTGTTGCAAAAGTCCCAGTAGTTGCAGTCGCAACAACCAATTTTAAAAAAGCTTATTTGCAAGATACACCGTTTGCAAAAAGCATCACGCTAGTGAGCACTCCAGCGGCGGTAGTTACAGCTTGCAGAGAGTCGTTTCCTTTTTCTAATGATGCGAGTAATTGGGCAAAAAATCAAACTTGGCAGGCGCTTGCGAAGCAGTACAGTTTGCTTTGGAGTGTCAGGTGAATCAGCTACGTATAACTTACATTTCGCAGACCCTTGGTATGGGCGGTGCTGAGATATTTATTAGCGAACTACTGGCAGAATTACAGAAAAGACATCAGATAACTGCCTACACAAATTATCGACAATTTCAAAATCAGTTGCGCTCACATGCAATCGTAGCAGGAGATATTCCGGTTGTAATTGATATTATTGGCAACTGGAAAGGGTTGTTTAAAGCAGCGGTGTTGTTACCATACGCTTGGCTCGTGTACGGAGCAATCGTTTTTAGAGTAAGAGATGCGGGAGTCATACTAATTTCTGGTTTTGCTGAGAAGCTTTTTGTCTCGTTTTGGGCATGGTTGTTTCGGGTACCTGTTGTTTGGATTGAATTCTCCCCACTTACCACCCTGTTTGAAAAATTCTTTGGTTTTCCTCGAGTATGGTACTGGTTGGCAGCTTGTTTCCCCGCCAAGGTAATTACTACATCACGACATTCTCAATTTGGTTTGCTAAAAGAAGGTATTCTGACAAAGCAACAGTTAGTACGCATTCCTTGTGGTCGCAACATCGCTGTTCCTGCTCGATCAGGGATAATAAAGCAGCAGGAGGTAGTGTGTATTTCTCGAATGGAGGAGGGCAAAGGTCAAGATATTTTAGTACAGATTTTTGCACTCGTGCACAAAAAGTTACCGAGTGCGCATATGACGCTTGTCGGTGAAGGGGCGTTTCTTACGAGCGTTAAAAAGCAAATTAGGACACTTCAGCTAACAAAAGTAATCGCTTGCTTAGGAAGAGTACCTGACGCTTTAGCTATTTTACAAAAAGCACGTATTTGTGCTGTTCCCTCGATTTGGCCTCTTGAAGGTTTTGGCTTGGTTGCCTGTGAAGGGTTGGCTTTGGCCAAGCCAGTAGTGGCATTTGATCATGCTCCAATTAATGAAATTGTGACTCACGAAAGAAATGCTTTATTAGCCCCAGATGGTGATCTAGAAAAATTTGCCGACAACATTATACGTCTTCTAACTGATGATAATTTGGCTACACGACTTGGCAGAAGTGGAGCAAAAGAATTTCAGTCTTTCTATACAATAGAGCAGGTTGCCAAAAAGTATGAACTGCTACTACAAGACCATGTCAAAAAGTAAACAGTTTTTACCGCCTGCCTCTGTTGTCGTGACAACATTTAATGAGTCACAGACTATTCTTTTATTGCTTGAGGCACTAGAGAAACAAACACATAGACCTGCCGAGGTTGTACTTGTAGATGCTTGCTCGGTAGATGGTACCGTCAAGATTGTGAGGTGCTTTGCAGACAAGTCTGTGCTCAAGATAATTGTTCTTTCTCAGGCAGGCAATCGCAGTGTTGGGCGAAATCTCGCAATTCGTAAAACAAGAAATCCACTAATTGCTATTACTGATGCAGGTTGTGTGCCAGAAAAAGACTGGCTCGAACAGTTGGTACAAAAACAACTAGATACAAACGCGCCAGTGGTGGCGGGATATTATTGCGGATTGCCCAAGACTGCATTTGAGCAAGCAGTTATTCCGTATGTCTTGGTTATGCCGGACAAAGTTGATGCAATTAGTTTCCTTCCTGCCACACGCTCAATGTTAATAACCAAAGCTGTGTGGAAGAAAACTGGTGGTTTTGATGAGCAGCTTTCACACAACGAAGATTATGCTTTTGCGAGACAATTACAAAACATGAATATCTCAATTGCATTTGCCGAGCGGGCGATTGTTGGCTGGCGACCACGTTCTAGCTTGCTTGCCTTTTTTTGCATGATTTACAGATTTGCGTTTGGTGATGCTGAGGCAGGGCTTTTTAGGCCAAAAGTATTTTTTCTATTCTTTCGCTACGTACTCTTACTGCTATGTTCTGTAGTAATTCTTTTTTTTCTCGAACCAAAATTTTTGTTCAAGCTTTGGATTCCTTTGGGTGTACTCTATAGTATTTGGGCAGTCGACAAGCATGTTCGCTATGTTCCACAAGGTTGGTTTTGGTTGCCGACGCTTCAGTTTACAGCCGACGCCGCTGTTATGGCTGGAACCATATTTGGTTGGTTGAAAAAATACAAGAAAACTATTTTCGATTGAGTTCAATCTTGCGCAGCCGCAGATTTTGTGGGGTAACCTCGAGAATTTCATCGTCAGAAACGAGCGTGAGAAATTGTTCGAGTGATGGCTTCCAAGCTGGAGCAAGTACGACCGTCGCATCGGCGCTTGATGCTCTCATGTTGGTAAGTTTTTTTCCTTTGCTGACATTCATTACGATATCTTCTGCCCGTTTATGAATACCAACAACTTGTCCGGCATAGACTTCTTCTCCCGGGTTAACTATGAGAGTGCCTCGGTCTTGGGCTTTTTCTATTGAATATGCAGTAGCTGTACCAGTTTCATGGCTGATGATAGCACCTCCACGACCACCCTCCACTCGAGCTGAAAGCGGGCGATAGGCTAGGAATGAACTATTAAGCACCGCTTCACCCGAAGTTGCTGTCATTAGTTCATTGCGCAAGCCAATGATATTCGCAGTTGAGATCTCGTAAGTAAAGCGTGTGCCACTTTGTGTTGTTTGCATAGACACGAGCTCGCCACGACGTTGTGCAAGATTGCTTGTTATGACCCCAGTGCGAACTTCTGGAGCATCTATAGTCAGGTATTCCCACGGCTCTTGTTGTTGACCGTCTATTTCTTTGATAACCACTTCTGGCCGTGAAAGTGAAAATTCATACCCTTCTCGTCGCATTGTCTCGACCAGAATTGACAGATGAAGTTCGCCACGCCCGATGAGGGTAACACGCTCACCAGTTGTGCCTGGCTCTAGTTTGAGGCCAACATTTGTCTCAAGCTCTTTTTTGAGTCGCTCTTGCAGTTGGCGGGAGGTAGAAAATTCTGCTTCGCGCCCGACAAATGGTGATGTATTAACAGACAACTGTACTTTGACTGTTGGCTCACTAATATTGAGTGCCGGCAGTATTTCTTGTGCCTCAACAGCGGTAATAGTATTACCAATTTTTGGTTCAGTTAAACCAGTTATAGCGATGATTTCACCGACATTTGCCCCCGAAATTTCCTCTCTACCCAGACCATAGTAGGTGAAAAGACCCTTTACTTTTTGGATACTAGATTCTGTTTCTGACCGAAGCAGCGCGACTTGCTGACCTTGTTTGATGCTACCGCGGACAATGCGGCCGATGGCATATTTACCTTGGTATTCATCGTAATCAACATTAGTTACTTGTAGTTGCAGTGGGCCAGCAAGATCTCCTTTGGGAAAGGGCACAGTCTCGATAATCGTTCGAAAAACAGGTGATAGATCTTCGCTATTAGTAATCTTTAGCGAGTGATCAGATTGCTCTGCAAGCTGTGTACCAGAAATTCCTTCAAAGCCGCGCGCATAGAGCAAAGGAAAGCTTAATTGTGCTTCGTTGGTAGCAAGTTCTAGAAATAAATCGTCAATCTCACTTTTTACAGCAGCAACTCGTTGGTCCTTGCGGTCAACTTTGTTGATAACAACAATCGGAACCAAGCCAAGTTGCAGTGCTAAGGCCAAAACAAAGCGAGTTTGCGAGAGCACTCCTTCTGCTGCATCTACCAAAAGTACACAACCATCAGCCATATTGAGTACCCGTTCTACTTCACCGCTAAAGTCGGCGTGGCCCGGAGTATCAAGAATATTTATTTTGTAGTCTTCCCAAAAAACTGCAGTATTTTTTGCCAAGATAGTAACCCCACGCTCTCGCTCCAAATCATTGGAGTCCATGATGGTCGTTTGCTGATTTTCTTTTTGGTGTGCTGCAAACGTTCTTGTTTGTTTGAGCATCGAGTCTACAAGCGTTGTCTTACCATGATCGACATGAGCGATAATAGCGATGTTTCGTAGTTGCTGTTGTGTGTGTCTGTGCATACCAGAGGAAAGCTATTGTACAGGAGATCTAGAGAATAGCTATGGAAGACCTTTTTTTGGCGGAAGGGGAGGGATTCGAACCCACGGGACTGTAAAAGTCACGGTTTTCAAGACCGTTGCGATTGACCACTCTGCCACCCTTCCAGAAGGAAGAATACCTCTAGATTATACCACTGTTGGGTAAGACTACTATGCTACACTAGAGGCATGAGTAGTTTTCCTGTCCCTGCTTCTACCATCGAAATGGCACGAAAGGCATCCCAAGACACATCTCACAAACAAGCCGAGACACCTCAGCCTCAATCCCAAACACAACGACAACCACAGGCGGCAACTAGTCGTCCAACAGAAAGCAAGTTATTTCCTGGCATGAACAAGCCAACGCCAGAAGAAGTTGTGTTTGAGTGGGATGCGCCCGAGCGCCCATTCAAAAAACACAACCGTCAGTTTTTTACTACCATCTGGATGATCGCACTTTTACTCTCTCTCATTTTCTTTTTTGCTGGTCAGTTACCACTCGTCGGTGTTGTTTTGGCAGTTGTCTTTATGATCTATATGCTTTTTACTATTCCTCCTGGCAAAGTCTCACACAAGATAACCACTTATGGTTTCCGGGTAGAAGGCAAGCTATATTTCTGGGAAGAAATGGGTCGTTTTTGGTTTACCAAAAAATATAGTCAAACTCTCCTGCACATAGAAGTCGTACGCTTTCCCTTTCATCTCACCACGCTTTTGAGTGAAGAGTTGCCAGAAGATACGATGCGACTGATTTTGTCCGAAATTTTACTCGAAGAAACACCAGAGCCAACAGCGTATGAAAAAATGGCTCGTTGGCTGCACAAAAAAATTCCTATTGATATTGAATCGTAATCGTTTTCGCCTCTGACGTTTGGTACAATACAGATCTATTCTCGCGCCAATAGCTCAGTTGGATAGAGCATCAGTTTGCGGAATTGAAGGTCGCAGGTTCGAATCCTGCTTGGCGCACAAGCATTTTGACGGACTATTTGGGAGAGGTGGCGGAGTGGTCAATCGCAACGGTTTCGAAAACCGTGACTCTTTCGGGTCCCGTGGGTTCGAATCCCACCCTCTCCGCCAGAAGTGATGCTATCATCTTCAAACATACGAATAGATTGATACAATGGGCTAATTGAGGTGTTCGAATAGCCCGGATAGCTCCATACCATCCCAGATGGAAATATC
>PFDI01000023.1:32398-32606 GCA_002772695.1 Candidatus Pacebacteria bacterium CG10_big_fil_rev_8_21_14_0_10_44_54
TGATAGGTTCTACCTAAATTATTAAATTTCTCCTGCATAAACTTAACAATCGATTCAAGATTATATTTTGCTAACGCCTCGTCACTTTTTGCTATTTGTAAAGATAGTATCTGTTCCTCAATAAGTTTATTTTGCTCTTTAACCCACCTCACTTAAATCCCCGACCGTAAGGTCGCTTGGGGATGGAGGTAGCCCCTGAATCTTTTTG
>PFDI01000014.1 GCA_002772695.1 Candidatus Pacebacteria bacterium CG10_big_fil_rev_8_21_14_0_10_44_54
GTACTGCTTGCGTGAAGAGTGTCTGGTGTAAGCTCGCACGATAATCGGGGTTGTTGCGCTGTTTTTTGCCAAAATCTGCATCTGGCAGTGCATCGATGTGGGCATCAATTGTTTGCTGGTCTATGGTAATTTTTTCACTTTTTGCCACGGCATCGGTGATAAAAATACTTTGTAGTCTGGTCAGAGCGCGGACGGTGACTTGCTGTGAAAAGGCTTCTTCGGTCAAGTTGTTGCGTTTGATGTAATCTTGTAGTGTGACGTTGAGCTGTTTGAGTTGTTTGCGCATCTGCTCCATGTCGTGCTCAATTTCTCGTTTGATGAGGAGCTCGGGTACTTGGGGGCGATACTTTTCTGCCAGCTTGCCATAGATAATCTGGAGTTTGATAGTATCTTGTTCTTGCTCTTTTGGCTTAGTTTTTTCTTTTGCAATAGCTGCGACTGCATCTTTGAGTGCTTGTTTTACGACAGGTTTGTAACCTGGCATGCTAAATTCTGGTTTTTCAGCTATATTGGCTTCGATCACCCAATCTTGGTTTTTGCCAGAAGAGACAAGGCGGAAATCGGGAGTGGTTAGTGGTCGCTTTTTTTGTTTGGAAATTTCTGCTGTGTAGCGCTCTGGAAGGAGTTTTTGTAGTGTTTGTTCGACGACTACTTGGGTATCGAGCTGTTCTTCGGCAACAGCTGTCGGGACGGTGCCCTTGCGAAAACCAGGAATTGAGAGGCGTTTTGCTAAGCGGGTTAGGACTTTTTTGTACTCACTACTTACTTCCGCCCAGGAGAAAGTAATCTCAATAGTGGTATTGGGGATAATCAGGGGCGATTCCTGTTTTTTAGTTTTGGTTTTGGTCGATGCTGTTTTTGCCATGGCGAGCATTATACCGCACTGGTATAGTATCCTTCTGTTTATGCAAGAAACTGCGACCTTACTGCATGTTATTTGTGATTATGTAGCAGGGGGTATGGAGTTTGGTGAAATCGTCAATCGTCTTCAGTTTCACCTCGATGCTCCACACGAAGTGCGTATCCACCCCACCGAGGTTCCGTCACTCGATACTATGGCGATTGGGTTTGTCACTGCACAGTACGCCTATGCTCCCCACAAAGGAAAGATGTTTATCTATGGTAACGCTGCCCCACGCCGAGATAGCAGCAAGGCAATGCAGAGTAATATTGATCATGGTATCAAGTACGCTAGGCTGAAAAATGGAGTCAAGATTGTCAATGTCTGGTCCGAGTTTGCCTTTGGGTTTGTCAAGGATGATATTGTAGAATTTCGGGATATTGATTGCCCTGCGAGTGGCAGCCAGTTCCGCTCGCGCGATTTCTTTCCCGAGAGAGTGGCACAGATTGTCAATGGAGACATTAGTAGTCTTGGCAAAGAGCTCGCGATCGCCGATATTCCCGATATTCCAAACAACTTGATTGCCTGGACTGATGGATTTGGCAACATGAAAACAACTATGCGTAAGTCTGACTTGATCAAAATGGGTCTCAAGCCAGGACAGAGTGTGCAGGTTATTCTCAATGGCGTCAGTATGCTTGGAGTGATTGCCGAGGGAGGGTTTACTGTCGATCGCGGTGTGCTCGCGGTCAATGCAGGCTCGAGTGGCTATGACAATCCTTTTGTAGAGCTATTTCTTCGTGTGCATCGGATGAGTGAAAAAACAGCTGCTGTCCGTTTTGATTATCCAGAAGGCGCAACAGAGTTTGAGCTCAAGGCGTTGTAAGCTATAATTGAGTTCGTGGCGCGGTACCAGAGTGGTCTAATGGCGAGGACTGCAAATCCTTCGATTCGCGGGTTCAAATCCCGCCCGCGCCTCATTTCATGTTAAAATGTCAGCATGTCCACACGAATCAGAAACTTGTCAAGTTTGGTATTGCCAATTCTCCAGAAGCATAGTGTTCGAAGAGCAAGTGTGTTTGGCTCTGTATTGCGAGAGGATTTTGAACAAAGCTCCAGTGATATTGACTTTCTGGTAGAGTTTGCAGACGGAAATTATCTTTTTGATCATCTTAGGTTGCAAGTAGAACTAGAACAAAAGCTACAAAGATCAGTTGATTTGGTTGAGTATGATTCTCTCCCTCAGCGGATTAGTAATCAGGTTTTGAACTCTGCCGTTTCGATTTTATGACACAAAATCAGTACAAAAATCCACTTTTGTATCTAGATACGATGGTTGATGCGATTGAACATATGCTGCGCTATGCAAAAGGAAAAGACTTTGCTGATTATGAAAAAGATTCGCAACTCAGCGACGCAATTCATATGAGATTACAGGTCTTGGGAGAGTCTGCGAGTAAACTAGACATTGATTTTAGGGATGAGCACCCTCATATTTGCTTGGTCAGAAATACGTGCACTTCGCAATGTGATTGCTCACGACTATGCTTCTGTTAAGCCAGAACGTGTTTGGTCGACAATACAACGGGACCTACCCGATTTACTTGGACAAATTAGACAGCTTATCCAAAGGCTAGAGAAAGTATGAATTTTTCAATTATATTTGCGCTGATTCCCCTAGGACTTTTTTTCGCAGCAGCATATGGATTATTCATCGCAGTTCAGTTTGTGCGCAAGAAGTTTGGATGGCTTCCTAAACCAGAAGTTCAGGTAGGAAAAATCGAGAAGCCAAAGAGCCCCTTTGTTTTGCCTCCTGCCTTTGGACCTGCAGTGCTTTTTTTGCTTGCTGGTTACAATATTGGCCTCTATGATACGTTTATCTCCCAAAAAGTTCCTACAGTAGGTCTTGCTATTTTTTATGTATGTGTCGGCATTGGTTGGTTAGTTCTTTTTTCAAAACGCAAACTTTCGTTGGCGATTTGGACTTTGGTGCTCAGTTCTGTCATAAGCGGAATTTTACTCGTTGTACGCGCCAATGGCTTTGTACAGTTATTTAATGCTGCGATTTGGGCAATTAGTATGTTTGGGCTTTTCGCTCATCTTGTACGGACGCACACGCATTGGAGTTTTCTGAGCTTGCTCCAGACGATACTACAGATTATCCCAGCAGGATTTTTGCAAGGTCTCCTCATGATTAGCAGCATTTTTCGTGCAAGAGATAGCAAGCGCTCAGCCCTGTATGGTTGGATTAAAACAGCTGGTATTGCTATTGCTGTGTTTCTCTTTTTTGTCGGAATTCTCTCGCAGAGCGATCCAGTTTTCAACGAGATGGTCAAGGGGTTTCGAGAACAGCTATTTGGCCGAACGCTGCAGTCTGCTCTACTCTTGATCGTGGCTGGTGCAACACTTTCAGTTGTGCTGCCCAAGCAGTCTGATGAACCATGGCGCTTGCGCCTTTTTTCTTATCGTGATTCCCTCGCGATTCTGCTGACTACCCTTTTGGTGATTGGTTTATTTTTATTTGTGCAGTTTCGCTATCTTTTTGGTGGATCCCGAGAGCTGCTCGTTGCCCTCGATCTAACATTTAGCGAGTATGTACGCAAAGGCTTTATCGAGCTTTTGATCGCAACCTTTGCTGGTGGTGTATTAGTGTATCTGATGACACTTAAGCAGCGGGTGTTGGAGCGCGGTCAGGCCATGGTTACAAAACTCGCAAGCTCTGCTCTGGTTGTCGAATTATTTCTTTTACTCGGTTCAGCCCTCAAGAGAGATATGCTGTATGTAGAGACGTATGGCTTGACACGAGTTCGCGTTGTTGGTGGCTTGTTCCTGATTTGGTTGGCAGGACTTTTATTGTCACTGCTCTTTTTTGTCGTATGGAAACGGATGAAAGAACTCAATCTTTTGCGCGCAGTCTGGGGCTTGTCCCTGTTCGTCTGGTTGGCGCTCAACATTCTCAATGTGGATCGTATCGTGGCGCAAGGCGGTCCAGAACATCACGAGTACACAGATTATTACTATATTGCCAATTTATCTGAAGACGCTGCAAGTGAATGGTCAGCGATGATACAAAACATTGCGGCAGACACCGACCGTTTATTGGCAAATGATGAGTTAGATGATAAAGAAAAAGCTGAACTTGCTGGACTCAAACTCTCTCTGGTAGCACTCATGGAGCGCAGAGAAAAGTTATATATGCACCACGCGAGTGCAGATTGGGTGCTCGAAAACTATAGCTCGTTGCGCGTTGATGATCTCTACTACTCTTGGGATGGTACAAACCGTACAAAACTACCCAAACAGCTCCAGATCGCTCGTGGTTGGAGATTTTATAATGCTGCAGAAGCCAATGCGGTTCAAATTGTGCGCGAAAATGAGTCATTATTTTTTGAGACAGTAGACGCCACTTTCAGACGTATTCAGCTGTATCAGATCGAGCATGGAGTAGATTTGCGCAAACATGAGGATCGCTTACTGTATGAGTTTACCTATCCATTTATTGACATCAGATTGCGCTATAACTCGCAGGAACTAACCGATAGCACACATACCTATGGCGTGTCGCAGCTCAATGATGAAGAAAAAAATTTATTATATGCTTTGGAGCTCAGTCAGCCAAACACTATTGCCAAATTGCGAGAGCTGCAGTGTGGCGAGATAGCCACTGTAGAAAATCCAGTAGTAGTGTATGGACAGTTTAGAGATATGACACAGATTCAAGAGCCAGCTGGAGTGGTTTCGCTCGTGTCACTGAGTGATGCGAGTATGAAGCTATCAGTTGCTGTAGAGCATGTGACTCAAACCAATAGACCGATGAGAGTCTCTTTGGTACCAAGCTTAGTAAGTAGTAGTGATCGCTGTGAAGTGCGGTTTCGCGTAGAGTCTGCAGAGCAATTTGCATTTTTAACCAATGGTAGATATTAATTTCTTATTTTCCTGGCTAAACGTACTGCAGCGTGAAGTGCTTCGTCGGCGCATGTTGCTTACCAGGTTACTCAAGATAGCTGTGTGGCTTGTGGTGCTTGGCTACCTTGTTGTCTGGGGTTTATATGCATCGGGTCAAGTAAAATCGGTTGCATTGTTATCCGAGTGGGGTCGCAAGCTTGGTACAATTTCATTCGTTTTTTATATGCTGACGCTGCTACCCAGCATGGTTCGCAGACTCAAGTTTCCGCGACTTCTGCCTGTTATGAGCATTTTATTGCCCTTTCGTCGGCAATTTGGTGTTTTGATGTTTCTGACGGCTTTTGCACACCAGGGTTTTACTACCATACTGCCAAACCTTGTTTTTATCGATTTTGAGTACAGCAAGCTCGCACTACAACTGTCTGCGCACCACATTGCCGGATTTGTAGCCTGGTGGCTGCTCTTCCCGCTCTGGTTAACGTCAAATGATGCTTCGGTAAAGTATCTTGGTAAATGGTGGAAGCGTATCCACAAGCTGACCTATGTAGCCATTTTTGCGATCATGGCGCACTTGGCTTTGGTAGATCATTGGTTGTATGCAGTTGTGTTGATTGGAATCTTGTTGGCTAATGGGTGGGGATTGATGAGAAACAGGAGGAAAAAATGAGTGAAAAGTCAGAACAAATGATTAAAGAATATCGTGATAGAGCTGGTGTTGATTCTGATATTGATGTGAGAGCAACGGCTGCTGCACGGCTTTGGAGGACTGGAGAGAGAGAGAATAGGTTGGCTGCAGAGGCGATTTGGAAAGAAATAAAGTATCCAAAGGATATAATTGAGCAAATGAAAAGAGAAACTTCTTTCCCTAGATAGTTTTGGCTTATGCCGATCAAATTAGTTTTAAGTTTGTTGTTGGGCGAATGAATAGCTTGTCTGAGTCATTCCTGATCCAAGTGTGCCAATAGTTTTGTGTAAACGGCTTTTTTTTAGTAAGTGTTTAAATTAAATGATGACGCTGTCGCCGGGATTAGGTTGATTCTCTGCAGCGAGCTTTTTATAAAGTCTGCTTAACAGATCGGTCATTTCTTCAGTCGCTTTTTCAATTTCAAGTTTGATTCCTCCAAAAATTAGGTCAGAAGTAATTGCTTCTATCACTGGCTGATTATTATAACAAAAGATATATAAATGAATAATACTGATTCAGGATATAATACTCTTATGCCAAAAACCTACTACATCCATACTTTTGGCTGTCAGTCCAATAAGTCGGACAGTGAGCGAATAGCTGGCGATTATGAAGCGCGCGGGTACACTCAGGCAAAGTCGTGGCACGAGTGCGATGAATTGGTTGTGAATACCTGTGCCGTGCGCCAGCGAGCCGAGGATCGAGCCCGAGGTTTTATGCACAATGTGGTGGTGCATTTCAATGAAACTGGCACCAAGCGACCCAAGATTATCCTGACCGGCTGCATGACGCATCATGGTAACCAGAAGTTGTACGAGATGATGCCAGCGGTTGATGAGATTTTGCCCATTAACGAAGTAGGTTTTAATACTGCTGCCGTGCGCAAGGATATCAAGCATGCTTGGGTACCTATCTCGACTGGCTGCAATTCCTTCTGTACGTTTTGTATTGTTCCCTACTCTCGTGGCAGAGAGAAATCACGCGATTTTGACTCTATTTTGGCAGAAGTTACAAGGCTCGTAGCAGGCGGCACCACCGAGATCACGCTGCTCGGGATGAATGTCAACTCTTGGGGACTTGAAAAAGTTGGTATTGGTTTTCGCAAACTCATGCACGAGAAGCCTGAGTTTACCCGTGAGGAATTGCCAGACAACCAATCGCAATATTTACAACCCAAAAAAACCCCACCATTTGTGAAGTTACTGCGTGCTGTCTCGTCGTTTGATGAAATAACAAAAATTCGTTTTATGACGAGCAATCCGTGGGATTTTCACGATGAGCTGGTTGCAGAAATTGGCAGCAACAAAAAGATTGACCGCTACGTGCATTTACCCGTACAGTCTGGTAGTAATACAGTGTTATATCGGATGAATCGAGGATATACCAGAGAGTCGTATCTTAGGTTGGCAGAAAAACTGCGAGCAGTTGACCCGGAGATTGTGCTGGGCACCGACATTATTGTTGGTTTCCCTGGAGAAACAGATGAAGAATTCCAGGAGACTGTCGAACTGGCCAAGCAAGTCAAGTGGCAGGTTGGTTTTGTGGCTATGTACTCACCTCGTCCTGGCACTGCCAGTTGGCGCATTTATCCAGACGAAATTCCACACAAGGTAAAAAAACAACGTTGGGAGATTTTGGACGAACTTATCAATAAGCGCAACTTATCTACTCGTCCCATTGTAGTGTGATGCCAAAGCACCTTCCTATTTTGTCCATTTTTGGTCCAACAGGAGCAGGAAAAACTGCGACGGCTTTGGCGTTGGCAAAGTTGCTTATCGAGCGAAAAAAAGTTGGTGGTGTCGATATCATTTCCGCTGATTCTCGCCAAGTATACAGTGATATTCCAATTTTGAGCGGTACTGATGTGCCTGCTGAGTTTGTAGACTGTAGGTCGGGAGAAATCCGTCTACACGGTATTGGTATGCTCGCTGCAGATGAATCGTGGTCGCTTGGGCAGTTTCAAGTTTTGTTTCACACAGTCTACAAACAAGCGATAGAAAAAAATCGTGCGACCTTAATTGTGGGTGGTACTGCTTTGTATCATAAGCAGTTACTGCAAAGTGATCCGCTCCTGCGCGTGCAGCCAAATGAGAAGCTTCGCAGAGAGTTAGATGCCTTGAGTGTAGAACAGCTGCAAGCGAGTTTGGCCAGTGCCGATACGAAACGATTAGAGCGCATGAATGATTCTGATCGTGCCAATCCACGACGGTTAGTTCGAGCGATAGAGCAAGCAATTTCTACTAAACCAACCTTGAGAGTGTCGCAGCCAAACGCGTGCCAGCGATATTGGTTTATTTCTGTGCCAGATTCAATACTTGAGGAGCGAATTGCTCAGCGCGTGCGTAAGCGATTTCAGACTGGTGCTGTAGACGAAGTCAGAAAAGTGCTTGCTCTGTCAGCGGTGAGCAAACAACTTACTACAGCTTGTGGTTTGCTTGAAATTTCCCAGTACCTAGCAGGAAAAATTGATGAAACGATGTGTCTACAGCTTTGGACGACAAGAGAGCTGCGCTACGCTCAGTCACAAAAAAAGTGGTACTCGCAGTTTCCTGATGTTCTACAGACCGATTTACTCGCGGTGTTAGATTCAGTATACTAAGCTTGTATGAAACTTTTCTCTCGAAATACTGAGATAACTTTGGCCCCAACCAATGTACTGCAGGTTGTAGCAATGTTACTTGGATTGTATTTTTTATTTCAGATCCGTAGCATTCTTATGCTGGTTTTTTTGGCTTTTATTTTGATGGTGGCGCTTAATCCAGTGGCAAAGAAACTTGCTCGTATTTTTCGCATTCCTCGGATATTAAGCATAGTTTTTGCCTACATTCTTTTGATAACTATTCTTTCACTTTTGATTGGCTTATTACTCCCGCCGCTTTTTACGCAGCTGTATGCATTACTGCGCACGATTGATATCCCCTTCTTACAAGAACAGTTGGCTCATGCCAATTTAAGTTGGTCGGCGTCTGATCTTTCAAGCATTGCCAATCAAGTTGGCAGTTCTGTTTCTTCTGTACTTGGCATAGTACTTTCTACTTTTGCTGGTATTTTTACACTCTTTACCCTGTTTGTGTTGTCTTTTTTTATGTTGGTCGAGCGTCCCGAACTGCACAGGAAGATTGCTTGGTTTACCAAAAATAAGCAAGATTTTGTTTTGGCAGAGAAATTTCTCGACTTGCTCGAAGAGCAGCTTGGTGGTTGGGTGCGCGGCGAGGTAGTCCTGATGATTAGTATTGCTGTTCTTACCTACGTTGGCCTGGTTATCATCGGTGTACCGTATGCTGTACCGTTGGCACTATTGGCAGGTTTGCTCGAAATTTTGCCCAATATTGGTCCAACAATTGCTGCAATTCCAGCTGTAGCTATAGGCTACATTACTGGTGGTCCAATAATTGGTGGGATAGTGCTCCTTCTTTCGATTGTTGTGCAACAGTTAGAAAATAACTTATTAGTGCCAAAGATTATGCGCGCGAACGCCAACGTCAATCCATTGATTTCAATCATCTCGATCTTAGTAGGCTTGCAGCTAGCAGGCGTGATGGGTGCTTTGCTCGCGATCCCAACCTATATCACTGTTCGCGCTGTCTATAGTGTTTTCTTTCGTTCCTAAGTGAGCTATACTACGCCTGCTGTGCGACCGCACGATGGCTCGTGAAGACTTCGGTCTGTTCACGAGAGGAAAGTCCGGACAGCAGAGTACAGGGTGCTTTGTGAAAGCAAGGGATTCCGCCTCTGGCGGAATACAGTTAGAGCAACAGAGACGAGCTTTGGCTTGCCAAAGAGTGAAACGGGCAATCCTCCCCGCTGCAACCACCGACTTTCACCACAATGGAAGTACTCCCTTTCTTGGTGATACTGCCGTGGGCCACTAGATAGATCATCGCACAAACAGAATCCGGCTTACGAGTCGCACAGCACCTCAAATTTCTGTATACTATACAAAAGGAGGAACTATGTACGAATCACTTTGGAGCTTTGTTTCACAATCATTATCGGATATCGCGGTATTTTTTCCTCGCTTGCTTGGTGCTTTGCTTATTTTTGTGATTGGTGCTGCTTTGGCCAATGGGGTCCGTAAGTTTTTTGTCAAAATTCTCGAAAAAGTTCGAGTTGCCAAGATGTTGCAGAATACACCAGTTGAACATTTTTTGAAAAACGCTGAGCTTGGGCATCGTATTGAGGATGTGATTGGCAGTATTTTTTACTGGATTGTGATGCTGATTATTGCGCAGACTTCTGCCAGCGTACTTGGACTCGAATCGCTCTCTGCTCTGCTCGACCGTGTGCTTGGATACCTACCAAGTGTCATCTCTGCCATACTTGTACTGTTTATTGGTGTATTGCTCGCTGGCTTGGTAGAAGGTTTGCTCAAAGGCACACTCAAGAGTGTCAATGCTAAGAGCGCGCGAGCACTTGGCAAAGTTGGTAGTTATCTAGTTGTGATTGTGTCGGTTATGATTGCCATCTCAGAGCTTGGGATTGCACGAGAGTTTATTTATATCCTCTTTGTCGGTTTTGTTGCCATGATATCAATTGGCTTTGGTTTAGCGCTTGGTCTTGGCGGAAAAAATCTGGTTGGTAAGTTGCTCGAGCGTTGGTACGATGATATCTCTAGCACAAAATAGTTTTTTTGTATGACTATTTTTCAAAGCATGATCCTTGGTATTGTCCAAGGTGTAACGGAATTTTTGCCGGTATCAAGCTCTGGACACTTGGTACTTTTTGGTTCGTGGTTGGGTATTTCTGAAACAGGTATTTTATTCGAAGTTTTGTTGCATGCGGCAACTTTGGGGGCGGTGATGGTATTTTTTTTTCCTGCTTTGCGGAGTCTTACCATTGCCAAAATAGGTTTGCTTTTATTGGGAACTATTCCCGCTGCTGCGGTTGGATTGTTGCTTAAATCGCAGATTGAGGTGTTATTTGATTCGATAACGCTCGTGGCTTTTGCATTATTAATTACTGCTGCTATTAACCTTGGTATTGGTTACTACGCAAAACGGGCGCAAGACAAAACAGTAGACCGCAGCAGCGCTGTTTTTATTGGTTTGGCACAAGCGCTTGCAATAACTCCTGGTATTTCTCGCTCTGGTAGCACCATCTTGGCCGGACTTTCTTCAGGATTATCACGAACTGCCGCTTTTGAGTTTTCCTTTTTACTCTCCATCCCAGCTATTGGAGGAGCGCTGTTGTTGTTGTTGAGAGATGTTGCGAGGGCAGAGGCAGTTTTGCCACCAGTGGCACCGATGTTTGTAGGATTTATTGCGGCATTTTTGACAGGCTTGCTGAGTCTGGGACTGCTCAAAAAAATGTTGCTTGGCAATCACTTTATTCTTTTTAGTTGGTATACGGCCAGTGTGGCAATTGGAGCATTGATATTGGAGTTTGGTTTATAGCAAGCTAGCGAGCTTTGGCAAGATGGAGTACAACCAAACAGGTTTCACCAGCATAGGCTTGGTAGTAGTCACACTCGATAGCAATACCCATATCTTCGTATGCTGCCTCGAGTAATTGTTGGTTGTGTGTTTGACTGTTTTGCCAGTTGGTAAAAGTCTGCCAAGCGCTAGTTGCGCCGAATGCTAAATTTTCGCCTGCTTGTGCATATTGATATCCTGCCTGAGAAAAAAATTGCCATGGCGGATAGTTATTAGCGTCACCGTGGCGCCAGTATTTTTTTTTGATCATGTCATCGAGTTTGAGCCGAGCACTTTGCTCGAGTGCAGCATGAGCAGATAGTGGCGACAGAAAGTTTTCTCGTCTGTAGCCATTGATAAGACCATAGATTTTGTCAGCAGTTGGTTGTTTGGTTGTTGTTTGTGGATTTCTATCCTCTGTATTCACACCGAGAACAGGTGGAGTACTCGATTCTACGGGAGCGAAATGGGGATTAGTTTTGAGATACCACAATCCGGCAGCAGTGACCGAAATTGCAAGGCTGAGTAGAATCCCAACTATAGTTCTCGACACACTTTGAGTGTAGCATGATTAGCCATTTTGCTCTGGGCGGTACTGGAGTGCTTCGGTAATATGTTCGGTGGTAATGACGCTTTCAGCTGTTAGGTCTGCGATTGTTTGGGCAACCTTAAGCACCTTAAAGTGACTGCGAGCAGATAAGCCAAGTTTTTCTCCGGCCAATACTAGAATGTCCTTGGCATCATCTCGTAGTCTGCAGTATTGTTTTGTCTCTTTACCATCGAGATCGCCGTTTGTCGTAGCGCTTGTTTTTGCCAGTCGATTTCGCTGAATTTTTCGTGCTGCTGCGACTCGTTCTCTGATTTTTTTTGAACACTCACCTGGTTTGGTTGTTGTGGCAAGTTGTTTGTGACTGACGGCACCAACCCGGACGTGCACGTCGATCCTATCGAGTAGTGGACCAGACAATTTATTTTGGTACCGATCTCGTTCACGCAGCGTGCAGCGACACGGCTTACTACTACCCCAGTAACCGCAAAGACAAGGGTTGGAAGCTGCAATCAGCATACAGTTGGCAGGATACTGGGTTGTTCCAGTTGATCGGGTTATGGTAACCATTTTAGTCTCAAGTGGTTGGCGAAGTGCCTCCAGGGCAGTGCGCGAAAACTCAGGAAACTCATCAAGAAATAGTACGCCATGGTGTGCAAGCGAGATTTCTCCTGGCAGGAGCTGTGTGCTGCCGCCAGTGAGACCAACCGCTGTGGTTGTGTGGTGTGGGGCGCGAAATGGACGAGTAATGACAACTCCCGCTTGGGTAGTAAGTCCTGCTACTGAGTGAATCATCGTTACTGCAATGCTCTCATCGAGACTTAAGGGTGGCAAAATGCTAATAGCAGCTTGGGCCAGCATGCTTTTGCCCGCTCCCGGTGGTCCAACCAGGTGAATATTGTGGTTGCCAGCTACCGCAATCTCGAGTGCTCGTTTTGCAGCGACTTGGCCAATAATAGAAGCAAAGTCTGTGTTTGTCTTATTTTTGGCGAGCTTGAGTGGTTGTGTGGGATGTGGTGTTAGTTTGGTTATATTTCCACCAACATCGAGCAACTGGCGTAGATTACGAATTGGTCGCAAAGTAACAGACTCCAAAAAGCCAACTTCTGGCAAGTTAGCAGTGGGTAAAATGACTTCTGTCATACCAAATTCTTTTGCAGCTAAAACAAGCGGCAGGCAACCACGAACAGGTTTGAGCTCTCCGTCAAGAGAAAGTTCTCCAACAAGCAAACAGTTATCTGGCAGTGGTGCGATTTCTCCGTAGAGTTGCAAGAGACCGGCAGCTATGGCAAGTTCGAGTGTGCTACCTGATTTTTGCAGATCTGCTGGAGCTAGATTGACAATGGTTCGCCGGGCTTTGATACGTACGCCACAATTGAGTAGCGCAGCAGTAATTCGCTCCTTTGCTTCATCTACTGCCTTGCTAGCCAAGCCAATAATGATAAATTGTGGAGTACCCTGAATAGCATCGACCTCGACCTCAATGAGTTGTGGCTTAAGTCCGATGAGGGTTGCACTAAGTACGCGGGTAAGCACGCACTCAGCATACGAATATTTGCTTACAGCAAGTGTAGTATCAGGCAAGGACTACTTGTTCGACCAGACGATTGCAGTAGCCAAACTCGTTGTCGTACCAGGAGATAATCTTGATCAGATTGCCACCAATGACATTCGTAAGCGAGAGATCGACAATGGATGATTCACGACGACCTTTGATGTCACTCGAGACGAGCGGCTCATTGGTTACCGCCAAAATACCGCGCCAGCGTTCTTGCTGAGCTGCCTCACTCAAAATGGAGTTTACCTCCTCAATTGTAGTGTTTCGTTTGGTAATAAAGACCATGTCGGAGAGAGATCCAGTCGGAGTTGGTACGCGAACAGCAATGCCATCAAACAATCCTTGGAGTTCTGGTATCACTTCGGTAGTTGCAATTGCGGCACCTGTCGAGGTAGGAACAATATTTTGACCTGCACTACGAGCTCGACGCATATCTTTATGCGAGTTATCGTGCAAGTTTTGGTCGTCAGTGTACGAGTGTATGGTGGTAAGACTTGCCTTCTCCACTCCAAGTGCGCTGGCAATAATTTGGGCTACTGGTGCCACACAATTTGTAGTGCAGGAAGCATTTGAGGTAATGACATTTTGGGACGCCGACTTATTGACACCAAGTACTGAAGTCGACACAGCCCCACCTTTACTCGGTGCGGAGAGCACAACACGTTTGGCACCACCTTGCAGATGGAGCGAGGCCGTCTCTTCGGTCAAAAATACCCCAGTTGACTCGATAACAACTTCGACATTGTTGGCTCCCCAGGGGATTTTGGCCGGATCACGCTGGGCAGTAATAGTGATATTTCTATCGCCAATAGTGAGGGTGCCAAGCACAGGATTTTCGTCACTAACATTTGTTTTTGATTGTTTTCGTGCAGTGTATATTGACTCCGTAAATGGTCCATAGTTGGAGTCATATTTGAGCAAGTGTGCCCAGTCCTCTATATCCATAGAGCCAGAAGTATTGATAACTTTCAGATCCAACTGATCTTTGTGATGTAGCCACCAAACGCGAAATGAGGTACGACCGATTCTGCCAAAGCCATTAATACCAAATGTGCGTAAATCTGCCATATACTCCTTTTATCCTACGAGTTGTGTTTGTACATTGTTGCTGACGTAGGTGCCAATATCTTCACCTTCTACAGCCTTTTGTAAATTATTCTTTTTGAAAAGCTCAAACACCATGACAGGCATGTCATTTTCTTTTGCCATTGCCAATGCTGCTGTGTCCATTACCTCGATGCCATCGAGCTGTATTGCATCGGTGAAACTGAGAGATTTGAAGCGTTTTGCTTTGGGAAATTTTTTTGGATCCTGCTCATAGATACCATCCACTTTGGTTGCTTTCATCAACACATTGCATTTGAGTTCGAGTGCGTGCAGTGAGGCTCCAGTATCGGTAGTGACATACGGCACACCAGTACCGGCTGCCAGAATTACGACGCGGCCCTTTTCCATGTGGCGCATGGCTTTACGACGGATGAAGCTTTCGGCAACTGCTGGCATTTGCAGTGCCGACTGGACACGACTTGGCACACCTGTTTTTTCGAGAGCGTCTTGCAGTGCGAGTGCATTCATAACGGTTGCGAGCATGCCCATGTAGTCTGCAGTTGCGCGCTCAATTCCATTCTTGGAGCCAGCAATGCCGCGGAAAATATTGCCGCCTCCCATCACTAGGGCGATTTGCACGTGCTTGATGTATACCTGCTTGATTTGTTCTGCGACCTGCATTGCTGCTTTAGGATCAATGCCGTACTCTCTACTACCCATGAGTGCTTCTCCACCCACTTTGAGCATGATGCGTTGAAATCGTGTTGCTGACATACAAATCCTTTGTGCTTATCTTGCTACTTTTGCTTTAAGACGAAGTAATTTCCAACGTAGTGAGTCGCCAATCTGATATATTTTATACCACAAAGGATCGACTATGAGGTCGTAGGTTCCGACAAATTCCATGAGTGTACCGCCATATCCCTTTTTGAAACGATGAAACCCAAACCAAGGGTGGTTTTTGTTTGGATCTGGTCCCAGAGAACCCCAAAGATCAAATGTGTGGCAACCGGCGAGTTTTCCGAAGCGAATCATTTCCCAGAGCATGAGGTTGCTAGCCATAACATCTCGATGTAGGTTGCGAGAGGCGCCGTATGGATAGTACAAGACATTGTTAAACTTAAACATAATCCATGATGCTAGTGTGTTGCCGTTGTAACGTGCTTCAAAAATGCGCATCATGCCAGATTTACTCAGTTCTTGCCACATGGTTTTAAAGTAGTTTGGTGAGTGGGCATAAAATCTTTGGCGTTTGGTAGTTTCTGCCAGAATCGTGAGGTGTTCTTCAAGTCCTGCCTCAGTCGAGTTTTCTTGTATTGTGACGCCTTTTTTGGCAGCGAGTGCAACGTTATAGCGTGTTTTGGATTGTAGATTGGCGTAGAGCTCTTCTTCTGTTTTTGTTAGGTCAATCAGAAACGTATACTTGGTAAACAGCGGTTTGCCCGCTACTGCTTTGTGGTTTTCAAGAAATTTTATTATCGTACTATGGGCACTAAGAGCCTCGACTGGTTGAGCGATATTTGGTTCGAGTTTGATAGCTACCGCATTGTGCGACTCAGCTAGTTCTTTTAGCGAGCTGAGTTGTTCTTCGTCTGGCAAGTAACCTTTGGGCAGGTACCCCATGGTGCGCTCAATAATGGGAATGCGATGAAAGGTGACTTGAAAAGCTCGGACGAGATTACCATTTTCAAAGACGCCAACACGTTCAAGTTTGACACCAGTCTTTTTGCGAAACTCACCCCACTCCCAAGATTGAAGTGGATGTGTGACTGCTTTGTTGTAGAGCGAATGTTCTTCTTCTCTGAGTTTACGCAGGAGCATATGAGTCTGATTATAGCCCAGGCTCAACTATCAATAAAAGCATCAATACTCATTTTACCACTAAGCATATCGTCTATCATCTCTTCATCGACCACCAGCGTGCGCTGATCTACTAGCGGAATACTGCGTTGTGTCGGGTAGTCGCCCGTTCTACCGTCATCAATTTTTTCGAGCAAACTTTGGTCAATGTCTGCCAAGAACCTACTTGGTAGGCGTGTGTGTCTCATACCATATTGATAACGACTGCGGGCGCACGAGAGAAAGAGTCGCTCTTTTGCCCTGGTCATGCCGACATAGCAGAGTCGTCGTTCCTCCTCTAATTCCTCTGGGTTAAAGATAGAGCGCGAGTGTGGCAAGAGTTCTTCTTCTAGTCCAACCATAAACACGACAGAAAACTCCAGACCTTTGGCTGCATGCAGGCTCATTAGGCTGACTGAGTTATCTTGTCCTTGAACATCACCATCAACAAATTGTTTGTCCTGCACGAGGGCAACGTTTTCCAAAAATTGCGAGACAGTCTCGAACTGCGCTGCGACGGCCACGAGTTCTTCGAGGTTTTCGAGTCTTGTGAGATCTTCTTCTACTTCTGATTTATATTTACCGAGGTATGTGGTTGCTGCAAGCACTTGTTGGAGAAATTCTTGAGGTGCTTCGGCACTTAGTTTTTCCAATTGCTTGCGACTTGCCTCCAATGCAGCCAATCGTCGCTTGCCGAGTTTTTTGGCGCGCTCTTGACTTACCTCATCAAGCGGATTGACAATCACACGTGCATAGGCCAGCAAGTCTTTTACTTCTTTGCGCTCATAAAACTTCACACCGCCAACCAAGTGATATGAGATGCCAGCTTGCAGCAAGGCTTCTTCAAAAAGGCGAGACTGGGCATTAGTTCTATACAGCAAGGCAATTTCACGAGCGGGATATTTCTGCAGTTGCTCGCGCATAGACTGAACAATGTAAGCTGCCTCGCTCTCACCTGTTTGAGCGGAGAGGGTAATGATTTTTTCTGTACCCTCCTTCTCACTCCAGAGGGCAAGTATTGGGTGCAGCGTGTTTTTGGCAATAATTGCAGTCGCAGCGTCGAGAATGCTTTGAGGCGAACGGTAGTTTTGCTCTAGCTTGTATTCTTTGATGTTCGGGTAATCTGTTTTGAGCGCCAACATGTTGCGATAATCTGCGCCGCGCCAAGAGTAAATACTTTGGGAAAAATCGCCGACAACAAAGAGATTATTTTGTGGTGCTGCAAGTAATTTAGTCAAAATATATTGGGCGGTGTTGGTATCTTGGTACTCGTCGATGAGGACATGTGATATTTGTTGTTGCAGTCGTTGACGCGTCTGTTCGTCTTTGCGCAAGAGCTCGACTGCTCGCAGAAGCAAGTCATCAAAATCGAGCGCTTGGGCATCCTTGAGTTTTTCTACGTAAAGGTTATAAATTTTTGCGGCGAATTTTTGGAAGTTGCTTGTTGCAGTTTGTTCATATTCTGTTGGAGAAAGGAGTTCATTTTTACTCTTTGAGATTACACTCTGGACAGCTTTGGGCGTGTATTCTTTTTCATCATAGTGATTTTTTTTGTAAATTTGTTTGAGTGCAGCAAGTTGGTCTGCAGTGTCGTAGATTGTAAAGGAGGGGTCAACGCCGATACACCCTCCGCTCTGACGAAGTAGTTTGGCACAGACACTGTGAAAGGTGCCGCACAGCGGCAGATCGCGATTGGTTTGTTCATGCACTCGTTGCTTGATTTCTTGTGCAGCTTTGTTGGTGAAAGTGACGAGGAGAATATTGTTAGTTTTCGCTTGATTGTTCGTTAGTAACCAAGCGACACGAGCAGTGAGCACGGTTGTTTTGCCAGAGCCCGCACCAGCAAGCACCATAGCTGGACCAGACACATGTTGTGCAGCAAGTTTCTGGGCGGGATTGAGATGGCGCGACATGATGCTCATCCTAGCATATGGTTTTGTTTGAGTGATATAGTGTCAGGTGTATGAAACGCTATGTTATCGCCAATTGGAAATCAAACAAAACCGTGCTCAACCTGCAGCCTTGGCTGGCAGCGTTTGGGACAGCGCCTGCTGCAGAGAATCTTGAAATTATCATCGCACCTTCTCACACCTCACTAGCGCTATTTCAGGAGTTTGATTTAGACCAGGTGCAATTGGCTGCCCAAGATGTTAGCCCGTTTCCACTCGGCGCTTATACTGGGGCAGTAGCCGCCCAGCAACTGGCTGACTTAGGAGTACGCTACTGTTTGGTGGGGCACTCAGAGCGACGTAAGTATTTTCACGAAACAGACCAGGATGTTGCCAAAAAAATTACTGAGTTATTTTCGGTAGGAATTGTACCTATTTTATGTCTTGATGAGCCATATATCACTTCGCAAGCGCAGTTATTATCCGACGAACAGAGGAATGGTGTGCTATTAGCTTATGAACCAGGAGCAGCAATCGGCTCAGGTTATGCGATCTCGGTTGATCATGTCGAGCACGTCAGTAAGCAGTTGCGAGAATATTTCTCTACCGCTCCTATCTTGTATGGCGGCAGTGTTGATGAGCAGAACTGTGATGAGTTTTTGCTTGTCACCAATGGTATTTTGGTTGGCACAGCCTCACTCGATGCCAAGCAGTTTGCGACAATTGTGGCGAAGTGTGCAGCTTAACGTACTGCAAACACTACCCTATTTTTTTCCTGTAATACCACAGCAAAGTTTTGATAAAAATAGTTTTCATTAATTGTAAATTGCTGCCGTTCCTGGTTACCAATGACAACATATGAAATGTTATATTTTTTGAGCAGCTCGTGTGCGTTGTGAGCACCAGCATAGATTTTTTGTACCTCCGCTTCTGTTTGCGAGTATGCCACACCGTGTGTCCAGAGCCAGCCACGATAACCAAGTACGGTCGATCTACCCGCAAGCATGGGGATAGGATGATAGTGACTATCGGCAGTGAGGAAAATATCCGAGTCTGTAGTGTTTGTCCGCACCTGTTTGGCAAAGAGCAAATCTTCATTTGCTGCCAGAAGATAAGATGACTTACTTTCTCTGATGACAGAAATTACTCCAGATAGTACAAGGAGAATAAAAATTACAGCTGCAAGCATTCTAGATTTACGAGTAATTTTGAGTAACACAACCGTGGTAAAAATCGCAGTGATCAAGTGAGTATAGAAAAATAACTTAATATTGTCATAGATATGTGGTTGGAAACTAAGGAGATTGCCAAGCAGAAACACTAACACAAGTGGGGGAATTAGATGGTGAAGTACTGTTTTTTGTTTTACTCCCCAAAAGACAAGCAGATTGCCAATCAGCAAGAAAAAGAGCTCGAGGCCAAGGTTTTTGAGCCAAAAAATACTCAGTGGCCCAGTTGGTTCCATCCAGCCATGGATCACTTTTATAAACTGTCCACTCTGTTCTCCAATCCCCATCCAGATGAGTTGAAAAGTGCCCAAAACAACTGCGGGCAGCAGTAATAGGACAGCCTGTACAAACGTTGTTTTTTTCTGCTGCAGTCTGACCAGCTGCACCCAAGTTAGGCACCCAAGGAGAATAAGAAAAGTGTGGACGTGTATGAGTGGTGTTAGCCCAATAAGTACGCTCGTGCTAAGCCAAATACTACGGTTATTTTTGGCAACTTGCCACAGTCTCAGTACGACAAGTGCGAGTGCAAAACCCAGCACTATGCCGCGCTGCGGCAAGAACATGTCGGTAATAGTGTTAGAGAAATGAATTTCTCGCTCGGCTATGTGTGAGTAATTAAACAGCAGTTTATTAGCCCTAAAGTCTTGCCAGAAGTAGTAGAAGCCAAAACCACCATTAAAACAGAAAAGACAGCAGGCAATCCAAACACCCTCGAGTTGTTTAGTGAGAGAAAAAACGATCTTATAAAATAAGACCAGGCTTGCGAGCAACAGTGTGAGTGTAGAGTAAATCAGAGCTCCTCGCACAGTCACCCCTTGACGTACAAGTTGGGCGGTGAAAAAGTCATATAGTAGGGGGTAGTGTGTTTCTTGTTGCGCGTAAATTGAGGAGGTAAGATCAAAAGTTTTTTGAATGGAGAATTTTGAAATAAAACTTGTATGGAGAGCTAGATCTCCCCAAGTAGCACCACCTGAATACCAACCTTCTGACTTTTGTTCGAGCATTCTGGTCTGCAGTAAGCCGAGAAAAAGAACTCCCCAGGCAAGCACGAAGATAAGCAGTTGATACTCTGGCTTTGTCGCTTGTACCAAGTGACTAGTTTTTTTGATCGCAAGAAATATGACCGCCGTAGTAAAAATAACACTCAAAAACGTTCCAAGCCCATAGCCAAATAGCGCCGCACCAAAAAATAATAGCCAGCATAGTATGACAACTCCAACGATAAATAGCAGTGCAACCCACTCAATCTTGGACATCAGCAAAAGAACCACTTACCCAACCTTCTTTTCCTTCAAACAAAATTTTGTACCAACCGCCGAGAGACTCTGAGAGGTAAGGATAGCTTTTACCAGATTCTGCAAAACCAACGGTACTACTTTCGGTACTGGGATTATTGCGTACACGCAGTGACTCGATCCCTTCATTAAAGAAATTAGTTGGTTTTATTAGGACTTGTTTTTCGGTATCTGCAGATGTGGTAGCAGTTGGTGTGGCTGAAATACTTGCTTCTATTGGTTGTTCAATTTCTACTGAATCTTCATCGATGCTTGGTACTAGATTGGCTACATCAGCGCCAGATAATTTGGCAAGCTTGGCTCGTACTAAGACACGGTAGCCTGACACAACGTTGAGGGTATGCTTCTGGGTTTCGTAGGACGGCAGTGTGATTTCAAAAGTATGTTGACCAACTGATAGATTAGGAATAGTTACTGGAGCAAATTCCTTTTCAAGTTCGTCAAAGGCAACGATTGCTCCATCAGGAATGGTGATGAAGGCAACTTCTGCTTGTTGTCTGTTTTTTAGCGGTTCCATTTCGTAGATTACTCCCCCACTGAGTTCGGGAGTTCGCTCTGGTTTCCAAGTTACGACACTTAGTAGTCCAGACCGCAGTGTCACGCTTGTCTCGAAGGGAGCTAGGTCAGGATCATCAGGTTCAATTCTGAGCGAATAGGTGCCTGGTTTAAGATTTTTTTCTATAAACGGTGTTTTTTCGACGTATTGCCCATCAAGGAATACAGAACTTGGTTTTTCGCTTGTGATGATCTGGAGGCCGCCGGTAGTTTGGCGATCAAACAGTGTACAACCGCTGAGTGTTGCGGTAATAAGCAGGACAAAAAGGAAGCGTTTCATCGTGTCACTAGTGTAACACTCTCGGGCAAATTACAGTCGTAGCGCTTTCTGCAAAACGTCATTAATAGTATTCATAGGCAAGAAAGTAATGTCATCTCGAACGGTTTTTGGGATATCTACCAAATCTCGTTGATTGTCTTTGGGAATCAAAATGGTGGTACAACCAGCGCGATGCGCTGCGATACTTTTCTCCTTGAGGCCACCAATTCTCATCACCCTGCCGCGAAGAGAAATTTCTCCGGTCATTGCCACCTCTTTTCGAATTGGCGCGTTGGTAAAGGCAGACACCATGGCAGTTGCGATCGTGACACCAGCAGAAGGACCATCTTTGGGTACGGCGCCCTCTGGAACGTGGACATGGACATTGGACTTATTGAGTTTTTTTTCGCTAATACCAAGTTCTTTGGCGTGGGCTTTGACATACGTGAGAGCGGCCTGTGCGGATTCTTTCATAACATCCCCGAGCTGGCCGGTCAGTTGTACCGTTCCTTTGCCTGGCGTGAGTGCAACTTCGACGAACAAGACATCACCGCCAACGCTTGTCCAGGCTAGTCCGGTGGCGACTCCAACAGAATCTTCTTTTTCAGCCAAAGGCTCGTCGTACTGTGCCGGTCCGAGAAACTCTGCCAAGAGTTTTTTGGTGATTGCAATTCCTTTTTTTGCAGTGAGGTTTTTGCTAAGGTGCACGCGGGCAGCCTTGCGAGCGATTTTGCCGAGAACTCTTTCGAGTCCCCGGACGCCGGCTTCTTGGGTATAACGTGAGATTATACTTTGCAAAATACTGTCAGAAATTGTCAACATTTTTTTGTTCAGTCCATTGCCAGCCAATACTTTTTTGAGTAAGTGGCGTTTGGCAATCTGGAATTTTTCTTCTTGCGTATAGCCAGAGTAGCGAATCACTTCGAGACGATCTCGCAGGGCGGGCGGAATCGTATCGAGTGTATTAGCGGTGGTGATAAAAATCACTTGCGAGAGATCAAAGGGGAAGTCGATATAGTGATCTTCAAAGCCATTATTTTGCTCTGGATCGAGTGCTTCAAGTAGAGCTGCAGAGGGATCACCGCGAAAATCTGCTCCGAGCTTATCAATCTCGTCGAGCATGATTACCGGATTGCTTGTGCCGGCCTGTTTGATGCTCGTCATGATGCGACCAGGTAGTGCACCAACATAGGTTCGTCTGTGTCCGCGGATTTCTGCTTCGTCTCGCACGCCGCCGAGTGAGGCTTTGACAAATTTTCGTCCCAAGCTATCGGCAATAGAGCGACCAATGCTTGTTTTGCCGACACCAGGCGGACCGACAAAACACAGAATGGTTGGTAGTTTGGCATTTTTCGTTTTTGCAGCGCGTTGTTTGAGCGTGAGTACTGCGATGTACTCGAGAATACGATCTTTCACTTTTTCGAGGCCGTAGTGTTGTTTAGCGAGTATTTTTTCTGCTTTTTCTAGATCTGGCGTACTTTTTGACAACTTGCCCCAGGGTAATTCAAAAATAGTATCGAGCCAAGTACGAATATAGCCAGCTTCTGGATTATTAGGTGACATTTGGCGCAGGCGGCGAATCTCTTTGCCCAAGCGAGCTTTGCCTTCCGTATCCATGCGCAATCGTTTTAGCTTGGTTTCATAGTCGAGGACAATTTCTTCTTCGTCTTCAAGTTCACCGAGTTCTTTCTGAATTGTACGCAATCGCTCTCGCAAGACGTTTTCACGCATATTTTTGTCAAAACTCTTTTGAGTTTTGTGCATGACGTCTTTTTCTATTTTCATGACCTGCATCTCTTCTGCCAGGTGCCCAATCACGAGCTTCATGCGCTCTTTTACCGAGATGGTTTGCAGTACTTTTTGCTTTTTAACAGTAGAAATATTGAGTGTACTGGCAATCTGATCTACTAGTTCGCCATTTGTTACTCCTGCCATGAGTTTCATAAAATTGAGAAACTCAACAGGTTTGCCCATGTGGACAGCCTTGCGGAATTCTTTTTGTAGATGCGAGACGAGCGCTTGAAGCTCGGCATCCTTCTCTTCTATATCTGGCAGACGAACTGCGTTTACGAGTAGGTGTGGTTTTTCTTGGTGAAAGGAAAGTACTTTTACTCTAGCTATGCCACGCACGAGCGCATTAATATTTTCTCCGCCATCGAGCGTTTTTTCTATAATTGCCAGCGTGCCGGTTTCGTACAAATCACCAGGTGCAAAGGAATTTTTATTTGAGTTTCGCTGTGTGAGTAGGATTACTTGGTTTTGTGCAGCGCTTGCGGCTTTGATAGCACGTTTTGACAAGGCTCTACCAAAGGTAAGCACTGACTCGGTACTGGGGAATAGCACCCCTTCTCTGATCGGAATTGCCGGCAGTACAAGGCTAGTGGAGAGGTCGCTTGTCTGGGGTGTATTGCTTATTATTTCAGCCATGAATTGGCATTCTAGTTGTTTGACTGCTAAAAAGCAAGTTATGAATTAAGGTGGGTCGCCATGGATTCGAACCATGGACCTCAGTCTTATCAGGACTGCGCTCTAACCAACTGAGCTAGCGACCCGTGTGTCGGCGGCTTGTATTTTACCACGTTCGTTCTCAAGAGAAAGTAATGGTAGAGTTTTTTTCGGATACTTTGATCGACTGTCCCTCTTTTATCTCTCCGGCAAGCAGCTTACTAGCCAGCGGATCCATAATGCTTGTTTGCAACAGTCGCTTGAGCGGTCGCGCTCCAAATACTGGGTCGTAGCCAATTTTTGCGAGATATGACTTGGCTTCGGCAGTGACGTCAAGTGTAATATTTTTTGAGTTCAGTCGGGTTTGTAGTTCTGCCAGCTGGAGTTCTACGACCTGTTCAATGTTTTGTTTACTAAGTGGTTGAAAGATTACAATTTCGTCGATCCGGTTGAGAAATTCTGGGCGGAAGTGCTGTTTCAAGATAGTTTGCACAGTTTCCTCCTGTTTTTCTGGCTTGTCTGTTAGGCCTGAAATCTCGGTGCTGGCTAAGTTTGAGGTCAGAATAATCAGTGTATTCTTGAAGTCGACAGTTCTACCTTTGCTATCTGTCAGTCGTCCGTCATCGAGCAGTTGTAGCAAGATGTTAAAAACTTCTGGATGAGCTTTTTCGATTTCATCAAATAGCACGACCGTATATGGATGGCGTCTGACTGCTTCGGTGAGCTGTCCTCCTTCTTCGTAGCCAACATAGCCTGGAGGCGAACCGATAAGGCGAGCGATAGAGTGTTTTTCCATGTACTCACTCATGTCGATCCGTACCAGTTTGTTTTCGTCTGCAAATAAGAACTCGGCAGTCGCTCGAGCTACTTCTGTTTTGCCGACTCCAGTTGGTCCAAGGAAAATAAACGAGCCGATTGGTTTAGTTTCCTCGCTAATACCGGCCCGAGAGCGACGAACCGCATTGGCAATAGCCGCTATTGCTCGAGTTTGACCAACTACGCGTTTGCCGATTTCGGCTTCCATATCGACAAGTCGCTGTGCTTCACTTGCGAGCAGTTTGGAGACAGGGATGCCAGTCCAGCGAGCAACGACTGTTGCAATATCAGCTTCTGTTACTTCTTCTTTGAGAATTTGCTTGTCTTTTTGTACAGTGGCGAGTTTTTGTTTTGTTGCTTCGAGTTTCTTTTCGAGCTCTGGGATTTTCCCGTAGGTGATTTCGGCGACTTTTTCGAGCTCGTACTTACGCTCTGCTTGTACGGCTTCCTCGCGGAGTTCATCAATTTGTTTGGTTAGCGATTTGCTTGTTTCTATTACCTCCTTTTCATTTTTCCAGTGCAGCTCCAGCTCTTGGTACTGGTCCTGCAAGTCAGCAAGTTGTGACTCCAATTCTTTGAGTCGCTTTTTTGAGGCTTCATCTTTTTCCTTCTTGAGCGCTTCACGCTCAATCTCTAGCTGACGAATCTTACGATGCAATTTATCGAGCTCGGTAGGCTTACTCTCAATCTCAATTTTTAGCACTGCAGCTGCCTCGTCCATGAGGTCGATTGCTTTGTCGGGCAAAAAACGATCAGAAATATATCGGTTTGATAAGCTTACTGCTGCAACAAGTGCGTTGTCCTGAATACGAACGCCGTGATGCGCTTCATACTTTTCTTTGATGCCACGCAAAATAGAGATAGCATCAGGCACACTTGGCTCCTCCACCATTACTGGTTGAAAACGTCGCTCGAGCGCAGCATCCTTTTCGATATATTTGCGATATTCACTGAGTGTTGTCGCACCAATGGTTCTCAGTTTGCCTCTGGCAAGAGCTGGTTTTAGTAAGTTACCAGCATCGGTCGAGCCTTCTTGGGCACCAGCGCCGACAATTGTATGGAGTTCATCGATAAATAAGATAATTTCGCCGTCTGCCGACTCTATTTCTTTGATAACAGCTTTGAGCCTATCCTCAAACTCCCCGCGATACTTTGCCCCTGCGATCAGTGAGCCCATGTCGAGCGACAAAATTCGTTTGTTCTGCAGTAGATCTGGCACATCATTATCAATGATTTTTTTTGCAAGACCTTCGACGATTGCAGTTTTACCGGTGCCTGGTTCTCCGACGAGCACAGGGTTGTTTTTTGTTCTTCTGGATAAAATTTGTAGTACTCTGCGGATTTCCTCATCTCTGCCAATGACGGGATCAATTTTGCCATCTCGGGCTAAGGCAGTAAAATCTTGGGTATACTTTTCTAAAGCTTGATACTTTCCTTCTGGATCTTGATCTACTACCTTTTGTGATCCTCTGATTGTTTTGAGTGCCTCGAGCACTGCGGATTTTTCGATATCAAACACTAACTTGATTTGGTCAACATTGAGTAGTCCAAGCAACAGATGCTCTGTGCTGACATACTCGTCGCGCAACTTGCCTGCCTCAGACTCTGCATCGGACAAGACTTTTTGTAGCTCACCAGATATTCTTGGTTGACTTGCTTGTTGGAGGACTGCTTGTTGTTCAATAATTGTCGTCAATTGCTTGGTGATATCCTCAATATCTCTCTCAAGTTTTGTAAGTAGCGAAGGGACGATACCCCCTGGTTGTTGGACAAGAGCTAAGGCTAAATGGACTGGGACTACCTCACTCTGCTGGCGCTTGTTTGCGAGCGTAACGGCTGCTTGGATGCCTTCTGCTGCTTTGGTAGTAAAACTATCTCCATGCATAGTCTGTCTTATTGATTCGTATCGTACCAGTCTTGTGGATCGATACCAGAAGCTGTCATATTTGGTTCTACCGTCACCATAATTGGATTGTGCGAGGGACAACTTGCTGCCAATCCGCACAAGACAAAATCAGAGTAGTAAGCCCGGTAGGAATCGTTTGGCAATTGGGCATACACCAAGTATGACCCGGGTGTTAGCTCGAGTTGGTAGCCAAATCCAAAAGTATAGTCGTCGCTTTTTTGAATTTCTCCGGTACAAGTTATTTCGAGTGTCTTTGTGTGTTCCGCACAAACTTCCATAGTGTCTGGGATGCCAGAGCTGGGGAAGCTGAGTGAGCCTTCTATTGCGCCAAGCTGCTTGCTCGGTACTGCCGAGCGTGTTGCCGATTCTTCTTCGGATGGGAGTTGGTGTAAGTCTGAAATTTGTTGTGTTTCGATCTGTGAGCGCAGTTGTTTTTTCTCTGCCTCAGCAGAGCGAATGTACAAGCCGGTTAAAACGAAGATAAGTAAAACTACAGCGATAAAGGCAAAGGTGAGCTTTTGCATCACAAGTATTATGCCACATACCATCAAAGAATATAAATCAAACTGACCCAAACATGGTGGTAGATACACCGACCCAGGCATGAGTGTCCATGGGATTTTAGTGTATTTCATATCTCGATTAGGAGATATGGGAGAAGAGGTCGTGAGTCTCTTACCTTCAACTCCTTAGAAAGGAGGTGATCCATCCGCACCTTCCAGTACGGATACCTTGTTACGACTTAGTCCTCATCGCCAACCTCGCCGTAGAGGGGCCGATCTCTTGCGAGTTTCGGTCTCCCGCTTCGGGCGTTGCTGACTTTGCTGGCTTGACGGGCAGTGTTCTGAGATAGTCTTGAGCATTGCTGCTTCATGCTTCTCTCCCGACTGGGCACACGGTTTTCCCGTACCCTAGCCGACGCTCGGTTCGTTTACTGAAAATGTTCATCTCACTTCTTATGTTTCGCAACTTATCTATTCCAGCATGCGTGAGATGCTCTTTTTTACGGAAAACCTCGATAGCCTCAAGAAACAAACGATATGAATGTCTCTTTTTGGCTCGCAATGGATACTGCGAAAGAAATGGGATTAATTTTTCAGTAATTTCCTGGATTGAAGAAACTTTTAGCTTTGCATGTGGGTGTCATCCATACTTCTCATAATTGAGGGTATAGATTTTTCCACAGCCAAGTGTTTCTTGGATTGATTGCAGCATTTCCAAATCATCAATGCGAAGCTCAATTTGAAAATGTAGCCGTGCATCAAGTCTCAACTTTTTAGTCGAGTGTTTGGAGATGACGATGGTAAAACAACCTTCGCCATCAATAAATCCTGCAATATAATCTCCAGGAAGTTTCATACCAAGTTAGCCCTTCTCTCCGCCGAGGCGGAAATACTATGGCATCTGCAGACTTCCTTATAGTTATTTGATTTCATCACTTCGATCATACTTAATCATTCTTACACTACGTGTAGGACGACTGAGAACTATTAAGGATCTCCCTTCGTACACATACGCACCATTTATTTTCATCTTCGAACCCATTACCTAGTCTAGCTGTCTTTCTTAGTGCAGACGGTAAGCAACTTCCCCATTTGTACGGTGGGTCGTTACTAGAAAAGGCCGTTATAGTTTCAAGCTGAAAACTGCTACTTTCGCCCTTCAGCCTGCCAGTTACCCGGAGAGGCCTGCGATTTTGCTTCAAAATGCTTAATTTGGCTGGATTTTCACCAGCTGGTGTGTATGCGCGGAAGGCGCATATTTACGTTGTACAAGGAGCGAATTGCAGCCCGCAATCCGAACTGAGGGGCCGTTTGGAGGATTGGCTTGGGGTTGCCCCGTCGCTACCTGTTGTCGGCTCCATTGTAGGATGTGTGTAGCCCCAGATGTAAGGGACATGCTGACTTGACGTCGTCCTCTCCTTCCTCCCCTGCAAAGCAGAGGCAGTCTCGTATGATACGTGTAACATACGACAAGGGTTGCGCTCGTTACCACACTTAAGTGGACGTCTCACGACACGAGCTGACGACAGCCATGCATCAC
>PFDI01000007.1:0-644 GCA_002772695.1 Candidatus Pacebacteria bacterium CG10_big_fil_rev_8_21_14_0_10_44_54
ACAGGTGTGGGAATTCCGGGTTCAAACGGAACAGGCTGTAACTCCGAAATGATTTCATACCGAAACTCGGAGGGCAAAATTACTTTGGCTGCTGTTAAAACCGACGGAACTAACTGCAGTAAAGTGTGGGGAGGGAGAAGTGGGGGAAACGACAACTGGGGTGGATTGGCTGTATGGAAAAAAATACCAGACGACCAAGCAACTAATGATCACTTGTACAAACCAAACTATCCCGACTTGGGCCCAGGATTCCCAGAAATCATCGTAAAAGACCTCACGGCTATACTGCTAAATGATGACTATAAAGTCTCGCTAAACCCAACGACCGATGACCCAAATGAAGCAAACACCTACCTCCTCAATCCTGCTTGTGTAACTAATTCTGGTTATGGGGGTGCTGGCACCAACGGCACTCAGTCCTTTTACGGCTATCTGTTTAACGACACAACCGATCGCAGTAATACTGCTGATAATGTTGCAGAAGAAAGATGGGATAAAATGAGAGCATGTCGCTCTGATGTACAATATGTTCCCATACAATGTAGCGTTTTTTCGTCAGCATCCAACGTCGCAGAAGGAGAAAATCTAACCATCACGCTCTCGGCAGGTTCTAGAAAACCAGTACATATTGATGGTCATGATGC
>PFDI01000007.1:655-7054 GCA_002772695.1 Candidatus Pacebacteria bacterium CG10_big_fil_rev_8_21_14_0_10_44_54
GACGGCCAACCTGGCAATTTATTTTACTATCACCTCAGTAGCGCTGATTGTGTTTTTGATTCTGAAACTGGCAACTGCATCACAACCTTCGGCATATCCGATCTACCTGCAGGCTCCTACAACTTTCACTGTGACATTCCCAGAGTACCCTATGGTCAAAATGGTGGTAGTTTTGAACCACAAAACTGTACTGGAAATCCCTGGTGCAGTCACGAGGGTGGCGATTCCGCAAATGTCTGCACCGACTGGATTTCTTGTTCTGTAGATGACCACCTTAATATAGTTGTAACCCCAGGGCTTCCCCCTGCTCCGCAAAACCTAGTATCCAGTTGCACCGCTCCTGGAGACAAAATGACTTTGAGCTGGGATCCTGTCGCTGAGGCAGATAGTTATCTGATTCGCATAGATAGTACGGCCAACAATAGCTATGATGGCGATGATATAGACGCAGTTGGCTACCCAGATGATACTTGTGCGAGTAATCTTGACTGGGATGTCTGTGTGGATGTCAGTAGTGACACAACCTCACTTGACATAGAATATCACCCTGTCAATTTCGAATCCGCAATCTGGCGGGTGTATGCGGCAAATAACTCTGGCATAGGCGACTATACAGAGACAACACTGCAAACCTGTATTCCAAACTGTTATGACCTCTCTGGTCCGGATGAAATTATAAAAGGGGAATTGGGGGCGTTTGGCGCTACCTACTTCTCTGGCAATGCAAATCATTTTGCGGGGCTGCTCGCTGGACAATATAACAGCAGTACTGGCTTATACGAATCCAGAGGTCTTGATGAATGGACGCCGACAAATACCAGCTGTGGCCTCGCTGGCTGTACGGAGACATTCTCTTGGGATACCTCGGATGTGCCAGTCGGCACCTACGACGTGTTTTGCCGCACCTACGTAGGTTCTTCAGCGTCTTGCAGGGGCAATGCCAATTACATCACAGCAACAGGTCAGTATATTTGTCGGGGTCCTGGCGTTACAACTATGTCGGTCGAAGTCCTCCCGCCAACATTCACAATCTCCGGCACTGTGTACGATGGAATTGGCGGGATCAGCGGCAGTTACTGTGCTGCTCAAGCTGGAGATTCGGCCTGGGACGCAGGAAGTGGTATGAACATGACAGTCTCGGGACTGATACCAAGTCCAAATCCCAGTGGTACCACAAATGTAAGTGGCTTAGATGGCACATACAGCAGTGGTACGATCGAATCCGATAGCGGTACTGCAACTATAGCGATTGGAGGCATCCCAGCAGGATATGATGTGGTCTGCCCAGTTGGCGGTCAATATTCTATCAATACTAATGGCATTACCGCCGATGTCTCTGGTGTCAACTTCTTTATCACCCAACTCAAAAGCGCCTGGTGGCAAGCCCGTAGCGGCTGGATTTACGGCTCGAGCATAACTGCCAACTTGCCGTACAACACAAGCGGTGAACTCGATCCCGCCTGCACGATTGGTGTTGGTTGTGTGCCATTTTTGGCAGCTGGATCGCTCACCGACAGTGACCCAAACAAACCAAGTGCCGGTATTCCCATAAGCTTATCTATAATTGGGACAAACGACTACGACTCTGAACACCATAATGGTACAGAGTACTACGACAGCGTCTCGCACTCTGATGCCAGTCTCGCACAAGAAAGATATGCCGTACTTGCACGTAGGTTTGATCTCACCGCAGCCACCAACCTAGCTGACACACTAACTGAGCTACCGACAGGAGGCAATGTGCAGGGGAGTGACAACACCGAGGTGTATGCCAAAACAGGTGATCTTACTGTGGCCCCAAGCTCACAATGGATAGTATCGGGCAAAAAAGTACTGTTCATCGATGGCAATGTAACTATCGACGGCACCGGCGTTGGCCCTTTTATCACAGTCGGCACCGACAGCTTCTTTGCTATCATCGCTACAGGAAACATCACCTTTAGCCAAGATATTGGCGAAACCATGAGTGAAGGACAAGTGCCTAGTACCGCAACACAAATCGAAGGTGTTTTTGTCGCAGACGGCATCCTCACAGTAGAGGACAACGACGACATCGATGCGATCGACCGTGTCTTCGTTGGAGCTGGTACGTTTGTCGGCTGGAGTGGCATCTCACTCCCTCGAGACTTTGAGACCGAGGCCAATCCTTCTACCAGCACCATCAACAGCTATGCTGCCACCGATGTTTTTGTCTTCCGACCCGACTTCATCCTCAATGCTCCAGAACTCATGAAGCGCTCCACCTTCACCTGGCGCGAAATCAACTCAATTACACAAAACTACTAATATGCACAAACGCAGCGGCTTTACCCTAATCGAAGTCATGAGTTCGACTGCCATCTTGTCGATCTTGCTACTTGGCGCTATTACCGTTTTTACTACTTCACTCTTGTCGCAATCAAAATCCCGGGTACGGCGCGTGCTCAAAATTGAGGGAGAGCAGATCATTAGTACGATAGAATTTGAGCTCAAGAATGCCCAACTGATAGAGGCAGCAACATGCGATGGCTCGGCTCAAAATTCAATCGATTATGTTCGAGCAGGAGACACTACTCATACCACCAGGACAATCAAACAAAATGGATCTGACATCCAGATTGGACCAACTGGCTCAGAAGAAAATATGAACTCAAATAACGTCAAAACTCCAACTGGCCAAGAGTTGACCTTCGTCTGTGAAGAAAATACAGCAAACAAAACAAAATTTATCACCGCTACCTTTGCACTCACCAATGCTCAAGCGGGAGAAATTAACACAGAGGTAGACGGTAATATTGTGGAGTCATTCCGAACCGGCGTGTCATTTCGCAACTTCAAAGCCAATTAGTAAAATCTTGCCGAGCAATTATTTCATCTTCTGCCGTGCCACCTTGTCTGCCTGACTTCCACTTGACGGTAACAATCGTTTCCAACTTATCGCTGTTTAGTACTGCAGCTACCTCACGCTGAAATAGAATACCGCTAACGGTAACTCCCTCTGAGTCGGCACAAGTCGTATTGGTAAAGCCTGCATCTGCAAACCTGCGCGCGTCACTCAACACACAATGCGACCCCGCGCCTGCAGTAATAAATTCACTCCATGACGTCAATGTGCGCTCTCTATGATAAATTTCGATCACTTCCTGCGCCAAACCGTTGGCAATATCACGGTACCGTGCATCGGCAGCAGTCACGAGCGAACGAGTAAGTAGTACCGCGACACCAACCAAGACTAGACCGAGCAAAACAAGTGCAAACAACACTTCAATGATACTAAAACCGGCTTTGCGACGAGACAGTAGGTGGTTATGGATTTCTGGTAACTGCACTGCTGATGACTCCTGCTGATGAGATAGTAATACTGTAGGTATGGCGTGTAGTTGCGAGGGTAATCAGATTTGTCCCAACATTTGGCGGCTGCCTAGATTGTAGGGTAAAAAAATCTAAGTTTGCAGCGCCGCCTGCAATGTCAAGTTCTGATGGAGGAGTGGTTGTCTTTATTGCGCCAGGTGCCTGCGTTGGACTTGCTGGATCTGATCCACACAAGGCATACACATCTACCGTGCCAACGGCAGAAACAACTGCACGATAACCCAAAAAATTTTCGCTGGCACAGTTTTCTATCACTCTAATACGCGCTCTGTTTTGGGCAAATTTAATCGTGTTTTCCATCTCGCGACCGGCAACTACCAGAGTTTGGTATTCACTAAACTGGATGTAGCCAGCGATAGAGCCACCGATCACAATCATCATAATAGCCGTCACGACCAAAAGCTCGATGAGCGTAAAGGCAGCAGTGAGCGGACGTTTCATGGGTTGGAGAAGGTAATGGTGCCACCATTTTCTGGTAATGCTGCAGAGACCGTAAAAGAAACTGTATCTCCTGAATAAGTATAGTAATAAGTTGCATCATTTTTAGGATCAGCAGGAACGGGAGAACTCAAATAACCTTCATTCTTCAATTCATTAACTAGATTAACGAACTTGGCTTTGCCATCTGCTCCTGCAGGCACATAGTACAACCCCCCCTCATTCACCTTGTACTGCACCATTGCTTGCTGCACCATCGCCAAGTCTGCTTTTCTGCGCGCGTCACGGGCCGATTTGCCCGCTTTGGCAAAACTCACCATACCAATCACAGATAGAACTATGATGATCGTCGCCGAGACAAGTAGCTCGATAAAAGTAAAGCCGGCGGTTTTTTTGTGTTTCATATTATTGGAGGTTTTTTACACAAAAATTAGCACCTGCCCCAAAGCTACAACTCGTGTCTGATGCATTTCCTGCATCTGTGCCAGACTCTAAGGTTGCGCAAGCACAGTAGTCATAGCTTGCTGTCGGAGTACAACTAACCAAATACGGATTGGCGCTTCCCTTTGGATCGCTCGGAATTCCTCCCGGCATTTCATCGTCCATATCGTTGCAGTCTTCTGAATACGAAGACTGACCATCTGTAGAGTAATACTGCTCAAAGGCTGATTGAATTGCCTTCATATCTGCAGCTCTCGTCGCATCCCGCGCTTTCTTCTGCGCATCGCCATAAGCCGTAAAACCTACCGCAGACAAAATAGCAATAATAGAAATCACCACCAAAAGCTCGATGAGAGTAAAACCAGCTTGTAATTTTTTCATATATTCCTTGTACTCCATCATACCCCGCCCGAGACAGTTATCGCAACTGTATCAAGCTTGCCAGGCAGAGATGTCACCCCCCAATTGTCGGTGAGATCAATCTTGGCTGTATACGTACAACTACGAGTCGCGCAGGTGTACACATGCTCAAAACTACCAGCGCTGCCTTGTGCCTGCGCCCTCTGTCCGTCACCAAAATAGATAACTGCACTCAAATCACTCGATTTGCCCGCGTCTGCCACGTAGTGAAATGAAACAGTACCACCAGAAGCAATCTGCAAACTGCGAGTCTGTGGATTGATAAAAGGCGCAGTAGTAAACGACAATAATACCGGTCGGGTGATACAACTACTAAAACAGGTACTCGGGCAGTTTTGGGCACCACTCAGACTCTCGCCCGCGCCCATCTGGGTCTGACTGTCACAACACATAAAACCATACCCTTCGCACGAGGTAGCCGGTCCAACGCCAAGTTCGACAGCGTCTGTATCTGCCAAAACCAAACCTTCAGAAAGCACAACCGCCCGTTCACGAACAAAAAATTCTGGTATATAACCGATAAATGTCTTTATGAGCGCAAATTGCTCGGCAAATACAGTCAGCCGAATACCGCTCAAAGCAGCATCAGGCAAAATCCCAGAACTTCCAGGAACCTTAGAGACAAAAAGCGGCAGAGTTTTTCTGGTGATGAGAATCGGCTCTTTGGCTTGTTCACCACAGACTACTTCGAGTGCATATTCAGTGTTGGACAAAAACCGCACTTGGTATGTTGGCTCGACGGTACCAAACACATCGCTGCCGACACTGCGCTGACACTGCTGTGCAAACGTACCCTTGGTTTGCGTCCTTGCCAGCTCTTGTACTGCGCTTACCACCGAACGGCTCGCCCACCACAAAAAAACTTCGCGGGCACCAAAAAATGCTCCAGTCGCGAGCAGCACAACAATAAGTAATCCGGAAAATAGTATGCGTAATACCCTCATGAGCAGCCAGCACCTTCCTCTGGAGTGTCCTTATATTAGTGTAACATACCAAGCAATAAGGTTATTCCCCCAGAGCAGTGCGAGCAGGGTACCGATGATCAAAAAAGGACCAAATGGGATTGGTTTGCCAAATTGTGCTTTGCCAAACAAAATAAGCACAATACCAACGACTGCACCAACAACAGTAGCCAACCACAATCCAACCCACACGAGCGGCCAACCCAGTAATAAACCCAACGGGGCAGCAAGCTTGACGTCACCAAAGCCAATACCTCTGCGCTTGGTGATCAGCCAAATGGTATAGAAAAACCCACTGGCTGCCACCGCACCAAAGATAGTCCAAAAAAAATCAGTCTGCTGCATAATACCCGCTAGCACCAAAGACACTCGATAGAGGAGGGCGAGTGCAGTCAGCGCAATCACCGTCCAATCGGGAATAATAAAGTAGCGGTAATCGTACACAAAAATAAAGAGCAAAATAATGCCAACCAAAAGCCAAAAAAGTGGCTGGAGCATGGTAAATGGTTGTTGACTCAGTTGGAAAAAAAAGAAGCCAACCAAATACCACCAGAGAAACAAAATGCCAGTTAGTCCCTCTACAATCGGGTGTGAGATTGACAAACTCTGGTGGCAATAGCGGCACTTGCCGCGCAGAAAAACAAATGAGAGCAGAGGGATGTTGTCATACCAAGCAAGTTGTTTCTGGCAACTTTCGCACTGGGAACGACCCTGCTTCCAGGACATGCCGTGCTGCGTACGATAAATCAAGACATTGAGAAAACTACCAATAGAGGTGCCAAAAGAG
>PFDI01000010.1:0-2752 GCA_002772695.1 Candidatus Pacebacteria bacterium CG10_big_fil_rev_8_21_14_0_10_44_54
TGGGAACACCATCTGTCCATCTACACTGCGTTCTTCACATTTGCCTGCATTTTAATTTGCTTGGGGAGGTTTTGAAATGCGCTCTAAACTACTGCGAGAAAAATATGGTGTTACCACTCATGAGATTACTCGCGAGCAGTTTGGCACAGATTCTTACACGCTCTATGGTGGGCCACCGCATTATCCGTACTGGAGCGCAAACGATTGGGCGTTGATGCCCAGTACTACTGCAAAATCAACACTTATATTGCGTCAAACCATCACCGATCCGGTCTATAACTATGGTGATCAAACGAGTAGCTATACGTCTCAACCAAATGATTATAGTATTCGTAATGCCGCAATCGATTACTTTTTGCATCTTTTTCTGCAGGCACATAATCAAGCAGTGGGCAACGGTTATACCTTTGCGATGCTTGGCATAGAAAACTCGCTAGAAGCAGAACAACAACAGGAATTTTTTCGCCAACTTGACGCAGTGAGAGAGTGGCAAAAAGAAACAAATAATTTTGTTGTAACAGTCCAAGATTTCTATGCCGCAGCACGCGCACTGCCGCTCCAGCAAATTTCTGTCTATGGTGGTGTTGGTCAAAGTGACCCGGATGAACGAGCTTGGTGGGTTACTACGCCAAAATATCGAGTCCGCTTGCGTTTGAGCGGTGGCGTACTTTCGATCACCGACCTGAGGATTTACGATGAAAGATTTTCTGATCCCTATCTTGAGCAGCAGGCAAAGAGCATGGGCTGGTGGATAACACCATTCGTTCTCGATGGTTCGAGAAGCGACAGCACACAGGAGGGACAGGCTGCGCGAAACGACGTATTCAAGAATCGTCCAGAATCGTACTCAAAACTTAACGCATGGGAGTTGGCTACAAATATAACCGATGTGATGATGGAAGGCACAAATAACTCATTTATTTTGAAAGCAGATGGTAAAGAAATAATTTCATTTTTTCCAGATTCTTTTGCAACAAGCTTTCTTCTTGCAAATACTGAGTGGTTAACTGATTATGGAGAAGGTGCTTGGGGACTTGTTGAGGAAGAGGGTATATTTACCACATTTGCGCATCCAGAACTACTAGTAACAGAGCGCCAAAATAATAAACGACTACTATTTCCCGAACTGCAGCTAGGCAAAGCTGATGGAAAAAACTCGAATTTGTACATCAACAACCGTTATGCTATCTCAGGCAGAAATCCTGTTCGTCTGGTGTTCTTTCCCAAAGATGAGCAGGGTTACCCAGTGCTACTCAGAGAGCTACCCAGCGTCTCGCTTTCTGCAAGCGACATAACAAGCAGCAGCCAGCCTGCGCACGGCAGTAATGGTATGATTTTTATCGATGTCAATTCTGTAGTGCCAATGCGGGCTAACGCAGTTGTTAGTGCTGATGAGTTTTCGCAGGACGTAGATGTTTACCTGGCACCAAATTGCGCTCAGCAGCTTGGTTATTGTCTCACGCACCCCATCGAGACCTATTGGTACATTCGCGCAATTCTGTCTGATAAGCTGCGTTTTTTGCAACAGCAGAAGCAGTTTGAGGAGCAAGTTTTTGACTGAAAGAACTACCCGCACTCTAAAAAAATGGTACACTTTTGTTAATGCGTCGTGTCGATTGACACCAGGCCTATAAAGGCCTATAATCTGCGAACTTACCAGCAGATAATGCTATCAAAGCTATGCAAAGTATAGCAAACAAAAAACCAGTCAACCAGGCGGCAGCACAGCACAGCAATCCTTTTGCGCGCGCACTAGCTGAAAGCGAAAAATCGAGCTACGACTCACCGGCAAATACCACGGGCAAAAACGACCTCAGCGAGGCCTTAGCTCGCACTGGTGGACAGCTACCAGATTTTCAAAATCAAAACTCACCTGACTTTCTTAGGCAACAGCAAGCGGATTTGGCTGAAAAACAAAAACATGAGGCACTGCGCAAAAAGCTTCACGACCAAATTAATCCAGTTGATGCCCGGGATATTTTTAGTGCTCGAGAGAAGCAAGTCACCGAAGAAATAGAGCAACTCCGCCAAGAGCTCAAACTACTTGTTGGCGACGTCGCCAAGTTCGAAAAAGAGGTAGAGCTTACCCTCATGACCGAAGTGGTCGACCCGGGCTTGCAAGGCAAGTACTTTCTAAACTTCTTTCAGCAATTGCGCTCTTTCATCATGTTGCTCAGGCAAAAAATCAAAAGTGCGCGAACTTGGTCGAGTGCATTTTCACAAAAATCAAAAAAGAAGAAAAAGCACAAAGGTGGCGCTGGTATGATTGTAGAAGGACAGGGACACGAAAAAACCAGTACTGTTCAAGATATGATGCATCACGAGCGATCAAGTAGTTATGGGGGGTCATAATGGGATTCTCGAGAGAAACCCATTCCCCAGCTGTTCCTGAAGTGAGGGAAAAAATAGAAAATTTGCTCTCAGAACAAGCCAAGATAGCTGGACCAAGAGAAACAGATAGTTTGACAGACTGGAAAGCGCAATTACTTACATTTGCGAAAACACAGGGAGGAGAATCTCTTGCGCTTGCAGTGGAGGTTGCTGCAGGAACAGAATTACTTGTTCATAAGTATAAGAGTGAATTTTGTCAGCACACAGACCGTCTGATGCTAATCACGCACGACGGGGATGCTGCGTTTGCTATAGTCCGCAATGGTATTAACAAACAAGCAAACAAACCAATCTTACAGGTTTTTTACCCGCTTTCGCTTCAAGATTTCCAAATGAAATTTGACCGTCCGGATATTTTAAC
>PFDI01000010.1:2774-4365 GCA_002772695.1 Candidatus Pacebacteria bacterium CG10_big_fil_rev_8_21_14_0_10_44_54
TTTAACAATGATACGCTGAGATTCAGCCTCGGCGTAAACATAGATAGCTATTTTTCTATGCCTAAAAACAGTAAACCTCCTCTGACTCCAGAAGAAAAGGCTTGGATGAAAAAGCTCATGCTGAATAGAATTGGCAAGGTTGATCCAGACGAAACTGACCCAAAAGCAATTGCTAGTGAGCAAGCAGCGATTGATCGAGAAGGAAAGAGAAGCACAGAATTTCTCGATGCAATAAATGCAGGCAGACAACTAATTAGAGTCAAAAGTCCTTACGGGTATGTGCATCGATTAGTAGTGATTTCAAGACACAATGGGCCGCAGCTTTGCATGATAAGAACACAAGAGAAGCACAAGCCAGAAGATGATGATCTCCTGCAGATTTTTACCCCTGTTTCCTTTGTCATGTTGGCAAGTAATTTTCTGTTTAAAGAATACCCCGATACTGCTGCTTCTTTTAATCCTCATGATTTGGTAGAGCAACTACATCAAGCGTTTCCTCACCTTGCTGCAATACCCGAGCTAGATAGTTGGATTACGACCGCACCAAGGTACAATACTAATCTCGTCTTTAGCTACATTCCAAGGTGAGCAAGAAAAACTACTAGACCCTCGAAATCCCCAACATTTGCATAATTGCCTCCCTCCCGAACCACTTTCGAGGCTGGATTTGGCTGTTTGCTTATGTTATCTCCTTGATGAGAATTATAGATTCTTACCGTGAACTCGAGAGGACTCGAACCTCTGGCCTCCACAATGTCAATGTGGCGCTCTAACCAACTGAGCTACGAGTTCGCAACGAGATGGATTATAACATCTAGCTGTTTTCTACAGTTCTGGTATACTACTTCTCTCGAGTTGTCTTTGGCGATAACTCGTGTACAATACCAGCGGTGCAAAGGAAACCAACCAATTCGTGATTAAAAAAACGCCATTCAGACGACAAGAGCGCGCAGTGCGTGTCGTCGCCAATGAGCGCATTCGCGCAAAAGAAGTCCGGTTGATTGGTCCAGATGGCACGGCGATAGGTATTGTAACGCTTGTCGAAGCTATCGAAAAAGCGCGCGCCATAAACAAGGACGTTGTCCTCGTCAATGGCCAGGTGGAGCCGCCGATCGTCAAGGTGATTGAGCTGAGTAAGTTCAAGTACCAGCAGCAACAAAAAGCAGCTGCAGGCAGGAAGAGAGCCAAGGCTCAAGAACTCAAAGAAATGCGCTTCTCGCCGTTTCTGAGCGAAGGAGACTTCGAGGCAAAATTGAAAAAGGTCCGCACGTTTCTCGAAAAGGGAGACAAAGTCAGGCTCAGTTTGCAGTTCAAAGGCAGAGCAATAACGAAAAAGGAGTTTGGCTATAATGTACTAGAGAGAGTAGTAGCTGGCACAGCAGACATTGCATCCGTTGAGCTCGAACCAAAGCTGATGGGCAAAAAACTCATCGCCCAATTACTGCCAAGCAAGAAATAATATGAAAGCATTACATAAGCAAAAAACACGATCCGGCGTTGCCAAAAGGTTCAAAGTAACAGCCACTGGCAAAGTACTCATGCGCTCACAAAACATGCGCCATTTGCGCAGAAAAAAGAGTAAGCGCACGAT
>PFDI01000010.1:4374-29628 GCA_002772695.1 Candidatus Pacebacteria bacterium CG10_big_fil_rev_8_21_14_0_10_44_54
GGCGCGCAAGATCAAGCGCATGCTCGGTCTCGAATAGAAAAAGGAAGTAATTTATGCCAAGAGTAAAAACCGGTGTTGTTCGTCGTCGCAGACACAAAAAAGTGTTATCCCTAACCAAAGGATTTCGCGGCACCAATAATCGTCTTTACAAAAGAGCCAAAGAAGCATTGTTACACGCAGGTCAGTATGCTTTCATTGGCCGCAAACTACGCAAACGAGATCAGCGCAAACTCTGGATTATTCGCATTAATGCAGCACTCCAAGAGGTAGACCAGTCGCTCAAGTACTCGTGGTTTATTAGTGTGATGAAAAAGGCCAACGTCCAGATCAATCGCAAGATGTTATCAGAGCTTGCCATCCGTGACTTTAGCAGCTTTACCGAAGTAGTAAAAACAGTGCGGGGCAAGTAAAGTACAACAAAAAACAAGAAACTTAAAACCCCGCCGCCAGCGGGGTTTTTTCTTGGTAGAATAGGATTCATGACCGGATCAGAGTATATTCAGCAGATCTCTCAGTTGCAGCAGGCAGTAAAAAAAGATGCTGCTTTGTCCGCAGCCGAGCTGCAACAAAAATACCTTGGCTCAAATGGCGCATTCACTCTTTTGGCCAAACAAATCACCGAAATAGACCCCAGTGATCGCAAGCTGGCTGGTCGACCACTCAATGAGCTCAAAAATATGCTGGCAGAAGCAATCACTGCTGCTTGCAATCATACTACTACTGACACGTGGATAGATCTCAGCCTACCAGGTGAAAAACCAGCTGTCGGGCATGTGCATCCTATTTCGCAAGCCATGGCAGAGATTACCAACATTTTTACTTCGATTGGCTTTACTCGCGTCCGCTATCCAGAGGTTGATTGGGATTGGTACGTTTTTGAGAGTCTCAATATGCCTCCGGATCACCCGGCGCGTGATGAGTGGGAGACGTTTTTTGTCGATCACAAACCAGACAAGAAAAAAGGGCAAATGGTTCTCACAACCCACACCTCAAACGGACAGGTACGTGAGATGGAACGTTTGGGCAAGCCACCTATTCGGATGATCAACATTGCCCGCTGTTATCGTCGCCAACAAGATGTGACACACACCCAGATGTTTCATCAGTTTGAAGGTTTGGTGGTAGATAAAGGCATTACCATTCAACACCTCAAGGGCACGCTCGACTACTTCGCCGAACAGTTCTATGGACCTGGTACCAAGAGTCGAATTAGGCCGTTTCACTTTCAGTTTACCGAGCCATCGTTTGAGGTCGACTTTAGCTGTCATCTCTGTGCAGGCAAGGGTTGTCGCTTCTGCAAATCTGGTTGGCACGAAGTTGGTGGCTGTGGCATGGTACACCCCAATGTTCTCAAGGCAGGAGGTCTCAATCCCGATGTCTACACAGGTTTTGCCTTTGGTTGGGGGATAGAGAGAACATACACCCTCAAGGAGGGATTGGCGATAGATGATATTCGCTTGTTGTATAGCGGTGATTTGCAATTTTTGGAGCAATTTTAGTATGAATATTTTAATCCCACACTCTTGGTTGCTGGAACATCTCGATGTGGCTATCAAACCAAAAAAACTACAAGAGTATCTTTCACTCTGCGGACCATCTGTAGAGCAAATTTATGAGCGAGCTGGCGACTCTATCTACGACATTGAAGTCACAACCAACCGATCTGATGCCATGTCGGTTCGTGGCATAGCCAGAGAAGCTGCCGCTATCTTGCCGCAGTTTGGAGTACCTGCAAAGTTGCGACCGCTGACTGTTCCAGTTGTACCAAAACCCAGTAAAAAACTTGAGCTCCCAAGTATTACCGAAAATAACCAGTTGAATAAACGCACACTATGTATTGTGCTCTCCGACATCAAACGTGCTCAAACACCAGCTTGGATGGCGCGGCGTCTCGAAGCTATCGAGATGAATGTACACGATGCAGCCATAGATATCACCAACTACATTACACACGAACTCGGGCATCCGTGTCATGCTTTTGATTACGACAAGTTAGTAGCAACGGGCAATAAAATTATAATCACTGAAGCTACTGCTGGCGAATCATTCACCACCTTAGATGGCGAAACATATAGGACGGTGGGAGGGGAAGTCGTGTTTAAAGATGGATCAGGGACAATTATCGACCTGCCGTCAATCAAGGGAACCGCAAATACTTCAGTCGACAGTAGCACCAAGAATATTCTTCTTCTCATGGAGTCTATTGATGCCAAAAAAGTTCGTTTTGCTAGTATGTCGCATGCTATTCGCACGACTGCTGCCCAATTGTTAGAAAAAAACATCGATCCAAATCTGGCAACCGACGTGTTACAACTTGGCGTCAAGCTCTACCAGGAAGTTTGTGATGCAAGAGTAGCAAGTGAGGTGTATGACCACTTTCCTAGCTTAGTCAAGCCTGACAAAGTGATTACGACAAGCACCGAGCTACTACGGTATCTCGGTATCGAAATTCCACTCAAAGAAGCCAAAAAAATGCTCGAGCGACTTGGGTGTGTAGTCGAGATAAAAAGTGACTCACTTGTTGTGACCCCTGCGAGCTTCCGTCCTGATCTCAGGATACCAGCCGATATTGTTGAGGAAGTCGCCAGGCTTTATGGTTATCACAACATTCCGAGTATGTTGATGGCAACACCCATTCCAATTAATCGACCGGCAGACACTAATTTTATTCTTGAGCAATCACTGAAAGAATTCTTAGCCACCATTGGCTGGCAAGAAGTCTATACTTACTCGATGGTGAGTGAGGCAGAAGCTACAGACTCTGGATTTGCAATCAACGAGCACCTTAGGCTTGCCAATCCACTGACTGAAGACAAAGTTTACTTGCGCCGCTCACTTGTTCCTTCGCTAGTTGCAGTGCTAACCGCCAACCCAATGCGCCAACCCCTGAGCGTTTTTGAAATTGCCAATGTGTATCATCCAAGTGGCCCATCACTGCCAGATCAGGTTTTGACACTCGGCATTGTTTCGTCTGACTCATATAGAACTGTCCGCGGTGTCCTCGAGGCATTGCTAACAAAATTGCATATTAAACAGTTTTCAATCGAAACAACAGCAGGGAGTAATCAGGCAATTCTGGTACTCGGGCACAAAAACCAAGTCGTAGGTACCATCACACAGCAAGCGGGGATAACAGCAATCCAAGTACAAGTTCAATCACTTGTAGAGCACGCCAAGTCTCATCCGGTTTATGAACCTCAGGCCAAAACAGCCACGATTCGCGAAGACCTCACTTTTGGTTTGCCAAAAAAAACAGCTGTGGGTGCACTCATGACTGAGCTGCAGAAGCTAGACAAACGTATCACCAGGCTCGAATTGAGCACCGTCTATAATGACAATTATACTTTCACCTGCTACTACCATGATCCAAAAGAAAACCTCACTAGCGACCAAGTCGCACCAATTCGCAAACAATTGGTGGCAGCAGTGGAGCAGCACTGGAGCGGATCGCTGGTTGGTGAGTTGGCTTAGCCTGCTTATCTTTCTTATCCCGAGCAATTTATTTTTGGTACTGTACGAACCAAATGCCTATGTGAGTGGTATCAGGATCGATTACCTTATCCCTAAGCTGTATCTGAGTGCTGTAGTCGCAGCAATTTTCGTTGTGTTTACTGCAATGGTGTATAAAAAGCGCTGGCTAGTATGCTGGTTGCTACTGCTTGCAGTAAGTGTTTGGCATAACTGGTTTTTGGCAGAGCTGATACTTGTGGCCGCTGTAGCTTGGAGCGTGCGACAGTTGCCAGAAAAACTATTAGAAAGCAAGCAAATCATTTGGGGCGTAACGACCATGTTGGTGTTTCAATCTGGTGTTGCAATCTGGCAGTTTGTTTTGCAAAAATCACTCTTTGGCTACTGGTTTTTGGGCGAGACAAATCTGTTCAATTTTGCAGGTATTGCTACTCAAACGATCATAGGGAGAGAATTTATTTTGCCGAGTGGGACGACGTCGCACCCAAATGTCCTTGCTGGAATACTGGTTATTGGTGCAATTGTTTTCTGGCAACGACGACAAAATGTTCCCCATTGGCTCACTCAAATTGTTTTTGCACTAACTTTTGCAGCACTCATTTTGACAACTTCTATATCTGCATTGCTTGCTGGAGGGTTTGTGCTTGGCTTTGTATTCGGTAAAGAAAGACTTGATCAAGTGCAAAAAAAACTGCTGTTATCGGGATTGTGGTCACTGATCTTGATTGTGCCGTTGACGATATCGCAGCTGACAGCAGTCAGCACCAACCCAAGCATTGTTCGACGAGCAGTTTTGAACCAAGTTGCTATCGGACAGTTTTGGCAGCAACCGCTCTTTGGTGTTGGTTTAAACTCATTTACGAGCAACCTAGCGACCAACAACTCTTTTCGAGCATTAGAGCGTTTTATTCAACCGGCTCACAACGTGCCATTATTGGTTTTGGCAGAAACTGGTCTTGTCGGTGTGTTTGGGGTACTCGGGATATTTGTTTGGCTACGGCGACAACGCTATTCGCTAGATACACTGATTATTTTCAGTTGTCTTGTCGTGCCGCTGCTTAGTCTTGATCATTATCTGTACACACTCGAAAGTGGCAGACTCAGCATGGTGTTGTTGCTACTTATTGTGTTGCAGAAACCGAAGCAGAAGGAGTTGGGACAAGTGAAGGCGTAGGTGTGGGAGAAGGAGTTGGTGTCGGTGTTGGGGTTGGATCAGGTGCCTTCCAGCTCTCACCACCTGTACCAATTTTTTTGCGACCACTTTCTTTTGTCTTACCAGAACGAGAGTAGACCTTAGCCCAAATTTCGTAACGTCCTTTGGACAGCTTGATTTTGCCAGAGTAATTGCGGTTATTGATTGTCTCTCGAACCGAATCATTGACGATTAGTTCGATTTTCTCGATGCCATCACCAGAATCAGACTCAATTTTTACTTCGATATCTTCAGTATCGTATGATTTTTCGTTTTCCGGTTGGCTAAGGTTGAGAAAAATCTCACTTTGGTCGCCACAGTACTCAGTAGGGATTTTGTATCTCGAGTCTTCTTGGCCAGCGATCCAAGCCAGAATCCCTGCTTGCCAGCGATTGACACCATCGAGAGAAACTGGGTCGTTTTCTTGCAAAACAATCGCCTCTCGCTCATCATAATCGCCCGAGGCAATGCGAGCATCGGGAGCTAGTTTGTCTTCACCTCGACAAAGTTTGATCTTGGTATGAATTGGATCCGGCAAACTCGGCAACGTACCTTTGATGGCAAAGTCGCTTTTGCTCGGGAAGCCGTCATGCTCTGGATACCCAGACACAGCATCAACTAGTACCTGATCTACATCTTCTGGTACCTCCCACTCTGGCGCACCGTAACCACTGTCGAGCGCCAGAAGCATAATACGTCGCCAGATTGGTGTTGCACCCGACACACCAGAAGCAACAGTTTTCATGGCAGAGTTATCGTTATTTCCCACCCAAGCACCAACAATAACTTCTTGTGACCAACCGATTGCCCAGTTATCACGCTGGTCGTTGGTTGTTCCTGTTTTGACTGCTACCTGGGGACTAACATTGAGTAGCGAACGTGTGCCAAAAGCAATGGTGCGGGCAGTATTATCAGACAAAATATGATTGATGAGAAAGGCTGCTGCCTCAGAAAATAAGCGTTGTCCTTCGACCTGCTTGTGTTCAAACACTGTGCGACCACTTTTGTCTTCAATTTTGAGAATACCGACTGGATCGACTTTTTTGCCACCTGTCGCAAAAGCACTATATGCAGTGACCGTGTCTATTAGGTGTACTTCGGCACCACCAAGCGTTACTGCCAAACCAAAGCGTTTTTTGTTGGCTGCTGTCGGTTCGAGCGTGACAAAACCCATGTCATACGCTTGTTGCAAAAATGAGTCGATACCAACTATTGCTAGTGCCTTAACCGCAGGGACATTGAGTGAACTACCAAGACTATTGCGAACCGAGACTGGGCCATGGAACTTGCCATCGTAGTTTTTGGGTTCGTAGGCATCGGCAGATTCATTTGGTGTAAACACCGTTGGCGTGTCGATCAAAATAGAGGCGGGGTTATATCCTTGCTGCAAGAGTGTTAGATACGTCACTGGCTTGATCGACGACCCTGGTTGCCTGAGACCATCGACCGCTACGTTGTACTGCCCGTCAATATCTTTGCTCTCAAAATTTTTGCTCCCCACCATGCTGAGGATTTCACCAGTTCTTGGGTCCATCACCATGACTGCACCATTAGTGATATTGAGGTCCTCTACTTTGTCGATTTCTTCAAACACTATTTCCTGGGCTTTCTCGTGTAGCGCCAAATCGAGTGATGTTGTTACCTTAAAACCAGAACTTGCCACCACATCTTCGCCGTATAGCTCCTCGAGAATATCACGAATATAAAAGACAAAGTGCGGCGCCTTAATAGACAGTTGTGAGCGTGAAAACTCGACAGTATCGAGTTCTGCCAAAGCATTTTCGTAGGCCAGATCTGTAATGTAGTCATCTTCTTGCATTCGCCGTAGTACGCCTTTTGCTCGAACTTTCCACAACGGCGTGCCGTCCTCGTCTGACTTGCCCGTGTACGGCGAGTATGCCGAAGGCCGCTGTGGCAAACCAGCCAAAATAGCCGACTCTACCAGCGTGAGGTCCTTGGCAGGTTTATTGAAGTACACCTCGGCTGCTGTGCCAACACCCCAAGCAGTTCCGCCATATGGCGCCTCGTTGAGGTACATCTCGAGAATCTCATCTTTGGTAAAGGTTCGCTCGAGCTGAAGTGACAAGACAAATTCTTTAAACTTGCGCGTTAATGTCCGCTCATTGGTAAGAAGTGCGTTTTTGACTAACTGCTGGGTTAGTGTAGAGCCACCGACAACTCGCTGGCGAGCAATCATGTTGTAGGGAATACGCAGGATGGTGAGCATGTCGAACCCACCGTGTTTATAAAAATCCTTATCTTCGGTCGCGACTGTGGCGTTGAGTAAATCTTGGGGCAATTCTGAAATAGTCACCGGTGTGCGGCGTTCTTGGTCAAACAAATCAAACAACAACACGCCGTTGCGATCGAGAATTTTGGTGCTAAAGCCAGAGCGACGAATTACTTCACCAGGTTTGGGTAAACTGCGCGAAAACCAGGCAAAGAGAATAAAAAAGAGCAAAATCCCGAGTACTGTCGCCACCATGCCAGCCAATGCGCCAAAACGAAGTATTTTGTACCACAGCAATTTCCCACGCAAATTAGTTGGGGGAGTCAGACGACTTCTTCGAGACCATTTTCTCCGCATGCGGTACCAATGGTACCGCAAGCGACCAGAGAAAACTAGCGAGTAGTGTTGCAGGCGTGGCGGTAGGGTCACGCGTCTATTGTAGCAAGCTATGCGCCAAAGATAAGATCAGGCTCTTTTTCTTCTTGCTCAGGAGATGCAGCTGAAGCTTGACGAGATTGACGACCAAACTCCAAAATCGCTGCAGCCAGACCTAGCGCGTCAGTTCCTTCATCAGCTACAAGTTGCCTAATTTCATTCAGTGTAACACCAGCATCTTGAGCCGCTCGTATGTCTGCAACAGAAACTCCTGACTCTTTCAACTTTGACATTTTTCCCTTTCCGCACACAAAAAAAGCTCCGGTTTGGGAGCTTGTGTGCAGTGTTTTTTTATTTTTACTATTGTTTGTTATGAATACGTGCGCTCCCTCACCATGTTTATTTGGCAATAAACCAATAAAGAGTAATAAAGGCACGCTTGTGTAGCATAACGAGACTAATTATAGCTCAGGTCAAGGAAGTTGCAACGGTTATTTTTTTGTCAATCAGCCATTGCATTTCCCCTATAAATGACCTTATAGTAGTACGATATGGTAAAGACGGTAGTTCTCGCCTTACTAACAATTAGTCTTGTTAGCGCAACACTTCTGGGTTTGAACGTTCTTGCCGTCCAAGCGCAAGCAAGCGCACCATTTGCCAACAGTGATCAAGCAAACACACTCATTACTGTTCGTACCCACTTTGTATCACAGTCTGGTCTCAACCAAGCAGATGGTTCTTCCTGGCCAAAACTAGCTTTATATATCAATAACGGCACAAACTATGATGGTGCTCAGGACTATGGTAGTTGTACCCAAGGCGGCAATGGTTGTGGGACTCCAAATCTTTACAGTGACAAAATCCAACCAGGTAACTGTGGCAGTTATTTTTGTCCTACTGCTACAACGCAGGCAATAGACACACAAATCTCAGCCGGAAAGCTGGTGATACAGCCTAACCAATCGGAGGGAGACTTCATGGTCTCTAAGCTTTCATATGTATTTTTAAATGACTACTGGAATCCAAATACTACTCCCGCCACCGATCGGGAGGTAGCCATCACCAAAGTCGAATTTTTTACCCCAAGTGGAGCGCTTATCGAAACTCTCACTCCCGCCTCGGAGTCGAATCAAGCGTCCACCCTTGCAAACAATTTTTACTTCGACTTTGGTTTGGTCAATGCGGAAGGTGTGAGCAATTCTGAGCAAAATGGTATGGTAAAGGCGTTCGACAAAGAATTTGTAGAAAGTGCGGTTGGAAATTGGCAACTGAGCAAAGAAGGCTCTTTCAATGTCGTTAGCTCGATTCTAGCAAAAAAAATTGTGACAAAATTGGCCGAAGGCACGCTAACTCCGACGCCAACTCCAACTCCGACTCCAACCCCGGAGATCATTGCGGCAAGTGATGGCACGCTGCCGTGGAGTAGAAATGCAGGCCAAAACCGAATCGGACCAACTGCAGCTTGGACAGATATACAACAAAATATTGGCAGCATTTGCAATGGTATCTGGTGTTGGCAGCTCAATTTCTCAAACAACAAACTAGCTAACGACGGCAGTGCCAAAAATCTCAAAACTAGTTTTGGTTCAGAGTCAGGCTCGAACGATTTATTTCTTTGGTCAAATGGTGGTCCAAATGCTGGCTGGGAAGAGTACAAAAATAATTTCATTTCACTAACAAATCAGAAATACCTCTGGCTCTGGGCCAATGGTTCGTGGATAAACAAGGATGTAAATGGCATTGATTTATCACAGCAAGAGTACTGGAACTTCACTGTCCCAGCCGCCGATGGCACGACACTATTTTCTGGATCAGGCATTACAGCTGCCTGGACCGATAAGGTAAATAGTCGTGAGTACTTTTGTAATGGCAAGTGGTGTTGGGTTTTCAACTATGAAGAGCTGCGTTGGCATAACCAGGATAGCGCGAGCAAGGGCAGGCCATTTGACATGTCGAGCATTTTCACAATATCACCACATAGTTCTGGCGCAACGCTGTTTGGCAGCAACGGACCCACTGTCGGTTGGACGAATAACCTAAACAACAAGAGCACTCTTTGTAATGAAGGTTACTGTTGGAGCTACACCAACAAGACAGGCAGCAGGCCCGATTTACTCGACATAACCTGGGATCAGCCAGTTAGTGTCTGTCATGCCTTGGGCATTTCTGCCAGTGGTTGCGAAGAAGGAATCGCTCCTACGCCAACACCGAATCCAGGTTCGGAACTGCCCGGAGACTTTGATAACAACAAGACAGTAAATGTGTTTGATTACAATGCGGTTTTTGCAAAAATTGGTACCGAAGATTGTAGCTTCAACCTGGCTGGCTCCAACTGTATGATTGACTTGCAAGATTTGGAGAAATTTGCAAGTTACTTTGGGACAACAAGCCAATGAACACACTCACACAACAATTTGCCAAAAATGCCCAGAGCTTGCTCGTTTTCGCCATTGTTTTTACCGGGCTAATTACTCTCATGACCTTAATCAAAACGAGTCAAGACCCAAGACAGCAGGCAAGTGAAGAGTCTATTGTTTTTACATTGAAAAGTGAATCTGCCAGTACGCTCAAGCAGGGCGCGGAATTTGCGCTCATAGTAGAGAAACAACCCAGTAGTTTGCAAGTGACTGCCGCCGATTTCACGCTCGAATTTGACCCTAATGTTCTCGAGTATACCAAGCTTGATCGCTCTACTAAACCGTTCTCAATTGTCTTGATGGAACACCTAAACCAAGAGGCAGGTATTGTCCGCATTGCTGTCGGCAAAAATCCAGAAATCTCTGGTATTAGTGATAGCAAGATTGCCGTCATTGGTTTCAAAGTAAAAAATACTGCCGGTGATTCCAAAATAAAACTTGGCCTGAACTCGCAGGTCGCAGCAGTTGGTTATCAGACAAATGTGCTAACCTCGTCGAGCGTAGAGCCGTATAATTTTACAGTTATTGGCGAGACTACTACACCAACTACAGATGTCCAAATGAATTTCTCATTTGCGGGTACTCCTGCAGAAGGCAATGGGCAGTTTCTTCAACAGGCAGCCAAGAGTCAACGTGTTGCTGTTTCGCTACAAAATATCAAGACAGGAGAAATAACCACGCCAACCAAAATGACAGCCTCGTTCAAACAGGTGGCGACCTCCGACCCAAAAGTCGGTATATTTAGTTTGGATACTGCTTGGAAGAACGAAGAAATCCCCACAGGTACCTACAATATTTTGATAAAAGGACCACTGCATCAGCAGATTCGTTTTTGTAAAAATAACCAAACAGCCACTGACCGCTGTGGCTTGATAGAAGGTATAGCGATCACGGCACAGGAGGAACATCAACTTGAGTTTGCAGCCAGACCGCTTTCTTGTGGAGATCTTCCAATATCAGGTACAAATAGAGATAAGCAAGATGGTATTGTCCGTGTTACCGACTACTCATTTATGCTCAGTTGTCTTGGCAAACGAAAAGATGCTGCTTGTGTTGCCCGAGCTGATTGCAATAGTGATGGTTCTGTCACTAATCTAGATATGGATCTCTTGCTCGAGACACTGAGTATCGCGTATGATCAATAAAAGAAATTAACTTATGCCACTGCCCACCGCTGTCAAAATAAAAGGAATTATTATCATCTTACTCTTGCTAGTATCTGGTGGTATGTGGATGTTTTCACTTTTTCCAAATAATAAGCAAGGTAGTCAAGCACAGCCAATTACTCTCAAACAAATTTCTGATTTGCCGAGTATCAATGATCCACAAGCTTCGCCATTCGCAACACTTGCTCTTTTACCAGCCCAAGCAGGCTCGCTTATTCCCTATGAGGTATCTGTTGGCCAAAGCGCAAAAGTAAACATTGTGTTGCAGTCTTCCCTGGCGGGAGAAGTAATTGACGGTGTAGAACTACAAATTCGTTTTGATCCAACAGCACTCGCAAATCTCAGACTAGAACCAAGTCATGCATTTTCATCAGTCGTACATCAATCTGTGCGGCAAGAGGAAGGCATAATTACCCTTGCCTTAGTTCGTGAACCAGAGGAAGTAGTGAGTAGTGACACTAATATTGTCTTAGGTTTAATCTCATTTACTCCACGAGTTGCGGGCGAGACAACACTTGGATTTACAACTGCGGCCACACTTGTCGCAGGCAACCAAGGACAGAATGTACTCGAGCAAACCAAAGATCTTATGGTACAAATAAGATGATCAAAACACTTCATTACTGTAGCGCAGCACTACTCTTTTTTTCGCTCAGCTTGTTCACCGTCTCGGCGGTTCAAGCAGCACCACATCTTGGTGTAACGCCAACTTCTGGCGAGATTAAAACCACAGGAACCAATGTTGCAGTTACTGTCGATGCCGAAACTAACTCTCTCAAATCAGTTAGCGCCGTCATCACCTACGACGCAACAAAACTCACGATCACAGTTGCAAACGGAAGTTTCTTTCCAAATGTCACGACAGACACGACTACAGCAGGAGAGATAGTCATCTCTGGCACACTACCAATTGGTGATACAACAGGAGTAACTGGCTCGGGCACGTTGGCTACACTGACTGTCAAACCTATCTCGGGCGCCACTGGCTCGCCAACTCTTGCATTTCGTTGTCTAGAGTCAAGCTCAGATGACTCGAATCTTATCACCACTACTGGTACTAATTTGCTGACTTCAACAGCTCAGTGCGCCGCCAATGTTGGTGGTACATACTCATTCTCGAGCGGCTCAAGTTCAACCACCCAAGCATGTGATGGGACTTGCACAACCAACGCAGACTGCAATGCGGGACTGAGCTGCTCCTCTGGTAAGTGTCGTAATCCAAGCTGTAGTACTACCACCAGCTGTACTTGTACTGGAGAGGCTATTGCTGGCGCACAAGGAGCCGATACACTTCCAAATTCTGGTTCAGCCAGTCAAACGTTAGTCCTGATTTTCTTTGGTCTGCTATCGCTCTCAAGCGGAGTGTTCCTCCTATCACAAAGAAAAAAAATGGTTGAAGCCCCAGAAGATACGTTACAATAGGGCTGTGACCACACAACTTCCCAAACTACTAACTAGAGGTATAGAACAAATTGTCCCCGATGCAGTTGGCTTGCTCAAGCTCATGGAGCAAAAAAAAATTCGTGTTTACCTTGGTATTGACCCAACTGGCAGTGTGCTGACACTTGGTCACTCAGTCGTGTTGCGAAAACTCCAGCAATTTGCCACAGCAGGTCATGAGGTTATTTTGCTCATCGGCAATGGTACGGTCCGTATCGGCGACCCAACGGGCAGAGATAGCACTCGCCCAGAACTCACCGATGTTGCAATCCAAGAAAATTTCAAAAACTGGAAATCCCAGGCTAGCAGTATTCTCGACTTTGACAAAATCGCAATTCGCTACAATGGAGACTGGCTCGATAAACTGACTTACCAAGATATTGTTAAGTTATTGGCCAAAACTACGATTCAGCAGCTGACAGAGCGAGACATGTTTCAAGAGCGAATCAAAAAAGAACTACCAATTTTTGGTCATGAAATTATCTATCCCTTACTACAAGGCTATGACAGCGTTGCTATGGATGTTGATCTCGAGATCGGTGGTTCTGATCAACTTTTTAACATGCTGATGGGCCGCACCCTACAGAAAGCCTACAGTAATCGAGAGAAATGGGTTCTCACCACACCAATCATCGATGGTACCGACGGGCGCAAGATGAGCAAGTCGTACGATAACTTTGTAGCGTTGACCGAGAAACCAAACGAAATGTACGGTAAACTTATGCGCATAGCTGACGAACAAATCATCCAGTACTTCACACTGCTGACTGATACACCACTTGAGGAAATTTCCCAAATAGAACAAGCTATGCAAGCGGGGGATAATCCGATGGAGTTCAAGCAGCAGCTAGCCAAGACAATTGTTCGTCAATACCACTCGACAGATCTAGCGAATCAAGCAGCAGCTCACTTTAGTACTACTGTGCAACGCAAGTCTGTGCCTGGCTCTGCCCCAAGCATTACAGTTGCAGACAGCCTCACCGCACTTGAACTCGCTGTAGCCTGCCTCTCACAAGAAAGTAAGAGCAACTTACGCCGCCTCATCACCCAAGGGGGTATGGCTATGTATGCCCCAGACGAAGAAAAAGTGATTAATCCTGAACAAGTACTCGATACGACAAAGATTGAGGCTGTTCGTATCGGTAAGCGAAAGTACTTCAAGCTCCAACATGACTAAGAAAACTCGTCAACGTATTGTCAATACATTTGTAATCCTGGCAATCATTGGCATGCTACTCAGCACATTTGCTGGTGGTTTGCTACTCTTGTAACTATGTATAGCCTTGATACTCCGCTTCGGGCTGTCAAAGGCATCGGGCCGAAGCTGCAGGCTCAGTTTGCCAAAAGTGAAGTGTTGTTTGTGCGAGATCTCTTGCTCCAACTTCCCACCCGCTACAATGATCTCTCAAAGCAAACGACCATTGCTGCTGCAGTAGCAGGACAGTCTTACACTATTCGAGCCAAAGTTCTACAAACGAGCAAGTACTATCGAGGCGGGAAATCTATTCTGAGGGCAACGATTGTAGACAAAACGGGCAAACTTGACTTACTCTGGTTCAATGCCAAACACAGCTTGCAAAGCCTGATAAAAGACCAAGAGTATTTCTTTAGTGGCACCATTAGTGATCGTGGCGGCATGGTTCATCCTGCGTTCGAAAAAGTATCTGAAGACACCATTCACACCAATCGTCTCGTGCCAATGTATACCAGTACGCTCGGTATTCAGCAGGGTAGAGTGCGAAGAATTTGCAAACATATCATCGACCATCTCGACACAGACAAGTCTGGTGACGACGATATGATTTTTGCCACTGAGACACTCCCACCACTCAATCGAGCGCTCAAGGAACTTCATTTTCCTTCAGAAACAAATGCTGTTGTGGCAGCTCGAGAGCGATTAACTGTCGAAGAACTACTCGTCTTGATTCGTCAAGCAAAGGAAAATAAAAAATCATGGGCCAAGCGGCATGATGCGTCTGTGATCATAGTTACAAAGCCCATAATTCCCAAGAGTATTCCCTTTGAGCTTACTAAGTCACAACAAAAAGCGAGCAAAGAGATACTCCATGATCTTGGTCGTACCCAGCCAATGAACAGACTGCTCACTGGTGATGTTGGCTCGGGCAAAACAGTCGTGGCTGGCATTGCAGCCCGACAAGTAGTGCTACAAAAAAGAAACACTTGCCTAATCGCTCCCACTCGCGTTTTGGCAGAGCAACACACCAAAACACTGCAAGCGTTATTTCCAGATATTCCCATTACACTCATAACAGGGGCACAAAAAAACTCTAACTTACTCCAAAAACCACAAGTATTTGTTGGCACTCATGCATTATTTTCTCGTTTGGAAGCCATCAATCCAGCCCTCCTCATCTACGACGAGCAACATCGCTTTGGGGTTAAACAACGCTTGGGTGAGGCAGGTATTATCGCGCACCGTCTAACTATGACCGCCACACCTATCCCTAGATCACTTAGTCTTGCACTCTTTGCCTACCTCGATCACTCGCAGATTATTGAGTTACCGAGCAACAGAATCCCGACCAAAACCTGGATTCTCCCGGAGGCAAAACGAGCTAAGCTGTATGACTGGATTGAGCATCAGATTGCAGAAAATCCGCACTATCTTGTCCTGCTCGTCTGCCCATTTATTGAGCAGTCCAAAGATCCAGGACTTGCCAAGATTGCCGCAGCCAAAGCGCGTTTTATAGAGTTGCGTCAGCGATTCAAGCTTAAGTATCCAGTCGCTCTTTTGCACGGCAAGCAATCACCAAAAGAACAAAATGAAGTGCTCGAAGCACTCCGTCGTCAAAAAGTTACTATGTTGGTTTGTACACCAATTATTGAAGTAGGCATCGACTTGCCCCAGGCTAGTACACTGGTGATTGAGTCAGCTGGACAGTACGGTTTGGCAAGTCTACATCAACTACGTGGTCGAGTTGGTAGAGCAGGGCAGCAGGGGTACTGCTATGTTTTCAATGATTCAAACTCGCCAATTACTAGTAAGCGCCTCAAGCAATTCGTCGCCACAACCGATGGACATAAACTGGCAGAGCTTGATCTTGACAATCGCGGAGCAGGCAATTTATTTGGCACGACGCAACACGGCTTTAGTTTTTTGCGATTCGCATCCTGGACCAACCTCGAGTTGCTTGGTCAAGCAAGAGCGATTGAAGAGCGCTTGCCGGATAGCTGGCGATCAAAATTATTTTTTGCTACACTTCCAAAACTGACTGCAACAAACTAGCGCTAGATAGAGCTTGCCAGTTTTCATACCAGGCGGTACAATCGAGTGCTTAGTGAAAGGCAATCATGGGTGCATTACCAAAAAATAAAATAACCAGAGTTGAACGCGGCAAACGCCGAGCGGGTAACAAACCAAACATTACCAAAGATATCAAGACAGCCAGCATTCCTCCTTATAAGCGAGGTCTTGTTGCCAGTATTTTGCGTAGTGTCGGGTTGAGCTCAGAAAAGCCAGCAACTACAGAACCCAAAAAAATTGCCGCAGCCAAAACAAGCGCTATGCAGACTACTGCAGCGGCAGTAAACAAAGCTGCAAAACCAGTGGGAGCTGTCAAAACAAAAGCTCGTCGCCAAACACAGCACAAAGGGTAAATCATATGGACCGGAGACATCAAGAGCGCAGAGATCTTCTGCAAGATCTGTTTGCGTGCACTTTTTCTGATTTTACCCTAGATCGTATCGAACATCCAGAAAATGCGAGCAAAGTGTTGTCGATATTGAAAAAGCTGCCAGAGCTTGATGCACTCATCCAATCGGCTGCTCCAGAGCGACCTTTGGCGCAGATTGCCAAAATTGATCTTGCAATCATGCGACTAATTATGTTTGAATCAAAACACGAATCCACTCCAAAGAAAGTTTTGGTTGACGAGGCGATCGAGCTCGCCAAAGCCTATGGCGGAGATAGCTCGCCAAAATTTATGAATGGAGTGCTCGCCAAATTATTATTACCATAACGAGAGAGCACAAAACGTATGACCGCAGCCGCCGCAATCTTAGCTCAAGTAAGTAACACCATTGCCGAAATAACTGGCAATGACATCGAAGAAGTTGTGGCCGAAGCACTGTTTGAGGACGATCTTGGCATGAGCGAGCTTGAACTTGAAAAAGTTATTAGAACTCTCAACAAGAAACTTGGCATCAACCTACAGCTTGAAACTGTTCTAAGTGAAGGTATAGAAGACGTTGGCGCGCTCGCCCAGATGGTTGCGGAAGAAACAGAACTCGGCTAAATCACCATGCTTAAACTCCCAATTTCGCCAGAATTACTTGAAAAAGCCTTGCGTCATCGCAGCGCATTGTCTGGCAATTCTAGTTTCGAACGCCATGAATCTAACGAACGACTCGAGTTTCTTGGAGATGCTGTGCTTGAACTTGCCACGACCAACTTTCTCTACAAACAATTTACAACCGAATCGGAAGGCGTCCTCACGACTTATCGCAGCTCATTAGTCAAGACTACTACTCTTGCGCAGGTTGCTAGAAAGCTCAATCTTGGCGAGGCCATAACTATGAGTGCAGGTGAAGCAGAGTCTGGTGGCAGAGATAATGATGGCTTATTAGCAGATACATTCGAAGCCATTGTGGGAGCACTCTATCTTGATGCAGGTTTCAAGGCAGTCAAAACGTTTTTGGCCGAGCACTTATTTGTTGAGCTGGATCGCATTCTCAAGGAAGGTACCTATAAAGATGCCAAAAGCGAATTGCAAGAGATAGTGCAGGCAAAGGGTTTCTCTGCACCAACATATAAAGTAACCGATGAGCGCGGACCAGATCACGATAAAGAATTTACTATCATAGTTCGTATAGGCAAAAAAGATGTTGCAACTGGCATTGGTAAAAGTAAACAGCAAGCCCAGCAAGACGCGGCAGAAAAAGCGCTTGTTCAGTACAAGACTTGAGAATAGCCAACTTGGAGGGTATAATCCTGTCCTCGTGGGAATAACACTATGTTAAAAATAAAATTAGCTCGTTTTGGCAAGCGCAATCAACCACATTATCGCATCGTGGTGAATGAAGCAAAAAGTAAGCGCGATGGTCAATACACTGCTTTGCTCGGTCATTATGCTCCGACTCAAACTCCAAAAATTTTGGAACTCGATCTCAAGGAGTACAAGCTTTGGATAACCAAAGGAGCCCAACCTACCGACACAGTAGCATCGCTCGCCAAACGCGCAGCCAGCAAGACTCCATTTCCTCCAAAAAAGCCTCGTCTTTCCAAGAAAGCGATTGCAAAACAAGCAGCTGCCAAAGAATGAAAAACCTACTTGAATTTATCCTCATTCACTTGGTCGAACATCCCGAAGAAGTCAGTATTACTGAGCGCGAAATGGGTGATACTACTCAATATGTCATTCACGTTCACCCAGAGGACATGGGTCGAGTTATCGGCAAAGGTGGCTCTGTTATTCAATCGATTCGCAACATTAGCCGTATTCGCGCCGTCAAAGAAGGGATTCGTGCCCACGTCGTGGTAGCAGATCCTGCCGAAACAGAAACACAGCAAGCTTAATTGCTTGGAAACTTAAAACCTTCCACCTGGAAGAAATCGATTGAACCACCACCAAATACGGTAGATTGTTCTGGCAGATTGATTCTCTCGTACTCAGAAAGCTCAGATAAGACAATGTAATCTTGTTCAGCCAATTTTGGCAAGGGTTGTTCGAGTGAAACAGAGATTGGCTGCGTAAAGAAAAAAGTGCTGGTTGCCAAATCAGCTGTAAAGACATTTCGCTCTTTCTGGCTGGTACTTTCACCAAATGTGGCATTGAGCGAAAAAGAACTAATCGTTGTAAACGGCGTCACTGTCTCGGTTAAAAGAATAAAGTCCTGAATTTGGTCAAAAGATCCCGTGATTGTTAGTGTAAGGTCAATCGTATCGTAGCCAGCATTTTTGTTTTTGGTTACTTTGCTTAATTCTGCTGCAGTAGTGGCAACTAACCCCGGTCGAACAGAAAAGTCGTCAACAATAACACCAGATTTTTGTGTTACCGCATAGAGACTAGTAAGCAGCTCGAGTAATGGTTTTTTGGAAGGAAGTGTCTCAGAAATAAACTCTACTTGTCCAAATGCGGGTTCATAGCTAACACTGTCGAGTTCGCTCAGCTTTTGTTTGAGTTTATCAAGTCGAGCAGATTCTTTCTGCAACTTTGCGCGTGTCTCAAATGCTTGCTGAAGCTGCGGCACGCCAAATAGGAACACAACTAGTAGTGTTCCCAAGCAGACGCCAATGGCAATAACCAACCGTTGTCGGATATGCAGAAATAGTTGAAGATTGAAGTTTTGTTTTTTTTCTTTCATGAGGATTTCTCCAAGACATACTTGGGTAGCGTAACCGTAAGCTTGAGTCCATAGCGTCCACCTTGCGAGCGAGTTAGCCCGCCATACTGAAGTGTCGGGTAGAGCGAGCGCAATTCGTCTGCCTGCAACTTGGCGAACACGGTATCAAGTACAAAAATATCTTTGGAGTCAAGAACAAAGGTGAGTACTTCCTCTTCGCTATTGTACGAGAGTTGGCTGACGATCACGTCTGAACCAAAGTACTCGCTAAAAAAAGCAATACTATTTTGCTTATTCTTGCGATTGCCAAACAAATCGCGCAGTACCCGCAGTTTGTGAGCAAAAATGGTGTAGGATTCTTCGATTGGTTGCTGTTGCAAAATGGCAGATTCTTGTGTTTTTTGCTGAGCTTGCACATCTGCTACCTGGCGAGTCAACCACCAGCGACCGAAAAATGCTGCAGTCGAGAGCACCAACAACACAGCAAAAACCATGATTGTAATCATGAGAATTTTCTGGTCGAGGATTTCGACCTTGGCTACTTTTCTCTGGCGCTCACGGACAAAATTGATACTGCTTGGCATGGTAATTACTTCATCTGTGAGAGCAATCCCATGCAGACGATCATCCCTGGTTGGTTAATTTTTTCGGGAATTTCTCCAGACGCATTGGCAAACGGGGCAGCAATAAGCACCTCAGTGCCAGTCTCAGTAGCTACATACTGCACTAGATCAGGTAAAAGAGCGGATCCACCAGAAAGTACGATGCGCTCGACGGTAGCTTGTGGGTGTTGGCTGACAAAGTATTGGATTGCTTTTTTGACTTCTGCAAATAGAACCTGCAAAGCTGGCAGTAGCGCCTGACTGACTTTGCCCTCAAACTGATCGGGTCGCAGACCATATGTTCGTTTGTATTGTTCTGCCTGTGTGACATCAAGACCGACGCGCTGTTCGAGTGTTTTGGTCAAAAGCTGTCCACCATTGAGTTGTGATAGCACAAACTGCAGTTCCCCTCCATGCATCATGAGCAGATTCATGCTCGAGGCACCCAGGTGAACCACCAGTGTAGTAGGATCTTCGGGTGTAAAGTGTAGCGATCGCAGTACCGAGAGCATCTGCGTCTCGACACGCACGGGCTCAATACCAATCTGGGTAAAAATTGAGATGTATTGTTCGACCACTTGTTTGCGCACACCAACCAACAGTACTCGCATAAGTGCTTGCTCATTTTTTTTAGGACGATACAAAACCTGGTATTCAAGCGACAATTCTTCGGGGGGAATGGGAATGTGTTGTTCTGCCTGCCAGCCAATGGCTGAGGCGAGTTCTGAGTCATTGAGGCGAGGAATGCTAATAACCTTGGAGGAGACAACTGTCTCGGGTAGTGAAAGATGCACACTGTCTCGTGGCAGACTGTAGTCAGAAAAGAGTGCATCAACGATTTGTGCTAACTTACTAGCCGAAGCGTCGTCGGTTGGTACTGCCAAGCCAGTCGTATTGAACACCTCAGCCACCCGTTGCACATGCACAACATCTCCGGGTTCACCAGCGATGGCCTTGACACTGTAAGTACCGATATCTATGGCTAGGGCAGCAGGCATAGGCGCTAAGGTTTAATAATACTCTCTCCACTATACACGGCGTAGTCGAGGATTGCAGGTGGCACTTCTATCATCTTGGCAATTTCGATCGCTCGACTGACCCCATCAGTTCCTGTCGCTTCGGATCGAACCAAGTGATACTGTGGATCACTGAATGAATTGGGTACCGAAAGATTAGTTCCAGTCAACAGTGACTTGATACGAATCATCCGTACGTCGGATGTTGGATTAAAAGTGTGGATGCTTGCAGTTGGCGATCCGCTAGCTGCGGCAAAACCACCAATGGTTGTGGCGCCATTGGCGGTTACGCCTTCGTAACGAACCTTGATTGTGCCAGCGTCTTCGTAGTAGACAGCTATCATCAGTGCGGCAGCCGAGTCCCAATTGAGTGTAACTGTAGAGCCATACCCACTTGGCAGGTCAATGGTGGCGACGCCGCCTGCAGGCAGATATGTCTTGAGGGATGTTTGTGGGGTGACGCTATGGCGAGTCAGGGCACCATTGAGACCATCAGTTGCTCCAGTCAGGGGAATTGCCGTAGCAGTAAAATTGTCTGGATTTGCTAGGACACTTTCTACTTCTGCTTCTGCCGCGTTGAAAACACGTACTGACTCAGACTCATTACCAGAGTCAGCTATGTCTTGAGTGCTTTGGTTGGCTACCGAAAGACCTATTCCCAACAGCCCTGCCATGACAAGCATGGTGACAATAACGACGAAACCTTCCTCAGTTTTATGCATCTGTTGTATGATAGCGCAAAAGAGCGAGAAGATTCAATCAGTATGGGTGAGAGTACAACGCTATTCTTTTCTACTAGTCCGAAAGCAAAAATTCTCTATCCGTTGGTTTGTGCCAGAATTTATCGTTTTCTCCACCAGAGTTCACTACAACTAACTGAAACCTACTTGGAGACGCTAGACCCATACTCAGTGAGCAATTGGAACAGTTCGCAAAAAGATGAGTTCTACAAAACAAGTTTGCAAACAATTTCAGATTCACACATTTGCTTATTTGAAGTAACGCACCCAAGCCTGACCCAAGCACACTTTGTGAAATTTTCACTTGATCAAGACAAGCCAACAGTTTTGCTTTATAAAGAAAAAACAAAGCCATTTTTACTCGAAGAAACTGGGCTTGCTGATCCAATTTTTTGTGAGTACGATGAACATAACCTAGAGCAAGTCTTGCGCTTTGGTATACGAGATGCACAAGATTTGCCAGAAGCCATTCGTTTTAATTGTCTTATTTCTGCCAAACTCAATCGTTACATCACCCAGGCAGCCAAAGTCGAACACCTGAGTAAGTCAGAGTTTTTTCGCAAATTGGTCGAAGACCACCGAAGACAGCGTGTATCCGAAAAAGGAGGATGAAACACATCCTGTTATAATCCCCTCTGCGCATGGCAAACGGATTACAACTCACCAACCTCGCAGTTTCGATAGATAACAAGCACATACTCAAGGGTGTTTCGCTTTTGGTTAAACCAGGCGAACTCCATGCCATCATGGGTCCCAATGGCTCGGGCAAGAGCACCTTGGCGTATGCGCTCGCTGGCCATCCTGCTTATACAATTTTATCTGGCTCAAAAGCCATGCTCAACGGTGAAAATATTATTGAACTTTCTCCCGATGAGCGAGCCCAAAAAGGTCTATTTTTGGCTTTCCAGTATCCAGTCGAAGTACCTGGTGTCTCGGTCCAAAATTTCTTGCGCCAAGCTTACCAAGCACGATTCGAGAAGCAGCCAAAACGATTGTTCAAGACAGTACTCGAGTTTCGCAAGCACTTACAAAAAATTACCGATGCTCTCAAGATAAGCCAAGATTTTCTCAAACGCGGACTCAATGAAGGTTTTAGTGGGGGCGAGAAGAAACAATTAGAAATTTTGCAACTTGCCGTACTTGAGCCAAAGTACGTTATTCTCGACGAAACTGACTCAGGACTCGATATCGATGCTATCAAAAAAGTAGCGGGTAGTGTGAGCGTTCTCCAAAAGAAGCTCAAATTTGGTGTGATTGTCATCACTCATTATCAGCGGATTTTGCAGTACCTCAAGCCAGATAGAGTGCACGTGCTGGTTGCCGGCAAGATCAAACAATCTGGCGGTGCCGACCTTGTTGATGAGCTGGAAAAATCAGGCTATACAGCCCTCGAGGAGTAACATGCATCAACTGACAGAAACCGTAAAAATTTTGCAGAAGGCCGCGCTTGTAGCAGACAAGCAGATTTTGATACTCAAGCGAGCAGACAATGCCAAGACTCGAGCTGGTCAATGGGATTTGCCCGGTGGCAACAGTGAGTGGCCAGACTCAAACGAAACAAAACAAGGCTTGCATCAAGAGGATATCTCTCGCGAAATCTTGGAAGAGACTAGTATTTCTACCGCAAAGAGTATGTTTAGTCAGCCGATTTTTTTTGACACCTACTTTGACGGTCAAAACCAGCTATACACAGTTATCGTCGGTTGGAAAACTCAGTTGTCTCACGTACCAAAAGTGCAATTGAGCTCAGAGCATACAGAGTTTGTTTGGGTTACGAGATCCGAAGTAGAGTTGTACGACTTTGGTTTTGCTGGTGAGGCAAATGGTTTTATTCGCCAAATTCTCAGTCGGAGTTTTGTCTAATGGCCCGTTTCGCTCAAAAGCACACCACCGCCTTTACCCCGAGTCAGGATGCTACCTACGAGCACGGCTACTCATCTTCGACGGCTGGCTATTCGCATATTTCCAAGCCAGGTTTGTCTCAGTCGGTTGTCTCCGAGATTGCCGAGCACAAGAGTGAACCAGATTGGATGCGTCAATTTCGGCAAAAAGCCCTAGTGCAGTACCAACATATGCAGCTGCCCAAGTGGGGAGCGGATTTATCAAACATTGCTTTTGCAGATATTCATTACTACCTCAAGCCAACCGACGTACAGTCAAAGTCCTGGGACGATGTTCCAGCAGAGGTAAAAGCTACTTTTGATAAACTCGGTATTCCCGAGGCAGAACGTGGTGTTTTGGCTGGAGTCAAAGCCCAGTACGACAGTGAAGTTGTCTACGGCTCGCTCAAGGCTGCCTATGCCAAGGATGGGGTCGTTTTTCTTTCGATGGATGAGGGAGTGGCGCAGTACCCCGATTTGGTAAAAGAATACTTTGGCAAACTGATCCCTGCTGGTGACAATGTTTTCGCGGCGCTTAACTCGGCTGTATGGTCAGGCGGTTCGTTTGTATATGTGCCGAAAGGGGTCCATGTACAAATGCCGCTGCAAACCTATTTTCGCATCAACTCTCCCAATGCTGGCCAGTTTGAGCGTACATTGATTATTGTTGATGAAGGGGCAAAAGTGCATTATTCGGAAGGCTGCACTGCCCCAAGTTTCTCGAGTGGCTCGCTGCATTCTGCCGTTGTTGAGATTTTTGTAAAGAAAGGTGCTCGCTGCCAGTACACCACCATCCAGAACTGGTACAAAAACGTCTACAACCTAGTTACCAAACGCGCGCACGTGGCCGAAGAAGGCGAAATGATCTGGACAGATTTTAATATGGGCTCCAAAGTAACTATGAAGTACCCAAGTTTTATTTTGGCGGGCAAAGGTGCCCGCGGTGAGACGCTGAGCATGGCGCTCGCGGGTGAAGGTCAACACCAAGATACGGGTAGCAAGGCTATACACCTCGCACCCTACACCAGCTCAACGATTGTGTCCAAGTCTATTAGCAAAAATGGCGGCCGCACCAGCTACCGCGGCCTCGTCTCGGTCGGTCCTAAGGCGCACCATAGCCAGAACTCTGTCATCTGCGATGCACTGTTGCTCGACCCTGAGTCGCGCTCCGACACGTACCCAGTCGATAAAGTTTTTGCCAGCGACGTCGCTGTCCAGCACGAAGCCACTGTCTCCAAGATCGGCGACGAGCAGCTGTTTTACCTCATGAGTCGTGGTGTCAACGAAGAAGCCGCCCGCAAAATGATTGTGCATGGCTTCATCGGCGACTTGGTCAAAAAACTTCCACTCGAGTACGCAGTCGAGATGAACCGCCTGATCGACCACGAAATGGAAGGCAGTATCGGCTAATGATACCCGTCGCACAAACCATCACTACCTCACAAGAAGTCGTACTAACCAAGCCAGGCAAGTACGAGTTTTCCATCACCAAACCTGGGGTCGAGCTGAGTATTTCGGGTAGTTTCCGCGCAGCTGGTAGCGAGAGCAAAAAAGTCTCGATTATCATTCGCCACCAAGCACCCCACACCATAGCCAAAACTAAACTACATGGCGTCGTGAGTGATAAGGCGTTTCTTTCGTTTTGGGGCAAAATACAGATTGATCCTGAGTGTCCTGACACCAACTCATTTCTCACCGAGCGTATTTTACTGCTATCTCCCACTGCCCGAGCCGAAGCAGTGCCCGAGCTTGAGATTTTGACTGATGACGTCAAGTGCTCACACGCCGCGAGCATCAGCTCTATACCAGAAGAGCAGTTGTTTTACCTCATGAGTCGTGGCCTGAGTCGGAAGAAGGCGGAAGGGCTGATTGTGGCGGGTTTTTTGGGGGTAGAATGAAGGAAGCTTTGGCATGAAGTGGTTATTTCCATTTTGGAAACAACCACCAGCGATGGTAAAAAGTATAAAATCAGTTAGTTCCATTTTGGAACATGCTGCCAGTGATGGTAAGCAATGGCTGACTGGAGAGTATCCGTCTCTGATTTTGATAGGGGTAGTGAAGGAGTTGGGTGGGGGTGGGAAGAGAAAAAAAAGCAACTAACTTCTGCGATTGGAGTAGAATTTGATCATGTCAGATATACAAGGCCTAACCAAACAAATTATAAAATTTCGCGATCAACGTGATTGGAAGCAATTTCATACACCAAAAGACCTAGCAATTTCACTCTTATTAGAATCATCAGAATTAGCAGAACATTTCCAGTGGAAAAATGAGCAAGAACTAATTAAATACTTGCAAAGTCACAGAAAAGAGATTGGTGAGGAGCTTGCCGATGTCAATTCCCCGCTATACTCAACACACTAACTTAGTATAATTACAGTGTTGGGTTAGTAGAAGGGAATGTATGTCAGGTGGCATAAAGCGG
>PFDI01000003.1:0-9252 GCA_002772695.1 Candidatus Pacebacteria bacterium CG10_big_fil_rev_8_21_14_0_10_44_54
TGCGTTCTAGACTCACCAGATCGCGGTATTTTACTTGATAAAATGGTTTGGCATGAGATGCATGATATCGATGACTCAACAATTTTACTTGTGTTAGCTTCCCAAAAGTATGACGAATCCGACTATATACGTAGTTACGAAAAATTTAAAGAAATTATCTAATGAAAGTCAAGTCTCCGTTCTTTTCAATTGTTACAGGGACCTACAACTCTGAGAAATATGTTGGTCAAAACATGAAGTCTGTAGACGATCAAACTTTTAATGATTATGAACACCTAATTATTGATGGACAATCTACCGATGATACATTGTCGATTGTTGATAAAGCTAGGAAAAAATCTTCAAAAATTAAAGTCTTTTCTTTTCCGCCAAAAGGCATCTCTAATGCTTTGAATCAGGGCATCAATAAAAGTTCAGGAACTTATATTATTCACCTAAATTCAGATGATTCATTTTATGATTCTAGAGTTCTTGAGAAAGTTCGTGCCTGGATAGAAGAGAATAATTTCCCAGACGTGATATACGGTAAAATATGTACCATTGAAGACGATGGGAAAATTATTGGTTTTTTCCCAAGACAAAAGCTGCTGCAGATGGCCAACCCAGTGTTATTAAAATATATAAACTTTGTGCCTCACCAGGCTGTTTTTATAAAAAAATCTGTCTTTGATAAGTATGGTGCCTTTGACGAAAGCCTGACCTCTTCCATGGACTACGATGTTTGGTTAAGAATTATCGACGAAACTAGATGGGTGTTTATTAATGAAGTGATCAGTAAATACCGAGTAAGAAAGGGAGCGCAGTCAAGCGACAAAAAAAACCGAGAAAAGAATACAAGAAATCGATCTCTGGTTCTCCATCGACATCTTTCCCAGTTAGAGATAATTATTTCAGAATCAATTAATTTACTGCTTTCCAAGATATATAAGATGTACCGGTAGAACACATGAGATCTATCCTAAAATCCCTATTACAGCTGCTGCCACTCAACCAATCTGGACTTAGGGGGAAAGCCATAAATAATACTTATTGGTTATTTTTTGATCAACTAGTTCGCATGGTTATTGGCTTTGGAACGCTGATCATTGTGGCTAGGTCCTTCGGTCCAGAGCTGTTTGGAAAACTGAATTACGCCATCGCATTTGTTTCGTTGTTCTCAGTATTTTCGTCATTGGGAATTGAGCGGATACTTGCCAGAGAATTCATTGCTGATGAGGAAAACGCATTGAGCCATCTTAGAACAGGATTCTTTCTAAAATTAATTGGTGGTTTCTTTCTTTTCACAACTGCAATTCTTGTTTCGACTCTAATAGACAAAGGTGATCAGACCACCCAACTCTTAGTAGTTATTTTTGCAAGTATTTCCATTTTTCAGTCTTTTGATGTTATTGAGTACTGGTTCCAATCCAGGATGGAGTCTAAATTTTCAATATTAGCGAAGCTAATTCCATTTATTCTTTCTTCAATTGGGAAAATCGTAATAGCATTGTTTTACCCCTCACTAGTTTTGCTTGGATGTATATATCTATCAGAGGCGATACTTGCTGCAATTGGGTTGTTTTGGTTCTATGAGAAAAAACATAAATCATTCTTGCGCTTATTCGAGCTAGCAAGGGCCAAAACGATTCTAAAAGAGAGCCTTCCCCTTATTTTCTCTGGTGTTTTCGTGACAATTTATATGAAAATTGATCAGGTGTTTTTACAGCACATGGCCTCTTCTGAGGCTGTGGGTATTTATGCGGCTGTTGTTCGGGTCTCAGAAATTCCTTTTTTTATAGGTACAATTCTTACAAATGCAGCGTTTCCAATAATAATTCGAAGCAAGAAACTATCTGAGGATACCTATTATCATGATCTGCAGTTTTTATTTTCCATTGTCGTCTGGATATCGCTAGTAATTGCATTCCTGACCACCATATTTTCTCCCATAATTATCTCCATTATTTATGGTCAAGAATATATAGCGGCCATTCCGGTTCTAAGAGTTCATATTTGGTCTTTACTCTTCGTGTTTATGGGTACGGCCCAAGGGGTTTGGGTGATCGGAGAGAAGTATACTAAGTTAACATTTATTGCTACACTCGCTGGGGCGATTGTGAACATTATGATGAATTTAATGCTAATTCCTCAGTACGGGGCGTTAGGAGCCTCTGCAGCAACACTTGCTTCATATGCTGTGGCTGGTTTTCTTATTAACTTTCTTTTTATAAGAACTCATGTTGTTGCTAAAATGCAGTGTAGATCTTTCTTACCTGGGGTTTTGTGGAGAGAGTTGCTCAGAAGGAAAGTTAAATAAGTAATAGGTAAATAATGAAAATAAAAATGATCAAGAAAATTGCACTACGTTTGCTTAGGCAGACAAATCTAATTGCTCTCTATGAGCTTAAGAAAAGTAGCTATTTATCAGAAAATGGTTGGTTCAATAGCTTTGCTACCAAGCAATCTATTAGTGCTGATGGACAACCATTGCCTTGGATGACATACCCTCTAGTCGACTTTATTATTCCTAGAATTTCAAATAATCTATCAGTTGCAGAGTATGGCAGCGGTGGAAGCACTATCTGGTGGGCGAGTAAGGTAAAAGATGTGTTTGCCGTAGAAGGTGACAAATTTTGGTACAGAAAGATTTCAAAGAATCTGCCTATTAACGCAACGATACATTTCCAATCGTCATTACATAAAGATAAATATGCAGGAGCTATCATCAAGTCAAATAAAAAATATGACATAATCGTCATAGATGGAAGACACAGGGTAAGATGCTCATTTGTTGCTGTAAAGCAGCTAACTTCAGGTGGCGTTATCATTTGGGATAATACAGAAAGAAAAGAATATCAAACAGGCATAGACCTCTTGAAGAGGAGTGGATTCAAACAAATACAATTTGTAGGGATGAGTCCAATTAACACCTATAAGTCTGAAACAAGTGTTTTTTACAAGAAGAACAATTGTTTAATAATCTAATCAAATGAAAATCCTAAAAATTTCCAGTTTTTATCCAAGATATTTGGACGATTTCTATTTTAAAAACCCCAATTTGAGAAAGGTCCCTTTTTCGAAGCAACAAGAAAAACTTAATTATGATGCCTTTGGTTGGGCTGATTTTTGGCCACATGCTCTGGGGGGATCAGAGTACGAGATGACTGAGATTACTGCGAACAACAGGCATGCTCAGTTAGCATGGGCAAGGGAAAATAATTTAAACCTGGATGATAAAAACTGGTATGTAGAAATATTAAGAGCTCAAGCTAGGAAGATAAATCCAGACCTGCTTTTTTTTGAGGATCGAAATATTTCAAGAGATACAATTGAAAGTGTAAAATCCGTTTGTCCCAATCTACGTCACACAACTGCTTGGTGTGGTACTCATTATAAACATATTTCAGAATTTGATGAATTTGATTCTGTAATAGGTTGTATTCCCGATGTCAATCAAGATTTGCAGAAAAAAGGGGCCCGAGTATTTCATCTCAGTCACGCCTTTGATACCAGGATTCTTGAGCGCGTTCCTATGACTGGAAAGAAGCACAACTTAAGTTTTGTTGGACAGATTTTAGATAGTAAAGGTATGCATGGAACAAGATCGAAGTACTTGGAGACATTAGCTAGCAACACAGATATTGAAATATTTTCTCCGCAATTATTAACAGGAATTAAGTCTGTGGCAAAGGTATCAGCTCACAAAGCATTGTACGGGTTAGCAGGCATTGTAAAGAAAAATCATTCTGTATCAGAAATGGTGCGAGGAAGCGACATTGGAAAAAAGATTCTTGAATTAGAAGAACCACCCGCGGCAATATCCAAAAGATTGAGATCTCATATGAGACCTGCAGTCTTTGGACTAGAGATGTTTTCTACTATGAGAAATTCTAATATTTCATTTAATATTCATATTGAGGCTTCAAAAAATTCTGCATCAAATATGAGACTTTTTGAGGCAACGGGTATGGGTAGCTGCTTACTTACTGATAATAAAAAAAATCTATCAGAGTTCTTCAAAGAAAATGTTGAAGTTATGACATATGATAGTCAGGAGGACTGCTTGGAAAAAATTAGTTGGCTTCAGAAGAATCAATCTGTAAGAGAGAAAATTGCAAAAAAAGGTCAAGAAAAAACAGTGACTAATCATACTTTTTCCGAGAGAGTTAAGGACTTTGTAAAAATTTTAGACGAAGTGAGCAAATGAAAATAAAATCTTTTATTACAAAGTGGCTATTACCTCCGAATTTTACAAATTTAATATTGGCTAAAACTAAATCTGTCAGTTGGTCTGGAAATTATAGTTCTTGGGAAGATGCGATGAAGGATGGTAGCGGATACGCGGATCCAAAAATTTCTAGAAAGGTGTTGAGCTCAACTTTGGCGGTAATTAGAGGAGAAGCTGCTTTTGAAAGGGATTCTGTGTTATTTAATGAGCCTGCATACAATTGGCCCGTCTCATCCCTATTGCTTTGGATAGCTGTCTCTGAGGACAGTTCTCTAAAAGTCTTGGACTTTGGCGGTTCTTTGGGGTCAACATATTTTCAGCACAAGAATATTTTTTCGGGAATAAAACACTTGAAGTGGAATATTGTCGAGCAGGAGCATTTTGTTGACATGGGAAGAAATAATATAAAAGAATTAGGATTATACTTTTTTGGATCAATGGAGGAGTCTGAGAGTGTTTCCCCTTCAGATGTCTTACTTTTGTCCTCAGTTTTGCCGTATTTAGAAAATCCTCACCAGTTTTTGGATGAGTGTCTTGATCGAAAGTTTAAGTATATTTTGATAGACAAGACAGCGTTTATTGAAAATGATAATGGTGATGATAGGCTTACGCTCCAAACTGTCAGAGAGCCGATCTATGACGCAAGCTATCCTGCATGGTTTTTTTCAAAAGCTAAATTTATGAAACATTTCTCAGCAAATTATGATCTTAAATTTTCATTTATTCGTGATGGAAAAGCAGCAGATGGCTCGAATTATGAGGGGATGATGTTCACTTTGAAGTGATATTAGCGCTTTTCAAGTTCGCAAAACATACAAGGATTACAACTCGGTTTTTGTAGATCTCTAATTCTCAATGATAAAGATACCAAGAAATATTCAAGTGGAGAAAATTTATAGTGAAAGCTTTTATTTTTTTGTCCTCTTATTGGTGATCTGAAATTCCTTGTTAAGAGTTCCCAGTTTGTTGGTGTATAGGTTTTATATGTATTAATTTTGAATTTGTTTATTCCAGCAAGCACACTCATACTTTTTAGATTAAATAGCACCGTGTGATATGGGGTGTGCCAGTGTATCCATGATTTAACATCATTAATTATTGATAGGTTGTCGGTATTGGGTGTAAGGATTAAGCATTTGCCACCTTTCTTTAAAAGTTTGGCAACTTTTTCCATCGCTTCCTTCAGTTGAAGCTGATGTTCGATTACTTGGCTCATCAGAATGTAGTCGTATTTCTTTGAAGAACGAAAGGATGCAAGTGAGCCTTGATGACAAACTAATCCTGCAGAATTGATTGTTTTTACTAGCTTTTCATCGATCTCTAATCCCTCCCAGTCTAAATTTTTATCATCAATCTCGTTTTTTAGTCTTGGATAATAACCGCAGCCGACGTCCAATACAGAGGAGTCGTTTTTAACTCTGCTTATTAGTGTTTCAGTTGCATCAATCTTTTTAACCAGATGAAGTAGGGGTTTGGCAACGCTAAGAATTTTTTGTATTTTGCTGCCTTGTCCTGGCGGAATATTTAAAGAAGGATAATATTTTTTATATAGTTTTCCGATATCTGTAGATGAAACAGGGTCCAGCAAATAATATGCACTGCACTTTTTGCATTTAGCTAGGGTGAATAAATCTGGTTGTCCGTATCGATCATCAAAATTAATAAAACTGTTCTCAATTTTTTTTGATGAGCAAACAGGGCAAAACTGAATTTTAGATCTTTTAAATTCATTTTTCATAAAGTGGCTATTTTTTTTCATCATTATAGTGAATAATACAAGGCGACCCATGAAGACACATAACTATTGTACTTTGTTTGATAAGAATTATCTTTACAAAGGCTTAACAATGTATCGCTCTCTAGAGAAAGTTGGAGCTTCTTTTCACCTATGGATACTCGCGATGGATGAGGAAAGTTACGACTGTTTGGATAAGCTGGAACTTAAGTCAGCGTCTCTAATAAAGCTAAAGGATTTTGAAGACGCTGGTTTAAGGAAAGCCAGAACCGATAGAAGTAGGGTGGAGTATTGTTGGACCATCACGCCGTCACTCCCACTTTTTTTGCTTAAGAACAAGGGGCTTAATGAGATTACTTACATTGATGCCGACCTCTACTTTTATGAAAATCCTGAGCCAATATTTTCAGAACTAGATAGCCGATCAATTCTTTTAATTGAGCATAGGTATACACCATCGCAAAAAAGACTTGAGAAATATTCCGGGAGGTTTAATGTTCAGTTCATGACGTTTAAGAATGATAAATTAACATTAAGTGCACTTGAATGGTGGAGAGCGAGGTGTCTTGAATGGTGTTATCATCGTTATGAGGATGGAAAACTGGGAGATCAGTTATACATAAATGATTGGCCTAAAAGGTTTGCTGGCGTTCATGTTCTTAGAAACATAGGGGCTGGAGTGGCTCCATGGAATGTTCAGCAGTACAAAATAGCTGAAAAAAACAAAAAAATAACTATAAATAATGTCTCCGTTATCTTTTATCATTTCCATGCTTTCCGCATCTATCCAAAAAACAGATTTGATTATGCACCTGGATATTGGATGCCAGTGGCTGCGAAAAAATATCTGTATCAGCCATACACAATGGCATTAAGAAGAAGTATTGCCGAAGTTAAAGAGGTGGATGAAAAATGGCTGTGGGGTTATAGTAAGAGAGAAAATATAAGTCATAGAATTGCTATGTTTGTAGTGGCATTAAAGAAATACTTAGTTGACAAAGGAATTTTAAAAAATGATTGGTAATCCTTACTTAAAAGAACTAAATTACTTGAAAGAGGCAGTTTTAGAAGAAATATCAAGCGTGCTTGATAGTGGCTCATACATTCTTGGAGAAAAGGTTAAAAGATTTGAAACAAACTTTTCTGAATATCTTGAAGTCGAGAACGTGGTTGGTGTTGCGAATGGTTTAGATGCACTGCAACTTATTCTAATGGCATTAGATATTGGCAAGGGAGACGAGGTTATTACCACGTCTCTTAGCGCTGTTGCCACGACTCTGGCAATAACCAGAACTGGAGCCACACCAGTATTTGTTGATATTGATGAATATTTCCATATTGATGCTACCAAAATTGAAGCTGCAATAACACCAAGGACTAAGGCTGTAATGCCAGTGCACCTATATGGTCAATCTGTTGATTTGGATAAAATAGTTGAGATATGTAAAGAAAATAAAATTTTCTTGATTGAGGATGCCGCTCAAGCCCAGGGTGCAGAGTTTAATGGAAAGAAACTTGGTTCTATTGGTGAAGCTGGTGCTTTTTCATTTTATCCAACAAAAAACCTAGCAGCCTATGGTGACGCAGGGGCCGTCTCAACTTCTGACTCTGTCTTAGCTGAAAAGGTGAGCATGCTGAGAAATTATGGTCAAAAAACTCGTTACAGACACGAATTAGCCGGAATAAATAGTAGACTTGATGAACTTCAGGCCGCGGTATTAAATGTGAAGCTTAAATATCTTGATGAATGGAATAAGAGCAGAATAGATTGTGCTGCGATTTATCAAGGAGAATTGGCTGATGCTGGGGATATCAAGCTGCCCATGGTAAGACCTGAGGCTAAGCACGTTTTTCATCAGTACGTGATTCGAACTAAAAAGAGGGATGAACTAGTCTCTTACCTGCAAGAAAATGGTGTGCCAGCATTGATTCACTATCCAATTCCAATTCATCAACAGCCATGCTATCCGGAATTCCATTCTGTTTCATTACCAGAGACGGTTAGAGCCAGCCAAGAAATACTTAGTCTGCCAATACATCCTTTCATGAGCAAATCTGAATTGCTTTTTGTGATTGAAAAAGTAAAAGTTTTTTTTGATTAGAGCGATTGACTGAATCAGGTTTCAACTTTACTAACCTAATATCAAATATTTTACTGCGAATTACTTAAGTACAACTCAAAAATTTTAGAAGGAATACTGTCTTTTACAACTTCTCCGTTCTCAAGTAATATCGCTCTCTCACAAAAATTCACGACAGATTTTTCATCATGCGACACAAAAACGATAACCTTATCGCCCGTATTCTTTATTTCTGTCAATCGCCTCAAACATTTCTTCTGGAAGTCAGCATCACCAACTGCTAGCACCTCATCTACCAAAAGAATCGGGGCCGGTGTATGAATTGCGATAGAAAACGCTAGGCGCATCTGCATGCCTGTCGAGTACTTTTTAAGCGGCACATGCAGATACTCTTCGAGTTCACTAAAAGCAATGATGTCAGACAAACAAAGCTCAATTTCTTTCTTGTGCATACCCAAAATGGCTGCATTGAGAAAAATATTTTCATAACCACTCAGTTCGTGGTGAAAACCGGCTCCGAGCTCAATCAGTGGAGCTACTTGTCCCTGTACTGCAACTAAGCCCGATGAAGGGTAAGTAACACCAGCAATGAGCTTAAGGATGGTTGATTTACCAGCGCCGTTTTTACCAACCAGTGCGACCGTCTCTCCCTGAGAAATAGTAAATGAGATCTCATGCAAGACTTCTTTAGTCGTAGCCCAACCTTTGCCAGATAAAAGACTAGGAAGAAATTCCTTAAATGTTCTGTCTTCCTGAAGCAGAAACTCTTTTTTTACGTTTTTGAAAATGATTGATGCTTGCATACTCTATACGACATCCGCAAAGACGCGCTCCACTTTTTTGAAAAACCAAAAGCCAAAACAAAAAATGAGTACAGACACGATAGTCGACCAGAGAAGAATAGATGTCTCCAGAGGATAGCCAAATAAGACACTTCTATACGCCTCAGTCAACCCAACCATGGGATTGAGTTTGTACGCCCAAACATATTTGACGGGAACAAGAGAGAGTGGATAGACGATTGGTGAAGCATAAAACCAAGCCAACATGATGAGGCCTGTAAGGTACTGGATATCTCTATATAGCAAGTTGGCTGCAGCCAAGAAAAGTGAGACACCGGTAGTGAGGACGATTTGGATTAAAAATATAGGGATAAAAAGCAATGCGCTCGCATGCAAAGTTACTTTATAAAACAAGAGAAACACAAAAAAAACAACCGTGGCAAAGAT
>PFDI01000003.1:9258-9675 GCA_002772695.1 Candidatus Pacebacteria bacterium CG10_big_fil_rev_8_21_14_0_10_44_54
TCTTGAGTAGATCGGCGTGACTGACCAAGCTATTGGTAGCAGATAAAATCGTAGTTTGAAAAAATGTCCAAGGCAGCAGGGCAGAAAATAAAAAGATGGCATATGGAATATTATTGGTCGGAAAACGAAATACAAGGGAAAAAACAAACGTATAAATTGCCAATTGGGCAAGTGGATTCACTAGTATCCAGGCGTAACCAACAAAAGATTGCTTATATCTGGCTTTGATTTCCTTCTGCGTCAGTTGCAGTAGTAAATATTTATGAGAACGAAATGGAGTCAGCAACGAAAACATAGATTCATTCTACCTTATTTTTTTCAGCCAGAGTCCTGTACCTACAAAAACGACTACATTTCCCAAAAATAAACCTGCGAAGAATTTCTTTGGTAGATCCCAGTAGTGCAGGGGTCTGAGCC
>PFDI01000003.1:9684-83173 GCA_002772695.1 Candidatus Pacebacteria bacterium CG10_big_fil_rev_8_21_14_0_10_44_54
TCCGCCCCAGTAGTTGTACTGTTGATCACTCAACTGCTGTGAAACGCGCGATACATACGGGTATTTGTATGGCATGAGCGAAACTAGGTTATCGTCAGCCGAAATACTCTCCAAAAATATCCAGTGATTATTGAGTTCTGCAGACGAGGTACCAACATAATTTGTTTGCAAAATAATCTGCTCAGGCCACTGTTTGATATCATCTTTACTTATTTTAAATCTTCCATGAGAGTCTGGGAGCAAAACTACATCGGCGATTGGCATTCCATCTGCAGTAGCGGTTATTTCTGCCGAATACTCTGCACTTGGTGATCCAACTTGGTGAACAAAAGAAAACTCTAATTGATCAATTTCGTGATCATTCACCTGCGCAACTGCTATTGGCCGCAGCTCGCGCCAAACTGTTTTTTCTCGTGTAATCATCGGGCCAGACGCACCATCAAGTAGTGTTAACGGATTAGAAACAAAATATTGCGTCGGTATCTCCAAAATCTTTCTAGCAAGCCGTTTCGACATCGAGTAGAGTGGAGACCAACGTGGCATGAAATTGGCGTATTCGTTGTAGGTAATGCGCTCACCATTCAGGTAGATTTGATACTCAAGTCCTCCAAAACGCACCTGGTAGGGTACTAATATTCCCACCATCTCAACAAGTATGCCAAATACCACGATTGGCCAAAATGCCAACAGTTTTTGCCATTTACTAAGTCTGCGATAGAGCAGAGCTGCGATCAGTAGTACAAATGGAATAATAGGCAACATATACCGTGGCCCAAAACAGGACTCACCATGCCAAGGATAGTAATCAACTCCACCTACAATTGAGCCAATAAAATACAGATATACAAAAAATAAAGTTAAACCTGCGATAAGCTCTGGCCACCATTTGCGCTGCAGTTTAAACCAAAATAAAATCGGAATAAGTAAAATTGGTGTAAAAAGAAAAATGCTTTTGCCTGGACTCAGTAGCAAGCCCCAGACACCCTCAAATAATACAAAGGCCGGAGGAACTGGAGGAATCGGAACGCCGCCTCCCCCATACCCACTACTGGCTGGCCCACCAAATCGAATCAGGTTAAAGTAGGCATACAGCAGGACCCAAGGCAGCACCCCAACAACACCCCACATGGCATCCAATCCTACATTTTTTAAAATGAGAGTTCGAGTTTTTAGTTTTTCCCAATGTAGTGACCCCAGATAGTACAAGCCAAGCGCAGGCAATGGTAAGAAAAAAGTAGGGTTGTAACTGATGATAACTATGCCGTAGGCAGTACCAGCTATAAAAAGCCAGTATCTTTTCAAGCTGAGACGATATTTTCTAATACAAAAAAATGTCAAAAGCAAAAAACTGACGAACATCATGTGGGCATACCCAAACTTGGTATACACAAATAGATTCGAAGAAATAAACAAAACAAAAGAAAGTAGCAATGCAGTTTTCTTGTCAAACGTAAATGTACGAAGATAATAGAAAAATACTGTCACGAACAGAGCACCATAAAATGCATTAGTCATGCTACCAAACAGCATAATTGGCCAATCATTATCTAAAGGAAAATTTTGCGTAGGAGATAACCCAGCTAATCGATTAAATACATCTTCGAGTACTACGGCTGGCAAGTAGGCGAGTGAAAAACCCAATCCAGTCGGAGCGTAATCTCTGCCGTCTCTGCCAATATTTACATTCATATGAATGTTATCGAGTGGGTACTTTGCATCTGGCATTGCAACTGAGTGGTTGTAATACATCTGTCGAGTAATGGCTAAATACTGCAGTCCATCTTGTGACTCAACAATTCCAGAAGAGAAAAAGAGAAAGAATGACCAAAAAAAGAAAAAAAGTATGGTTGCTAGTTTCATAGAAATTTGCGTACAATTTTTTTAATTCGCAGTATCGCTATCAATCTGAATGCAACCAATACAAAAAATCCCATGAGTGTATTGCTCCCCATAAGCAGTCGAGCAATTTTCTCTCTCAAATTCTCTTGTGTGAGATATCTCTTGATTGTATGTTTTGGAACAGAATTTTGTTTTTTAGGCTTTGCAATAAAATAACTAAAAAGAATAGGCACTTTATATTCCACAGATAGCTTTTGATCCATCGAGAGTATCTTTTTGACGAGAGACCTGCGTTCTGAGGGTTTTAGTGCAAATACTTTTTTATTATGTGTTAGGAGGTGATATGCAAGGCCCCCATTTGTGTCGTGCTGTTCTGTAATATCGAAGTAGCGACTCATTGTTTCAAGTATTTGGTCAGAGTGGATAGCTTCGGTTGGATCTGTCGCTAGCATAGTTGGCAAGTGAGGATAGTGAAGTCCTTCATGTTGAATTTTGGATGGCAACTTCTGATTAAATGCAAAAACTCTTCGCCAATGCCAGAATGAGTATTGGTTTCTCTGTGGACCAATATAATCAAAGTTCACAAATAATCCATCTGGTTGTAAAGAATTAGATAATATGTATAGCAATCGGTTGAGATACTGTACGTGATGCAAGGCTGCATTATTTACTATCAGATCAAACTCACCCGCTTTAAAAGAAATGGTGTTGGCATCAGCCTGGAAGTATTGAATAGTACGTTTTCCCTTTTTGGATTCTGCTTCTGCTAGCAAATCTGCAGACCAATCAAAAGAAACAGCTTGTTTGACAATTTTTTTATCTATAAACTCACGCGACAACCACCCATTGCCGTCACAGAGAAAAAGTGCTCTTTTGAATTGAAACGGGCTCGGAGCAAACCGTTCCTGAAAATCTGTCGTCCACCATTTATTTTTATCACCAGTAAAATTTTGACACATATACTCCTGCACCTCTGGTAGATCATTCCAGTACTGCCCTTGGTAGTACACTTTTGCATCGCTAGGGACTATTGTTTTTTTCATAAAGTTACAAATAATGTATGTGTTAAGATTAATTTAAACTAATTTCAAGAAATCAAACTGAAAAAAAAGCCTTTTGTCTCAATTATCATTGTAAATTATAACGGACTGCATTTGCTCCGCAATTGTTTGAGTTCTATCTTCAAAAGCAGTTATTCAAAAAGTAAATTTGAAGTCATCGTTGTGGACAATAACTCACACGATGGTTCATGTGCATTTATCAAAAAAAACTTCCCAAAAGTTACAATTATCCGTCTTAAAGAGAATGTGGGCTTTGCCATGGGAAATAACGAAGGCTATAAGCACGCTCGTGGTGAATATATTGCCTTGCTGAATAATGATACTGAAGTAGACAAAAATTGGCTAACTGAACTAGTTGCGGTAGCTCAAGACTCCAGGGTTGGCATTGTTGCATCAAAAATTTTGTTGCAAGTACCGTTTGTCGAAGTATCTATTACAAGCAGTGTTGTACAGCAATCTGATCTTGATCAATCAACAAATTTTTCTCCACGCGGTGTCTTGATTGAGGACATTAGTTGTCCTAACTCTGATTGTCGCGACCTCATTTGGTATTCGACAGGTTTTGACAAACAGAAGGTACTCAGTGGTGTTGGCTTGCGCTGGACAACGGGCAAGGCTACAGTATTGCTACCTATTCTAGAGGAAAAGAACACGTTTTCATTTGTATTTCATGGTTATCCAAGTAACGACAGCCAACTTCCGATGAACGCTAAAGTATCTGTCAAAAACAAAGAACTATGTCACTTTTCACTCTCTCCCAACTCTGTCTTTAATAAAAAGATTACTATAAATAAATCGACGTGTGCCGATAACCTTGTTTGGCTGGTTCAGAATGCCGGCAACCTGCTTCTCAAGGATGGTTATAGCAAAGATATCGGTAGTGTGACGAGGATCTTGGGAGGATCAGTCGAAGAATTTTATGAACCAGATTCACAGTTTTTTTCCCAAGAAAGAAAGCTCGTTTCAGCTTGTGGAGCCGGGATGTTAATAAAGCGAGAAGTAATCGAAAAAATTGGGTTCTTTAACCAACACTACTTTATGTACTACGAAGACATTGATTTTTGTCTGAGAGTTTGGAAACACGGTTGGGACATTGTATTTGCACCAAAGGCAATTATGCACCACACTCATAGAGCCACGACTGGAAAAACAGAATCAAGCTTTTTTATCAGCATGATAGAGAAGAATCATCTATTTTTATTGCTCACTCATTTTTCGCTCAGCACATTTTTGCAAGAATATTTCCTCTTTGGCTGTCGCTTATTTGATGCAATCTTGAAACAATTTGTGTTTCGATTTAAGCATTGGGATAAATACCAGATTTGGAAAATCAAAGCCTCTGGCAGACTTGATGCCTTCATCTCATTTCATAAAAAAATCTTTACTTTTATAAAAATTCGTTATTGGTGGAAATCTCGAGAAGTAAGAAACTATAATCAACTAAAACACCATTTGTACTAAATATGAAATCAAGTCATAAAACTGCTGGAATTTACAATAGATGGTTATTTACACTTGGTGGTGGAGAACAAGTAACTTTTGCGTACGCAGAAGCCCTGAGAGATGCAGGTTATAAAACAACGCTTGTCACACATAAAAAAGTAGATGTAGAGTCTGCAGAAAAAAAAATGGGGGTATCTCTCACAGATATTGAACTTCGTTATGAACCACTGCGTCCTGTAACAGAACTCTCTGGTATTTCACAAGAGTATGATTTGTTTATAAATACCTCCTATCTTGATTACTTTCCCAACAGAAGTAGTAATGGATTTCTATCGGTTTTCTTTCCCGCTGAAATTTATCTATCTCTCTGGGAGTGGTGCAAACGAACTATTTTTTTGCCCTCACTAAAGTTACTTTTTATTTACCCGACTGATTATTCTGGTTTTTCACATGATACATTTGAAGAAGGAAAAATTTGTAAGTGGCTTGGAGAGAGTTCGGAGATTTCATTTTCAAATCAGACTATTTACTCACTCGCTATTGAGCTGCACGTTCCAACTTTTGCTGTTTCGATAGTAGAATCACTGGTATTTTTTATAAACAAAAAAACCGTTTCTCCAGATAGAAAACGACTCAATCATACGACAAACACGCTTAGATATTTTTTTTGTAGCTCTGAGCCAATCGTAAATTTTGCTATAACACACAAAAAATGGAAGATACAGAAAATAAGCTTAGTAAAACTAACCATTCCTAAATGGCGATACTATTTGTACAACATATTTAAGCTTTTATTTCCAAAATGGGAAATGCGCCTTCATGGCGGTCCAGGTGTAACTTCACTCAGTGATATCCAATCATACAAAAGAATTATAACCATCAGCAAATTTTGTCAGTACTGGATTAAGCAATATTGGGGTTTGGAAAGCGAGGTATTATATCCTCCAGTAAACACTAGTGTATTTTTGCCTGCCAAAAACAAGCAAAACTGGATATGCCATATTGGAAGATTTTTTGTTACAGGTCACTCAAAAAAGCAGCTCGAACTAATTAGAGTATTTAAAGAACTTGTTGACTCAAAACAACTTATTGATTGGCAACTACATCTGATTGGATCTGTTCACGAAGGAGCAAACCACGAGGCATACTACAAAGCATGCTTGAACGAAGCTTTGGGGTATCCTATCCAATTTCACTGCGAGGCTCCATTTGTAGAAGTTCGAGAAGTGCTCTCAAAAAGTAAGATATATTGGCATGCTACTGGTCTCGATGAAGACCAGAAAAAGCAACCTATTCTAATGGAACACTTTGGGATTACCACTGTGGAGGCTATGGCGTCTGGTTGTGTTCCTATTGTAATCAATGCAGGAGGACAACCTGAAATTGTCATCGCCGAATCAGGCTTTACTTGGAATAACCGAGAGGAACTAAAAGAATACACGGCACGAGTTGCAAACAACAGCGAGTTGCGACAACAACTTAGTATAGCTGCAAAAAAGAGAAGCGCATACTTTAGTAAGAAAAAATTTCGTGAACGATTCCTAAAAATCCTTAAAAGCAATCAAAAAACTTAATTAGGCTTGGTTCCAACAAAAAATAACCAGTGATACCACTCAGTTTCATGCCAACTTGGATTAGACATTCTACTTGGATCTTGCCAATTAAGCGATCTTATTTTTCGCCAACCTCGAATGGGGTTGGCATCTTCCAAATTAATAAATCCTGCTTTGGTAAACCAGCGTATTGCATCAGCTTTTGTCCACAACCAATGATGAACGTCATAGATATTTCTGTGACCACCCACGCTCCATTGTTGAAGCTGCTCTAGTTTAATTCGGTTCTTGGCCACAGACTGAGAAATCTTTTCAAAATCTGGCGTTACCATCACAAAACGAGCCCCAGGACTCAACACCCTATATACCTCTTTCAGCACACTTGTAGTTGTGCCAATTTGCTTTTGTATTGCTGCAGAAGAAAACTCAGGGTGGCAAAAGTGCTCCATGACATGAACTGCCCTAATTTCTTGAGTGATAAAATTATCCGGAAATGGAAGCCAGCGGATATCGGCTAATATATCAACATCTTTTCCTGTTTGAATATCTAGATGGGTGTAGCCTGGTTCTGGATATTCTCCAGATCCCAAATCAAGTTTTGAAATTTTATCGGGATAGTTTCTGAGAACATACTGTTTTGAGTGAAATCTTTTTTGATTCGTCATATAGCTTGATGATATCATTGCGTCTGATGAAACGTCATCTTTTTTTCAAGTATAAATTTTTTCAACACTGGCTGTTATTTCTGGTGATTCCAATTTTTTTTCTTCTTTTGCTTCGCAACCCTTTTTCCAACCGCAACCTCATCGCAAACCTCGGACCATTCCCAGACGTATTTCATTACATCACGGGCGCGCAGTGTTTCCTCGATGGTCAAGGGTTCTCTCTTTGCAGGCATAGCGAGAAGATTGACACAAGTGTGCCGCCTCTGTACTCGGCACTGCTTCTACCATTTCTTCTCATCAATAACGACCCCCGCATGTTTTACTTTCTCAACCTTATACTGGCAACTTCGAGCTTGTTTCTCATGTATCTTATCCTAAAAAAAATAGTGGTTAGAAACACACTTATCTTTTTGGGACTAGTGCTCTATGTGACAAGCTACCTGACATACTGGTACCCGACACTGGCAATGGCAGAAAACCTACTCCTGCCAATTGTTTTATCACTCTTCTTCCTGCTGCTATACAAACCAAACAAAGCAAGAGCGGCACTTTTTGGGGCACTGGCTGTTGGAACCTATGCAAGTAAGTACTCGGCAGCGCCGATTACGCTCGGGTTTTTAGCCTTGTATGTGTGGCATATTGTCGGTAGTAACAAAAAGGGGAGAATAAACCTCTTGAGTGTGCTAGCCATGTGCGCACTGCTCGCGATCAGTGTGACCCAAAGCAGAAGCATTGTCACCAAGGGTCTTGATTTTTTTCAAAATACTATTATCGCGCAAGTTAACCAAAATATTCCTGATCCACAAGCAAGACCTGATGTATGGATTAGTGCAGAGTACTTCGGCAGAAACATTGTTTTGTACGCCAAAACACTTCTCGGTTATACCGTGCTGATCCTTTGGCATCGAGATAGTTTTCTTTTACAACCGCTCTCGATTCTTGGTTTGCTGGGTATTGCTTTGGGAATAGTCAGAAAAAGTCGGTATCGTTTTTTCTTCTCGTCAATAGTAATAATTTTGACTTTGCAGATCGTCACACTCTCGTTTTTTTATTCATTTGAGAGTCGGTATGTCTTGTATCTTCTGCCACTACAAATTGTCGGAGTAGTTTTTGCAGTACGGTTGTTGGTAGAAGTAGTGGCAAAATACTTCCCACGCATTCCAAGTTCTATTCTTTCTGCCAGTGTAGTGCTGCTTATTTTGGGTCTATATGCACTCAGTTCGACACAGCGCCTCCGACACCAGGTTGTACTCAACCTAAAGTATAGTGAGTCACCCTGGTGGTATTTGTCAGTGCAAGAACTGAATGTATTTTTTTCTGAAAAGGGTGAGGAAATCCCATTTGTTATCACGATTGTTCCGACCTATTTTGTTGACTACTACACAAATGCAAACTACGAGATTCTTCCCCTATCAAACCAACAAAGCTTCGAAAATGACCTGTATATGCTGAGCAAGCCAGAGAGCTTGGAGTTGGAAAATTGGTTCGAAATACTCTTGAGAGAAAATAAAAAATTGTTCGTGATGAACTATGGTCTTTCAGCAGAGGCTGGCTATCAATATGCGTTTGACCATCTCGAAGAGCTATACAAGGTAACAAAGCTTACCGAAGGTTGCTACAATACGTGCAATATCTACTCGCTCGAACTCAGGTAGCAACCAAGCAATAATGAAATCTACACCAAAGCTGCTTTTTTTTGTCTCTCTTTTCCTCCTTGCCTTCATCCCTTTGTACCCCAAAATCCCGCTGTTTGACATTCTGCCTGGTTACATAGTTCGCGTCAGAGTAGAAGATATCCTGATGGTGATCGCAAGTGGCTTGTGGTTGTGGCACGCACTCAAAAACAAAACAAAGTGGCAAAGCGGCTATCTTGGCATTATCGGACTCTATGCTGCTGTGGGAGTTTTTTCTATTGCCCTGGGCATTTTTCTACTCCAGACTATTCCCTTTGAAGTATTGCACATTGGCAAAAGTGCACTGCATTACTTTCGCTACCTTGAGTACTTCTCGCTCTTTTTTATAGCATTTTCTGGCATTCGCACCAAAAAACAAGCAACAAAGGCTGTGTTTGTACTCGCCGCTACTACATTTCTTATAATCATCTACGGTATTGGTCAAAAATACTTGCATTTTCCGCTGTACTCCACCATGAATAGAGAGTACAGCAAAGGCCAAGCCTTTTATCTTGAGGAGGGAGGCAAAATCAGCGCTACTTTTGGTGGGCATTATGACCTAGCCGCCTACCTCGTAATTATCTTACCGCTCCTTTTTTCTTTTTCGCTACAGTATCTAAAGAAATCAAAAGGCAAACTAGTGCTATTTGTCTGGCTCCAGACTATACATCTTGGTGGTGCTTGGCTCCTGTTAGAAACCGCCTCGAAAGCAGCTCTTATCGCCTACATCTTTGCTCTAGCGATCGTAATAGCGCTATACCTGAAAATGATTGCCAACAAACGACTTCGCACCCTGCTTTCTTCTGCAGCTTTACTTACATCAGCAGCAATTTTTTTTGCATTTCTTAGTCTTTTTGGTTCTCAAACCAAGATTCGATTTAGCAATCTCTACACCGCTTTGGTTAGCGACCAACAAAACCAAGACCCCAACGACCTAGTTGGAAACGGCTATGAATGGAAAACCTATACCCAGACATCTCCCGATGGTGAAGTCGTCACTACTAGAAAATTAGAAAAAAGTACCTGGTCACCAAATGCGCTGCGTTATGGCATTTCAATGGGAATTCGACTAGACACTCTCTGGCCACAGGCGCTCAAAGGACTCAGCAATAATCCGCTGTTTGGTAGTGGTTACGGTACACTATCCAAACTAGAGAACACACAATTTGTCGAGGCCGATAGTACCGATAACAATTATCTCAGAACACTAGGTGAAACCGGATTACTTGGTTTTATCACCTTTTATGGCTTTGTTTTACTTGCCATGCGTCTTGTCTGGAATCAGCTAGAAAGACACAAAGGCATAACCCAAGCACTAAGTATTGGCTATCTTGGCGCAAGTCTCGGACTCCTAGTCAATGCTCTGTATATCGATGTTTTTGCTGCCTCCAAAGTCGCCTTTGTCTTTTGGGGAATAACTGGCTTTGTCCTGCGACTTGTTGCAAAGGAGCAGGGGAGTGATGCACTCAAAGCTATTCTCATGCACCTTGGCAAACACAAAACGTTGTACGCCGCAGTTCTCTTGGCATTTTTCTTATTACAACAGAATCCTCTGGCGAATCACTCCAATCTACTCGCTTTTCATACTTCGACTCCTGCCTTCGAAAACTTTGTGGCTGCGCGCTGCTTCAGGCAGTCGTACTCATTTGCTCTTTGTCGCAATTCTGGCCTAATAACTGGCGAGCATTTTTCTTTCTACAGCATGTTGTTGCTGCCATTTTTGTGGTTGAGCAAGAATCCAGCAGTCTTTTATTACCTCAATCTCTCATTGGTTTTGACCACTCTCTTGCTGATGTACAAAAAACTAGGCATCAAGTCATTACTCTCACTACTACTCTTGGTAGTACTAGCCTATGAATACAACTTCACCGGCCAACCACTCGAAGACTCGCAGTTACTGCGACTAATGATTCTAGCCCCTGCCGCCATTTTGCTCTTACAAAAATTTATTCTTGCGGGAAAACATGCGCGCGTTGCAAAAGTTGTTCTGTATGGGGCACTCATGCTCTCTCCAGTCCTCTCTGCAAACTCAGGACAACGATTTCTAGAAAGTTTCCGCAATTCAGTTCAGGTGGTCAAACGAGATGCAGTTTTGCAAGCTAATTCCAGGCTTACTGCCGATGACTTTCTCATTACTGTACTTTCACCATACTATATTGATTTATTTAGCGACAAACCCTACCAAGTATTGCCACTCTCACCGGCTCAGACCTACATGGATACACCAGAAAGAGTCTGGGGAGCTTATGACTTTTCCAATATGTATACGCTCTACGAGCGTCTGCTTGCCCAGGGCAAACAGTTATTTTTGTCAGATTATGGCTTGAATACCAATAAAGCTTTTTTCGAAGACTATGCTGCGCTGAGGCAGAACTTTGATGTTCGCTACGCCAATCTAGATTGTTATGACCAGTGCGCGCTTTTGCGTGTCAACAAGTTGACCGAAAAAATCTCACCGCTACCTAGCTCAATTACAACAAAAAAACTTGAACCGAGTCTGCTCTCGAGTGAATACTCATTTGCCGTTATCTCAAATCGCTATGACAAAACAAACACTCAAACAGAGGTGGAGTATCTGGGCAAACTTGCAAACCAAAATGACGAATCATTTGCTTTTATGATTCTCACTGGAGATATTGTAAATAGCAAAGATTCTAGTGCTATTCAAACTGTAAACACGCTCTTTGCCAACCAAGCATCCTTTCCTGTACTCTACAGTCCGGGGAACTACGATCTCTTGCCAAGCAAGCCATATAATATAGCCAGCGAGCGATTCTATTCTGATCGAGATTATTTCATCCTACTGGATATAGGTCGCGACTCGGTGGCGACAAAACAGCAGCAATTATTTGTCTACAACGCATTGCTTGAGCTCGAGCAGTTGCCAAATATCCAAAATTTATTTATCATCTCGCATGACCTGAATTGGCAAGATCGTGATAATCCAAACAACTTCATTTTTGACCTTGAAGAAAAACTTGCTGCATTTCCAGAACTAAAATCATACATTTTAACGGCGGATCATGCGCAAGCGGATACAAAAGAGAGTAGAAGTAAGTTTAATGGGAATAGTAAATATTATGCAAACACGCAATCCGTCATTCGCGTAACCAAAAATGGTGAAATACTATTTTAGGCACCTTAGTTCGAAAATGAGTCTCGCACTCTCCGCAACCCCTCGGCAAACGACACTTTTGGCGACCAATTGAGCAGCGCTCTAGCTTTTGTTATGTCTGGCTTTCGTCGAGTCGGATCATCCCCAGGTAAATCTTTAAACAAGAGTTCTAAACCTGGTTTTTCAAATGCGTTCTTGACGAGTTCTGCCGTTTGGATCGCTGTATGTTCTTCATTGGGATTGCCCAAATTGATTGTTTCTCCAGCTAAGTTTTGTAGTGTTCCCATGAGTAAAATCCCCTCGACTAGATCAGAAACATAACAGAATGAGCGAGTTTGCGAGCCGTCACCGTAAACAGTAAGAGGATGGTCAGAACGTACTTGTGCGATGAAGTTGGGGATAATACGACCATCCGCCAAGTCCATTCGCGGACCGTAGGTATTAAAAATACGTACGATACGAACATCCATACCAAAGTCTCGTGTATGGACTCCGCAGATTGTTTCGCCCAAACGTTTGGCTTCGTCATAGCAAGAGCGCACGCCATTTGGATTGACATTACCCCAATAGCTTTCTGACTGTGGGTGCTCTGTAGGATCGCCATACACCTCGGAAGTACTGGCAAAAATAAATCTAGCTTGCGACGCTCTGGTCTTGAGATACTGCAAGAGATAATGGGTACCGATCGAGTTGACCAAATAGGTTTCTACAGGATGCGCCTGATACCTGGGAGGGCTCGCAGGCGAAGCGAGGTGATAGACTACATCTGGCTCCAACAACTTGGGAAGATAATTAGCAGCAGGCTGAGAAACATCTGCTCTAATAAAATGAAAATCGCTATTACTTTCAAGATGGTCTAAATTTTTGGCTTGACCTGTGATAAAGTTATCTATGCCATAAACCGAATAACCTTGCTTTAGTAGCGCATCACACAAATGCGAGCCGACAAATCCTGCGACTCCGGTTATTACTGCTGTTTGGTTGCTACGGTTCATACAGATATTCTAACGTATTAGAAAAGGTAAAACTATGCCCGTAGTTGAAATTAAGAATGCATCTTTTGAGCTACTTATGGAAATATACACCCAAGAGCTTCGGCGCCTACTTAGTTCAGAAGGAAATAACATCGACCCAGATTACATTGCCTCCATGCTAGAACGTTCACGATTGGAACAACATCAAAAAATGTTACTGCATCTAGAACTGGAAAAAAAATTACCGGAATTGCGTAAAGCAGCAAATCAAAATAGCACTTGAACTCTACACTCTCTATAATGGAGTTCGTGCAATCATTTCTTAATCGTTCACGCTTGTTATTGCTACTAATTTTGGCGCTTGCGATACTTCTCCGCCTCCCACACCTCTCTGGCTCATTCTGGCTCGACGAAGCCGCCCAAGCACTCGAAAGCACACGGCCACTGTCGCAACAACTCGATATAGTGGCAGACTTTCAACCACCGCTGCTACACCTCATTACGCATGTGGCTAGTTATGCATCGCACACCGAGTGGTGGCTAAGAACCGCCGGCGCACTAGTTCCTGGCTTGCTGACGATTGCGATCTTGTACTTATTTCTAGAGCGTGCCGCAAACAAAAAAACGGCGACGATTGCTGCAGCTCTACTTGCTACCTCCTCACTACACATCTATTTTTCTCAAGAATTGCGTCCGTACTCACTGCCTACCTTGTTTGCTGTTGCATCATGGTGGGCACTGTACGAGCAGCGTTGGCGCTGGTTTACCACCCTCACAATAGCAGGCCTCTACAGCTCATACCTTTACCCATTTTTACTGATAGCACAGACAATTTGGTTACTACTAAATACAAAAAAATATAAGCAACTTGTCGTCTCCCTAGTAATCAGCACAGCCTGTTTTATTCCATGGCTGCCAACCTTTTTTGCACAGTTGCAAGCAGGGCAACTCCTTCGCAATGAACTGCCTGGTTGGGAAAGTACTGTCAGCATTTCACAAGAAAAAGCACTACAGTTGGTGATGGGGAAGTTTATTTTCGGCCTGAGCGATCTTTCTTTTTCTCTACCATATCTTGCTACTGGCTCGTTTGTCGTACTAAGCTTGATTAGTTTGCTATTGTTTTCCTGGCAAAAAAAGGTAAAAAGGCAGCAAAAAGTACTCATGTTACTGCTATTCTGGGCAGGAGCACCACTTGCATTTGCTTGGCTGGCATCTTGGTTTGTGCCCGTAGTTGAGCCCAAGCGACTCTTACTCTCGCTCGCTGGATTTTATGGTCTAGCCAGCTATCTATTTGTACTTTCACTGCCGCAAAAAAATGCGATAGCAAAAAAACTCGCTACACTGCTTATTGCTATGCTATTTATTATAAATATCTCGAGTACTATCAGATATTTTATCGACAAATCATTCCAACGAGAAGACTGGCGTGGAATCATTCGCAAAATAGAACAAACTTATCCGGCACAAAACACGATTGCTGTCTTTATTTTCCCCGAAGCTTTTGCTCCTTGGCTTTGGTATGCCTCTCCAGATATTACTACCATCAGTACAAAAGCAATCTATGTTGACAACACCACGCCGCTTCGTGATTTGCTTGAGCCAACACTTGACTACGACTACATACTTATGTTTGACTACTTACAAGATCTCACCGACCCCAATCGATTGGTAGCAGCTGAGCTACAAAAGTTTGGTTTTGAGGAAACTGGCTCGTTTTCTGCGCCAAACGTAGGTTTTGCCAGAATTTTTAGTAAACAAAATACCGCTGTAGATCAAGGATAGCTGACATGTCACAACCACTCGCCGTCGGCATCGATATCACTTCTGTGTTGTATGGCAGGGGGGTATCACGCTATACGACCAATTTGACCAGGCACTTGCTGGCAAATAACCGAGTCAAAATGAGTTTGTACGGCTCCTCACTTCGACAAAAATCTGAACTCGAGCGAATTGCTAAAGAACTCAAGGCGGCCACGGAGCGAAAGGCTCATACTGTCATTCGTAACTACCCACCATCGCTGTATAATTTTCTTTGGAACAAACTTGGCTACCCCAAAATTCGCGCTGCTTTCCCAGAAATTTCTCTCTTCCACTCATGGGACTGGTTGCAACCACCAGACAAAGATTTGCCACTAATCTCAACCATCCACGACCTAGCAATGCTGAAGTATCCCGAAACTGCCCATCCGCAAATTCTCAGCATGCATCAAAAATCTTGGGATATTCTCAAAGATCGCGGCGCACATATTATTGCGGTTAGTCGGGCAACCAAAACCGACATTATTTCTTTTTTAGGAATACCGAGTGAGAGAATACATGTAGTACATGAAGCCCTACCGGACGAAGTGGTACTGACAAGTAAACACCTCACTGAGGAAAGATACGAGACTATCAAAACTAGCTTTGCACTACACAAACCGTTTGTATTATTTGTCGGCAGCAGAGAACCGCGAAAAAATCTTTCTCGCCTGATTGCCGCATGGCAGTCTCTGCAGATTCCCGACTTAGAATTACTCATTGCTGGGAGTGTTGGTTGGGACAAAACCAAAGACATGGATGCGATTCCCGGACTTCGTTTTCTCGATCGGGTCAGCGATGAAGCGCTATCAGTACTGTATGGTGAAGCAAGCGTTTTTGCTTTTCCCTCATTGTATGAAGGTTTTGGTCTTCCGATATTGGAAGCGTTTCACCACGGTACACCTGTGGTTACTTCAAACTGCTCAAGCATGCCAGAGGTAGCGGGCAATGCAGCCGAGTTTGTCGATCCTCATTCCGAGGAAAGTATTGCGCTTGGACTCAAAAAAATACTCAATGAAAAAATTCCCGAGCAACAACTTCGCCTACAAAAAATGATCATCAGGTCGCAGATGTTCAGCTGGCAGCGTGTGGCAGAACAAACTATCACAGCCTACGAACAAACTGTTCAGTCATTTGTGTCATAATAAATCATGGCTACCTACCGCATAGCAATAGACGGCAATGAGGCTAATGTAGTCGATCGTGTTGGCAGCAACACTTATGCGTATGAACTACTGGTCGCGCTCGAGCAACAACTTGCCAAACAAGCAAATTGGCAGATCACAGTTCTGCTCACACAGCATCCATGCAGCGACATGCCGCTAGAGCGTCCTGGCTGGAAGTATGTTGTAGTTCGACCAAAACAATTCTGGACACAATGGGCGCTGCCTCGTTTTTTGTATCAGCACCGAAGTAATTTTGATTTGTTTTTTACACCCGGCCATTACGCTCCCCGACACGCTCCGTTACCCTATATTTCTGCGGTACTAGACCTTGCCTTTCTTTCGCACCCCGATTCTTTCACACTGCGCGACAGACTGCAGCTCTCCTACTGGACTAAGTACAGCGTTAAAAACGCCAAAAAAATCATAACTATTAGCCATGCAAGTAAAACAGAAATTGCTGCTACATATAAAATTCCTCCAGAAAACATAGCTGTTTGTTATCCAGCTATTGGCATAATCCAAAAACCAACTTTGCAAGAAGCGGCCAAAGATCTCAAAAAATTTGCTATTACAAAGCCATTCTTTATTTCTCTTGGAACAATTCAGCCGAGAAAAAACCTCATTAAACTAATTGAAGCTTTCGAAAGCTACTCACGAAAACAACAAGGTCTAGCCAAACAAACAAAGGCAAAACAACATAACTTAGTACTAGCGGGCAAGGAAGGCTGGCTGGCAGCACCAATTCTCAAGCGTATTGCAGCATCTCCATTCAAAGAATTGATTATAGTGACTGGTTTCATCACAACAAAAGAAAAATGGTCGCTACTTCGCTCGGCTACTGCTGTTGTCATTGTCGGACTGAAAGAAGGTTTTGGCATACCTGCACTCGAGGCACTCGAAGCAAACACAATTCCTGTTGTCGCCAATGCGGCAAGTTTGCCAGAAGTAGTCGGCGAGTCAGGAATTTTGGTAGATCCACACAACACTCTAGATATAGCCGATGGTTTGTGGAAGGCTGCAACGCTCAAAGCGCGGGAAAAAGCTGTGCTCAAAAAAAAGGGAAGAGAACAAAAAACTCTCTTCAGTTGGAAAAACACCGCTCAACATGTACAGGATCTCTGGCAAAGTGTGCTCACAAAGAAACAAGTGTGATAACAATTCTCGCTATTGACCCAGGATATGACCGTCTCGGTTGGGCAGTTGTATCGGTCGACGACCGCAAGCTTTTACTGCGAGCATACAACTGTATTGTGACTGATCGAGCCAAAAACTTGGCCGAAAGAATTCAACAAATCACTACCGAGCTTGAAGAAATAATTGCGAGTCAACAGCCGCAAGAACTTGCCATCGAAACACTCATTTTTGCTCGTAACACAACTACTGCACTCAAAGTAAGTGAGGTGCGTGGAGCAATTATCGCCACAGCAAATACCCATAACTTAGTAATTCACCAGTACAATCCTGGTACTATTAAGCTAGCTATCGCAGGGCATGGCAAAGCTGATAAGCGAGCAGTTGATAAAATGTTGCGCCTGCTCATACCAGATATAGGCAAAGTACTGCACGATGATACAATGGATGCAATCGCAATCGCAGTAACTCACGCGCTTGCAGTTCACCATCTGCAACTCTGATTATGATCGCATTTCTTACTGGCACACTCCATCAAGTCGGGACTCCACTCATCCTTCTGGTTGGCGGTGTCGGCTATAGTGTACGAGTAGCAGAAAAACATCAATCTCTCTGGAGCGTTGGTCAAAATTTATCACTGTGGATCCATACCCACGTTGCCGAGACAAAGTTTGAGTTATTCGGTTTTCCAGACCAAAAAGAGAAGGAACTATTTTTACTTTTACTCCAAGTGTCTGGAGTAGGCCCAAGCACTGCCTTGCAGTTGGGGGCGATCGGAAGTGAAAAAATCTCACAGGCGGTTCGCGACGGGGCTGTGCGCACATTTACTCAAGTTCCTCGGGTGGGAAAGAAATTAGCACAAAAAATAATCATAGAGCTTGGCAGCAAGCTTGGGGCAATAGAAGAACTACAACTAGGTACACTCGATACTGATCGCGCACTACTGCTCGAGGCTCTGCTTTCACTTGGATATGAAGAACAACGTGTATACGACGTAGTCCGCAAAACAAATATGGACAACCAAACGCTGGAGCAAGCACTCAAACAAACCATGCAAACAATTGGAACAACGAAAACATGACACAAGCTCCTTCCCAATTACAAACACCAGAAGAAGTAGAGCTTTTTTCTAACCTGAGAGCACAAACATGGGCTGAATTTTATGGTCAAGACACGGTCAAAAAATCTCTTACCATTGCGATAGAAGCTGCGCGCAATCGAGCCGAACCACTTGATCACTTACTGCTATATGGGCCCCCAGGTCTTGGCAAAACGACACTTTGCCACTTGATTGCCAGTGAACTCAACGTACAAACCAAAATTACTTCTGGCACGGCCTTGACAAAGGTCGGGGATTTGGCTGCCATTATTACCAATCTTAACCCAGGCGACATCTTGTTTATTGATGAAATTCACCGCTTGCCAAAAGCTGTAGAAGAAACTCTGTACCCTGCCATGGAGGATTACGCACTAGATGTAGTCATTGGCAAAGGACCAACAGCCCGATCTATCCGACTTGATTTACCCAAGTTTACACTTGTTGGTGCTACCACAAAATTTGGCTTGCTATCTGGTCCATTTCGAGATCGGTTTGGCATTATTCATCGTCTTTCTTACTATAAATCACTCGCATTACAAACAATCTTGATGCGTTCGGCAGAAAAACTCCATGTTAGACTGCGTGAATCTGGCGCTATTGCGATCGCACAACGCTCTAGAGGCACCCCTCGAATTGCTCTCAAATTACTGAAACGAGTGCGAGATTATCTCGAAGTACACAACCAAACCGAAATTTCTGGTGAGCTTGTACAAAAAGCACTTGATCTTTTTGAAATTGATCAGTTGGGTCTTGATGATAGCGACCGACGTCTTATTGAGCTCATCATTGGCAAACACCAAGGTGGTCCGGTAGGACTAAGTACGCTTGCGGCGGCGTTAAATGAAGATACTGTCACAATCGAGGAAGTGATTGAACCATACCTCATGCAGATTGGTTTTCTCAAACGAACCACACAGGGCAGAATGACGACAGAAGCTGCCAAAAAGCACCTCAACAACTCAAATGCTTAGGCGTATACTGAGGGCAACTATGACTGTTTGGCAAAAAATCCAACGTCGAATCACTACAATTTGGCTCGAACTAGCAACTGGGTTTTTGTGGTGGGGCGTTGGCGTAGTCCCACTACATCACGTCCGACGATTCTTTTATCGCTTGTTTGGTATGCAAATCGGATCAGGCTCGACACTTCATATGGGAGCGCGTATCTACGATCCACGACATATTTATATTGGAAAAGACAGCATAATCGGAGAAAAAGTTACACTCGATGGGAGAAGACAACTAGAAAACTCACGAGGTGGTATCACCATCGGCGACCATGTTGATATTGCTTCGGAAGTCATGATCTGGACAAGTGAGCATGATATTTCCAGCACTGACTTTGCCCCTATTGAAGAGCCTGTGACGATTGGTGATTATGTATTTATTGGTCCTCGGGCAATCATTTTGCCAGGAGTAACAATTGCTCATGGTGCGGTGATTGCTGCGGGAGCAGTCGTAACCAAAGATGTGGCGGCACACAGTATTGTCGGTGGTGTCCCTGCCAAAGCAATTGGACAGAGAGCACAAAACAACTTGCAGTACCGCTTGGGTAGGGCCCGTTGGTTCCAATAAATTCCATGCGCGTTTCAATTCTCATCGTCTCGTACAATACAAAAGAGCTCACCCTGCAAACCTTGCAGAGCGTTATTGCCTCACTTTCTCAATCAATCCTGTTGCAAAACAATTCAGAAATTATTGTCGTTGACAACAACTCGAGAGATGAAAGTCTCGCAGCAATCAAACAGCTTGCAACAGCTTCTGCTATCCCAATTACGCTGCTGGCAAATACCAAAAATACCGGCTTTGCCCATGCCAACAACCTCGCTATCGCCAAAGCTACTGGCAAGGTGCTTCTGCTACTTAATTCAGACACGCTCGTGCCACAAGGTGCGATTACTCGCCTCTATGAGAGACTCATGCAATCTGATTCCAAGCATCTGGGTATTCTTGCTGCTAACCTACGCAACCTTGATGGTAGTCCACAACCGCAGGGTGGAGCGCTACCAAACCTCATAACGCTCACCAATCATATGCTGATGCTTGATGACTTACCGCTCATCGGAAAATTTCTGCCATCTACCCAAAATCAAAAATTTCAAGGTTGGGTAGCTGCTACCGCCATGGCAATTAAAAAGTCAGTTATCGATGAAATCGGAACACTCGACGAAAATATCTTTATGTACGGAGAAGATGTAGAGTTTTGTCTGCGCGCTCGGCACCACCACTGGGATGTAGCAATTTCACCTGACGCAGTAATCACTCACATCCAAGCTGCAAGCTCCAACCAGAAAAATGCAGTACTCGGAGAAATCAAAGGCTATCAATACATTTGGGCAAAGCATATGCCACTTTGGCAGCGGCCGGTTGTTAACACCATACTTCGCCTGGGCATACTACTTCGCTGGCTGCTATTTGCTACAATAGGCAGGACAGAGCAATCCCGACTGTATCGCAGTCTCTTGTCTCAGGTCTAACTGTATGCCTACCTCCAAAACAATCCTTGGCTGGATCGATCACAATCTCTTACTTGTTCTCAGTGGATTCTTGCTCGCGTTTATCCCACTCTATCCCAAGTTACCACTGTTTGACTTGATTCCAGGTTATCTCGTGCGAGTTCGAGTAGAAGATATTTTTATAGCACTTACTATACTTTTTTGGCTCATCCAGTTAGCCAGAAAAAAAGTAACCTGGAAAATTCCCATAGCAAAATTGCTTGGTCTGTATTTGCTGGCAGGATTTGCTTCGTTACTCAGTGCAGTGTTTATTACCAAAACCATTCCTTTTGAGGTTCTGCATCTAGGCAAATCTGTCTTGCATTTACTAAGATATCTCGAATACTTCGCACTTTTCTTTATCATTTTTTCAAGTATAAAAACAAAGCATCACTTGCGCATTTTACTGCTGACCGGCTTCATAACGCTCTTGGCTGTGGCCGCCTATGGTGTCGGACAACGCTACTTCTACTGGCCAGTCTACTCGACCATGAATAGAGAGTTTAGCAAAGGACTCAGACTCTACCTCACCCCACATGCACGAGTACAATCAACTTTTGGCGGTCATTATGATCTTGGAGGCTACCTCGTCATCACCCTACCATTTGTCCTAGCCGCCCTATATAGCTTCACAAAGAAAAAAGAAAAAATTGCGCTCTTTGTTTTATTTTACTTTGGTATCTGGTTGATTACTGTCTCTGCCTCACGAGCCTCATTTGGTTCACTCTTGCTTGCTTTACTCATAGTTGTACTACTTTTTGCGATCCAGAAAAAAACCTGGCTAAAGAGGACAACCTGGTTTTTCCGCCAGACAAGCCTACTCACACTTGGAACGTCGGTCGTGCTCGTGTTCTTTGGTCAAGATATGTACGAGAGATTACTACAAATTTTGGATGGTTATCCTCTGGCTCACACAGCGTATGAGCAAGTAGATACAAAGAGAAAAGAATTTCTGCATTTTCTACCTCAGTTTCAAGTCGAAAAACCAGAAAACGCGCTTTCAACAGAAGAAGCAGCGGTTATGGTAGCTTCGGATACACGACCAACACCCCAAAGACCAAGTGACGTTTATGTTAATGTTCCCGACCATAAATTAGTCGCTACGGTGTCGGCAGAGGGGATCGAGTCTATGATACTAGTAGAGGTTGAGCGAACATACTCACAAAATGCGCTCGAGCGAGGACTTTCGCTCGCTATTCGTCTTGATACACTTTGGCCACAAGCAATTGCCGGGTTTCAAAAAAACCCACTACTTGGTACGGGATACGCCACGCTAACCAAGGAGAGTGTTCAGCAATTTACCGAAGCCGAAAGCACTGATAACAACTATTTACGAACACTCGGCGAAACAGGCCTTGCTGGTTTTCTATTCTTTTACGGTAGCATTATCACCGCACTCTGGCTCTCATTGCGCACGCTACGACGTGTAGACCAACAACTCGCCCCAATCGAAAAAATTATCCTTGTTGGTTTTATTGCTGGCTCAATTGGCTTGCTACTCAATGCTACCTATATTGATGTATTTGTAGCTTCCAAAATAGCCTACATATTTTGGGCAAATACGGGTATGGCAATGGCAGTTTACCTCTGGTATCATAATGAAAAATAACCTTCCCTTCCTCCTGATAATCAGCACCGCTTTTTTGCTCAGATTGCCACACATCACTAGTCCCGTGCTTGATTGGCACAGCTTCAGACAAGCAGATACGGCCTCAGTGACGTACGAGTATGTGAGAAATGGCGTCGATCTCTTACATCCAAAGTTTCATGATTTTTCCAACATTGCTTCTGGCAAAGACAATCTTGCTGGCTATCGTATGGTCGAGTTTCCTTGGATTAATGGCTTGTTAGCCAGCATACTGCGGTTTGCTCCGAATCTTTCACTCGTGGTACTCAGCAGAGGTTTTACCATCGCGCTTTCACTGGTCACGCTCAGCAGTTTGTATTTTTTTGTCAAACTATTTTCAGACAAAAAAACTGCGCTGCTTGCCGCAATGACTTTCGCAGTTTTGCCATATGCGGTTTTTTATAGTCGAGTTATCTTGCCAGACCCTGTTATGATAGCCCTGGCAACTGCATCGGTGACTCTTTTTGCCTACTGGCTGCACTCGAGACACTGGCGTTACTATGCTGCTTCTTTCTTGCTACTCGCTCTTGCCGCACTTACGAAGCCGTTTGTTCTGTTTTTGGCACCTGTGTACGTATCTTTGTTATTCGTTCAGTTTCTAAAAAAAAAGCTAGTATGGCAGCAAGTTTTTTGGACTATGATGCTACCAAGCAGCTTGCTGCCGCTGTGGTGGTGGCGAGATTGGATTTTGCAATTTCCCTCAGGTATTCCTGCCTCAGACTGGCTCTACAATGGTCCTATTAATGAAGTGCCTCCGCGTCTGCGACCAGTCTGGTTTCGCTGGCTCTGGTACGAGCGATTATCTAAGTTAATCCTAGGGTATACCGGTACTGTGCTGCTGATACCACTTCTCCTGCGTTGGAAAAAAATCTCTACGCCAGAATTGTTCGTGTATGGCTCTTGGTGGTTGAGTGTCCTGCTTTTTTTTGTCGTTATAGCCCGGGGTAACATCCAGCACGATTACTATCAAGTTTTTACCCTACCAATAATTTGCATCTCTGTCGCAAAAGGAGTCAGGCTGCTATTTGCGTGGCTACAACACAAACTACACAAAAAAATTGCCATTACACTGACTGTCGCTCTGTATCTTTCAATGCTATTGCTCTCCCTACAACAAGTTGTCGGCTACTACCAAATCAATCACTGGGAGTATTATCGAGTTGGACAACGAGCACAAGCAGTGTTGCCAGAAGAAGCTATTGTTGTGGCACCTGCTTTTGGCGACACCTCATTCCTCTTTCAAACACGCCGCCGCGGCTGGCCAATTGGCTTCGAAATTGAAAAAAAAGTTGCAGCTGGCGCCCAATACTACATCACGACGACTTATGATGATGAAGCAAAAACGCTAGAATCAACTTATGAGTTAATCGAAAAAACACCAGAGTATCTTATTTTAAATTTACAGAATACCTTATGAAAATCCTCATGTTAACGCCATATTTACCGTATCCGCTCTTATCGGGTGGGCAAATTCGGACCTACAACCTACTCAAACAGCTCAGTGAAAAACATCAAGTAACCCTATTTTCTCTGATTAAAGATACAGAAGAAACAAAACATATTCCAGAATTACTCAAGTTTTGTGAAGATGTCAGGGTATTTCGTAGGTCAAAAACTCCGTTCACCCTGAGAAATATTGCAAAAACAGCAATCTCTACACACCCGTTTCTTGTTGTTCGCAATTATGTAGCAGAGGTTACTCAAGCAATTGAGCAAGAACTCAAAAGAACCAAATTTGATCTTTTGCACGCGGAAACCTTTTATATGATGCCACATCTACCCCAGACTAAAACTCCAATCATTTTGGTTGAACAGACCATTGAGTATCTTGGGTACGAAAGCTATGCAAAGCAAGCTTTTCCCCTGCTACGACCACTCCTGCATATTGACATTGCCAAAATTAAACGTTGGGAGAAGTACTACTGGGGTAGAGCAGACCAGCTTATTGTAATGAGTGAGCAAGACAAAGACTTTATTCACCAAAGCACCAGCGTACAAAACGATATCGCAGTAGTAGCAAATGGAGTTGATGCAGATTGGTTTAGCCAAAAACCAAAGTTGCAACATACTGATCCAACCGTCTTGTTTGTTGGCACTTTTAAGTGGTTACCAAACAGGGAGGCCGTGCGCTTTCTTGTTCACGAGATTTGGCCTCACATCCGAAAAAAAATTCCGACAGCCAAACTACACATTGTTGGTAACGCACCAACCAAAGAAATTCTCAATTTTGAAAACGAGTACCCCAACGTCGTAGTTAAAGGCAGGGTAGAGGACATTAGAGACGCATTTGCGGTTGCGGATGTTTTGGTTGCACCTGTTTTCAGTGGCAAAGGTACCCGCTACAAAGTACTAGAAGCGATGGCTTCGGGCACACCACTTGTAGCGACACCAACCGCTGTAGAAGGTCTCAACCTAGAAGAAAATGCTCATGTTCGGATTGGCAAAACAGGCAAAGAACTTGCCAAACAAACTGTGATGCTACTCAAATCCAAAATACTGCGCAGAAAACTAGCACAAGCAAGCAAACAATTTGTCCAGAAGCACTATGACTGGCAGAGTATTTCACAGCAACTTGATATAATTTATCGCCGGATAGGAGCGAGTAATGCAACAAAATAAGCCTGATTTAGAACTGATTTTTCTCAATTTTAATAGTGATTTCTGGATTGAAAAGGCACTAACTTCACTGCAAACCTTTTATCTAAAAAAAACCAAGTTGCAGGTCGCCATCACTGTTGTTGATAACAACAGCAGTGACAACTCACTACAGACGGTAGCAACCTGTTGCCCTAAGGCAAAAATTATTCGTCTCAAAGAAAATCTGGGTTTTGCTGGAGCTAATAATGCCGCCCTAACTCAGACGACGGCAAGATACACCATGCTGCTCAACTCGGATGTTGAACTAACAGCAGACTCAAATTTTGACGAACTTGTCTCATATATGGATACACACAAAAATGTTGCTGTTATAACACCCAAACTAACATTCTTTTCTGGCGCACTCGACCCTGCTTCACACCGTGGAGAGCCAACCATCTGGGCTTCAATCGCCTATTTTGCTCGACTCGAGCAATTATTTCCAAACTCAAAACGATTTGCACAGTATCATCAAACATATAAAGATCTATCACAAATTCATGAGATAGACGCCTGTTCTGGTGCAGCACTACTGTCGCGCACCTCTCTTTATAATAAAGTTGGTTTGCTAGATGATCGTTTTTTTATGTATGCCGAGGATCTTGATTGGTGTCGTCGTTTCAGAGAAGCGGGGTACTCGGTTGTATTTTATCCACACGTTGCGCTGATTCACCATAAATATAAGTCTGGCATCAAAAATTCATCACAAAATATTGCTCAAAAAACCCAGTTTCACTTTTATAACACCATGCTACAATACTACGACAAACACTATGCCAAAGAGTATCCATCTGTGGTACGCTGGTTGCTTAAGTATTTTATCGCGTTTAAGAAAGGCGGACTATGAACACCCAAACACTGCAATTTAAGATTGAAAATCTTAGAGCCACAACAATACAACGCACGCTCGAGGGCCTCTTTACTGTTGTCGCAAGCTTGTTTGTGACGGCCTTGCTGCCATCTTTGTTGATTAAATACTTCTATGCTAACGCTCAATTATTTGAACAACCAAAATTGCTCGAATATATCCCAGTTGCTACCTTTGCAATTTCTGGTGCCTACATCGTATTCGTAATCGTCGGCAACTTCTCGAGAGGAGCAAAAATTCGCCAAGCAGAATCTGAGCTAGCGCTCTCAGAGTCGATGACAGCTAATGATCTCGGTACGACACAAGAGGAGCTGGCTGAGCTAGAAAAAATTGTTGACAACGCTCTAGCAAAACCAAATAAATCAAAACGCAGTAACACAAAAAAGTCGACTCGAAAAAAGAGCGCTAAGTAATCAGATGCCTCGAGTTGGTATCGATTGCCGACTAGCAGGCCTCAATCACGCTGGAATTGGACGGTATATTTCTTGTCTTGTGCCTCGGGTTATTTCTTTACTCGAGAATAAAGCAGATATTGTACTTTTTTGTGCCACAAAGCAACAAGCTCATGAACTAAACCCAAATGAGTCAGCCTGGGTTGCGATAGTGCAAACACCGATCAAGCATTACTCGCTTGCCGAACAAACGCAATTTCTTGCTGTGCTGCGGCAACAATCACTCGATGTACTACACGTCCCACACTTTAATGTACCGTTTTTCTATCGGGGAAAATTTGTCGTCACTATTCATGACTTGTTATGGCATGAGCAACGGGGGCTACATGTCACGACACTCAAACCAATAATTTACTGGTTGAAGTATTTTTTTTATAGACACGTTGTTGCCAACACTATCGCGCGGGCAAAAACAATATTTGTACCGTCAAAAACAATTGCCAATCAAGTGCTCAAAACATTTTCAGACGCTAAAAATAAAATAATTGTTACCTATGAAGGAGTAAGTGATGCTTTTGCAAAACCGAAATTCATAGCTCAACGAAAAAAAAATACTTTACTCTACGTTGGCTCACTTTACCCACACAAAAACATACAACTTGTCCTGAAGCTGCTACAACGGCAACCAGAAATTCGGCTGGAAATTGTCACTGCACGATCTGCTTTTGTGACAAAAGTAAAAAAACGCATCGTTGCACTAGGACTCAAAAATCAAGTTATATTTTATATTTCAATCACTGATCAAGAACTCGCCAAGAAATATCAACAAGCGACCGCACTTATTCAGCCCTCACTATCCGAAGGATTTGGTTTGACTGGTCTTGAAGCACTCCGTCAAGGAACGCCATTGCTCGCATCTGACATTCCTATCTTTCATGAGATTTACCAACAACAAGCTGTCTTTTTTGATCCACATAGCGTCAAATCTCTCCAATCTGCCTGGGATTCAATCGAGAATAAAATGACACAACTGCAATTACCAAAACAATTTTTCGAAAAATACGATTGGGACAAGCTTGCAAAACAAACCACTGATGTCTACCTCACCACACTCAAAAACTAAACCCAACGTTTGTCTCGTTTACGATAGAGTGACCACCAAGTATGGTGGAGCCGAGTGCCTTTTGCAGCACTTACTTGATCTTTTTCCAGCAGCACCACTCTACACAGCTGTTTATAATCCAAACAGAACACCTTGGGTAATACCAAGCAGGGTGAGATCTTCCTTTGCCAGTCGCTGGTGGTTTGTACGTAGGTGGTATCAATTTTTTTCTCCTATCTTTCCGCTTGTATTTGAACAGTTTGACTTGTCGACATTCGATATCATTATCTCGATAAGCAGCGCAGAAGCAAAAGGAGTTCTTACTTCTCCCAAGCAACTACATATAAGCTATCTCTTCAGCCCACCAAAGTACCTTGCCAAGAATAACGCTGCCTATCTATATTCATATAAATTATTAACAATTCCTGCCATAAGATCACTGGCAGAACTACCACTTCGCTACCTTCGTTGGTGGGATCAAGCTGCTGCCGCTCGCCCTGATTACACCATTCCTATTTCAAATACAATTGCAAAACAGATAAGTGGTAGTTACACAAACATCATGCTGGAGCCCATCTATCCTCCTATTGCTGTACCACCGCTTAGCAAAATAAAACAGGCAATGAGACTCACAACAGCACAATACTTTCTATCACTTTCTCGCCTAGTCTGGTACAAGCGAGTAGACCTTGCAGTGAGTGTCGCACAAAAAACCGGAGACTTGCTACTCATTGCCGGTGAGGGAGTGATGAAGAAGCAGTTGCTGAAACAAGCAGATCGGCGTGGGGCAATCCGCCAAAAAAATGAGCTTATTTCAGACTGCATAAGACGTGCGATCAAACATAATCGAAACATCATTTTTCTCAATACTGTATCTGAAAAAGAAAAAACAGCGCTCCTCACTCACGCTCAGGCAACCCTACAGTTGGGAAAAGAAGATTTCGGCATTGTAGCAATCGAAAGCCTCGGCCACGAAACTCCCGTCATACTATTTGCAGATTCAGGTGCGGCGGAAGTACTTAGAAACAAACAAGTTGGAATACTCCTTGCATCGCAAAACACCAAGGCCCTTGAAAGGGCATTTTATGAAATTAAAAAGATGACTTTTTCACCCTCATACTTGAGAAAATTAGCATTATCATTCTCTCCTGAAATATACAAAAGGAGGATGCAAAAAATAGTGTATGATGTATGGGCTATTCACAAAAATGGACACAAAAATGACAAATAACAAGCATGTGTATGCCGTACTCCTAGCAGGTGGTGGTGGCACAAGACTCTGGCCTAAATCCCGCGAAAAAACGCCCAAACAGTTTCTCAAACTATTTGGCGATGAAACAATGCTGCAATACACCGCACGCAGAATCACAAAATTAGTTGATTGGGACAAAATTATCGTTGTAACCAACACCAAATACCAAGCTGAAGTTCTCAAGCAACTACCAAAAATTCCCAAATCAAATGTCATTGCTGAACCCAAGAAAAAAGACACGGCACTTGCCATGTTGGTTGGAACACTCTACGCTCGCTCACTTGATGAAAATGCGGTAATCATCAATTCAGCCTCAGATCACGTTGTAACTGATGAAGCAGAATTTGCCCGCGTTATGAATGCAGCAGTTCGCGTTGCAACAAACAAGCAGTCATTGGTAACCGTTGGCATCACTCCAACCTATCCTGCAACTGGCTTTGGATACATCAAAATTGCCAATGATATCGAGCGACTCGACAGGGGATTAACACTCTTTTCAGTAAACAGCTTTACCGAGAAACCAAATCACTCAACAGCACGCGCGTTCATTTCTACAGGTCGTTATTTTTGGAATGCCAATATGTATGTTTGGGCAGCCGAAACATTGCTCACTGCTTTTAAACAACATTTGCCCGAAATGTTTGCGGCGACCCAAAAAATACAACAGGCGACTCGTACAGATTTTGTTCAGCTCTTACCCCAAGTCTACACCGAGTCTAATGCTATTTCAATTGATTATGCGATATCAGAGAAGGCTGACAATCTCGTCCTTATTCCTGGAGATTTTGGCTGGAACGATGTTGGTGACTGGAAAGTTGTATATGAGCTCGAGAAAAAAGACATTCAGGGGAATGTCGTGTTGGACGAATCGACCAAAGCTCCAGTACTTGCGATTGACTCTACCAATAACCTGGTGCATTCTAATAAGCGTCTAGTTGCTATGCTTGGCATAAGAGATACTATGGTGATCGACACCGACGAAATTCTCATGATTATCCCAAAAGGCAGAAGTCAGGATGTCAAAAAAATTATTGAGCAATTAAAGGCAGAAAATAGAACCGAGTATCTATAAGACTTTCATGACGTATTTAGCTCAAAAGCGCCTTCTTGATCTTGCCGTTGCTCTCGGATTAAGTATGCTTTTTTTACCCGTCTGGTTGGTAGTGCCAGTTTTAATTTTTCTTGATTCAGGCAAACCTATTTTTTTTGTCCATAAACGAGTTGGCCTAAACGGTCGCGAATTTTATCTCTACAAATTTCGCTCAATGATAATTGGTGCTGACGACATGCTGCACAAACACGACAAAAAATTACTCAGAGAATTTAAAAGCAACGACTGGAAAATTCCCAATGATCCCCGCATAACAAAGTTGGGAAAAATACTTCGCTCACTCACCATCGATGAGTTTCCACAGTTGCTCAATGTGTTGCGAGGCGAAATGTCTATGGTTGGTCCTCGCGCTTATGTACGTAAAGAGCTCGATGAACAAAGCGAGCGATATCCCGAAACGAAATCATATATTACAAAAATTCTCAGTGTAAAGCCAGGTATTTCTGGACCCTGGCAAACCAGTGGTCGCAACGAGATCCCTTTTGCCCAACGAGCCAAGATGGATGCGCAGTATGCAAGCAATCCTTCTATCTGGCGAGACATTCTTATTTTACTCAAGACACCTGGAGCTATGATTTCAAAGTGGTGATTGGAGTGCCAGTCATATATTTGCTATACTGAGAACTCATATGCCACTCGAAGCCATACACCAGTCACAAATAAAAAATCAAGCAGCAACAATCTCTCAAACAACTGAAGAAGCGGCTCAAAAAACAGGCTTGCGCACTTGGTGGCTCGCCCGGAAAACATGGCAAAAAATTGCAATAGCTGGACTCATCGTCACCACAATTCTCATAGGCATTCTCGTTTCTCTTGTATTCAAAACCTATCAAGTATTGCAGTCAATGCAACTTCAGGCAGAATCTACCAAGCTAATCGGCCAAGAAACATACGGACACTTCAAAGCACAAAACTTACCACCAGTTCAGGAAAACCTCGTAAAACTAGACGAGCACTTACTTGAGATGAGAGAAAGTTATCAGCAACTTTCATTCTATAAGTACTTTCCAATAATTCGCAATTACTACCTTGATGGCGAACACGCATTTGCCGCAGCTCAATCTGGCTTAGCCGCTGCTAAAAAGTCTGTCGACGCACTAGTACCTTATGCTGACGTGCTTGGCTTCTCGGGGGAAGGTACATTCCAAGGCGGTACTGCCGAAGATCGATTGAAAATCGTGCTCGAGACACTCGATAAAATTTCACCCATTTTGGATGAAATCGCAGCAGACCTAAAATCTACAGAATCGGAGCTTGCGCTCATCTCACCAACACGATATCCGGAAAGCATTCAGAACATAGCGATCAGATCGCAAATCTTGCAAGCACAAAATCTGAGTTCGGCGGCTGTCGACGCAGTAACAGAATTCAGACCAGTTATCGAACAACTACCAAGTATCGCCGGCGGACGCGGTGAGCGCAAAAAATATATCGTTCTGTTTCAAAATAACGCTGAGCTCCGCCCCACCGGTGGTTTCTTAACTGCGTATGCGGTGATAAACGTCGAGAATGGCAAAGTTGAACCAGAGAAATCAGATGATATTTATGAACTCGATCAAAAATACCGCAGCAAATTGCCTATTCCAGAGGAACTTGGTAGATATCTCACAACAGAAAAAAACTGGAATCTGAGAGACATGAACACTTCGCCTGATTTCAAAGTATCAATGGATCAGTTTTTCCCCGAGTACAGCAGTTTACCGAGTGAACCAGATAATGTTGATGGCATTATTGCTGTTGATACCAAAGTTTTGACTGACCTTTTGACCGTACTTGGCCCAGTAGAAGTACCGGGTTATGGACTGTTTTCAAGCAAAATAGACCCACGCTGCGATTGTCCAGAAATTATTTACATCCTGTCCGAAATTATTACCAGACCAACTCCGTATCTTCGTGAAGATCGCAAGGGCGTTATTGGTCCATTGATGCGATCTGTCCTTACCAAAGCATACTCAAGCCCAAAAACAGTTTGGCCAGCATTATTTCAAACGGGTATGGATAATATTGCCGGTAGACATATCCAGTTTTATTTTCTTGACGAAAAATCCCAAGCCGCCGCAGAGGCGATACATGCAGCTGGTCGTCTCGAGTCAAAACAAGATGTTGATTTCTTGGCAATTGTCAATGCCAATCTTGCTGGAGCGAAGTCAAATTTATTTGTAACATATGAGGTAGAGCAGGTAGTTTCTGCACCCCAAGATGGATTTATTACAAAACAACTAGAGATTACCTACAAAAATTCTAGAAAATCCGACAACTGTAATCTCGAAGCTGGCCTACTCTGTCTCAACTCTACACTCAAAGACTGGACCAGAATTTATGTTCCCGCAGGGAGTGAGCTCATCTCCTCTGAGGGTTTTAAAGAATCGGCTCGTGTCACCGAAGAGCTTGGCTTCTCTGTCATAAATGGCTTCTTTACACTTGAACCACTGGGAACCGCTAAAATTAAGCTAGAATACAAAATTCCCTACAATGCAACAGACAGGTATCAACTGAGGGTTTGGAAACAAGGTGGCATTGACACTTTCCCACTACTACTTGAGACAGATGGCAATCAGGAAAAACTCCAAATTTCTAAAGATACAACCTACTCAATCGCTTTTTAAGAAACTTGATGGCAGCAAAATCATACAGAGTAACCGGCATTGTCCTCAAACGTACAAATGTCGGAGAACTTGATAGAGTAGTGACGCTGCTTACAAAAGAGGAGGGGAAAAATCGCTATGTTGCCAAAGGTGTCCGACGATTACATTCCTCAAGTGGCAGCAATCTAGAGCCAGGTTCACTCATAACTGCACACTGCATTCAAACTAAATCAATGCCCATCATTACTCAAACCAAGCTTCATATGCAAGCGCTCGAAGACACCAATTCACTCATACAAGTCAGAAGAGTGCAGCAGTTGCTAGAAATTTTAGATCATCTTTTTGTACCAGAAGAACTCGACCAACAAACCTTCACACAGGTCACAAATGTCTATGCAGCAGTCCTAGAAAAACACGATAATGTCAAAGAACTTCGTGGCAAAATCATTGATCTCGTACGTCATCTCGGTTACAACATTACAAACACACCAAACAACTCATTGTCTCAACAGCTCAGCACCATTTTCGAACAACCACTACGAAGCTTTGAGTACTTACTAGTCAAATAGCTGACAGATTGCTACAATCTCGACAGCATGCAACCCAAAACCACAACGCTTGACGATCTTGTAAGCCTTGCCAAGCGTCGTGGCTTTGTTTTTCAAACCTCAAGCATTTATGGTGGTCTTGCCAATTCTTATGACTACGGTCCGCTTGGCACAGAGCTTTTACGTAATATTAAAAACCTCTGGTGGCAGAAGTTCATTCATCAGCGACCTGATATGGTCGGGTTAGACTCGCAGATACTCCTACACCCAAAAACTTGGATGGCTTCAGGACACACAACGGCATTTAATGATCCATTGGTTGAAGATCTCACAACACAAAAACGCTATCGAGCTGACCACCTGATCGAAGAGTGGCAAGAAAAAAATAACCAAACAACTGACACATCACCTGAAGATATGTCTGTCAAGGCGATGGACGAATATATCATCCAACACAAAATCGTCAGTCCCGACGGCAACCCTGTTAGCGCTGTGAAAGTGTTTAATTTGTTGTTTGAGACATCTATTGGAGTCGTTACTGGAGAAAAATCCAAGATCTATCTCCGTGGAGAAACCGCTCAGGGTATTTTTAGTAATTTTGCAAATATTAGCAACTCCACTCGTATGCAATTACCATTTGGGGTTGGACAAATTGGCAAAAGTTTTCGCAATGAGGTAACCACAGGCCAGTTTGTTTTTCGCACACTTGAGTTTGAACAAGCCGAAATTGAGTATTTCTTTGACCCAGAGACAACAGACTGGCAAACATTGATGGAATCTTGGAAAACAGCCATGTGGGAGTTTGTGACTAAAGATCTACATATTGCAGCAAAAAATCTGCGTTGGCGAAAACACACAGATACTGAACGTAGTCACTATAGTATGGATACGTATGACCTTGATTACAAATTTCCTTTTGGTTGGAAAGAGCTTTGGGGCATTGCCTATAGAACAGATTATGATTTGAAACAACACCAAGAGTACTCGGGAGAGACACTGCAAGCCACCACTACAGATAACACACGGCGCTTCACTCCCCATGTCATCGAGCCTGCAGTCGGTATAAATCGCCTTTTTATGATGGTTCTCGCCGAACACTATTGGGAAGACACTGAACGCTCTCGGACAGTTTTGTGCCTACCAAGGCAACTGAGTCCACACAGCGTCGCAGTGTTTCCGCTGGCACGAAATAAACCTGAATTGATCGCTGCAGCCAAAATAATTTATCAAGAACTACTCGGTAAAATTCCAACCACTTGGGACGACAGAAGCAATATCGGCAAACGTTATCTCTATCAGGACGAGATAGGCACACCTTTTTGCATCACTATTGATTATCAAACACTCGAAGATAACACTGTGACCATCAGGAACCGAGATACAACTGAACAAACAAGAATTGGCTCAAACCAAATACTCGAGTATCTAGCAAAAAAGCTAGACCTAGCTGAGGAAGCTGTGCTAGGCTAGTTTTTATGAAAAAACCATTAGCACTCATCATCGGTCTCATAATTGTCGCCATAGCTGGAACGCTTTTTTGGAGACTTCGACCAAAGGCTGAACCAGAAGCAGTCGTTGCTGAAAAAAAACGAATTGTCCAACCAGCCAATATTATTCCGCAAGAAGATCGTCCATATATTGCTATTTCTCCAGAATCTGACGGCAAGAACATCACCATCGCTATAGACTCTATAAAAAAAGCAGCCACAACAGTCGAGTATGAACTTGAGTACCAAGCGGGTACGCTACTTCAGGGCGCATTTGGCGCTATCCAACTCGATACTCTTCCGGCTCGTGAAAAAATTCTGCTCGGTAGCTGCAGTGCTGGAGGCGCTTGCACCTATCACCAAGATGTCCGCGGTGGCTCACTCACAACTACTTTTGCTGGCCAAGAAGATTACAGCCTCAAAACAGAGTGGAAATATTTTGAAAACAAAGCCAAAGAGAGCAGTTTTTCTTCCAGAGACGGAAAATTTCAGATTGAAGCCAAGTCGCTTGCTCAAGCTCGATACCTTATTATTAGCCAAGCATCGGGCATTCCCAAAGGATACGATGGGAAGATCATTTCCGAACCATACTCACTCCAAGCTAGTTCTAATCTGACGGGTGAGGGTGAGCTCAGTATTCGTACTAACTCTGAGGAAACTGCGAGCATTCTCGGTTGGAATGGTACCGCCTGGGAAACATATCCCACAAACCAAGACGGTAAGACAGCTACAGCAACTGTACCTATGGTCCAGCTCTACGTTGTGATAGCCAAATAGCTTTTCTTTTTTTATCACTGTTTTTGTAAGTCACTAACACGGTATTTTCGTGTTTTTTTTGTATTTACTTCTTGATATGAAGAGTCATAATGTTGCCTGATGGTAAATAGTGGTAAACTATCTTATAGTTAATGTTTATTGGAAAATATTACTACACACTCGAAACAAAGGGAAGAGTTTCACTTCCTAAGCCGTTTCGGGTTGCCCAAAAAAACTGGATAATTACTAGAGGTTTAGATGGCTCACTGTTTCTATTTCCGGACAGCGTTTTTCAATCTGAGGTAGAGAAACTCTCAAAATACTCAACCAATCAACGAGCTGTCAGAGATGCAATCCGTCTCTTGAGCAATGACGCATCAGAACAAACACCAGATAAGCTTGGCAGGATTAGTATTCCTGAGCACCTTATTGCAGCGGCAGGGCTACAAAAAAATGTCGTGATTGTCGGCAGCCTAAATAAAATAGAGATCTGGGACAGAGATACGTACCACGAATACATGGACGAACTCGGCAATAACGCTGAATCAACCGTCGAACAAATTGATAAACTAATATGAACCGCAATAAACACACGCCCGTTTTGCTTGAGGAATCACTAGAATTTCTGAAGATAGAACCAAACGATACAATCGTGGATGCGACGTTTGGTGGCGGAGGTCACACTGCAGCCATGCTCAAAGCAGGAGCTACAGTAATTGCTTTTGATTGGGATAAAGAAGCAATTACACAAGGAGTCGCACGGTTTAAGCCCCAGATACAACAAAAAAAACTCTATCTCGTACATGAGTCATTTTCTAAGCTAACCGAAGAGGTGGAGAAAATTGCAAAAAACACCCATCTGAGTATTTCAGCTGTCTTATTCGATTTTGGGACCAGCACAGAGCAACTCATGTCTGCAGATCGAGGATTTAGTTTTATGGGTAATGGTCCACTCGATATGAGAATGGATACAAGACTAGCGGTCATGGCAAAAGATATTCTGGCTGTAGTGCCAGAAAAACAACTGGAGCAATTATTTCGAGATTTAGCCGGTGAAACACAGGCAAGACGCATTGCAAAAGCGATAAAAAATGCACCACAACCAATCACTACCACAACACAACTTGTTAGCTGTATTCAGAGTGTGACTCACAAAAAGTCTGGCTTACTACATCCTGCAACCAAAATATTCCAAGCACTTCGTCTGGCGGTAAATGGTGAACTCAGCGAAATTCAGCTTGCGTTACCCCAAGCACTCTCTCTAGTAAAAAAAGGTGGCAGAGTTGTCTGCATTGCCTTCCATGAAGGGGAAGATCGAATTGTCAAACAACAATTTGCACAGTGGGATAGCTGTAACCGGGTAAAAAAACTACAAAAAAAAGCAATCAAGCCAAGCGAGCTCGAACTACAAAAAAATCCTCGAGCAAGAAGCGCCAGACTACGAGCGGTAGAAAAACTATGAGAAAAATATATCTTTACACCTACTATGGGCTTTTGGGCATTGCCTTGTTTAGTCAGGTGGTAAATGTACTTATCACAGAATCAGTTTGGGTAAGAAGAAATACTTCTTTCAACAAAGCAATAACAACACAAGACGCACTCATCTCACAACGAAAACGACTCGAAAATGAACTCGCACGGATTAGCTCGCTGACTGAACTCGAGCAAGAATCTCGACTACTCGGATATGAGCCAATCAACAAAACTATTGTAATCGCAAATCAAACGAAACTGGCTGATACACTTGCCGTACACTAATGAGAGGGAAAGTTGTCATCTCACTGATTTTTGCCTGTTCATTTAGCATTATTGCTCGACTATTTTTTTTGCAGGTTATTTCCGCAAACGAACTCACAAAACAAGCAAACAAACAGTATGGACAACAAATTAAAAGTGTTGGTAGTCGAGGCAGTCTTTATTTTTCTGACGGATCCTTACTCGTTGGAAACCAAACAGTCTATCGATTATTTGCTGAGCCAGCCTTGTTTACTCAGTCTCCTGAAGAAATTGCCGAAATCCTGGCCTCACTTGTTTCTACAGATCTAGAGCGCTACGAAACAGCCTCAGCTAGTGCCCAAAGCGAAATACAACGTGATCTTGCTACCGAATTTATTCACAAACTAACAGCAGAAAATAAAAGTTGGATTGGGCTCAAAGAACGGGTTAGTGAAGCTACTAAGCAAGCAATCGAACGCAAGCAAATTGCTGGAATTGGATTCGATGACTATGAAGTAAGATACTATCCAGAAGCGTCGATGGCCGCACAACTCACAGGCTTCATCGGCAAAACAGAAGTAGGAGAGGATATCGGCTACTTTGGAATTGAGGGCGCACTCGAAAAAGAACTCCAACCACAACGTGTTCAAAATAAAATCAGCCGTGATGCTTTGGGTGGCAAACTGCTTTCTGACAAGCAAGACTTTGTGTCACTCAATGGCAGAGATATTACTACTACTCTCAGCAGAGATATCCAGCGCATCTTGGAGAGAGAGCTGAATGATGGCATTGCGCGCTACGGTGCAATTGGCGGAGAAGCAATCGCGTATGAACCAAGCACGGGCAAGATTCTTGGACTTGCAGCCAGTCCTACATTTTCTCAGGAAAAATTCTATCAGTTTCCCTCAGAAAGATATAAAAATCCATCACTAACTACGCTGTATGAACCGGGGTCGACTTTTAAAATCCTAACTGTGGCAGCTGGAATCGACTCACAAACAATTACTCCAGAAACTACCTGCGACACTTGTGCTAAACCACGCCAATTTGGCACTTACACAATCAGAACATGGAATGACGTCTACTATCCAGATATCACTATGCGTGAGGCCCTCGCAAAATCAGATAATACAGCGATGATCTTTATAAACGAAAAAATGGGCAGTGAAAAGTTTGTTGAGTATCTCCGCAAATTTGGTATAGGAAGAGAATTGGGGATAGATCTCCAAGGAGATAGGGGTACACCCTTTCCAACCAGCTGGCGTCCAGTTGAAACTGCAACACGCTCGTTTGGTCAAGGAATCACCGTATCTAGTCTTCAGTTGGTAAGAGCTGTAGCTGCAGTTGCACATGATGGCAAACTCATGAAGCCACAAATAGTTTCTGCGGTCTTTGATCCAGCCACCGGCGAATCCCATCAAATTGCTCCTATAGTAGAAGAGCAGGTTATTACGCCTGACTCAGCTAGAATACTCCAAGACATGCTCGTGTACGCTGCAGAACACGGAGAAGCTCAATGGACCTACTCAAAAAAAATTCCCGTTGCAGGAAAAACAGGCACGTCGCAAGTTGCTGAAGCGGGTGGGTATAAAGAAGATGCGACAATCACGAGCTTTATCGGCTTTACCCCACAGCACAATGCAGACTTTCTACTTTTTGTTAAATTAAATGAACCAAGCACTTCTCCCTGGGCAGCTGAGACTGCTGCCCCACTTTGGTTTCGGATTGCAGAGCAAATCGCTCTGACGCTCTACAACTAGCATTTGCTTAAAGTGCTTTATAATGATGACATGCTAGCGCAAGTAGCCTACCTATTAAAACGCCCCCTTCACTTTGTGAAAACCGGCTTGTTGCAAGGCTTACCAGCACAAATTCAGACAAAATTTCCTGAAAGGAAACTACGAGTCATCGCTATCACCGGCACTGATGGTAAAACAAGCTCCTCGACTCTTTTACAGCATGTCCTGCTTTTTGCAAAACGCAAATCAGGACTCATCAGCACAATTGGCTTTTTTCTCGGAAAAAATCCAAGTGACTCGGGATTGCATGTTACCGCACCTCAGCCAAAAGACCTGTATAAATTCATGCAGGAGCTGGTCAAAAAAAAATATGAGTTTTTGGTTCTAGAGACAACTTCGCACGGTTTGTATCAATATCGTACTTGGGGAATCCGACCAGAGATTGCAGCAATTACTAACATTGCTCGCGAACACCTTGATTATCACCGCACCTACAAACAGTATGTTGCGGCAAAGTCTCTGTTGCTCAAAAATGCAAAAACAATTGTACTCAATGCAGATGATTTTTCCTTTCCACTTTTGAGCAAACAAACAAAAGAGAAAAAAGTTCTCACATATAGCTCAAGTGATCGCCTGCCTGTTGGCGTTACAAAAGCAATTCGCGCTCGATTTCCAGAGCAGTATAACCAACAAAACGCACGAATGGTCTTTACCATATGTCAAATACTTGGGATTTCTATTCAAGATTTTATTCAATCCCTCTCGTCGTTTCAGCATGCTCCAGGCAGAATGCAGTGGCTTCAGCTCAACAAAAAGTTTGCTGTTATCGTAGATTTTGCACACACCCCACAAGGTGTCGCAGCCGTATTAACAGCTTTAAAAAAACTTCAGACCACCCAAAATAAGCTGGGGAAATTACTTGTGGTTCTTGGTTCAGCTGGCTTGCGAGACAGGGAGAAGCGTCCAGAAATGGGAAAAGTAGCAACCGAACTTGCCGACCTAGCTATTTTTACAGCTGAAGATCCACGTACCGAAGATGTCTGGTCAATCATCAGGCAAATGAAAGAACAACTTAGTGCCAACCACAATAAAATTGTCTCAATTGCAGACAGAAAGAGAGCTATTGCCTTTGCTTTGGCAGCTGCAAAAGCAAACGATATTGTTGCAATTCTTGGCAAAGGTCACGAGCAGAGCATGTGTTATGGCACCAAGGAAATTCCTTGGGATGATGCTCGTGTAGCGACAGAACTGGCCAAAAAACAATTATGAGACAACCAGAAATACTTGTCATCGGCGGCGGAACTGGTATTTACCCAGTCGTATCTGCTCTAAAACAATTGTCCGTAAAAATTACTACTATCATTGCTGTATCCGATTCCGGTGGTTCCACAGGCAGAATCAGAGATGAGTTTGGATTTCCCCCAGTCGGTGACTTGCGCCAATCGCTTGCCGCACTTGCAAGTCTTGATAGCCAAAGAGCAATTCAAGAACTATTGCTCTACAGATTTGAAAGGGGCAGTGGACTCAAAGGCCATAATCTTGGCAATCTTATCCTCACAGCTCTACAAGATAAATATCGATCAACTACCAAAGCACTTGAGGTAGCACAACAAATTTTCCGCATTGAAGGGAATGTTATCCCGAGCACCGACACTGCAGTTAATCTTAAAATTACATATCAAGACGGCACCGAAGTACTTGGAGAACACCACCTAGATAAAGCGATAAAAAAACCAAATAAAATTGCAAAAGTCTCACTTACTCCAAAATGCAAGGTGAATCCTGCCGTTACAAAAGCACTATCCAAGGCAGACCTTATTATAATTGGTCCAGGCGACCTTTATGCTAGCCTCATAGCTGTACTGGTTACTCCAGGACTATCTCAGGCTTTGGTGCATTCAAAGTCGCCAATTTGTTACTTTCTTAATCTTATGACTCGACAAGCACAGACTCATGATATGACTGCCACCGACCACGTAACAGCAATCGAAAGAATACTCGGTTTTCCCCTTACCAAAATTATCATTAACACTGACCCCATACCCCCTGAAATTTTGACTGTTTATGCTGCGCAACAAGAATTTCCCGTTACAGACGATGTGACAAACGACGATCGCATACTTCGTAAACCACTGTTGGAAAAAACAATTCACAAGCAATCAAGTTCGGATTCCGTACAGCGCACATTACTGCGTCATAGTAGTAAAAAAATCATCCCAGTGATTAAATCACTTTTGGCAATATGAACTTCTTTCCCTACCAGCACGCACATCTTGTCGGTATCAAAGGTGTGGCGATGACTGCCTTGGCGCAACTACTGCGAGATTGTGGCACCTCGGTTACTGGCAGTGACGTCGCAGAAGAGTTTGTAACGCAAAAAATGCTCACCCAACTGCATCTCAAAATCCAAATCTCATTTGCTGACAAACTGCCAGATAAAACTGACTGCGTTATTTATACCGCGGCGCACCAAGCGATCAACAATCCTCAAGTGCAGGCAGCGCTTACCAAAAAACTACCTGTGTTTTCCCATGCTGAAGTTCTGGCTCTTTTCTTTAATCAGAAACATGGTATTGCTGTTTGTGGTGTCGGGGGTAAATCAACAATTTCTGCAATGATTGCTTGGATCCTTACCAAGTTGCGGCAAAATCCATCATATGCGGTGGGAGTAGGAAAAATCATTGGACTCAAGCAAACTGGCAAGTATGCTAAATCGAGTAAAATTTTTGTCGCAGAGGCAGACGAATACGTAACTAATCCTACAGAGCCTAACCCACAACTTCGGGTTGCTCGTTTCTCGTACTTGCGACCAAGCATTGCTGTTTGTAGCAACATATTACATGATCATCCCGACGTCTATGCCAATGAAGCTGCTACACAAACAGTTTTTAATCAGTTTTTTGGACAGATAAAAAAGCCAAGAGTCCTCATTCTTAATTCTGCATCAGAAAAGTTACTCACTACAAAAGTTGCTAAACTAATTACCTACGGAGTTAACGCTCATGACACCTATTTTCTTGAAAAAAATAGTGAGACACGAGATAAAGTAGTTACGACTACACTCCACTACAAAAATACTACTTATAAAGTATCACTAGCAGTACCTGGTTTTTTTAATTTACTAAATGCGACGGCAGCTATTGCGGCCTGTGTAGCTGCTGGTCTACCAATTGCTGAGTGCATAGAGGCCATACGCACATTTGCTTCAACCCAACGTCGTTTTGAAAATAAAGGGATACACAATGGCGTGCAGTACTACGATGATTATGCTCATCATCCAAGTGAAATTTTGGCTACAATAACCGCAGCAAAAGACTGGGAACCAAACAAACGGATTGTTTTTGCATTTCAACCACATACCTACTCTAGAACAAAAAAATTATTTTCAGAATTTTCAGAGGTACTCAGTCGTGCAAATGAAATGCTCTTGCTCCCAATCTATGCCTCAGCTCGAGAACAAGCAGATACAAGCATACAAAGCGAAATGCTATTGCCTTCTGCCAAATCGCTCTCGGGCATTGCAGAGCTTGCAGAGTGGTGCAAAAAAGAGTTAAAGCCTGGCGACGTTTTTATCACACTTGGAGCAGGCGATATTTATCAAGTACATGAGTTGTTACAATAACATCATGCGGACATGGAAAAATATACTCCAGCAAGCCTGTCCCAGCGTCGCCTTTCGGGCAAACGAACCGCTCGCGCATCACACAACTGTAGGCATTGGTGGACCTGCTGAGTTGTTTTGCAGTATTTCGACCAAACAAGACCTCACGGCCGTATTGCAGATAGCAATACAAGAAAAAATCCCTATTACCATACTCGGTTGGGGTGCAAACACACTAATAGCAGATCGAGGTATTACCGGTTTAGTCATAAAAAATACAACCAACAATCTAAAAATACTAGACCAAAATCTAACCCCAAAAGATCCTGAACAACTTACTGCTCGCTGGCAAGCTGCAACAGCCGACACTAACATGCCACAGTTCCAAGATCTTGACTACGACGAGAAATCGGCAGAACAAGTTTTGGTTGAGATCGATTCCGGAGCAGCACTGCCTGTGCTGATTCAAAAATTGGTGCGACAAGGCATTACTGGCCTGCAATGGTTCACCAAGATACCAGCTACGCTTGGTGGAGCAGTGGTAAATAATATCCACGGTGGTACACACTATATTTCTGAATTTGTTGAGTCGGTAGAAGTACTTGATGCATCAGGAAATAAACAAACACTACGGGCTAGCCAACTCGAATTTGACTACGATTACTCTAGATTTCACCACACAGATGAGTACTTACTGACACTCAGACTGCGTCTGTATCGAGGAGATCAAGAACGAGCGCAAGCCATAATCACAAAATGGTCCAGACAAAAACAAAAACAACCGCCTCGCTCGCTTGGTTGTGTCTTCCAAAATATTACTGCCAAACAACAGCGAGAACTTGCGCTACCAACCCCCAGTATTGGCTATCTAGTCGACCAGGAACTTGGTTTGGCAGGTACAAAAGTTGGTGATGCAGAAATTTCAAAATTGCACGCTGCGTTTATAGTAAACACTGGCAGAGCAACGGCTAGCGAGTATCTTGCCGTTATGAGACAAATCCACCAAGCGGTATACATAAAATACAATGTTTCACTCAAGCCTGAAATTTTTTTTAAAGGCTTTACCCAAGAAGAACTAGCGTTCCTTACTCCGCTATAATGAATACTATGAATACATTTAAGATTGTTGGCGGCAAACCGCTTTTTGGCTCTGTTCGCATCGGCGGAGCAAAAAATGCCTCATATAAGTTGATGCTGGCAACACTTCTCGCCCATACTCCTTCACGCATCCTTAATTTCTCGCATATTCAAGATGTTGCTACCGTCGGCAAAATCATCACATCACTCGGCGGCATGGTAAAAGCCGTGGGTGAACGAGCTCTAGTTATTGACCCAAAAAATCTGCACAAATTTGAACTCTCGAAAGCAGTTGGTTCAGAAGGTCGATTCTCAAGTATGTTCATTGCACCGCTGCTCGCTCGATTTGGTCGGGCGATTGTGCCAATCCCCGGTGGTGACAAAATTGGCAAGCGACCACTCAATTGGCACTTTGATGGGCTGCGCGCACTCGGTGCAGAAATTACCCTTAAAAATGGAGTTTTCTATGCTCGAGCAGAAAAACTTCGTGGCACTGTGTACCGCTTCCACAAGAACACACACACTGGTACAGAGACGGTTTTGTTGGCTGCAGTCCAGGCTGAAGGAATAACAAGACTCGAAAATGCAGCCGAAGAACCAGAAATTGACGATCTCATCAATTTTCTCATTGCCATGGGGGCAAAAATCACCCGACCAGAAAAACGAGTACTTGAAATTGATGGTGTAGCAAAACTTCGTGGTGCCATACACAAATTGATGCCAGATCGCAATGAAGCTGTCAGCTATGCATGCGCTGCACTGGCAACAAAGGGAGATATTATCATAGAAAACGCCAGAGCAGAGCATCTAGAATCATTTTTAGAACAACTCAACAAGATTGGCGCCGGCTATGAACTGGGGTCCTACGGTATTCGATTTTTTTATAAAGGAAAACTTATTGCAACTGACATAGAAACTCGCCAAGCTCCTGGATTTATGACAGATTGGCAACCGATTTGGGCTACCCTCATGACTCAAGCAACAGGTACAAGCCGTATTCATGAAACCATTCACGAAGATCGCTTTCAGTACATTAAAGAACTGCAGGCAATGGGTGCACAAATCACAACTTATCAGCCAAAAGTAACAAATCCTGAAAATTTGTACAATTTTGAGTATGCTAAAAGCAACCACGACACACCACACGCCATAGCTGTCACTGGTCCAACAAAACTAAAACCTGGACAATTTGCCGTAAAAGACCTGCGCCATGGTGCCACGCTTGTCATTGCTGCTCTGACCGCACCTGGTACATCATACATTACTCAAATTCAACACATTGATCGCGGATATGAGTCGCTTGACGAGAGACTACGATCTCTTGGCGCAGAAATTGCTAGAACGTAGTATCATTGTCATATGCAGTCTCTTGGCATTGCTTTTGGCGTACTTCTATTTTCATTCATAGTCACATCTATTTTAATAATTCCATTTATTAATTTGCTGTATTCCTGGCGATTTCGCCGCAAATCACAAATTACTGCGGATGTCTTTGGCAAGCTAACACCAGTTTTTAATCGTTTCCACGCAAAAAAAGCCGGTGTTCCAATCGGCGGAGGACTACTAGTTATACTGGTAGTTTCAATTCTCTTCGCCCTCATCTTGCCGCTAGTGAAGTTATTTGGCCAAGAGGTAACCAGTGTTCACCGTGACATTGGTGCCGAGATAAATATAATCTTCTTCACCTTTTTGTCATTTGGCATCCTCGGACTCTATGACGATATTAAAAAATTCTTTCTTCTCGAAAAAGAAGGTTTTTTTGGTCTGCGTATGAAGCACAAGTTTTTTCTCCAGCTCATACTTTCGCTGATTATCAGTCTAATGCTCTATCAAAACCTTGGCATCTCATTCATTAACATTCCATTTGTCGGTACTTTCAATCTAGGCTTGATGTTTATTCCATTTGCTACCTTCACAATTTTGGCATTTGCTAATGCAGTAAATATTTCTGATGGTCTTGATGGCTTGGCGTCGGGATCACTCATGATTTGTCTATTCGGCCTGTGGCTGCTTTCAGCCTCAATTCTTGATATTCCACTCTCATTATTTATCGCAATCTGGATTGGCTCATTGATTTCATTTTTGTACTTTAATGTCTATCCAGCGCGGATATTTATGGGTGACGTCGGCTCATTAGCTTTTGGTGCTACCTTGGCGGTAGTTGGCTTATTACTCGGAAAAGTTTTCGCGCTTCTGATTATTGGCTTTATATTTGTTTTGGAAATTACCTCATCATTTTTACAGCTGCTCTCAAAACGCTTCCGCAAGAAGAAATTATTTCCAGCTGCTCCCTTTCACCTCACCCTACAAGCTCAAGGCTGGGAGGAACCAAAAATTGTGCAACGTGCCTGGATTATTCAAATCTTATTGACTATTTTTGGCGTATGGTTGACCGTCGTACGATGAAGCGAAAAAAAAATTCTCATGCGAGCGCTGCACGATGGCTTTTTTTGTACACAGCCCTTCTAAGCTTGGTCGGACTTATATTTGTGTTCGAAGGCTCAATTATCGAAAGCTATCGAACTTTTGGTACTCCATATGCTCTTATCACTCAACAGCTATTTGGTGTATTCATCGGCATTGGAGCCTTCGCGCTTGCTCTGCTACTGCCGAGCAAAATTTGGACACGGCTGGGAACACCGCTCTACATATTTGGAATTATCTGTCTGTCACTAGTATTTTTGCCGATAATTGGCCTCGAACTTAATGGAGCACGACGCTGGATTAACCTCGGCTTCATGGTGATTCAACCTGTTGAATTACTAAAATTTTGCCTCATTGCTAGCTTTGCTCACTGGTTTGCAAAAAAACAAAATATTCGTTCTTTTCTTTTTTTAAGCGCTATCCCTCTCACACTTTTGCTGCTACAACCAGATTTTGGATCAACACTTTTGGTCGGAAGTATTGCCATTGGCATTATTTTTGTCGCCGGTGGGTCAATAAAAAAATTGCTTGTTGCAGGTTTATTTTGTTTGCCGCTACTATTGCTTGCTATTTTTGGCTCTTCGTATCGACTTGAGCGGGTAAAAACTTTTTTTAATCCAAGTAGCAATACACTAAGTACTGGCTTTCATGTCAAACAAATAACACTCGCATTTGGCCATGGAGGCCTTTTCGGTCAAGGCATAGGCAATTCTCAACAAAAACAATCCTACTTACCAGAATCAAGTACAGACTCTATTTTTGCCATTGTCGGGGAAGAGCTTGGTTTTGTCGGTACTTCTCTCATCCTTATACTATTTACCTTGCTATTTTTTCAACTCTATAAGGCAGCAATGGGACTTGAAAAAAAACCTGAATCACGACTGGTAGTGTACGGAATTCTTTTTTGGTTTGCGGGTCAAACATTTCTCAATTTATTGGCAACTGTGGGACTTATCCCACTGACAGGAGAACCGTTGCCATTTTTTTCGTATGGTAGATCGTCTTTGATCATGATATTGTTTGCCTCAGGAGTAGCCATTCGTGTTGCTCGAGAAAATACATGAAAATACTAACAACTGGCGGACACCTCACGCCCGCTCTTGCTTTTATTGATTATGTGAGAGAGCAGGCGGGCGCAGAATTCATTTTCTTGGGTCGCGAATTTTCGCAGATACAAAACAATCAGCGATCACAGGAAATTCAGGCCATTGCTACCGATCGAAGCATTCCATTTATTGCCTTTCAATCCGGAAAATTAACATTCCACTCACCCTGGCAATTACTGCTACAGTCATGGCAAGTAATAATTGGCATTATCCGAGCATTCAAGATAATCTCAACAGAAAAGCCAGATGTAGTTGTTTTGTTTGGGGGCTATCTAGCTGTTCCCGTTGCCCTAGCAGCTTGGCTGCAACATATCCCGGTTGTCACTCACGAACAAACAGCTGTAGCTAGTTTGAGCACTCAAATTATTGGCATTTTTAGTAAAAAGATTGCTGTATCACACAAGCATCTACTTGAAAAATTTTCAGAAAAAAAAGTAGTCTTCACTGGCAACCTACTGCGACACAAGCTCGAAAACAACCAGCCCAAAAAACCAAGTTGGCTTGGCAGCCTCGAGCTACCTGTTATGTATATCACTGGCGGCAACCAAGGTTCTCAGGTAATAAACGCCACTATCGCTCAAGTCTTGCCACAATTGACGCGTGACTGGACTGTGGTGCATCAATGCGGCTCGCCCACCAAAAAAACTAATTATGCGCAACAGCTTCATGACGCAGCTAGTCAGCTCTCCCACCCTGCACAAGCCCGTTACTCAGTGCGTGAGTGGATAACAGAAACTGAACTTGCTTGGCTTTACACTCATGCTCAGATCGTTATTTCTAGAGCAGGAGCAAACACCCTGTTTGAACTGCAACACTTTGGACTGCCAGCAATACTTATCCCACTACCATTCTCACACCAACAAGAACAACTACGCAATGCCGAGATAGCAGCAAAATCTGGCAACTCAATTATCTTGCCACAAAATAAACTTAATCCTGATAGTCTTATAACTGCAATAAAAAATCTAGCTACCCACCGATCTGCCCGACGAAAAAAAAATCTCCGACAAAAAACAAATACCCAGGGCAATAAAAATCTCTGGAACATTGTTTCTTCACTTGCTAAAGCTGTATGAGATTTTTGAAAAAAAAGTTGATACTTGTTTCTATTGCTACCATCCTGACATTTGTGCTGATAACAAGGCTTTTGCGGATACAACACATCACGTGTAGTATTGAGAAAACCGAAGTTTGTTCCACAGAAGAACTGTACAAATTGCGTGGCACGAGTATCTTCTTTGTCAACCTATATCAAAACACAAGTATTGCTGAATACGAACGAGCACACAATATTGCGCTCAAGTCATATCACATTTCGCTTCCTCAAACACTCGAGGTTGATTTTACAAGAAAGCCAGAGCTTTACACTGTGCTGCTTAATGATACCGATCGTTACTCCATTTCAGACTCTGGCACTGCAAAATTACTTACAGGATCAAACGAAAACACAGATATACAAGTTATAACTCCGACACTATTTACAGAACAAAATACTACTATATTACCAATATATCATCATTTTCTTGTTGCTTACGTCAAAATAATAAAGCAAGACAAAGAATTGCCAAAACGCGTACTGTTTGAAACTGAATTTGTAGAACTACAACTATCCTCTGGAGGCGTCGCATTTTTGCCATACGAGCACACACAAGAAAAAATCAAAATCCTTCAGCACATTTTGGACTCACAAGCCCTCTCTACACTTCCCGCACCAATCAAAGAAGTTGATTTACGGTTTGACCTACCAGTACTACGCACGCAATGAGAATTTTGCTATGCTACTGCAACAGAATAATATGCCATCACACTCGATAGTTACCGCAATTGATCTCGGCACAGATAAGTGCGCCACACTTATAGCTTCGGTAGATGCATACCAGAAGTTACAAGTGCTTGGCGTTAGTGTCGTGCCAGCACGTGGCATGCGCAAAAGTCAAATTATCGATCTAGAAAAAGTGCTCGATACAATTACACAAAGTCTAGACGGGGCAGAGCGTATGGCTGGTCTTGAAGTAAAGTCAGCATACATCTCGGTTGGTGGCACTCATATCCAGTCACTCAACTCCAAAGGAGTGGTAGCTGTTGCCTCACCACAACAGGAAATCACCAAGTCAGATGTAGAACGAGTTACCGAAGCTGCGCGCGCGCTTTCGCTACCATCAGATCGACAAATCATTCATGTCATTCCCAATGCCTACAAAGTTGACTCTCAGGAAGGCATTAAAGATCCTGTCGGCATGACTGGTGTCAGACTTGAATCTGAAGCGCATATCATTACTGGTCTCAATACAACGCTCATCAACATTGAAAAGTGCTTGCTTGATCTTGGTTTACAGATTGATGACTTTGTTTTCTCTGGTCTGGCAGCTGCCGAGGTTACACTAACTGAAACTGAGAAGGAGCTTGGTGTTGCCTTAGTTGATATCGGTGCAGGCTCAACTTCAATTTGCGCCTATCTTGAAGGCTCGCTAGTTTTTTCTGCCTCATTACCAGTTGGCGCTCGTCACATTACTCAAGACATTGCGCTTGGCTGTCGCGTCAGTCTCGAGACAGCAGAAAAGATTAAGGTTGCGCTTTCAGAATCTGGCGAAGATGTTCAAAAACCACTACCCGGAGAATCAAAAGAAGACTTCACTGCACGCAAGAAAAAAAGTGACGTGCTAAAGCTACAGGATTTTGGCGTTATCGATAACAACGATGAAGAACTTTCCAGAAAAGCAATTGTTGAGGGAATCATGATTCCAAGAATACAAGAAATCTTTTCACTAATAGAAACTGCTCTGTCTGAAGCCAATGTGCTCGATGAGATTCCTGCCGGTATTGTCCTAACTGGTGGAGGTGCTAGTACACAAAATATGGCAAACATCGGAAAAAAAGAACTTCGAATGGCAGTGCGAGTTGGCGAACCCCTAGCACTTAGCGGTCTAACAAACGACATTCACAAACCATCCTTTGCTACAGCAATTGGCTTGCTCGAGTATGGTAGAAGGCAAGGCGGTAGCTCACAGAAGCGATCCTTTTCGCTTTCTTCACTTCCAAGTTTTAATATTGGCGCGGTACTTACTTCTATAAAAAAACTACTTGCTTCATTACTACCATAGTTTCTACGTAATCCGGTTGATTCTAGGATGATAAATGATACACTGCGAGACATATCGATATGGCACTAGTTAAACCCTCAAATACTACTTTCGCAAAAATAAAAGTAATCGGCATCGGTGGTGGTGGTAGTAATGCGGTTAACTCGATGATTATTTCCAAGCAGATCCAAGGTGTTGAGTTTATTGCCATCAACACTGATGCTCAAGCACTACTCACCTCCCAAGCAGAAACAAAACTACAAATTGGCTCCAACTTTACCAAAGGACTTGGTTCTGGCGCAGACCCTGAAGTAGGCAAAACTGCAGCCGAAGAGTCATATGAAAAATTGAAAGACTTGCTGTATGACACTGACATGGTGTTTATTACCGCTGGTATGGGGGGAGGCACTGGCACTGGTGCCTCACCTATTGTGGCTGAAATTGCCAAGCAATCAGGAGCCCTAACAGTTGCCGTAGTCACCAAGCCATTTGCATTTGAGGGCAACAAGCGGATGCACGCAGCCGAAGAAGGCATTAATTTCTTGCGTGAGACTGTGGACACGTTGATTGTGATCCCCAATCAACGACTCATGGACGTAGTAGATAAAAAAATGACCCTGCTTGACGCATTTCGTTTGGCAGACAATGTCCTTGGACAAGGCGTGCAAGGCATTTCTGATCTGATTACTGTGCCCGGACTAATCAATGTTGATTTTGCTGATGTTAAAACTATCATGACCGACTCAGGATCTGCGTTAATGGGCATCGGGGAAGCAAGTGGCGAAAACAGAGCTTCAACAGCTGCTCGCATGGCTATTGCCTCGCCTCTACTTGAGGTTTCTATCGAAGGCGCTAGGGGAATTCTTTTTAATATCATCGGTGGTGAAGACATGACTATGACAGAAGTTTCCGACGCTTCTCAGATTATTTCCAACGCAGCCGATCCACAAGCAAATGTAATCTTTGGGGCAACTATCGACGAAACTATGGGTAATAATATCAAGATCAGTGTAATTGCTACCGGATTTGACGAACAACAAATGGGCTACGCGAGCTCAAGGCGACAGCCATTTGGCGCTTTCAGCAGCGACTCTCAATCTAGACTCTCTCGATCACAACCATCAGAACCAACTCAGACTAAAATTGATCGAACACCCGATGGCTACACACAGCCGCTCACCACAACACAGATCACATCAAGCAAAACAAATGAATCTCCCTTTGTGCAGTCTGATGGCTTTCGATCAGATGAACAGCCAAAATCAGCTATAAAAGCAAAAAGCGCTACTCCAACAACAGAATTTGAAGACGAATTTGAAATTCCTGCATTCCTGCGAAAAAAACAGTAGCTGTTATACTTTACACCAGTATGGCAACAACTGCTTCGTTTCCAAAATCGCTAAATATCCCCAATTTAGAAAAATCTATCTTGGCATTTTGGGACAAAACTAAGACATTCAAAAAATCAATCGAAAACCGTCCTCAATCTAAGCAGTACGTTTTCTATGACGGTCCTCCTTTTGCCACTGGCATGCCACATTATGGTCATTTGTTGGGCTCGACAAGCAAAGACGTTTTCCCTCGTTACTGGACCATGAAGGGGTATCGTGTTGAACGAGTCTGGGGATGGGATTGTCATGGCCTTCCGATCGAGAATTTGATTGAAAAAAAACTTGGATTTTCCCAAGGAAAACAAGAAATAGAGGCGTACGGTATTGACCGTTTTAACGCAGCCTGCAGATCCGAAGTTTTGCATCTAGATAATGAGTGGAAATCGATTATTGCAAGACTGGGGCGTTGGGTTGATTTTGAACATAACTACAAAACAATGGATAAAACTTACATGGAATCGGTTTGGTGGGGCTTTAAACAACTCACAGAAAAAGGACTTGTTTACCAAGGTAAGAAAGTAATCTTATACTGTCCACGCTGTACCACTCCGCTCTCAAATTTTGAGATTTCGATGGATAACAGTTACCGAACTGTCACAGATACTGCCACAACCTATAAATATAAAGTGGTGGGTGAGGATGATCTTTACCTGCTTGCTTGGTCAACCACCCCATGGAATAAGTTGGCAACACCAGCGCTTGCAGTCAACGCCAACTTGGTTTACCTAACTGTCCAACAAGGAAATAAAAAATTTATTTTGGCTGAATCTAGATTATCAATGCTCAACAACCAACCATATGTGGTGCTACAAAAACAATCTGGGAGCGAACTTACAAAGCTCACATTTGAACTGCACTTTGATTTTTATAAACAACGAACAGCAAAAGAAAAAATCGGCAGTATCATTGCTGACGATTTCGTAACTGATGATGAGGGAACAGGTGTCGTCACACTTGCTGCATATGGCGAAGACGACTATCGGGTGATGCAAAAACATGACATTCAAATCATCGAGCATGTCGATGAACATGGAAAACTTAAAGCTGAAGTAACTCCTTGGGCCGGACTACCTATTCTCAAAGCCAATAGGCTCATTGATGCAGACCTACAAAATCGCAATCTCATCTACAGACAAGATGTGCACGAGCATAGTGTCGCCGAATGCTATCGTTGCAACACCCGACTCTACCACGCACCCCTCCCAGCCTGGTTTATCGATATTCAACGCTTGAAACCTCAGTTGTTGGCTGCAAACAAAAAAATGGACTGGTACCCAAAGCACCTTAAAACGGGCAGATTTGGAAAAGGTATTGAGACTGCTCCAGACTGGAATATTTCTCGATCGCGATACTGGGGAACCCCCATGCCTATCTGGCGGGCTGAGGATGGACAAGAAAGAATTATTGGCTCGATCGCCGAACTACAGAAGTGGGCGACCGATCCAAACCAAGTTGAGAATATAGAAGATTTGCATCGTGAACGCATCGACGACATTTGTGTTTGGGTGAACGATGAAAAAACCATCAAAGGGAGAAGGGTACCAGAAGTATTCGATTGCTGGGTTGAGTCTGGCTCAATGCCATTTGCCTCCAGGCATTACCCATTTGAAAATCAAAAAACATTTGAGGATACATATCCTGCGCAATTCGTGAGTGAGTACATAGCACAAACTCGTGCATGGTTCTACACAATGCATGTCTTGTCAGTTGGCATTTTTGGCAAACATGCCGTCGAGAACACGCTCACAACCGGCACTATTTTAGCAGAAGACGGTACCAAGATGAGCAAGTCCAAAAAAAACTTCCCTGATCCACTCAAAGTCATTGATGAATTTGGTGCAGACAGCTTGCGTCTCTACCTAATGAGTTCTCCAGTTATGAAAGCTGAGAATATAAACTTTGTAGAGAAAGATGTCTCTAATATACGAAAGAATGTATTTCTTATTTGGTACAACTGTGTTTCACTGTACAAACTTAATAATAGCGCCAACACGTCGCTAGATCCAGTTACAACCAAGCCAAAGCATGTGCTTGATCGCTGGATTCTAAGTCGGATAGAGAGTTGTATTGTCGAAACAACTAAAGATATGGATGCCTATAATATAGTTGATGCATCACGCAGATTAATACTGTTTGTCAATGAATTATCAACTTGGTACGTCAGGAGAAGTCGAGAGCGGCTTGCAGATGACAACGAACCAGAATCTCTGAGAGTGTACGGCACTGTACTTACACAACTTGCACTCCTCTTTGCCCCAATCACGCCGTTCTTTGCTGAGTTTGTGCACCAGCAAATTTCTGACAACTCTCGAAGCATTCACCTGCTCGATTGGCCTTGCCACAATCCCAAACTGCTCGATATTGAGCTAGAAACAGAGATGACTTTGATACGAAAGATTGTCGAGCAAGCACATGCTGCTCGAGCAGAAGCTGGAATTAAAATCCGCCAACCATTGAGTCAACTTAATGTCTGGGATGCAATGGCTCAACCAAGTGATGAAATTCTTGACGTGCTTAAAGCAGAAACTAATATTAAAAAAGTCTCCTGGACACAAACCAGACAGACACAACGAGTCGAGCTCGAAACAATTATTACTACTGAACTACGCGTTGAGGGTGCCGCCAGAGACTTGATGCGAACTATCCAGGTCTTACGAAGGAAACACGGTCTATCTCGAGAAAATACAGCTAATATTACCGTTCCAGAAATTCCCAAAGGCTGGCAACAAGAAATCGAACAAAAAACTAATAGCACTATTTCAATCGGTCCAGAGCTCAAATTGTTATCATAATGAAACAGTTTTTTTTGCCCACATTGCTTGGATGCTTCGCAATCCTCAGCGTCACAACGCTCTATGGGCTAAACACAGCTTTAGCACTACGACAACTGGTTTTTTTTCTTGTAGGATTTGGCATTTTTTTTGTTTGTCAGTCTATAGATTTTTCAAGGATGATTTCTCTATCAGGATTATTTTATGCTTTAGCGATATTACTATTGGTGATTGTACTTGTCTTTTCGTCTGAAATCCGTAATACCAATCGCTGGATTAGTCTTGGATTTTTTAATCTACAGCCGTCACAACTTGCTGTTCCAGCACTTGCCTTGCTACTCGCGAAAATTTCTAGCCAAACAAAAAACAGAGGTGTGCTCCTCAAAATACTTGGAATTACACTCCTACCAGCAGTTTTGATTTTTCTTGAACCAGATCTTAGTATGACCTTAATTGTTATGCTTACTGCTAGTGCAAGTATCTGGTTCCAACCTATTTCCCCAAAAGCCTACCTATCTGGTGGAGTGGTCTTGGCCGTACTGCTTAGTGTGAGCTGGATATGGTTGTTACAACCATACCAAAAAGAACGGCTTAGAAGCTTCTTTTCCCCATCCGACACGATCACGACTGCTTCTTACAACGTACAACAATCTAAAATTGCCGTGGGGTCAGGCATGCTTTTTGGTAGGGGAATGCAGCAAGGCACACAATCGCAATTACAATTCTTACCAGAAAATGAAACCGACTTTATTTTTGCAACCTTTTCAGAAGAGTTTGGCTGGCTAGGAGCTATGTTTGTGCTTTGCCTCTACGCTGGCCTGCTCACCTACTTGCTACAAGTTTCCAAAAGGGTCAACGAGCCAATAGAACAAACGTTCCTCATTAGTGTGTTTGTTGTCTTCTTATCACAAATAAGCATTAATGTGGGAATGAACTTGGGGTTACTCCCTGTTACTGGCGTTGCGCTACCGCTACTTTCATACGGAGGTAGTTCGCTTCTGGTCACGTGTTTTATCTTTGGTATAGTGCAAAGCATTGCCGCGCGCACCACCTTGCGCTCCCAGCTTCAAATCGAGTGAAATCGTGTTATACTAGCGGCCTTATGTCAAAAACTTCAACGCCATTTGCAATTATCCAGCTAGCTGGCAAACAGTTCATGGTCGAAGAGGGAATGACGCTCACCGTTCCTAGCCTTTCAGAAGAAACTGATAAAAGCATTGTTATCCCAGACGTACTTTTTATCCAAGACGGCAAATCAAGCATTGTCGGCACTCCTACAATTGCTGGTGCAAGCGTAACTGCTGCTCATGATCAGAAACAAAAAGCAAAAAAAATTCGTGTCGCAACCTACAAATCTAAATCACGCTATCGCCGCGTGCTTGGCCACAGACAACCAGAGTCAGTGATCACGATCAAAAAAATCTCGCTCAAACAAAAATAACGAAATGTATACCTATTTCTTTCAGCTTGGCACCACGACCGAGCTTTCTCTGGCAGAGCTTGCTTGCGTGCTTGGTGACAAAAAACTTGACATACTTACACAGCAGATTATTGCGGTCAATTCTGCCACTAAAATTGATGTACAAGGTCTACAAAACCAACTAGGCGGTTGTGTCAAGATTCTTAAAAAAGAAGCTTTATTAAACGATACTACTGCCCAGACTATTGCTACAAGCATTGCACAAATCATTCCAGAAGGAAAAATTACATTTGCTTTTACCCAATTGGATCTGAGGGCAGGGGAGACAAGCGATGAGATTCTCCTTGATGCTGCAGAGATTAAAAAAGAATTAGTACAGCAAGGTCGATCAGTTCGATTTGTAGAGGGCAAAAAATTTGGACTCTCAGCTGCAGTTCTACTTCATCAAAAGAAAGTGCGAGAGTTTGTTCTAATTATCACTACAAAAGAAATTATGTTTGCGCAAACAATGAGCATCCAAAATATAGATGACTGGACAGTTCGTGATCGAAGCAAGCCATATGCGGACAGAAAAAAGGGCATGCTTCCACCAAAAGTTGCTCGCATACTGCTAAATATCAATCGCTCGTTTGATCAAGCAACTGAGCGCGTAGTCCTTGATCCATTCTGTGGTGCGGGTAATATCTTGCTTGAAAATGCCATGCTAAAAACAAAAGGTATTGGAATCGACATAGACAAAAACGCAGTAGCTGGAACCACAGACAACTTGCGTTGGTTTTCTGAAACCTACCAACAACCTCACCATCAGCAAGTCTATCCAGGAGATGCCACACATGTTCCGGAAAGCATTGTACAGGCTGTGACAGCGATTGTCACAGAACCATTTCTTGGTCGTCCAAAACCAAAAGCCGAACAGGTGCCAGATATTTTTCGCGGACTTTACAAACTCTATCTGGGTGCTTTTAAAAATTGGAAAAAAATTCTTCCCGATGGCGCCCCTGTCACAATTGTCTTTCCGTCCACACTTGTCGCAGGCAAAGAATATACAATGAGTGCCTTAATTGACAAACTTTTGCCTCTCGGATACACTACTGTATCTGGTCCTCTCCGGTATAGTCGACCAGACGCGATTATCACTAGATCAATTTATACATTTGTACTAAAAAAATAATATGTCAAAAGTCAAAGCATCCGGTGCAGTCAGACAACACAAACAAAGCAAGCGTCATGGTAAACGCCTGGGTGTCAAAAAGTTTGGTGGTCAAAAGGTCCGAACAGGTTCAATCATAATCAGACAACGTGGCGCTACCTACAAAGCTGGCAAACACGTTGGTCTCGGTCGAGACTACACCATTTTTGCACTTACTGATGGTGTTGTTTCATTTGGCGTCTCTCGCTCATCGACTGTTGTTAACGTCCTTCCTGAATAAATAAAGTCCTACTCCCCGACAGCAGCTTGGTGTGGTATACCTTTTCTGTGGTGGCAAATACATCTATTCAGTTACTAGCTGTCTCATACTTGGAACCAAATCCGTTTCAACCAAGAAATAAAATAGCTGACGCCGACATCACTGAGTTGGCAGATTCTATAAAACAATTTGGTGTTCTAGAACCTCTTGTCGTCGCCAACACTCCTGCTGGCTATCAAATAATTGCGGGAGAACGCCGTTGGCGAGCCGCCAAAATTGCCGGCCTGAGCGAAGTGCCAGTTGTCATCAAAAAAACCTCACCACGAGAAATGCTTGAGATTGCCTTGATCGAAAACGTCCAAAGAACCAATCTCTCAGCAATAGAGCGAGCTCAAGCCTTTCTGCAATTACAACGAGAATTTGGCTTTACTGTAGCCGATATCGCACGACGTATCAGTAAATCAAGCTCATACGTCAGTAATACCCTCAAACTACTCAAGCTCCCTGATGCAATCAAGGATGGTTTGCTCGGAGGTTCAATCTCTGAGGGACATGCTCGGGCTATATCAGGCATTTTGGATGAACCAACAATGGTCGCTGTCTACAAGCGAATATTAAAAGAAAGTGCATCCGTCCGTAGAGCAGAGGAGTTGGCTCGGCACGCCAAAGAAGATTCGGGCGACAAGAAATTTAAGACAACACCAGGAGCCTACGCGATTGATAACAAAAAATTAAAACACTGGGAGAAAACCATTCAACGTATGCTAGCTGCCAAATCTAAGCTAAAACTAGTGAGAACAGATCGCCAAACTAAAATAAGCATCACGCTCAAAGGTGATGTGGACCAAACCCAGCAGGATCTCGAGAAATTTATGAGTATTATCGAGGCACAACCTTAGCTATCACGCCCATATCTTTCGCTGGCCAATAGCGGAAAAAAGCGCGACCAACAATTTCGTCAGCCATAACAGGTCCCCAGGCTCTCGAATCGCTCGAATGCGGTCGGTTATCTCCCACGGCAAAATACTCGTCTGTCCCTAATGTGGTGATTCTTCCGCCTGCAGTAAAAGCGCCCTCGCTCGTGACCACAGTGCTGTCGAGATATTGTGATTCATCGAGTCTCTGTTGATTTACATAAATGCTCGAATCCTTTACTTGCACTGTATCTCCTGGTACAGCAATGACACGTTTAATAAAATCACAACCAGTTCCTTCGGGACAATTGGCAGCGGGAGGGGCATGAAATACTATCACATCACCAGGTTGTGGTGAACCAACTCGATAGCTTACTTTGTCTGTCAACAAATAATCACCATTGTGGAAATTGGGAAACATCGACAAGCCATTGACCTGGTGTGGTTGTAATAAAAATAAATAAACAACTAAAAAAATCGATAGACCAATAACTACAGTCTCTATAAAATCTAAAACGATGCTAGAGAATGATTTTAAAATTTGTTTCATGATCTGCGACCCATTATTGCCATTCCCCGCTGGAGTTTCAAGCAGTAAATAGGGATAATAGGCAGAATGGGGTACACAGCACATACACTACGTGGTTTCGGTTGGCAAACAACGCTCAAATTTGCGACAGCTGGTATTGCATTATTCAAAATTGCAGTCCTTTCCCACATTCTTTCTCCAAATGATTTTGGTGTTTTTGCTATCGTTCTAGTGGCGCTCGGCATCAGTGAAGCAACAACTCAAACAGGCATAAACATCACTTTGTTACAAACAACCAAAAAATTACAATACTACCTCAGTACTGCCTGGGTAATTGCAATTGTCCGCGGCTTTCTGATTGCAATACTTATGAGTATTATCGGCATTTTTCTAGCTAATTACTATACCAATCCGATTCTTGCACCACTAACCGTGGTAGCAGCCCTGGTCCCGCTTATAAAGGGCTTTATTAATCCAAGCATCGTCAGACTACAAAAAGAACTTTTGTTCTCAAAAGAGGCTATCTTCAGGCTGTCACTCTCTATTATCGAAACAACAGTAACTATTTTATTTGCGACTATTATTCACTCACCACTTGCCCTACTACTCAGTCTTGTGTGTATTGCGATTGTCGAAGTACTCGCTTCATTTTATTTATTTAAAGAACGACCAACGCTACACTTTAGCAAGCGACGGGCCAAAGATATTCTGACAAACTCACTCGGCTTGAGCCCCGCATCGTTCTTGAGTTATATCGGTGATAATATCGATGACTTTCTCATCGGTAAATTACTGGGCACCTACAAACTTGGTCTCTACCACAATGCTTACGCATTTAGTCATAAACCAAACTATGACGTCTCGAAGGCATTAAATCACTCAACTCTGCCTATTTTTACCAAAATGTTGACAGAAAAAGCTCGATTACAAAATGCTTTTTTACGCTCTTCGATTGCACTTGTCGGATTAATCTTCGTACTTTCACTGCCACTATTTCTCTTTCCCAAACAGCTTGTCTCGCTTTTGTTTGGCGAGCAATGGCTTCCAATCGCAGAGGTGTTGCCATTTCTCGCTCTTGCAGGCATACTCCATAGCATCACAAATCTTGGTTACAATATTTGGATTGCTACCAAACAGTATCTCCTACTTAATCTCCACTTGGCCCTGAGTGTTGCCGCTCTCGTCGGTTGTCTCTTGTACTTAGTTACCCACAACGACTTCTATGGCACTGGGCAAGCACTGCTCTTTTCGAGACTCATACCGCTCCCAATTCTAATATTTGGCGTACTCAAGACTCTCAAACATGGCAAGTAACATCTCTGTCATCACGCTTTCTCATGAGCAGTTTCCCAATATTACTGATTTTGCCGCGGCACGAAATGCGTTGCTTGGACAAGCAAAGACTGACTGGGTACTATTTCTTGATTCTGATGAGAAACTTAGTCAGGAGGATTTCACCAAATTGAAGCAACACGTCAAAACTACCAGTGCTGTCGGTATTTATCTACAAAGATCTGATATTTTTTATGGCAAAAGATTGCGATATGGCGAGTGGGGTAGCGCAAAAATTTTGCGTCTCATGCAACCAAATAAGGCAAATTACGAAAATAAAGTTCATGAAAAACCAAAAATTTTTGGCAAAACAGAAGAGATTGACATCACCATACTACATTATGCTCACCCAAGCGTATCTCAATTTGTTACCAAAGTTGCTCATTATGCCAAGCTTGCTGCCTCTCAAAGAAAAAAATCACTTACTCGCTTGAGTCTAGAAATCTTCACGTACCCATTTGCAAAATTTTTGCTTAACTATGTTGTGAGACTTGGGTTTCTCGATGGCTGGAGAGGTCTCGCCTATGCTACCCTTATGAGTCTGCACTCCTTCTTTGTTAGAGCATACAGTATCACCGGGTACATACAACATGAGTAAGTTACTACGCAACAAAGAAGAGATCTTACTCCTATTACTAATTTTTTTATTAGCCCTAGGTCAACTCCAACGCCTACCGTTTCCCTGGGGTGCCCAGTACGCCCATGAGCTCGCCCTGCTGCTATATTTATTTACATGCAGGCAACGCTACGCAAAAATACTGTTTACTAGCTGGAAAAATCTTACTACCAATAGCAAAATACTAACAATTTTGACAGTCAGCGGCGTACTGCTCCACGAGCTGACTACAACTGATCAGCGCGCGCTCCTGCTTAGTGTGCGAGCATTTTTGTACGGAAGTGCTGCCTGGGTTGTATACCAATCGGCGACGGATAAACTCAAACTACGACTACGATTCTTTCTACTCGCGAGTGGAGTAGGCATGGCAATCATTGGCAGTCTCCAGTACTTGTTTCTGCCCGACACTCGCTTCTTGCAAATTCTGGGTTGGGATGATCACTACTACAGAGCTATCGGCAGCATGCTTGATCCAAACTACCTCGGTATTATTTTGCTACTCACTCTGGCAAACCTCTGGACCTGGACAAAAAAACTGCGACCAGAAATCATCCTTGCTGGAACACTAGTATTATCAATGACAATCGCAGCTACTTTCTCTCGTGCTAGCTTTTTGGCGACTGCCGTCTTTTTGGCCTCACAAGCTGTGTCAAAAAGATTGTTGGTGGTGCTTACAACACTCGTACTCATACTAACTATCGTGGTACTACCAAAGCCAACTGGCGAAGGAGTTAACTTACTTAGATCTAGCACGATTACAAGTCGTATTGACAATGATAAAGCAATTATACAAACACAGAAGCAACCCATGAAAGTATTGTTTGGAACTGGTTTATTTTCGAGTACGCGTCAAACGACTTTAGAAAATAAAAGCATGGACCATGGATTGCAGGCAAACAACATTTTTATTTTTTTGTACCAAAGCATTGGCGTTGTGGGGATGCTACTACTTGCACCAGCTCTAGTCAAAGGAATCAGGAGCATCTATAAAAAAGAGCCTATCATTGCTTATGCTCTGGCAGCGATTTTTATCCATGCACAGTTCAACAATACTTTTTTTGAACCAATTGTTTTTTCGTACTGGGTTCTCACAAGTGCCTCGCTATCTCGTCAGCAAAACGATCAACATGTATAAGTCCAACTGTATTTACACTGCTAAAGTCTTGTCTCGCGTTGTATTCATTGAGCACTCCCAAACAATCAATGTTTGCTCGATTGGCCGCCTCTACGCCAGGCAATGAATCTTCTAGCACGATAGCTTGTTTGGCAGTGCAGTGAAGTGCTTGCAGCATTGAGAAATAAATTTCTGGATCTGGTTTGTTTCGTTCTACGTCGTCACGAGAAAGTAGTTTTGTTACAGCCTTGGTTAGATCAAAATACTCAAGCACAGCCTCTAAATAGAGGGTTGTATTCATAGAAGCAATGCCTATGGTATAGGCAACACTTGCAGATCTAATAAAATCAATAACTTGCTCATGTGGGGTGATGTATTTTTCAATATTCTCGATCGTTGCTTTTTTATAAAGCTGATACAATTCTTTCATTTCCTGAACGCTCAATCTATCCGAAAGGTTTTTTTCTATAAAAACACTGGTAGGCATGCCAACTTTACTTGGCGCAAGTTTTGGATCTAGAACAATTTTGTGCTTGGCAAGCAATGTATCTGCCAAGAACACGAATGACTTTGATTCTGACTCAACAAGCACGCCATCAAAGTCAAAAATTATGCAGGTTTTTTTCATTAGCAGCAAACCCTATAACTGAAAAGTAATCGAAATTTTTTGTTCCGTCACATTACCCGCTGTATCAGTGGCAATAATTTCTAGATCATTCTTGCCTTCGCTGAGATGAAAGTTCTGCGAAAATACTCCATCTTGCTTGGCGTATGTCAGTTGTCCATTGATTGTCACTTTTACGCCAGGATCTGTTGTACCCTTGATTTGCAGATTTTGGTTATTCTTCCCCTGGATTGTGCTGCCATCTGCTAGATCAGTTAGCTCGAGCGGCGGCTCTTGTGTGTCTAATACAATCTTGTATTCCCTGCTCAATTGTGACTCATTCTCTGCGACATCTCTGGCATACGTAGTCAAGACATTTTCACCCTCGGTAAGTGCAATTGTAGCCTGAAATGATCCGTCGCCCTGCGCTTGTATTGGAGCCATCTCGTCCCCATTGACGATAACAAACACATCGCTCTCCGCCTCTGCATAGCCAAAGAGCAATAACTCTGCATCTTTGGTTGCTTTGGGTGGTGCAGTCAATGTCGGCGTAAAAGGCGGCAACTCATCTTTGGGGGTAAACGGTGTCGCACTACCAAGAAATGATGAGGTCATGTTGATAAAATTTGGCAAAATAACAAAGATAAACAAACCAATCAAGATCGCAGCCATAACCACAAAAAACCAAAACTGGCGAACCACTTTGTTTTTCTCTTGTTTGACTAGGCGAGATGAAACTCTTTTTCGCATAGTTATTTTGCGCTTGGGGAGCCAATTTTTTTGGCTGATCTTACCAAAGAACCAGAGTCAACATGCTTCAGATTGATTCCGGTATCTTTTACTGCTACTAGTCCCATGACTAAATCTTTTATACGAGCAGCGTCCGATCTTCTAAGATACCGTATTGAAATTGACTTATCATCAAAACCAAATACTTCAAACTGCAGCTTGGCGAAAAATGGCCCTGTGTTCATCTCGACAAGACGAATGTCTTGCAATAGAATCGTTATGACTTCACTCGAGAGAAAAAATACTTTCTTGTGTATAACAACTTTGGTTGAATCGACAATAATTTTGTCGGGAAATAAAGCAAAAGGAAATACGCTTGTACATGTAAAAAGCGTCCTATTTGCTTCTACAGCCATGTGTTGCAGTCTTTGCTCGCTAGTAAGATTCGCGTTTCGCTTGGTTTTCATTGGCTTACAGTATAACTGATTTTTCTTTGTAATGAGCCGGGAAGGGGATTCGAACCCCTGACCTACGGTTTACGATACCGCCGCTCTACCAACTGAGCTATCCCGGCGAGGGAGCGGGATACGGGAGTCGAACCCGCTTCTCCACCTTGGGAAGGTGGCATACTACCGCTGTACTAATCCCGCAGGCAAAAGTATTGTAGCAAACAGCGAACTTCTACATAGATCGCGTCAGTTCAAAATACTTTATATGTTATTTTAGATTGCGATGGGTTGATTTTTTGTACGAAAACAAATTGGAATCAAAAAAAAGCTAGAGTGACTTAAATCTTTACTTGCGAACCCGACCGGGATCGAACCGGCGATCTCCTCCGTGACAGGGAGGCATGTTAACCACTACACCACGGGTCCAACAGGCCAGATTATACGAAGAGTCGTCTGGTTTGCCAAGTCACAACAGGATGCTATACTAGCGGCATATGTCTACTCCAATTATCTTACTTGGTATTCTTCTAGCGTTGGCTGCCTATGCAGTTGGCCTCTACAACACGCTGCAACGCCTCAAGACACAAATAGCTGCCAGCATTCAGGAGATAGGTAATCAACTCAAGCGGCAAGCCTCGCTCATCCCCAATCTAGAGTCGAGCGTCAAGGGTTTTCTCAAACACGAAAAAGGAATCTTCGATCTCTTGGCTTCTGCCAGAAAGTCGGTTGCCAAAGCGGCTTCTTCCAACTCTCTGCCAGATGTAGAGCGGGCTGCTACTGCCATGCAGGAATTGATTCCAAAAATCAGCCTTGTGGTAGAAGATAATCCGGAGCTCAAGTCCAATGACACCGTCACCCAGTTTATGCGGGAGTTGACTGATACTGCCGACAAACTCATGTACGCGCGTCGCTCAGTGATTGACTTGACTCAACAATTTAATGAAAAGTTAGTTGTTTTCCCATCCAATCTTATCGCAGGGATATTTGGCTTTGCACAACAAAAAGGACTAGAAACACCACAGACTGGACAACACCTCGAGGTGAGTTCAAACGAAATGAAGGATGTCAAAGTAGACATCTAGCCACTCTTTCTCACTAGCTCGCCTACCGTTACAATACCAGTAGTTCTTATGACGCATCTACAACTCATTCAGCAAAACAAATGGAAGTCATCTCTAATCATGTTGTTTTTTGTGGTTTTTGTTGTTGGGGCAAGCTACCTAATTGCTATTGGCTTGGGCTATGATCTCAGTTTTGTCGGCACTGCTCTGATTTTTTCTGGCTTACTATCTTTTGCCTCATACTGGTGGTCCGATAAAATTATATTGAGTATTTCCAAAGCTCGTCCAGCCACCAGATCAGAATTTTTTGATTACTACACCGTAACAGAGAATATTGTGTCTGGGCAGCGTATGCCAATGCCAAAACTCTATGTGATAGACGATACTGCCATGAACGCGTTTGCAACGGGCAGAGACCCGCAGCACGCGGTCGTCTGCGCGACGACCGGCCTACTTCAGAGACTCAGTAGAAGTGAAATTGAAGGAGTAGTAGCACACGAGCTGGCGCACGTCAAAAACTATGATATCCGGCTTATGTCTATCGTCACCATTCTTGTAGGCATGGTAGCACTACTGTCTGACTGGGCCCTGAGAATGACGATATGGGGAAGGTCAGGGCGATCAAGAGACAACGAAAAAGAAGGTGGTCAAGCACAGATGATTTTGATGGTGGCAGGTATTACCTTGGCCCTACTTTCCCCACTGATTGCCCAAATTATTCAACTGGCAATCTCTCGCAAAAGAGAATTTCTAGCCGATGCGTCTGGTGTGGGCATGACCAGAAATCCAAATGGTTTGCTATCAGCGCTCAAAAAAATTGATTCTGATCGAGAGCCACTCGAGGTGGCCAATAAAGCCACCGCACACCTATACATCTCCAATCCGCTCAAAAATACGCATGGTGCTATTGGCTGGTTTGCCAAACTATTTAGAACTCACCCTCCAGTTGGAGAACGCGTCGCTGCCTTGGAGAAATTGTTGTGAAGAATCTTATACAACACCTGGCTCAGCTAGCGGCACTAGAAATTTCTGATTCTGAAGTACCTAAATACCAAGCACAGCTCACAGATATTTTTGAACACATGGACCAGATAAAGCAGCTTGACCTTGCCGCAATCGCGGAAACGTTTCGTACTACAGAGGAAGAAAATGTCTTGCGCGATGATATTGTCACCCCTTCGCTTTCTCAAGCTGAAGCACTTCAAAATGCATCTCTAACTCATGATGGCTTTTTCGTTGTTCCAAGTGTCATGAAAGACAAAGATGCTACTTGAGTTGAGTATTGATGAACTAGCGGCTCGCTTGCGCAAAAAGGAAATAACTATTGAGCAGCTGGTTAGTGAATCAATCGACGCAAGTCTGCAAGAAAATGAAAAACTTAACTGCTATATTTCACTACGGAATAAAAAAGATGTGCTCAAGGAGGCTCGTCAAAAAGATCTTGAGTTTTCAGTCGACAAACCCAAACTCTATGGCATTCCTTTTTCTGTCAAAGACAGTTATGTCACTAAAGAGTTGCCAACAACTTCTGGTAGTGCAGTACTTCAAAACTACCACTCACCCTACACAGCAACTGTAGTAAAAAAACTGCAAGCAGCCGGAGCTATTTTGATAGGAAAAAATAGTCAAGACAGCTGGGGACACGGTGGTTCAAGTGAAAATACTGACTTTGCAGTAGTCAAAAATCCAAACAATCTCAAACACATAGCTGGGGGTTCATCTGGAGGCAGTGCCGCAGCTGTTGCCGCACATCTTGTTTCGTTTTCAATAGGCGAAGACACGGGAGGCTCTATTCGCAACCCTGCCAGCATGTGTGGAGTATCTGGGCTAAAAGTCACATATGGAAGAGTTTCACGCTACGGCACGATTGCTTACGCATCCTCTCTCGACACCGTCGGACCAATCGCAAACTCTGCGGCAGATCTTGCACTCGTATTGGAAACAATAGCGGGGGCTGACCCAAAAGACAGCTCGAGTTCTCAGAGACCAGTTGATACCTATACCAAAACACTTACACAACAAATTAGCGGAAAAAAGATTGGACTACCAAAACAGTTTTTTGGCGATAACTATAATCCTGAAGTTCGAGCATCTGTGCTTGCTGCAGTTGAAAAATTACGCTCACTTGGCTTAGAAACTGTTGAACTTGACATGCCTGTTCTCGACTACGCAATCCCGATCTACTACATGATTGCTGCAAGTGAAACAAGCTCAAACTTGGCACGTTACGACGGCATACGCTTTGGCACTGGTAGAGACAAATTTTTGCCAGAATCAACCCGTCGCATTATGCTCGGCACCTACGCACTCTCTGCAGGCTACGCAGATGAACTCTATAAAAATGGTCAGCGAGCTCGTACTCTTTTGATCAATAGTTATGAAAAAGCATTCAAAAACTGCGATGTCATAATCACTCCTACTTCGCCGTCTCTCGCTCAAAAATTTGGTGAACTCCTCACCAATCCAATAGAAAATATGTTGGCAGACTTATTTACCGTTACCTGCAATCTCGTCGGTATTCCAAGTATCGCTATTCCTGTTGGTCGAAGTAAAGATAACTTGTCGATCGGTATGCAGATAATGGGTAAAAAATTTGCAGAAAGCAGTATTCTCAACATTGCTCACATTTATCAAACCACTACGCAATGACAAGACAAAAATACCAACTAGTCTGCGGCATGGAGATCCATGCAGAACTCAAAACAAACTCAAAAATGTTTTGTGGCTGCAAAAACGATCCTTTTCATGCACCCAAACCAAATATCTATACGTGTCCAGTTTGCCTTGGTTTGCCTGGAGCGCTACCAGTCGCAAATAAGCGAGCAATCGAGTGGACAATCAAACTCGGGCTTGCACTTGACTGCAAAATTAATTTGTTTTCTAAGTTTGACCGCAAACACTACTTTTATCCAGATCTACCAAAAGGCTACCAGATTAGTCAGTATGATCTACCATTTTGCTATGACGGAAAAATTGACACAGAACACGGTCCAGTGCGTATTCATCGGATTCACCTAGAAGAAGACACTGGCAAGTTGTTGCATAAAACAATAGATGATAAGAGTGTTAGTTTGATAGACTTTAATCGCTCAAGCGTACCCCTTGTTGAAATCGTTACCGAACCAGATATCGTCTCCCCAGAACACGCAGCAGTGTACGCTAGAAAGCTTCGCACGCTACTGCGCTATCTCGATATTGCCAACTGTGATATGGAGCAAGGTGGTATGCGCTTGGAGGCAAATGTCTCGCTGAGACCAAACGACAAAACAACACTGCCAAATTACAAAACTGAGATCAAAAATATCAACTCCTTTCGCTTTCTCGAGCAGGCCATTGCTTTTGAGATCAAGCGACAGGCAGGAATTCTGGATTCAGAAAAAACAGTCCGCCAGCAGACACGCGGTTGGAACGCAGATAAACAAGCAACCTATCCACAGCGAAGCAAAGAAGATGCCGAGGACTATCGCTACTTCCCTGATCCAGATATTCCGCCGATCAGATTCACAGCGGAACAAATCAAGTTGTTGCGGAACAAACTGCCAAAACTTCCCGATACGCTTTTGAAACGTTGGCACAGTGAATATAGCCTGCCACACAAGCTAACAGCGGAAGTACTTACAACAGCAGCGAGTGGAGCACTTTACGAAAAATTGTTTCAAACTGCAAAAAAACTTGGCATTCCTGCAAATAAACTGCTCAAAAACATCTTGAGTAAAAAAATTACTGCTCCAGATCAGAAAAGTATTGAGCAAACAATTTCTGAGTATCAGAACCAAACACAGTCTGATGAAGTTGATTCCAAGCAACTAAAATCAATGGTCAAACAAATACTTTTGGATAATCCTGATATTGCTATCAAGTACTTTCAAGGACAAAAGCAGATTATTGGCTTTGCCATGGGGCAAGCAATGCGTCGGTTGCCAAAAAATTCTGATCCCGTACAAGTCCGAGCAGCTATTCTGGCTGAACTAGAAAATAAAAAATAATGGCTGATACATTTGTTCATCTTCATGTTCACTCTGAGTACTCAATGCTCGACGGCCTAAGCAAAATCGAGCCACTGCTCAAGCAAGTAGCTGCGCACAAACAATTTGCGGTCGCCCTGACAGATCATGGCAACATGCACGGTGCAGTTCATTTTTATAATGCATGCAAAAAAGCAGATATCAAACCAATTGTAGGCTTAGAAGCTTACTACGCCAAAGAGTCTCGAGCGAACAAGCAAACACGCATGGGCGCTGATCAATTTCATCTCACCCTTTTAGCTCAAAATTTCACTGGCTATCAAAACCTGCTACACCTTGTTTCACGCGCCAACTTTGAGGGTTTTTCTTACAAACCACGTATCGATCTCGAATTACTTGCAGAGCACGCAGAAGGATTAATTTGCACAACTGGTTGCATGAGTAGTATTTTTAATAGCCTACTTCGTGACGGCAATACTCAAGAAGCAGAGAAGTTAGCAAAAAAATTTGCAAAGCTTTTTCCAGACAGATTATATGTCGAAATCCAACGTCATCCTGCTATTTCTGGTCAAGAGAAGTTGCTAACACAACAAGTACAACTTGCACGAAAACTTCATTTGCCGTTGGTTGCTACTAATGATGTGCATTATGTGCACTCGCATGAAGCTGAGGCCCAAGACGCATTGCTATGCGTACAAACCAGGAAGCTCATTTCTGATAAAAAACGCATGACAATGCTCGACTCACCAGATTTTTATCTCAAATCGAGTGAAGAAATGATCGAATTATTTCACGACTATCCAGACGCTATTGCAAACACTGTGAAAATTGCAAAATCAATTGATCTAACCATCCCAACCGGTCAACTAATTTTTCCCAAATTTCCCCTGCCAAAAAACGAAACGACCAATTCCTACTTTTGCAAACTAACTGAAGCTGGTATCAAGCAAAAATATGCCAAAGTTACACCTGAAGTTACCAAACGCATGAAGTATGAACTCGAAGTTATTATCGACAAGGGATATGCAACATACTTTCTTATTACCCAAGATTTTGTAAACTGGGCAAGGAAACAGGGGATTGGGGTGGGACCAGGACGTGGTTCTGCGGCAGCCTCAATTATCTCGTACGCTCTCGGTATTACTTCACTTGATCCACTCGAACACGACCTGCCATTTGAGCGTTTTCTCAACCCACAACGGCCAACACCGCCAGATATAGACATGGATTTCGCCGATGACCGTAGAGAAGAAGTTATCAATTATGTAGCCAAAAAATACGGAGACGATCACGTCGGACACGTCATTACTTTTGGACGGATGGAAGCACGCGTCTCGGTGCGAGATATCGGTCGAGTACTTGGTATGCCATATGAGGAGCCAGATAGGATCGCCAAACTAATCCCTAATCCACCCGGCAAAAAAATCTCACTACAAAAAGCAGTCGAAACTGTGCCCGAGCTAGCCGAGTACTACAAGCAACCAAAATATCGCAAGTTGATTGATTTGGCAAAAACAGTAGAAGGCTCAATCCGACACTCTTCAGTCCACGCCGCAGCCATTATCATTTCTGACAAGCCATTACCAAACTATACAGCTATTCAAAAAGATTCCAAAACCGGCAAAACAATCACCCAATACGACATGTATGCCTTGGACTGTAATATTTCTGACGACGCAATTGGACTACTCAAGTTTGATTTCTTGGGTCTGAGAAACTTATCAATACTACAAACAGCAATCAACCTTATCAAAAAGCATAAGGGTAAAAAAATTGATATCGATAAAATTCCGCTCACTGACGCAAAAACCTACTCACAACTTTCAAGCGGCGAAACAATGGGAGTTTTCCAACTTGAGTCTGCGGGTATGAGAAGAGTCGCGCGCACGCTCCAGCCAACACAATTTTCTGACATTATGGCAATGGTGGCCTTGTTTCGGCCAGGTCCGATGGACCTGATTCCACAGTTTATAGAAGGCAAGCATAACCCCAAAAGCATCACGTATCCACACGATTCACTCAAACCAGTGCTGGAAGAGACATATGGCGTCATGGTATATCAAGAGCAAATTTTGCAAATTGCTAATATTATGGCTGGATTTTCTCTGGGAGAAGCTGATATTTTACGCCGAGCCATTGGCAAAAAGAAAAAGAAACTGCTTGATGAGAACAAACGTCGCTTCACCACCGAGTCAATCAAAAATGGCTACACCAAGCACGTCGCAGAAAAAGTCTGGGGCTTTATCGAAGCATTTGCCAATTATGGCTTCAATAAACCGCATGCTGCAAGCTACGCGATGATCGCCTACCAAACCGCCTATCTCAAGACTCACTTTCCAGCTGAGTACATGTGCGCACTCATGAGCGTTGAGTCTTCTTCACACTCTGCCAACCGAGATGAGAAGGTCGCACTGGCCATCGAAACAACCAAGCGGATGGGTATTCATATTTTACCGCCAAACATCAACCAATCTGATGCAGACTTCACTCTCGAGAAAGACCCCAAATCTCTCGATGGTCTTAGTATTCGTTTTGGGTTAACTGCAATAAAACATGTCGGCACTGCCGCTATCGAAAATTTGCTTGCAGCAAGAACAAAAGTAGGTAGATTTGATTCACTGACACAATTTGTCAACGTGACCGATGGCAGAAAAGTAAATAAAACCACTTTGGAAGTCCTCATCAAAGTTGGTGCGTTTGATACATTTGGCACAAGAGCAAGTATGCTAGAAGGTCTCGAGAGTGTGCGACAAACAGCCAGCCAACTCACTTCTGAGGACGAGCGACAAAACACGCTTTTTGCCGACGTTGCTCACAGCTCGCAGGCAATTACCGACACCTTTCCTGTCCTCAAAGAGTATCCCAAAGCCGAGTTACTTTCATTTGAGAAAGATCTGCTTGGTATGTTTTTGACAGAGCATCCACTTGCTGACTCACTTACAGAAGTTGCCAAGCGAGCAAATAAAACCATCGCAGATCTAGATGCAAGCATCCACGTCGGTAGTACATTTTTGTTTGGAGGCATTCTCCAAAATATCAGAGAAGTTGCGACCAAAAAATCTGGCAAGACTATGGCATTCGCCACACTACAAGACAACACTGGCTCATTACCTATCGTTATTTTCCCCAAAATTTTTCAAGAATTTAGTGAATTGCTGGTCAATGACTCCGCCATTTTACTCAAAGCAAAAGTAGACAACAGAGATGATGAACTACAACTCATGGCAGAACGAATTGTAGCGCCAAGTAGTATTCCCATGCCAAACACCGAGATCTCGGATCACGAAATTTTCATCCCAAGACAAACTGAGCAAAGCACGCTTGAAAAACTTGGAGTACTGCTCAAAAAAAATCCGGGCAATGAAACTGTTGTTGTCCTTATCCCCAATGGAAACGAGCCACAACGTATGCGCTTACCATACGGAGTCTCCTGGTCTGTTGGACTCGAACAGAAAATTGCAACACTGCTAAAATAATTTCCAGTTTGCTTCCCAGGCGTCTCGCGGTTATAATAACGCCCCGTATGCAAAGCGGGATTTTTTCTTCCAAAACAACTGAGCAACCAACCAAATACATCTTTGTTTCTGGTGGCGTATTGTCTGGTCTTGGCAAAGGGATCACCGCTGCCTCACTGGGATATTTGCTGAAAAATCGTGGCTTTAGTGTCACCAACATCAAGTGTGAAAACTACCTCAATCTTGACTCTGGCAACATTAATCCCATTGAGCACGGTGATGTGTTTTTGTGTGAAGATGGTCTCGAAGCCGACCTTGATCTCGGGTCGTACGAGCGATTCTTATCAGAAGAAGTCGGGCACAAGAACTTCACAACTATCGGCCAAGTCTACTTATCAGTAATAGAAAAAACCAAAAATCTTCACTTTGACGGCGCAACAGTCGATGCTATTCCATATGTTCCTGAGGAGGTAATTAAACGCATCATGACGGCAGCCGAAGGCTACAACATTATCCTCGTCGAACTCGGTGGTACTGCTGGTGAATATCAAAACGTTATTTACTACGAAACCTACCGTATTATGAAGCTGCGTTTTCCCAACGATACGATACATATTCACCTCACCTACTTTCCCAATCCCTCCCACATAAATGAGCTAAAGTCAAAACCAACGCAACTTTCAGTGCGAAAATTGAACGAAATGGGTATCCAGCCCGATATCGTGGTCGGAAGAGCCGAGTTGATGATTGATGATAAGCGCAAAGAAAAAGTCGCCTATTACTGCAATCTTAGTAAAGATGATGTTATCTCTAACCCAGACTGCGAGACGATTTATGACATCCCACTTGTCTTTGCTGAGCAAAGATTTGATGAAATTGTTTTGCAAAAACTCAAGCTGCCACTCAAACGCAGTGACCTCAAACAATGGCGCGAGTTAGTCAAAAAAATCAAAAGTAAAAAAGCCAAATCCGTGCGCATCGCCATTATCGCAAAGTACCTTGCTACCGGTGATTATGAGCTACAAGATTCATATGTTTCACTCATTGAATCGCTTCGTTTTTCCGCTTGGCACAACGACCTGGAGCTCAAACTTGATCTCATTAGTGCAGAACAAGTTGAAAGAAATAACAAGGATGTCCTTAAATTACTCAAGCAGGCTCAAGGAATCATTGTTCCTATTGGCTGGGGGGAACGAGGAGTTGAGGGTAAAATTGCTGCTATCACATATGCTCGAGAAAACAAAGTTCCCTATCTCGGCCTTTGTTATGGCATGCAACTTGCATGCGTTGAATTTGCCCGCAATATTATTGGGATCAAAGACGCGCACACTAGCGAAGTAGAACCAGAGACAAAAAATCCCATTATTCATGATATTCCCTTTGAAGAAAAATACCAAAAAATAAAAGGGGATGGTGCGAGCATGCGGCTCGGCGCCTATGACTGTATGCTCAAAAAAGGCAGTCTCGCGTACAGCATCTATGACAAACACAATGCGTTTATCAACAAGAAAAAAGGACTCATCTCTGAGCGACATCGTCATCGCTTTGAGTTTAACAACGACTACCGCGAAATACTTGAGTCGCACGGTTTCGTGATCTCTGGCACATCGCCCGACGACTTCTTTGTTGAGATGATAGAGCTTCCTACCAAGACTCATCCCTTTTTTATCGCAACCCAAGCCCACCCAGAGTACAAATCTCGCCCACTCAATCCGCACCCCTTATTTATCGAGTTTCTCAAAATAGCAGGGACACACATAACAAAATAATACTCGATTGCGTCTCGAACTGTTATCAAGTACAATACCTTTCTCGCAAGCAGGAGAAGCAAATGGCACAATACTTTACATACCAAGACACAACCATCAACGTTGGTGACACAGTCCGCGTTCACGAAGAAATTGTCGAAGGTGAAAAAAAGCGCATTCAAATTTTTGAAGGCATTGTCATTGCAGTCAAAAATAGAGGTGCAGGCAAATCATTTACCGTTCGCAAGATTGGTGCAAATAGCATTGGAGTTGAGAAAATCTTTCCAGTCAATGTACCAGCTATCAAAACTATAGAAGTCAAAACTCGCGGCCATGTCAGACGCAGTAAGCTATACTACTTGCGTGACCGCATTGGCAAAGCCGCTTCCCGTATTAAAGAAAAGAGTACTTTCAACAAAACAGCATAAGCTTGCGACCAATCAATTGGGAGCTGTCGGAGAAAAGCGAGCGGCATACTTTTTGACAAGTCATGGGTACACAATCATTGGTACCAACATCACCTGCGGTCGGTATGAAGTTGATATCATCGCACTTGACTCACGCACAAATGAAATTGTCTTTTGTGAAGTAAAAACGAGAAAAAGTGATTACTTCGGCGACCCAAGCATCGCTGTGACGCCAAAGAAGCTTGCGGCTATCCGCAACGTAGCTCGCGCGTACCTGCGTAAGTACCCAAAGTATATCGACTACCGATACGATATAATTAGCGTGCTACCTGGTACAATAGAGCAGTTTGAAAATGTCACTTGGAGTGACAGGTAAAAAAACTTAGACGGCCCCATCGTCTAGTGGTTAGGACACTAGGTTTTCATCCTAGTAACCGGGGTTCGATTCCCCGTGGG
>PFDI01000003.1:83186-83457 GCA_002772695.1 Candidatus Pacebacteria bacterium CG10_big_fil_rev_8_21_14_0_10_44_54
AACAGGCTAATTTGCTTGAACAATGGGGAAAAAGTGACGGTTTGGAAACTTTTTCCATCGTGCTCAATTCCTTCTGGAAATATAAGTCTTAGAAATGTTTGCCTTTTGGTTAGATCCATCTTTTTCCATACATAATCAAAGTTCTCTAAAAACACCTCAAAAAAGATTACAACACGTTGTGAATCGTATTTAGCTATCTCCAAATCGTCCTTTTCAGCAGCAAGGATAACTATCTCTTCATTTATGCGATCAGCTTCTTCTTTGGCAAACG
>PFDI01000015.1 GCA_002772695.1 Candidatus Pacebacteria bacterium CG10_big_fil_rev_8_21_14_0_10_44_54
TGACTGGACTCGAACCAGCGACCTCTGCGTCCCGAACGCAGCACTCTAGCCATCTGAGCTACACTCCGTACTTGATTATTCTAACTCCACAGCGTAGAGATTGGCGGGGGCTGAGGGGCTAAAACTGGTGAGTATTATCAAGCGTCTACCGTCTGGCCACGGGTAGATAAAGTTGGACGCGAGCGGTCCAGAATACACGGTTGTTGGGTTGGTATTATCCGCTCCAATGACTTTGATCTCATTGTTGCCAACGTAGAGCAAATGAGAGGAGTCGGGAAACCACTGGTAATTATTGGCGTAGAGAGAGGTGTGATAGCGGGCAAAGTTTTGGGCTGTTTCGGCTGCCACTGTGGCTTGGAGTGTCTGGAATGCACTTGAACTAGCTTCGAGCGATCGAGCAGATGGAGCAAAAACATCGTCGGCGAGCAACCACTTGCTGTTTGTTGTGTCATCGTCTGACAGGCCGGCAATCAAGAAGTTAGTGTCTTCTTCTCGATCATAAATATACATGTTGCCAGGCGAGAGCGTGCGTGTTTCTTGTTGTGTGCTTCGTGCAGGAACAGCTGGAGTAATAAGTATCGGCAGTTCTTGCGCAATGGTTGCGGTGTATAGCAGGCGCTTTTTGTCGGGAGAAAAATAGACATTTTGCGCACCTTGAGTCGCGATAGCGACAATTTCTGGGGGAAACTCTTTCATAAATTGGCGTTCGCGTAGATACATCTCCTCTTCCCAGCCAGCCAGCAGTTGTTTGCGGCGAAAGCTAATGTCGGAGAGATTTGCCGACTCATTTTTTCTATCCGCTTGCAGCAAAATTTCACGATTTGGCGAGAGGATAAGAATCTCAGTGCTATCGGGTGACCAGATAGCTTGTATTTGTGAAAGGTCTAGAGCAGGGGAGTCTTGAAGAATTTGTCGTGGTCCTTTTTGCAGCGGAAACGGCGAGCTGGTGAGCTCAAGTACATAGAGACCGTTTTTTTGCTCGGCTGACATTGAGGCAGTGTAGTAGAGAATTTTCTGTCCGTCAGGAGAGGGCAGGAGGTTTTGGGCGCCGGTGAAAGTGAGTGTTGAGAGGCTTGGAGCAATGGGAAATAGTAATGCGTCTGTCTGTGTAACCAATTCTGATTTTACCTCGAGTTGTTTGCGCCAGGGTTGATATCCGTCTTTGATAATTTCAACATCATATGTGTCTGGTTCGAGATATAGTGTATCGTCGGTAGCGCTGACGAGCCGACCATTTACCTTCACCTGCGCGCCAGTGGGAAATGAGTTGGCAGCAAGCAAACCAGTGTCGGCACGAAAGCCCGCGGTCGTCACTCTATAGGCACCTTTGGCATACTGAATAGCAATGAATGCACCGAGTAAGATGACAACACCAGAGAGCGTAGTATAAAAAACGCGTTTATTGACCGAGCGAAGCATGCGAGTATTATAACAACAAGAAGCCATGCAGATCACACCTATTTTCCGCCCACTCCGACTTGGTCTCGATTGTGGTGCCCATCGCACTCGTCTGGTTACACCAGAAAGAGGAGTAGTACTCGACGAACCAAGTGTTTTGGCAGTCGAAGTACAAACAGACAAAGTGCTTGCAACTGGAGCTGAGGCAGAAAAAATGGCTGGACGAGTCAATGAGGAGATTGTCGTGCAGTGGCCAGTCAAGACAGGCGAAGTAACTGACGAGCCGCTGGCGCGAGCTTTGTTGCAGATGTTTTTGCGCCAGGCTTCGGTGCATTGGTTGCTCCCAAGTCCTGCCATGATGGTTACGACCGCGGTTATGATTTCTCCTGCTGCGCGTCAATCTTGGATTGACGTTTTGTATGGTTTGGGCGCGGGTAGTGTTCACACTATTGCCGAGCCATTGGCAGCTAGTATAGGCGCTGGCGTACCAATTGCTGATACGTCTGGTAGCTTCTTGGTTCAGCTCGGGTATGATCGGACTGAAGCAGTAGTTGTATCACTGGGAAGTATTGTCGATTATGTCGCGTTGCCGCTTGGTGGTAGCACAGTTCTCGATTGGCTCGCGCTGGAACTGCGCGAGTGTATGCAGTTTTCTCTCAGTCGAGAGCGAACCGCTCATTTGTTGCACCACATTGCTTCACTTCATCCAGAAGAAAAGAGAAAGTTGCTCGTGACTGGTAAGGATGCCGAGACGAAGCGACCTCGAGAACTAGAAATCACCAGCGCTCAGCTGCACAAACCTGTACTCAAGTATGCACAGCGAGTCGAGCGAGCAATTACTGAGTTGCTCTCGAATATTCGGCCAGAACTAACTACCGACGTTATCGACAAAGGTTTCTTGCTCTCGGGCGGTTTGGCTCAGTTGAGTGGTTTAGATGCTTGGCTGACGGATCGACTCGGCGTACCGGTTTCTGTTGTAGAAGAACCAGCGCTCGCAGCAATACGTGGGGTGCAAACAACACTTGAAAACTTGGAAGAGTTCAAAAATAGTTTGGCATACCAGAGTGATGAGTAGCTTGCGATTGCTTACCCTAAATATTGAAGGACACAAACATCTAGATCGATGGTTGCCAGTCGTGCAAAAGCTCAAGCCAGATGTCGTGTGTCTACAAGAAGTGTTTGCAGCAGATTTGCCTCAGATTGAGGCAGCACTTGGTATGAGCGCAGTATTTGAGCCAATGAGTGATATTCGGGTAGTCAATGAGTACAAAATCCACCCGCTCGGGCATTGGGGAGTAGCGCAGCTTACTAACTTGCCAACGAGAAAACAGCACACTCAGCAATATGGTGGTGAGAATATACTGCCTGTTTTTCACCGGCCAAATGATAGTCAGCGCATTGTATTGTTGCAAGAAATTAACAAAGTTGGTCTATGGTATCCCATTGCGACGACGCACTTTACTTGGTCCAAGGGGGGCGAGTTAAGTCAGTTGCAGTTAGAGGACTTTGGGCGATTGGCACAGATCATTAGAACGTTTGACAAACTCGTGTTGTGTGGTGACTTCAACGCACCCCGCGGCGGACAGCTTTTTGGCTTGTTTGAGTCACTACTGACCGACCACGTACCACAGGAGGTTGCGACAACGATAGATCCCGATCTTCACTATGCAGGTGATTTACAATTGGTTGTTGATACAATCTTTGCTACGTCAGGAATCACCCTTGATAATGTCAAAATTATCTCTGGCGTAAGCGATCATATGGGAGTGGTGGGGGAGGCAAGATGGTTGTAGCAAATGTAGAGATTATTAGTGGAACTAATAGAGGTTTCGTTTCTAACTAACGTGTAGTAGCTATCGAAGTCTGCTTGCTGTTTATCAGTTTTTGTCGTATGCAACAAGTGAGTCTATTGTATTTCGAAACTGCTCCCCCCGATCCTGATAATTTTTGAATATCCCAAAGCTGGCACAAGCAGGTGAGAGCAGTATAACTGAGTTTTTGCTCGTGTGCTTTAGTGCGAATGCTAGGGCTTTTGGCATAGAGTCGACGATCCGCATGGCTGGTGGGGTTTGCTGATTTTTTTCTGTTGTTGCTTCGACCAGTTTTTGTATTTTTTGTCCGGTTGGAGGAAAGAGCGCGACTGCAGTTACGCCTCTCTCGATAATTTCCTGCGCAAATGCGCTGAGATCAGCGCCTTTATCGGAGCCACCAGCGATTAGTACGACAGTGTTATCTGGGAAGCTACGCAGGGCAGCGATCGCAGCCTCTGGTGTGGTAGCCTGTGAATCATTGTAGTAGCGCGTGCCTTTTTTCTCGGTTATAAATTCGAGACGATGCGGCAGGGGCTGGTAGCTAGTCAGCGCTTTGGCAATTTGCTTATCACTGAGACCAAACTGTTTGCCAATGATGACACTTGGGAGTGCATTGAGCCACTGGTGGCGACCAGTCAGCGGCAGCATAGTGGCGGAGAGTATTTTTTTGCCATGTAGCAGGATCACGTTGTGGTTGAGTTCTGCCTCTAGAGCAGTTGGCGAAGTTTTAGTTGTAGTATCTGCAAAAAGTAATTGCTGAGCTTGGCTTTGTTTTGCTAGTTGTGAAGCGCCTTGCAAAATTGGATCAAAGATAACTAGGTCTTCAGGTTGCTGAAAGCGACAAATAGCCGATTTTGCCGCAGCGTATTGGGCAAAAGAAACATAGTAATCGAGATGCTCTGGCGTGATATCGAGTACTACCGCAATGTTTGGACTATAGGCAAGATTCATGAGTTGGTGGCTCGAGAACTCCAGTACGATAATTGGTTGTGTTTGCGCTGCTTGCAGTCGCTTAATGTCTGCAACCAGGTTGAGCGCAGGCTCGCCAATATTTCCTGCCAGGAGAGCGGGCAGGTTGTTGCTACTAAGCACATGATGAATGAGTGCTGTGGTGGTGCTTTTTCCTTTGGTGCCAGTCACACCAATTGTTTTTGCCTCGGGCGCGTGTTGATTGAGGTACTCAAAAAAGAGTTGGGTATTGGAGGTAATCTGTATTTTAGATTTTTTGGAGAGCAAGAGTACGGGGTGAGCGGGTGAAATCCCTGGTGTTTTGACAATAATGCTGTCTACCAGATGTTGTTTTCGTACTTCTTTGGCCTGCAGAAAGCGCGTGTTCTCATTGTTTGCCAAAACTTCTTGCCATTGTGGTGACAACTCACCAAGTTGCTTGTCATCTACGAGTAGGAAGTCTTGTCTACGATTTTGTCTATACAAGTAGTGATAGGTAGACATGCCCTCTGCACCAAGACCGAAGACAACCATTGCTTTCATTATGTTTTATTATAGTCTACTTTGGGAGGTATATGACGCTTGAGAGTAAAAAACGACAAGCCGCTTTGTTTGCGATTGTAGCCAAGATTCCACCTGGCATGGTGACTACCTACGGCGAGTTGGGACGAGTGCTGGACATGCATCCGAGGCAGGTTGGTCGCTTACTTCACACCAATTCTGATCCACTGAATGTGCCATGTCATCGTGTGGTACGGTCGACCGGAAGCTTGGCTGGTGGCTATGCATTTGGTGGTCCAAATCTGCAAAAAAAACTCTTGGAGAGTGAGGGCATTATATTTTCTTCTGGGAAAATTGATCTTAAGACCTATGGTTGGGTAGCTATCTAGTGTATCTTGTTTCTTACTACCTTGGAGGGAAATCTAGATCATTATTTTTCTTATTTTAGCCAAGTAAAATATACTCAATTTTGACAAAAAAATATTTTTGTCTTTCGATTTTATTGCAATTTTGTTATTCGTGTTTTATTTGCTTTCAACTGTTATCTGCATTTTTTACCGAACATAATACAAATAAAAGAGCAAAACGCTTTGTTCGGGTGAGTCACAAATATGTAAAAGGTGATTTTCTTACAAAATAGCAGTTTTGTGGGCTCGCGACAATCATCTTTACTGCGTATAATTGGGGTCATGTTCGCCTTAGTGCAATCAAGGATGTATGACTAGATTCACGAAATTAATTGATCAATCGATCTTTCTATTTGATTTATCGCTTGTTAGCAGTGACGTCAGCTCATTGCTAAAGCAGATTGAAACACAGCTACAACTGGGCAAAAAACCACTCATTGTTTTCACACCCAATCCGGAACAAATAGTACAATCTATATCAGATGATAGCTTCGGGAGCAATTTACGTGCTGGAGATCTTCTTATTCCCGATGGAATTGGGCTCGTTTGGGCTTCCAAATTACTTGGATTTCGCACCAAACGACCGTCGTTGGATGCGCGAGTGGCGGGAAGTGATTTGGTACAAGCGATGTTGAGTTTGCCCGCATTTTTTGGGAATGTATTGATTGTCGGCGGTCGTGACTATAAAAATCGATCACTCCAACTTTCTACTATTTCGTACAAAGTCGGAGCGCAACCATTGTTTTGGACAGCTGGGTATAAGGATGTACGAGTGCCTAGCGCGATAGAGGAGGCGGATATCGTTGCGCTTCTAGAAAAATTGCGCCCGAGCATAGTCTTTGTTGCCTTTGGTGCCCCACACCAAGAGGCTTGGATTATTGAACATCGAGAACTATTGGCAAAGTCGGGCGTTCGCATTGTGATGAGTGTTGGTGGCGCGTTCGATATGCTGCTTGGCATCGTGCCGCGTGCGCCTTGGTGGATGCAAAAAATTGGTTTAGAGTGGCTATTTCGCCTGGTGAGACAACCCTGGCGTTGGCGTAGGCAGTTACGCCTCCTTACATTTGTTGGATTGGTAATTCGTGAATTTATTCGACCACAGTCTCATTTGTAACGTCGTCATCCGATTCAGACACTGCTTCGCCATCTTCTGATGGAGTAACTCCGAGTAACCAGAGTACTGCTTCCTTTTTGTACCGTCTATCGCCGCGAGAATTAATGCGAATAGCGGGTAGTTTACCTCGCTTGCCCCAGCGCTTGATCGTGAGTGGGGAGACCCGCAGCAAGTCTGCCACTTCTCGGACTGTCAAAAGGTCTGGCAAGTTGTTAATATCAAGTTTTTGCGCGTCGTCTGCTTTGCCTGTTCGTTTGTCAGTGTCATCTATGTTCATGGTCAGTCCCATATCTCCTCCGCATACGAAGGACGTACTTTTTACTAAATGTTGTGTGTATTTTCCGTACTCCGGTGAAGAGTAGAACAAAGGAAGACTTTGTTATCACTAAAGTAGCAGAATGGAAAGAACTGGGTCAATAGGGAAAACTATTTGGGGATAAGGGTGAAAAAGGAGATCAGTAAAAGCTTATAATATTTTGATAAAAGCCTATAGCATATTTAATGTGGAAAAACTACATAAATCTTGACTAAAGCTTTATAAATATATGATTCGTATTTACTTCGCTTGTAGAGTTGATAATAAAAAACCCTCCAGCCAATGGCCAGAGGGTTTGTTTGCAGAAAGTATCTGCGTGTACTTACTTGAGCTCTATGACACAACCTGCTTCCTCGAGGGATTTCTTGGCTGCTTCAGCATCTTCTTTTTTGGCACCTTCAAGTACTGTTTGCGGCAGTGACTCAACAAAAGTTTTTGCCTCACCAAGACCAAGCTCTGGCTTGAGGACGCGGACTGCTTTGATAGCACCAATTTTGTTGGCACCAGCATCTTTGAGGATGACATCAAACTCGGTTTGCTCTTCGGCTGGAGCGGCTTGCACACCTGCAGCTGGAGCATTGGCCATCATCATTGGGGCAGCAGCACTGACGCCAAACTCATTTTCAAGTGCTTTAACAAGCTCTGAAACATCTATGAGAGACAGTTTTTTGACTGCGTCAACAATATTTTGTACTGGTTTTGAGAGTTCTTTGCTCTCTGTTTTGGTTTCGTCTGCCATATAGACTTCCTTTTTTATTCTGTTACTGGAGTAGTATTACTTTGAGTTCCGAGTTTGTCGGCAACTGCTTTGAGTGCGTACACAAGATCTCGTTGGCCTGCCAAGAGAACATTGACCAAGCCATAAGTTGGACCTTGGAGACGAGAGATCAGGGTCGCGACCAACTCGTTTTTGCTTGGAAGCTTGCTGAGCGATGCAAGTTCTTCGGCCGAGAGGACTGTATCTCCCATCAAGCCTTGCTTGATGACGAGCTTTTCCTTTTCTTCATGAAAAGTGAAGAGGGCTTTGAGACCACCGACCTCGTCTTCGTAAGAGAAAACGAATGCATTTTGACCTGCAAATGACGCGTTCATCTCGTCTTTGCCTGTCACCTGGCGCATCAGGGTGTTTTTGGCTACACGAAACTCGGCTCCAGCCGCGGAAAGAGCCTGGCGTAGTTCAACCTGGTCATTGCCGGTTGTACCAGAGTACTCGACAATAGCGAAGGATTTTGCCTCTGAAAGCTTCTGTTTGAGAAGTTCTACTGTGGCAGTATTTGCTTGATTTGGCATACAGTTCTTTCATCTGTCTGCACGCCGAAGAAGTTTGAAGAAACGACCATACGGTCAAATTATTCAATCCTCGGCGCGACTTATTTTTTTTGCACGCTGTCTTAAGATGACGGGGTGTAGTGTAACACACAGCTCCAAAATTGTCTCAGGCTAATTTATACGCAATGCTTGCGCATTGAGAATGGGCAAGCATAGCGATATAGTGCGCGTAATGTTATATAGCTGTTTTCTTCTTACTAGCATGAATCGTGGCCACCAAGGATGGCACGGAAGCGTGTAGCAGAATTAGACAGACAAATTCTCGCACACGCCTCCCAACTTGGGAGTTTTTTTGTAAAAAACGCGAGAGAAAGGAAGGTATGCTGATGCAAAATATACCAGCCGCCATGCCCTACAGCAAAGAAGCACTCGAGGCACTCTCCCAAGTGCTTGCTACTCACCAATCACTCATTTGGGTTGATCCAAGTACCAATCAGTTGGGTGTCAAGCAGATAGTAGAGGACGAGGTTGCAGAACAGATTGCGGAGGATTAACCGAGCCGTAGCTGTATCTCTGCCAGAGTCAGACGTTCGCTCTCCTGCAGTGTCCTAATTTTTTTGACAATGTCAATTTGATCCTGAGTGTAGAGTTGATATCCTCCTTTGCTCAGCTCTGCTACTTTGAGCAATCCTTCATTTGTCCAGTATCTGAGCGTCGGTGTTGTTTCACCGGTTAGCTTTGCTAACTCACCAATTTTGAGTAGCTGCTCTTGTTGCAGCGATGTCTTATGTTCTTTTTCCTCTAGGGAATCGAGATACAAGTCTAGAGATCGGTCGACGGCAGCATACTGCAGTGCGTAGTAATCGTTGAGCGAGCCACCTAGTTGCCCTTTTTCGATACTAGCAATGTATTTTCGGCGATCTTCTTTGCGAATAATTGCCGGTGGAAAGTTTGCCTGCATAAGGAGGAAGTTCATCAAGAGTCGCGCAGTTCTTCCATTGCCATCTACAAAGGGGTGGATGCTCACTAATCTGTAGTGTGCCTCGGCCGCTAGCTTGACCAGATTGTCCTCACTGGTTTGTAACCAATCGATAAATTGCTCCATTAAATCTGGGACTTTTGAGGGATTTGGCATGATCACACTCGATCCTGCAATTCTCACCGGCACCGTGCGAAACCTGCCAGCTTGAGCATCGTTAATTTTTTGGAGAATCAGTTGATGTAGTTCTAGTACCAACTGCTGTGTTATCTGTTTTCTTGGAGTATGTATATGCTGTACTACCCACTCAAAAGCTTGTGCGTGATTGATTGCCTCCAGGTGTTCCACGATTGTTTTGCCGTCTACCGCGATGCCTTTTTCTACAACAAGAGCAGTTTCTGCTCTAGAGAGGGTGTTGCCCTCGATGGCATTGGAGGTATAGGTTAGCTCAATTTTGAACCAGTTGTATAGGTTCTCAAGCAAATCGGGAGAGAGCGGAAGGTGGCGCTCTAATTGCTGTTTTTTCTTGTCGAGTGAGGTCAAGATGTCATTCATAACCATGAAGTGTAACGTTATACTTTATGGTTGTCAAATGTAGATGCGCAGTATGATTTGTTATACTGCCTCGCATGAGTTACTACTTTCGATGGGGGTTAGTCATTGGTCAGCCAGTATTTCAGCGATTCCTGCGCGAGAATTACGCTTTGGGATTAGCTGATCTGGAAAAAGCATTCGCTGTAGCTGGTTTTAACCTCGTGTCATTTCCGACAAAGGTGCCGACATTTCGTAGGTTTACGATGGTGAAAAAGCGTTTGTAGAAGTTTCTTTGACCTTTTTTTTATATACGGTTCCTGGATGGAAGAATGTTCGACGTGGAACTGTATGCGCAACCTCAAATAGAGCAAGAAACGCGCGACTCTCTTCGAGCTTGTTGTTTAAGGTCGGATCACCTAGCCAGGTGTCGCCACCTATAAACAATTTTGTTCCTCTGTCCATAAATGCATGTAGGCGATTGAGATCTTCATGGGAGAGTGTTGCATCTGTGTTGTAGAGAACTATCAAATCGGGAGTATTTGCTGGAAGGTGATTCTCTAAAAAATCACTAAATAGTGACTGAATAAAGTTAACCCGCTCATTAGTTCTAAATCTTGGTAGTAAGTAGTCAAAGTAGTCAACAGCAGCAATTTTTGCATTCTCAAATGCATGAAGACAAGCGCCAACCTCCAGGCCAAATGCGCAGCCAAGTACTACGATACTTTCTACAAATTCTGGATAATTATGAATTTTAGAGAAAATCGTAAGCAATGCATCTCTAGCATGATTAATCTGATATTCGCAGTTGTAGTTGGTGGGAAATGTGCGAACAGAGTACGTGTCACCCAAGAGGGGGTCAGTTACTTCAATACCGGGGAGTCCCGTCCCAGTTGTTATTGGCTTAATAATCGGTTTTCGGTGTTCGTTGTGACTTGCCTGCTCATGCATTTTTAATAGTTTTCGTGCTTTACCAAACCCGTGTTATACTTCCACCAACAATGAGTTATTTTACCAAAACCACTACTACAACTACCATCCCTGAGTGAGGGGTGTGTTGTCGTATGTCACACTCCCCAAACTTGGGGAGTTTTTTGTGCCCAAAGGGCACGTATAATAGGTACCAATTACCACTAAGAAAGAACATAGTTATGAAAAAAATAGATCCAAAAGAAAAAAAAGCCCTCGATGAGTTGCGCCACTCGGCCGCCCACTTGCTCGCTGCAGCAGTGCTCAAGCTCTATCCAGACGCCAAGCCAACAATAGGTCCTGCCATTGACGACGGTTTTTACTACGACTTCGAGTTCGCAAGTCCCATCTCAGAGCAAGATTTGCCAGCTATTGAAAAAAAGATGTATGAACTGGTTAAAAGCTGGCAGGGATTTGAGCGAAGTGAAGTTTCTGCGAGCGAAGCAAGCAAGTTGTACAAAGAAAATAATTACAAGCTCGAGCTCATCAGTGAGTTGGAAAAAGAGGGCGCAAGCATATCACTGTACAAAAGCGGTGATTTTATCGACTTGTGCAGAGGCGGTCACGTCGAACAGCCAGCCAAAGAACTGCGCCATTTTAAATTACTTTCAGTTGCTGGTGCATACTGGCGAGGGAGCGAGGAAAATACCATGCTTACAAGGATCTATGGTACGGCATTTTCGTCGGCAAAGGCTCTCGATGAGTATCTGATTGCCCGAGAAGCAGCCAAGCTGAGAGATCACCGCAAACTCGGCAAGGAACTAGAACTATTTCATATAGATGACTTGGTTGGTAAAGGGCTTATTCTTTGGCTGCCAAAAGGTACGATCGTCCGTGACCAGATCGAGAAATTAGTGCGCGAGCGAGAGGAGGCGGCAGGATACGTGCGTGTAGTTACGCCACACATCGCCAGAGAAGAGCTGTTTCTCAAGTCTGGTCACTTGCCATACTACAAAGACAGTATGTATCCGCCAATGAAGATGGACGATGGGACGTACTATCTCAAGGCGATGAACTGCCCGCACCATCACCAGATTTATGGCTACAAGCCGAGGAGCTATCGTGAACTGCCACTTCGTTTGGCGGAGTACGGCACATGTTATCGCAACGAGCTTTCGGGTACTTTGGCTGGTCTATTGCGCGTGCGTGGTATGGCTATGAATGATGCCCATATATACTGCAGCAAAGCGCAGATTAAGAGTGAATTTGCGAGTGTCATACAATTAACCCAAGAGTATTTCAAGACGTTTGGTCTGAGTGAGTACTGGTTTAGACTCTCGAAGTGGGATTCTAAGCACACTGATAAGTACATAGATGAACCAGAAAACTGGGAGTTTTCTGAGCGTGTCCTGCGTGAAGTGCTCGAGGAACTTGGTGTACCTTTTGAGGAAGTGGCCGATGAAGCAGCTTTTTATGGTCCCAAAGTGGACGTGCAGTTTACTTCGGTCATTGGTAGAGAAGAGACAATGTCGACTATTCAGCTCGATTTTGCTGCCAAGACGCGGTTTAACTTGTCGTATGTCGATGAGACGGGCAAGAAGAATAGCGAAATATTTGTTATTCACCGCGCACCACTTTCGGTTCATGAGCGTTTCTTGGCTTTTCTGATAGAGCACTACGCTGGCGCCTTTCCTGTCTGGCTCTCGCCGGTGCAGGTCAAGGTGTTGCCAATTACTGATGTGCACGCTGAGTACGCTAAGACTGTCGTTAGCAAATTAGCCGCAGCAGGCATTCGCGTTGAGCTTGATGATCGATCTGAACGACTGCAGGCCAAGATCCGCGATGCGCAACTTGAAAAAGTGCCATACATGCTAGTTGTCGGTGACAAAGAGGCAGCAGAGCAGACGGTGGCGGTGCGCAATAGAGACACAAAAAAACAAGAAGTATTATCACTCAATACGTTTGCTAAACTGATTAATGGGCAGATACAAAAAAGAGCATGAAAGGTTTTTGATGAAAGCTTTAGAAGAAGGCTCAAGCGAGCTTCCAGAAAGTACTCAAGCTTCAAATGTGGCCCAGAAACTAGACCACACTAGATTTGCTAGTGATCTTGAAAGTAGAGCGCTGTTTCCTGGTTGGGAAGTGGAAATAAATCGGCTATTTGCTTATTTATCAAATGTTGAGCTTATGATCAGGGACGATGGCAGCACAAGTTTTATTTTTCCACCAGTAAATGGAATCGAGATCTTGACGCTTGCAGCCTTGCTTTCTCCAACCAAAAGCAATACTTTTTTTTCACTCATCGATTGGCTTTTTGATTGGCAAGAGCTGTTGGACAGTAAGTATGGATATCAAGTTGAGAGTTTGGACGGATTATCTAACTTTTCCAAACAGCCATCAAAAGCCTCCCTGTTACAGATGCATGAGGGTTATGCAGGTTTCACACACTTTTTTCGTGAGGGTCCGAAAATTTTATCAGCAATAGTGAACGGTTTAAATGCCAGCCCTGAGAGTAGTTTTTCACTTCATGCGAGGGCTGTGGGCGAAATTCTTGATAGTGCTCACAAAGTAATTCCGGCAATGCAAGGTAATTTTCATGGTTTTGAGTCTTCTACCAGTCTTGTCAAGCCAGGATTTGTGGTCAGTAGAGTAGAGACGGAAGGCAATGAAAAAGCAAGATACCAAATCAAGCCGATACCTGAAGAAGAAGGAACTAGCTACTCATTAATTCTAGGACTTGTTGTTTTGGTTTTTCTCAACAATAGCATTGTTCCAAGTAACGATTTTGAACCGAGAATAGCCAGCGAGCACAGAAAACACTATCACCAATTTATGAGCACAAATCAGGTATTTCTTCTGATTTGCAAATACTTTTTTGGCGGAGATTTAGACGGGGAATACGGAATTAGGTTGAAAGAAAATGTTTTTCGTCAGCTTGATGAAATTTTGGCTACCCAAGCGCAACCCGCACCCCAGGACTCATAGAGGCTGAGAGGGTGAGGCGAACAGCTTTTGTTTTAAGCGCATCGATTAAAGCTTGCGTATTCTCGACCAATTGCTTGGTTTCCATCGAGACTTTGCCGATTGACACATGCATGACTGGCTGTTTTTTCTCAGTTTTCATCGTGATTGAGCCGGACTCGAGCTCTTTTTTCTTGATTTCTGGCTTGTCGGTAATAGTGCCGTTTTTTGGATTTGGCATAAGACCTTTTGGACCAAGCGTACGTGCGTGCTTGGCGAGTTTCGAGATGAAGGCTGGTGGACTGAGTAGGACGTCAAACTCAATTTTACCTGCGGCAATATCGGCAATCAGTTCATCAGATGCAATTGCAACTCTGACTTTTTTGCCGGTTGTGTGTGGGAAAGTGAGCTGTGCAGTTGTATTTGGTTCACGAACGACAATATCTGCGGTAATTGTCCCATCAAATTTACTATAAGAAAGGCGCTTGACGAGCTCGATGGCAGCAAAGACATCGTAGGTCTTGGTGCGATCAACTTGTGAGCGGCCAGCCAGGTAACGTTTGCTACGACCTGCTTTGACGCGGCGTTTCGTCACTACTGCTTTTTCTGATTTTTCGCTCGTTTCGCCAGTTTTTTCTGTAACTGCTGATGCATCTGCCACAACCTTCACAACATCAGTATTGGCAGACATATCGACATTTCGTTTGGATCCCATAAAAACTTTCTTGAGTGAGTACCTTATTTGGCTACACCGACTCCCATACTACGGGCGGCGCCAGTTACGATTTTCATGGCCTTTTCTACGTCAGTGGTGTTGAGATCTGGTAGCTTTTCGGTAGCAATTTCTTTCAATTGCGCCTGCGAGAGGGTACCAGCAGCATCAATACCAGGTTTGCTACTACCAGACTTGAGCTTCAGCGCTTGCTTAATCATGGCGCTGACTGGTGGCAACTTGAGGACAAAAGTGAAACTTTTATCCTTGTACACTGTAATCTCGGCCGGAATAGTTTGACCGCGTTTATCGGCTGTTTTGTCGTTGTACTGCTTGATGAAGTCCATCATGTTAATGCCCGCTTGGCCGAGAATTGGTCCGACTGGTGGTGCAGGGGTCGCAGCGCCAGCTGGCAAGTTGAGTTTGAGGATGTTAATGATTTTTTTTGCCATAAAATTATACTTTCTTTACCTGTAAAAAATCGAGCTGGACTGGTGTCTCTCGACCAAAAATATTGACCAAGACTTCAACCTTACCTTTGGCTTCATCAATTGTTTTGACGGTACCCAGAAAGTCGTTGAATGGACCATCGACAATGCGGATTGCTTCGCCTTCGGTGTAGTCTGCTTTGTATTGTGGAGCCGCTTGACTCATGTACTGCTTGATAGCTTCGACTTCGTGTTTTGGTAGTGGTTTTGGCTTGGCCCCAACGCCAACAAAACCAGTCACACCCTGTGTGGTTCGGACTGCTAACCAGGCGTCGTCAGTTAATTCGAGCTGGACAAGCATGTAACCAGGGAAGATTTTTTCACTGACTGTTTTGCGTTGGCCACGTTTGATTTGAATCTTTTCTTGGGTAGGGATGAGTACAGAAATAATTTTGTCGGTAAGCTGGAGTGTTTCGGCGCGTTGTTTGAGGGTAAGGGCAACTTTATTTTCGTGACCGGAGTAAACATGGACAACGAACCAACGGGCTTTGGAGTTTTCTTTCTCTGAAATTACAACCAAATTTGGACGCTTGACCTGCACTTCTTGCACCTCAGGTACTTCAGGAGGAGTGATGTCATCAGTTCGTTTTTTATTTGCCATAAGTATTTCTTTAGAGAAACCAAGTAACAAAGCGTTGGAGGAGTGTATCGAGTATGCCCAAGTAGAGGCTGACAATGATACTAACCGCGATAACCAACAGTGTTTTGTCTAATGTCTGTTGGCGAGTCGGCCAAGTCACCTGCTTAGTTTCGCGGACGACTTCTTGCAAATACTTGGTCAAAAACATAGCTCGCGTTTCGCTCCTGGTGATACTTCTTTTTGAGTTTCTCCAGTATTCGTACTATTCGTACTCGATCGCAAAACGATCAGTAGCAAAGTCAGTATTGTAGCAGACTAGAGCATAGATGCAAATGGTGCTTAGCGCTGCGTAGTCAGGGTCGGTGGTGGCATAGTTGGGGGTGGGGTGCGGTGCGTTGGGGTTGGAGGTCTTGGTTTCTTCGGGCTAATGAGTGAGATAAGCAGAGCAATCAGACCAAGGACCATCAGAATTGCCAAACCAAAGACAATCATAACTTGCGTGCGGTCGCCGTTTTTCCAGAATTCAGCTAGATATTTTTGAACAGCGCCAAGAGCAGATTGATCAATTGGTTCATCAAAAATGGGGTCGGGCGAAGGAGTGCTGCTTGGTTTTGGTGTAGCTGTTGCGGCTCCGGTAGTTGCGTCTTTGCTGTCTTCAAAGTTGTTTAGAGCACTGCCTTTGGCTGGTGTTGTAGTTGGTTTGGGAGTTGGAGTCGGTCTGGTGTTTTGTGCCACACTTGGAGCAGCACAACTGGGGCTCTCGACGTTGAGTGGATTACGACATTGGTTGTAGTAGCAGACTAGGCTAGTACTGCAGTCGCGAGAATTGGTGCAGTATTGGTTGCAACTACTGAGCGCGCCACTAGTGTTGTTGTTTGTAGTAGCATTTTGACAAGAGGCACTGCTGATATTAGTTGGGAGGCGACATTTGCCGTTGTAGCAGGTTAGGTTGACAGCACACTCGTTATTGCTTGTACAGTCGCCGTTGCAGCCACTGACGGTGTAGCCACCGGTGCCGTTGTTATTCGTGCTTGGGCAGGCATAGAACTCACAGTTATTGTCGGGGTTTCTACCGACTGTGCTGTTATCAGGACAGGTTTTGAGTTGGGTGTTACACACCAGAGGGGTTGGTTGTGGTGGACAGGCTCTAAATTCGCAGTTATTGTTTATATCTCTACCCACCTGAGATCTATCCCAGCATGTTCTTAGCTCTGTAGTACAAGCAGCAGGGCCAGGACATTCAAAGAAATTGCAGCTGTTATTTGGGTCTCGACCTACTTTGGTTCCGTCAGGACAAGTTTTCTGCTCATCGTTGCAAGCAGTTGGTGGGGTGGTGACTGGGGAGATATTTATAGAAGCAGCAGACATTGGTTTTAGCATGTTTAGGCTAGACTCGCTCCTAAAATCTAAAACTTTTGAGTTAGTATCCTGAGGAGAAATACTAACCATCCCTTTGTTTTTGGCTGTAAATGAAAGGACAGCCAGGTCTTGGAAGCCTGAAATATTCACAGGGCTTGTTATGGTGGGATTGGTGGCAAATATAACAATTTCTGACTGATTTTCAGACTTGGCAGTAACCGTGGCAACCGGAAATGCTAGGCTTGATTGCGGCTTTGGAGTTAGTGCGAGGTTTTTGATATTTGTTGTGTCAATCGTGGCAACAAACTGAAAACCATAGGAATCATATCCACCAGTGGAGCCAGAGATGGTGAAGCTTGACTGGTCGTCAACAGTGATGCTTGAGACAGATGGAATAATTTTTATTTCAGCTTTTTTTTCGGGAATTGCAGCCTGACTACGATCGTCCTGTGATTGTTTGAGTGGATTACTTGTGATAAAGAGCAAGAGGGCGGCGAGCATTGTTACTAATGAAACACCGAGTATTCCAGTGAGAAAATGTTTTGGCCTGATGTTTTGAAAGCGCTTAATCATGTTGTTTTTCTAGTTTAGCATTAATATCCGGCTGGCGAGAACTGCCTTATTAATTCTGCGTAATCATCAAGGTCAATCCAACCGTCTTGGATGATGTCAGCTACTTTAGCAGTCTCCCAGTCAGCGTCTGTGTTTCGCTTGTTAAAGTTCTCAGCTAACAATCGATAGTCATCAATATCTACTTTTTTGTCTGGATTGCCGATCGGGTAGATGTCAGCGGTGCGGTAGGTGATTGGTACTGGCTCGGTTACTGTTGTGGTGAGGGTAAGAGTGTTATTTTCTGTGTTCGTTTCTAGCTTAGGGTTACCAATTACAGTTAATTTGTTGATGAATGTGAGATCGCCGGGACTCGTGTTGGTTGCCTGAATTAGAAGTGGTGTTATGACTCCAATCTCATCAAAAACGCATGTGAGAAGATTGGCTAGTGTCCCCGAAGCCCAACTACACTGACTGGCATGTGTAGGAGTAGAAAGTGTAACCCCTGGCTGTGTTTCGATTTCTAGCCCAACAAATTTTGCAATAACTGGAGTACTAGTCTCATTAGTTGAGTTATTAATTTCCAACTCATACTCAACAGGAAATGTAGTTGTGTAGCTATCAGCGATGCGAGCTGCCAATGATAAATCATAAAAAATTTGTGCGTTAACTTGGTCAAGAATTTCTTGTGTTATTAAAAACGTGTGGAAATCCTCTCTCAAGGGAGTTGTGGCAACATTTAGAGTAAATTTTCCACCTACTTCTGGTTGAAGTTGCAGCTCTTTCGCTATACTTACGTTTGCGGTAAATTCGCCGCCAACAGGAATAGAAGGTAGGTCAATAGACCAAAGCGAGGTGGAGCTACCAGCGCCTCCTTCTGGTGGATAATAAAAAATTGAAGACCAACGGGGGTTAATTGCCTTTTTTGAGTTTATGTTTCTCATTGTAAATTGAAGAGAATAAGTATCTCCCGGTGTAGCGCTAGGCTGAAGCGAGATTTTTGTGTAGGTGAGTGAGGGCAGGATTTCAGTTGTCACTAATTTACTCCCTTCCAAGACTGAAATCAACGGATTTTTGTCTGTTGGGATAGCAATAAAAAAATGACCTAGCTTTGTTGGTCTGAGTTGCATGATGCCAAGGTCAACTGTAGTAGTCCCAGATTGCCAATGAGGTAGTAGTCCAGAAAAACTAAGAGTAATTTCTTTGTTGTCGCCAATAATTTGTTCTTGGCGGCTCATAGTTATGGCTGGACTTAAGTTTGAATTGAGTACAAATGAATCATTATCTGTGTTGGCGGGGACAATTAGAGTCAGAGTAAGCTCATCTCTTGCTTTCTGAGAATTAGGCTGCTCATAGGAAAGTTTGTATTCTAGATTGTGTAGTTGTGGAGGATCTACATCATAGTCATAAAAGTCATACAAATGTTGTGGACCAGAAAACAAAGGTGTAAGGCTAACAACAGATTGTTGCTGTTCTTCCTCTGCTGGAGGATCACATTGTCCATCAGGACAGATTGCTGCCTCTTTTCGTACGTCCTGTGACTGTTTGAGACGATCGACACTAATTGCCACTACTACTATAAGAAGTAGTAGTGCAAAAAAACCCATGATGTGCGAATTGGTTCGTTTGTGGTTTCTCGAGCTGCTGTGTGTCGGTTGCATGAGCTGTTATCTAGCGTAGCATGTTATTTTGCGCTTGTGTAGAGAGGAGAGCGGTAGCTGTGTATAATGCCGTACTACACACAGACGAAAGGGTTTTTATGACTACCGACCGACCTGTTCGCAAAGCAATTATCACTGATGCAGGGTTTGCCAGCAGATATTTGCCGATAACCAAGACTGTACCAAAGGGTATGTTGCCTTTGGGCAATTGCCCGATTATGCAGTTTGTAGTCGAGGAGTGTGTGCAGGCAGGGATTCAGGAAATTATTATTGTTGCCACACCAGAAGGCAAGCCGGTGTACGAAGATTACTTCCACAATAGTGTGATTCGCATCAAGAAACAGCTCGAAACACAAGGCAAACTTGATCGTTATGAACCAGTTCAGCAGGTGCTCGATTTTCCCAAGATAGAGGTGATCACACAGGATTCTAGTTTGCCGTACGGCAATGGTTCACCGGTTGTGTCAGCGCAGCGATATGTAGAAGCTGAGGAGGCGTTTTTGGTGCTGTATAGCGACGATGTAGTTTTTGGTGAGCGTGGTGACGCACGTACGTTGGTAGAAAAATATGAACAACATCGTGATGCAGCTGCCATTATTATGGCGCAGCCTGTTTCGGCTGAGGTAGTCGATAAGTACGGTATTATTTCCTTTAAGCAGGGGACTGAGAACGAGCTTGATACTATTATTGAAAAACCAGACAAAGGTAGCGAGCCTTCACTTTTGGCTTCGTACGGTCGCTACTTGGTGAAACCAACTATTTTTGAGCACTTGATTCCACACAATACTGGTAAAGATGGTGAGCTTTGGACAGTTGACGCGATTACGCAGCTTGCTGTGGCGGGAAAAGTGTTGGTGGAGCGTACGCAAGCAGAGTGGATGACCACTGGCGATCCAGAAAACTACTTTCATGCACATCTAGAGTACGTCAAGCGCTATGAGAAGTATGGATCGAAATTGTCCGAGTGGGTTGGCTAACTTTCATATAGTATAATCAAAGTTGATCGATAGCTCGGTAACAGCTTGAGGTGAGGGGTACCTATATTTTCCTGAACGCCTCGTACACGGGTTGCAGAAGCGTCCGAAAACACCGTGGTGTTTTTGGCCTTCTACCCACCTAATTGTTTGCGGGGAATGCGTACCTCTCACCTTGAGCTCGCCGATACAACAGTGTGCCGGAGTAGCTCAGTGGTAGAGCACCTTCTTGGTAAGAAGGGGGTCATGGGTCCAATTCCCATCTTCGGCTCAGATCGTCAACCTTGCCAGGTTACCCAAGTGGTCAACGGGGGCAGACTGTAAATCTGCTGACATTGTCTTCGTAGGTTCGAATCCTACACCTGGCACAGCGCCATCTTAGCTCAGTTGGTTAGAGCGACGGTTTTGTAAACCGTAGGTCCGGGGTTCGAATCCCCGAGATGGCTCACTCTGGCAAAAGAGGGAGCCTTCTTGTATACTACGGCCCTCAAGTTAGGAAAGACAGTATGGCAACAGGCAAAAAGAAAAAGGGACCACGACAAGCAGCGGGACTCCAGTGTAGTGAGTGCAAGTCGTTTGGGTATATCACTGAGTACAACAAAAACAACGAAACTCTCAAGAAGCAGACGACCAACGAGTCGACGTTCCCACTCAGCAAATTTTGCAGCGTGTGCCGCAAACGAACTGCGCACAAGCTGATGAAGAAGTTGAAGTAATCTCGGCATTTTTTTGCTGTCCTGTGCTATTAACATCTTGTGATTATCACCAAAGATACACCGTTCTCCAAAAAGGAAATAAAAAAACTTGCCGAACAATTTGAGACGTACATCACTATGCGTTGCATAGCGACTAAACTCAAGAAATAGCTAGTGTAGTCTTCACTATTTCCTTTGCCCCATTCAAGAATAACTTATCCATGCTATTTGCTCGCAACATAGCTTGTTCTATCCAGGACTGCGATTTGCCTTGTGCGGACATACAGAACTCGAGCTGTTTCACTATATCTGCGATATGGGCCTCGCGCGCGATACCCTGTTGTTCAAAAACTTCTTTTATGTTGTGTTCCCACTCGCCCCACTCTTTGAGCGTCAGCAAAAATGAGCCAGACGCAGCTGCGTCGTAGGCCATATCTCCCGAAGGTTTGGAAATGAAGCCGTGCGCCCAGGGGAAAGCGTACTGGAGGAGGAGTTCGTTGGCGTCGATAATTTGCGGATGGTAGAGGATCGTGAGCGAGCGTGGGTCGAGTTGTTCTGGCGGCTGTTTTCCTGCCATAAATGTATCGGGATCATGCGAACTGATGAGTTTGACGCCAATCTGTTGTTGTAGGGCTACGTCGAGCGCCATCTCCTTAATATCTTGCTGAGTGCCGGCGTAGACCATAATTTGCCAACGAGGGTTTTTTGTGTGCAATTCTGGTAATAATTGGTTGAGCAAACTATGAATTTCTGGCTTGTTGGTGCCGAGGCCCCCAGTCGTAATGCAGAGCCTGAGTGGGCCTGAGCGCCAGGCAATTTTATTGTCTCGGCAGGCAACGATGCGCGGGTCTACTGGAGGTCCGGTGACGACGACTCGCTTGGGGTCGGCTGCGATATTGTGAAGCCTGGCTTTTTCTAGAAACTCGCTTTTGGTGCGCTCATCGAAAACGCAAAACTGTATGTTTGGCAAGTGAGCATTAGTCAGATAATCTAGACGTACGTGTGGGTCGGTGATAACTTGAATAACTTTTTTACCCTGTGCTGCCAAGATGTTGCCGGTGGCGATATGGAGTGAGAGAATTGGCTTTTTGATATTCTGACAGAGGTATAGCAGCGGAGGAGTGATGCTTTCGAGAATTGGTAGTTTGCCGCGGCCAAATCTATCTACCAAGTCTTTGAGAAACTTGAGAAATGGATGGCGAGCGAGGGTTTTTCCAATTGTTTCGGTGAGGACAATCGATCGCCAGTGGTCGTGTGAAACATAATTGGTGGGGTCGACTATCCAGGCCTTATCGGGATCCACTTTGTTGCCCCAGGCAGCGACGGCAATACCGACTGCCATCGAGTAATGAGCGCGTGAGAAGACAATATCGCGGATCTGTTCATTTTCATGAAAGCCATGCATTTCTTTGAGATCTTCACGAAAGGTAGCAGAAACTGTAATAACTGGAAGGCGAGTGTTCTCGAGAAATTGTTTGTCTAGTTTTCTTGAGCGCATGAGCGCACGGTCAAAGAGCGCGGGCATATGTCTAGCGTAGCGAGTTTGTCGAGTAGCGTCTAGGGGTGAGTCTAGTAAGTACATATTGAATATGTATGTAAATGTCCTATAATACTTAAATATTATGATACTTAGAGCAGAAGTACTAGCAGAGCTTGCAACTAGGAAAGCAGTTCTTTTTGAAGTGCACAGTCAAGACGTTTTTGCAACGTCAACTGAGGATAAATTTCCATACCAAAAAGATGCTTCTGGGATGCTCGCTAACATACCTAATGGTACAAACAACGTAACAGGGTTCTATAGAGAGGTACTCTGGAGTAATCCTGCTTTTCCACGGTTTATAGATACCGCTCTAGATCAAGATTTGTGCGTATATGTTGTAGCTGGTGATATGAATGGGCTTAAACAAGTTAACGATCAAGAAAGTCATGATGCTGGAAACGCTGCACTGCGAGAGTTTTTTCAAAAAGGTCTCAAGCAAGCGATGGAGAATTGTGCTGCAGTTCGGTCATTTGCGGCTTTTCAACCACATGGCAGTGGTGATGAGTTCAACATGGTTATTGTTGCTTACCCTGATTTTAATGAGAAAGATATCTTGTCAGCTCTTAAAGTGGCAGTTCCTTTTATTCCAGAAGGCAAGAAGCAGCAAGATCCAATTATGTTGCGCGCATCAGCTAGTATCGGCCAGTATTCTCCTGAGCTGCATACAGAAAAGACTCTGGGGGACCAGTTGTCTGGATTAGCAAAGCAGCTGGAAGTTCAACTTGGCAAGATTAAAGCAAACGAAAAGCGATCATACTACTTAGAAAGGGTGTCTGAACTGGCACAGAAGCACCGGCAAAATCTAGAACTGTTTGATGCTGCTTGCAATGAACTACTGGGATCTTTACGTAGAATGTCTGAAGTAGAGTTACTGATACAAGACATTAAACTTGGTTGGCAACAAGAAGTGCATGCTTGGGAACTAGCTGCATTACGACAGCAAATCGCTTCCTCATCTTAGCCTGCTATGAACGTTGCGTCAGGTCAATTTGATCTCTAAATAAGATTCGTATTTCCAGGGTATAATAGTTTCAACCCATAGGGCTATAATGTAATGGTAGCATTAAGGTCTCCAAAACCTTCCGTCCAGGTTCGAATCCTGGTAGCCCTGCAAATGGCCTATAATACTTTTCCGTGCTATAATTTAGTGTGATATTAATAGAGTCAATACTTGATTTTTTTACACAAAAAACTGAATCAAATACAAAAGAAACTTCGGCTCAACCTCTAAAAATTTTGCCCTATGGTGTTAGGTATGCATTGCGTTACCGTGGTGGAAATGTTGGTCCAGTTGATGTTCTATCACTAGCTCGAGAATGGTGTGGGGAAGCTGTGTATGCCAGTATAAAAATACTAGAAAATAATCTCCTAGCACAGAGAAACTTGCTTCAAGAACTATGTGAGGCTTTTGTTCGAGGTGGAAGCGATGAGGATGTGAGGTTAGTTCTCGAAAGATCGCTTTCTGTCGTCACAGGCGCAGTCACTACAAATGTAAAAAAATTAGCAGAGATTTCAAGAATGGGTCCAGGCTCACTTGAAAGGAGCTTGATAGAAACAACCAAGAGTGCTTTAGAGAAAAAACCAGATCACACTCTGATGTTTTTAGCCTACACATGCTTCATAGGTTTGCGTGAGATTGTTACGCTTGCGACAGAACAGCAGATAAAGGTTTATTTCATTGTGCCAGAGTGGCTTGAAGATGAACAAACTAGGGAAATGGGCTACTGCTTTGATGGAAGCGTCTCTTTAGTGAGAGTTATTCAAAAATCAGAACATCACTTGTTGCCTAAGAAAACTGTCTTCGTTGATGACTCAATCAAAACAGGAGTTAGTTTTGGGAAAGTTGAGCAATACTGGCGAGAAAATTTTCAAATCGAGTTGGGAAAAGATAATTTGTTCGTCGGAAAAGTATTAAAATAGGTTCCAACATCCTTCACTAATCCCTGCAAAGTAGAAATAGACAAAGTGATAAAATATTTTTATGTTTTTGTATGAAGCCACTCCCGCGACCTTACGGTCGGGGTTTCAGCTTCTCAAACGCTGAACAGCGTTTGCCCTAAATCTTTTTTACCTTGTTCCT
>PFDI01000001.1:0-878 GCA_002772695.1 Candidatus Pacebacteria bacterium CG10_big_fil_rev_8_21_14_0_10_44_54
TAAAGGTAGCAAACCGCACCGACGCTAGGGACGCTTAGGTGCGATGACTCTGTTATCCCCAAGGTAGCTTTTATCCGATAAGCCCGGTGACTTCCACAAATCACACGAGGATCACTATGACCTGCTTTCGCATCTGCTTGACTTGTATGTCTCACAGTTAGGCACCCATTTGCCATTGCACGTCCAGCCTGATTTCTATCCAGGCTAAGGGTACCATTGCGCGCTTGCGTTACTCTTTAGCAAGCAACCTCCCCAGTTAAACTACCCACCAAACAGTGTCTCCTCTGCCGTTTGCAGACAGATTGGGTAAGAAAGTATATATAAAACGGGTGGTATTTCACTGATGAACACTTCATAAATGAAGTACTCTCCCACCTATACTAAACAATTCCATATATAATTTCAGTGTCAAGTTATAGTAAAGCTCTATGGGGTCTTTTTGTCCTGCCGCCAGTAGGCCGCATCTTCACAGCCATTTCAATTTCGCCGAGTAATAGTTTAAGACAGTGTGAGACTGGTTATACCTTTCGTGCAGGTCGCCAATTAAGCGACAAGGAACTTCGCTACCTTAGAACAATTATAGTTATTGCTGACGTTCACCAGGGCTTCCATTGCAAGCTATCTTTTCCGAAGAAAAGAACACTCACGCAGTTAACCTTCTGGCACCGGTCAGGCTTCAGCCCGTATACTTCCTCTTGCGAGTTTGCACGGACCTGTGTTTTTGGTAAACAGTCCATCCCACAACATTCACTGCGCCCCGCCAAAGGCGGGGAGGGCATCTCTCTAGATTACGCCCAGCTGTTTTGCCGAATTCCTTAAACTACCTTCTCTCGCTCTCCTTGGTCTACTCGACCTGACCACCTGTGTCGGTTATCGGT
>PFDI01000001.1:897-1215 GCA_002772695.1 Candidatus Pacebacteria bacterium CG10_big_fil_rev_8_21_14_0_10_44_54
TATCGAAATCACACGCATACGCTTGCCCGAAGGTTTGCGTACCTATTACAGCTCAGATAAACGCCTGAACGGATTTGCCTATTCAGACTGCTTTACTGCTTTGAGCAGACATTCACTGCCTGCTACGTGCTATCCAATACCGTCCCTCCCCAAGTCAAATGATTCATACCAAGGACCGGAATATTAACCGGTAATCCATCGGCTACTCCCGCCTGACGACGGGACTCACCTTAGGGTCGCCTAACCCGCACACGACGAACGTGGGTGCGGAAACCTTGGTCATTCGGAGTTGCAGATTCTCACTGCAATTTCGCTACT
>PFDI01000001.1:1223-1557 GCA_002772695.1 Candidatus Pacebacteria bacterium CG10_big_fil_rev_8_21_14_0_10_44_54
CTGATCACTCCAGCACCTCCTTACGGGGTACCTTCAATGTACACAGAACGCTCCCTTACCACTCCTTTGTCCGAAGACAAAGAAATCCGAAGCTTCGGTAGCATGTTTCAGCCTCGTTGGATTTTCGGCGCATAATTCCTACGGCTAGTGAGCTGTTACGCTTTCTTTAAAGGATGGCTGCTTCTGAGCCGACCTCCTAGGTGTCTGAGGAACTACACTTCCTTTCCCACTAAACATGCATTTTGAGACCTTAGCTGTCGATCTGGACTGTTTTCCTTTTGCACCTGGAACTTAGCTCCCAGGTGCTGAGTGCTGTGCAGTACGACAAGGTATT
>PFDI01000001.1:1581-29464 GCA_002772695.1 Candidatus Pacebacteria bacterium CG10_big_fil_rev_8_21_14_0_10_44_54
TGAAGTACCCGATCAGTGCTCTACCCCCTCGTCGATTCACACAACCCTATACCTAAATATATTTCAGGGAGAACCAGCTATCTCCGGGTTCGATTGGCATATTACCTCTATCCACAACTCATCCGAGCATCTTGCAGCATACAACGGTGCGGGCCTCCATCTCGGTTTAACGAGACTTCACCCTGGTCATGGATAGCTCACCCGGTTTCGGGTCATTCATACACTACAATTGGTCGCCCTATTCAGGCTCGCTTTCACTGTGACTTCCTCTTGCAAAAGAGTTAATCTGCAGTGTACGAATACTCGCCGGCTCATTCTTCAATAGGCACGAGATCATCCCGCCAAAGGCGAGACTCTCTCTGATTGTTAGCAGATAGTTTCAGGATCTATTTCACGGGGCCTTCCGCCCTTCTTTTCACCTTTCCCTCACGGTACTAGTTCACTATCGGTCTTGTTTGGTATTTAGCCTTGGAGTGTGGTCACCCCAGCTTCAGAAGGGAGTTTGCCGTCTCCCAACCTACTCAGGAACACTCTATGGCAATTCAAACTTTCGTGTACACGACTTTCACGTCCTCTGGTCACCTATTCCATGGTGTTCTACTAGTTTGAAATTATCCAATATTGAGGTCCTACAACCCCCCGCCAAAGGCGGGGTTTGGGCTGCTCCCTGTTCGCTCGTCGCTTACTAAGGGAATCTCATTCGATTTCTTTTCCTCTGGGTACTTAGATATTTCAGTTCCCCAGGTTCCCCCCCCCGCCATACGGCGGGGTCGTTGCATCTTCATACAACGCGGTTACCCGATTCGGACACCGCCGGATCATCGCTTTTTCTCAGCTACCCGACGACTATCGCGGAGTTAACGTCCTTCTTCGGCCAAACAAGCCAAGGCATCCTCTATCTGCTTTAATTCACATATAAGCGAAATTGGTAATTATTAATTAAATTACTGTTAAAAATTAGATGCTATGTCGCACAAAATTGTGCGACTGGCCTACATCATGACGATGTTCTTCACTTGTTAAAGAGCAGTCTAGGCAATTGCCTAGTTATTAGCTCCTCGTGAAACTCTGTATGAGTACACCAAGAACTAATAACCAAGCTACTGCTTAACCGTGGACCCTAAGGGGCTCGAACCCTTGACCTCCACATTGCAAATGTGGCGCTCTAGCCAACTGAGCTAAGGGCCCCAAATGGCAATCCACTGTGTGTGTTGTTCTGTTTGTTGAGTGTGAGGGATTGTGGACATATCGTCGCACAATATCAGTCTGCTTCCCGAACAGGCTCATTATTTTACTGCACGGGCTTCGTTAAATCAATCCCAGCTTTTCGAGACGCTTCTTGTTTTTCTTGACTACTACAGGATCAACCTCGCCTTCTTCTTCAAAGAGGCGTTCAAGCTGCTGTCCGCCGGCAACCTTGGTATAAAAAGCTACCTGTTCCTCAAGCACTGATTTGGCCAGCTTTTCTGGCGCTGAGCCTATCCACTCTGCACTAATAACGTAGCGACCTAAATGATATGTTTGCTCGCCACCTCCCAATGTAAACGAAATGCCATTAGCAACATGGACTTTTTTTGGTCGAACCATGTGGCCCTTGATATCATGCTTGAGTTGTCTTGGGTCTGCAAATGGTAAGAAACCTGCATATAGCAAGTCATGCTCGTCGGCTAAAGCAGCTATATGCTGTTGTGTACTAGCGTCAACTTGCTCCCAAGTATCCAGCTTGAGCTGCTGCTTCATCCAATCATTTTCGGCACTACCAGCAATACGGATCTCATCGGTGCCAAGTGCTTTTTTGAGATGTTTGAGAATCTCAGTAAAACCGTCCAATTTGAAACCTGCTCCCAAAATACCAAGTCGGGTGCCTGCGTTTATTTGTACACCTTCGTCACCACAAGTGATTACGTACTCCATAAAATCCTTACTCCAGGCAGAAAATACTTATTTTTCTGATCGGGTCATATTTGTAATTGCCGCCAAGTAGGCTTGCATCTCTTCTTCCACACGCTCCCAATTACCATCTGCTTCGCGAATTGCATTAAACAGCAGATCCATATCGATCAAAACCTGGTCATCAGTGACGATCATTCGTTGTTTTGCCATAATATGTGCCTTCGTTTATTTGTATCCAACCGGTAACTCTGTCAGCACCAAGCTCAAGCTCATGCGACGCTGAATCGGATCGACACTCTCTACATTTACAGTAATCTTATCACCTCTGTTGAGTTGGGTTGACCCATCTAGCTTGCTGGAATGGATCAGTCCATCAACACCAGCCTCAACATTGACAAATACTCCAAATGGTTCAGTACGAGAAACTGTACCCGAAACACTCATGCCCACTTCATAACGAGTATCGATATCAAGCCATGGATCATCACTCAGTTGCTTAATAGATAAATTCAGTTTGTTCGTTTTTTCGTCTACCCCAAGCACGCGTACCTTGAGTGCATCGCCAACTTTGTGATACTCCTTGGGATGCGAAACTTTTTCCCACGAGATTTCAGAAATATGGACGAGGCCTTCGACCTGACCTTTAGCATCTTTCTCGAGCGGAACCTGGACGGTAACAAACAAGCCAAAATGCATAACACCAGATACAACACCGTCATATATTTCGCCGGTTTTGACCGAAGCGAGCGCTTCTTCTTTTTGCTCAATTTCTCCAGATTCAGACACATGACGCTCTGAGAAAATAAGTCGATTTTTGTCGCGATCTACTTCAATTGCCTTGACTTGAATGGTGCTGCCGCGTAGCGAGGCAAAATTTCCCATCAGGTGTTTGCCAAACTGGCTCGATGGCACAAAACCGCGAATACCCTGAACAACTACTATAAGACCGCCTTTATTGACATCGATTGCTTTTGCCTCAAGCTCGGTACCTTTTTCGAGTGCGTCGATAAAGAAATCCCATCGAGCGTCCGAGGCTGCCTTCTTGAGTGAGAGCAAGACTTGTCCTTGTGTATTCTCTATGGCCACAACAGTAGCATCGATCGTTTCGCCGACCTGTAACTCGGCAATATACTCGCTTGCAGACTCAAATTCTTTTTCTGAAACAATACCCTCTGTCTTGGCGCCGATGTCTATCAACAGTGCTCTGCGTTGCTTGCTGGTAATGACACCAGAAACAACTTCGCCTTTTTTGGGCACTTTGATGGTGTGTTTTGCTTGAGCAAGAAGCTCGTCCATAGTACTGGGACTGGCGTTTTTCGCCGTAGATTTTTTTGATTTCGCGGTCATAGCGGGTTTGAGTCTCCTTTCAAAAGAGTGCGCGCAGTATACCACACAAACTCGAGACAATCCTCTTCACTTGTGCTGCACCAAAAAAGAGATTACCATGCCAATATGCTCAAGCTCAAAACAGTACGCAAGCAAAATGCCAAAAATAAGCGAGTCTTGGTTCGCGTTGATTTTAATGTCCCGCTTGATAAAAAAGGTGACAGTATAGTAGTACGCGATGATAGACGATTGCGGGCGGCACTGCCTACCATTAGGTTGCTGCAAGCCTCAAGGGCAAAAATTATTCTTATTTCGCACCTTGGTAGACCAAACGGAACAATAACACCCGAACTGAGTCTGAAACCAATAGCGCAGTACCTGAGAGAAAAACTTGATTTGCCAGTCACATTCTCTACAAACTATGATAATCCACCAATAGCAAATATTGTCTTGCTCGAAAATCTGCGTTTTTATCCCGGAGAAACTGCCAATGATACAGCCTTTGCCAAAAAGCTTGCTAGTTTAGCAAATATGTATGTAAATGAGGCATTTTCTAACTCTCACCGCGAACACGCCTCGATGGTAGGTGTCGGCAAATACCTACCAAGTTTTGCCGGTCTTGCCCTAACCGAAGAAGTACGCATGCTCGCCAACCTGATCAGCAAACCAAAACGTCCTTTTGTGGTTGTTCTTGGAGGCGCCAAGATCTCAGATAAAGTCGGGGCACTCACAAACCTAGCTCGTATCGCCGATCTAGTGTTGATAGGTGGAGCAATTGCCAACAACTTTCTCTCAGCCGAAGGTTTCGAGATATACCGCTCTTTTGTCGAAGAAGCGAACAAGAAAGACGTGGGTGATTATGTACAACTAGCCAATCAGTTGATCCAAGAACACAAAACAGAAAAAGTATTAAAGGATAGTTATGTGCCGCTGCCAAAATTACTGTATCCCATCGACGTTGTAGCAGCCCCAACACTCGACACATCAAATACCGAAATGATAAAAATTATTGATCTCTCACATGATATGGAAGACAAACCAGAAAAAACTAAACTCCAGTATCTCGATATTGGCCCCAAAACAAGGAAATTATATAGTGAACTCCTGACTGGAGCCGGCACTATTTTCTGGAACGGACCTATGGGAGTTTGGGAAAATCCACTTTTTGCCATTGGTACAAAAGCAATTGCTCAAGCCATTACTACTTCTCGTGCAACAACTGTCCTCGGTGGCGGTGACACTATTGCTGCTGCACACCACTTTCATGCCGAACATAAATTCTCCTATATTTCCGCCGCAGGCGGCGCTGCCCTCAAGTTTTTGGGCGGAGAACAACTTCCCGGGCTAAAACTACTCACGATTCCCTCTTGACGCTACTTCCTTTTAGTCTGTATTCTGGGGAGTAGCATATTTTTTGCACGTATGATTAACGCAGTACCACAACCAACTTCGGGCATACCAACACCACCAAGCTCTCCCGTGCCTTCAGCGACACCTGTCACTCCTGCATCTCCCGCACCAACTGTAGCGCCAACACCTACTACTTCCGCTCCTCTTCCACCATTCGAGCCACCAACACAGCAAGCTCCTGAAACAACGCCCCCTATGAGTGCCCCGCCAAAGAAAAGCGGCATGCCGATGAAGACAGTTATCGGTTTGGTTGTTTTGATTTTAACTGTAGTAGGTGCCGCAGCTGGATTTTATCTGACACAGATGAATCAAGACGTGCGCCAGCAGGCGAGTGTGGGAGATTATCCTCCTTGTGCTTCGTCAGCATGTAGCTCTGCATCAACCATTGGTGTCTCTACCTGTATAGGTGCTTCAGGCCAAATTGCTTTTTGTTGTCCGGCTGGACAAACAATAGTAAATGGAGTTTGTACAGCGGGGACATTTGGGACAAACCCTGGCACTTGCAGCACACCCTGGACAGTTACCTGTGCGGATGGCACGTCAAATTCGGCAGACTGTACTGTTCAGGCTACTTTTGGTGGAGATTATGGAAAATGGTCAAAGGAACATTGCAACAATGGCCACGGTGGACTACCAGGTCAAAATGGTGTACCAAGTGCTTGTGGTGGCGCAGCTGTCCAATGTCGCACCTATGACTGTCCTAATGGCATGAACTATAACGGCAATGAGTGTCGTCTTAACTCACCAACTGTGCTTCAAAATGGTACAGGTTGTCCGGCACCAGCGTCTGGTTGCGGACAAATTGATTACGATAGTGTGGCCGACGGTGGCACAGATAACTACTGCGGTCATACGTTGTATACAGATGGTTGTGGAAGTGGTAGTAGCACGCCAGGTGGCAATACTACAGATGGCAACACACCAAGTGATGGCTACATGGATTCCGTCAGCTGCACTACCGTCACTGGTTGGGCTTGCGATGCAGATGACTTCGGAAAATCGCAACAAGTAACCTTTTGGATTGGAACCACTGCACCTGAGACACAAATTGGGACTATGATCGCTTCTGGAGATCCAGTAAGTCAAGCAGATCTGACTGCAATAGCTGGTTTCTGTGGCGGCAACGCACAACGAAGATTTACATTCACGATTCCAGAACAGTACCGAGGTCAAACAGACAAGAAAATTTGGGTGAAAACAGAAGATGGAACGATTCTAAAAGAGTCGGGCGAAAACTTATCTCCTTGCATTGGCCCAGCGTGTGTCTCGCTCACAATGTCGCCAGCTACACCAAAATACGGTGAGACCGTTAACCTCACCTGCGCACAAGTTGCAGGCGCCACGAGCTATTCGTTCAATGTCACCGCTGATGGCAATATGATTTCACCAACAGTAACCAACAACACTGCAACATTCAACGCTATATACACTGGTAGTTATCAAGCTAGTTGTTCTATAAACTAATCATGCTCGGCTCACAAACACACCCACCAGCAACCTATAACAAGCACGGTATGACTTCACTCGGCACTACTACACCACCAAAAAAGCAAAAAAAGTCTTTTGGCATGCGTTCTATTCTGACCGTCGTCGGTCTTTCACTCTTTTTTATCATCGCTATTTCTGGTGTCCTGATTGCACAACGACAAAGCCAAGTCAAAGAAGCTGTTGCGCCAAATGCTCCCGCATCCAGACCAAGCGCGGCTGAACCAGACAATACTTCAATCTCTGCTTGTCAAAAGACTTTTTCCGTAGCCTTCAAACCAGGCGTTAATACACCTCAAGCGTACAGTTGCAACACTGACTGTACTGATGACTATCAATGTAAGTCCACAACGGATGGAGCCAATATTTGTTATCGTCCAAATGCTGGCACTGCAGAAAGTTGGACGAGTTGGCTCAACGTCAGTGACGCGCTACCAGCCGCTGTTAAATCTGGGCATGTTACAAGTTTCCACACCTTTGTACGACCAAATGGGAGTGTTGCACAATCTGTTGTTGTATCTGGTAAGTTATTTGCCAGAACTTCTCCAGCAAATTTTGAGAACTGGACTGATTTTGCCCAGATCTCAGAGCTAGATTCTGTGGGATCAGGTACGCTGACGGCATTTTCTGCCTTTGCGGTCCCCGACGGGTCTAACACCTACAGACAACACGCTGTCAAGGGTGGACAGGTCTGGACAAGGGACGGCGTTAATGGTGCAAACTGGACAACCTGGAAAGATGTCACCAGCAACTTCGAAGGCGTTGGCGCCGGATCAGGTGTAATAACGGGTTTTTCTAGCTCTGTATTGCCTGATGGCAAGCGTATAAAGCAATTTTTGGTTAGAAACTATCAACTGTACACTCGTACCTCAGATACTACGAGAACAAATTGGCCAAATTTTGCAGTAGACTCTATTCTGAGCGGCGTTGGTAGCGGCGATATCACCAATGTCAGCGCTTTCACAAAACCAGATAAATCAGTCAAGCAGTTTGCTGTGATTGGTGGCACTCTGTATACAAGAGACGATGCAGGGGGCAAGTGTCGCCTGAGCACCAATCCAACTAGTGCTGTCTGTAAAGCGGAGACTGTCAACGGTGAGGCGCAGTGCGAGAGTAAACTTGCATTCAAAGAAGACGGTACCACTACTATTGCAACAAACTCCTCAGTACAACCCGGACAAAAAATTGTGTTTAGAATTACCGCTGTAACTGATGAGCTTACGGGAGGTCCAGTTACTATCAAAGATGTACTTCCAAGTCAATTGACGTTCGTCAAATTCACCGGTGCGAATGCTGCGCTCGCAACTTACTCACAGACAACCAGAACAATTACTGCAGATCTGGGTGTGCTCGGCACTGCTAACCAAACCGCCGATGCAAAGAAAAGCATCGACTTTATCGCAACGGTGTCCACAGCTACAGGCGATGAAGGAAAAACGTTTACCAATAATGGTGAAGTCATCACCTATCTTTCTGATGGTTCATCATCTGATCCTACGTGTAAAATTTCACTAAAAATTGGCTCAACTCCAAACTATAGTTGCAACCAACCGTGTACTACAGATACCCAATGTCAAGATACTACCAAGGGTGGCAACGATCTTTACTCTTGTGATACTACATCTGAAACCTGTCGATTGACCACCAATCCTACTTCCACAACCTGTGAAGCAGCAGTCACTTACGCCTGCAACACACCTTGCACAGACAACTCGCAATGCAGTGCTATCAACGCCGACTGGATTTGTGCTGCGGATCAAGGCAATCGCTGCCGCTTGGACACCAACCGAGGTTCTGATAGCTGCGAAGCGCCACCAAAAACCTACACCTGCAATGCAAGCTGCGACAATGATGAGCAGTGCAAGTCTTACAACGTCAGCTATAAGTGTTACAACGCTGGCGGCACCACTGGCAAAGTCTGTCGCCTCGCTACCAATGAGACAAACGCAAGCTGCAACAACCCATCTGCTCCACCACCGACGCCGACAGTTGGTTGCAACGCGACATGTAGTACTAACGCTGATTGTAGCAACCCCGACCATATCTGCTACGACACTGCCTTGGTCGGTCAAACAGCAGGCAAAGTCTGTCGCCTCGCCAACTACGTCAACTCCTCAAGCTGTACAACACCTTCAAACGCAGCAGTCACCTACACGCCTTCAACCACTACTAAAGGTGGCCAGCCAGTACTTCCTGCAGAACTGCCACAAACTGGTCCAGAAGAATGGCTGAACTGGCTCAAAGCAGGGCTTATCACTCTGGGAGTTGGCGCTGCCCTCTTACTCCTGCTCTAGACTTGAATTCAAAACTCGACAACGCGGTATAATACCGACATGCAACCTCATTCTATGTGTGCACTAGCAGTCGCGGCCTATGTGTGGAATAGACCAAAACCAGTAGATCAAAAGTATCTCGGCAAAAAATTTAGTATAGAAATTGAGTACGAGACTCAGTTTCGAGAGCGTAAGCAACTCATTTATATTATCGAGATCACCCAGAGAGATACCAAAGAAGAAAAATTGGTAGTCTGGACACAGAGAAGCCATGGTGGCACCCCCTGCTCCCTGACCCTTGAACGAAACAGTAATGTGGAAGGCTCAAAAGTCGTCGTACATCACAGCCAACAACATGTAGCAGGCTTACGAGAAATCTACGATCTTTATGACCGTCGAACACAATCTGGGCATCATATAAATAGTAAAAAATATAATCGATTTGACGCAACTTTCTCTGATGCAGATGATCGAAAGTCTGGGGTACTAGAAACTGATATTGCCCTTGAAGGCAGAATTGGTCAGTTTCGTCGAGTTCGATATAAAACCAAACTACAGCCCTTGTGAGCCGGGAGGGACTCGAACCCCCGACCAGTAAGGTATAAGCTTACCGCTCTAACCAACTGAGCTACCGGCTCACAACAACCAGTATTATATACCGGATAGCAACTTCAGGTGTTATGATAGGTGCGTGAAAAAACTCGTCATCATTCTGTTTGCTGTGGCACTTTGCCTGATCGGGTTTTTTGTTTTTACCTCACGCAAACAAGAAAAAGCACCCACCTTTGTCACACCAATTCGCCAAGATATAACCGAAACCCTCGAGATTTCTGGTACGGTGGATGCGCTGCAAAAAGCTCGTCTTCGCTTCATCACGGGTGGCAAAGTCACCTACTTGGGGGTACAAGAAGGTGATGAAGTTAATAAATGGCAAACAATTGCTACAATTGACCCTGCCTCGCTGCAAAAATCCCTTGAAAAAACACTCAATCTCTACTCACAAGAGCGTTGGGACTGGGAAGAGCGAATTGACGACACAAAGTATCGCTGGCTCAATGATGTTGAGCGAAGAGACAAAGATCAAGCACAATGGGATCTAGAAAACAAAGTACTTGACGTAGAAATCCAAGATATTGCTATTAAAAACACACGGCTGAACGCGCCGTTCGCTGGTATTTTGACACATAGTCCTATTACCAGCGCCAATACCCAACTACTGGCCAGCGATTATTTTGAGCTAGTAGACCCTAGCTCGCTTATTTTTGTTGGTCGAATCGACGAGGCAGATGTTGCAAAAATCAGCAAAGGCTTGTCTGCCAGCATAAGACTCGATGCCTTTGCGGAGAAAAGCTTTGCCACTGCTATCGACTATATTTCATTCGCGAGCAGCGAGACTGTCGACGGAACTATTTTCACCGTTCGGTTTCCACTTGCTGCAACCAATGAAAACGTATTATTTCGTCTCGGCATGAACGGAGATGCAACAATAGAGATTGCCAAAACACAAAACGCTCTTACAATTCCACTAAACGCAACTAGAGTTCGGGATACAAAAACCTTTGTTGATATCAAAACCAGTGAGACAACAACTCAAGAGCGTGAGGTGACTATAGGCAAGGAGACCGACGAGTTGGTGGAAATTCTGTCTGGCTTGGACGAAAATGACCAAGTACTGCTGCCAGAGTAATACGAAAGTCCTGCATGCTACTCTCCCTTGAAGCTGTCTCAAAACACTACAAACTTGGTGATACGACTATACGAGCGCTCGATTCAATTACGATAAAAGTCGATCGGGGTGAATTTATAGCAATTATGGGCCCATCTGGTTCTGGTAAATCCACATTTCTGCAAGTTGCCAGCACACTAGCAGTTCCTACAAAAGGGAGTATCACGCTAAATGACCGAGAAATTTCTTCCTACAATGAGGTTGAGCGCGCTCGACTGCGAAATAAATACATTGGCTTTGTTTTTCAACAATTTAATCTCCTTCCTCGTACCAGTGCGCTTGCCAACGTTGAGCTTCCACTTATTTATGCCAAAGTCTCTGTCAGCGAACGATCCAAACGAGCTAAAGCGATGCTTGAGCTTGTTGGACTCGGCGACAGACTGAGCAACGCTCCTGCACAATTATCTGGTGGCCAACAACAGCGAGTCGCAATCGCTCGTGCTCTCGTCAATGATCCAGACCTAATTTTTGCCGATGAGCCAACTGGCAATCTTGATACTAAATCTGGCGACGATATCAAAAAATTATTGACCAAACTAAACAACCAGGGTAGAACCATTATTATGGTAACTCACGAACCAGACGTAGCAGAAATAGCCAAACGTCTCGTCCTGTTTCGCGATGGCAAAATTGTTTCAGATAGACAGCAACGAAAACGAAAGGCAGTAAAAAAGTGAGCGTTTTTCTCGTCGCACTCAGAGCTATTTTTGTCAATAAAATGCGCTCATTTTTGACCATGCTTGGCGTTATTATTGGCGTTGCATCTGTGGTACTACTGACAAGCATTGGTAATGGCTTATCTGCCTTTGTGACTGAACAATTTAACGAACTGGGCGCTAATACTTTGATTATTTTTCCCGGAGACGTATTTGGTGAAGGTGGCAGAATTAGTAGTGAGACCACCGCAACGAGTCTTGCAAACAGCAAGCTGACACAACGAGAAGTTGGTCGTTTAGAACGCCTAAGAGAGCACGTAGCAGAAGTTGCCCCTTTCAACTTACAATCCGATACTGCGTCGGTCGGCAAAAACAAAAAATCCGTCACCATCTTGGGAACTACCGCCAATTACGAGCAAGCATTTAACGCAACAGCAGAAAAAGGAAGGTTTTTTCTTGATTCTGAAAATGATGACGGCAAACGAGTCATTGTACTCGGAAACGAGATTGCAGCTGAGCTATTTGGTGCAGTCGACCCAGTAGGAAAGCGGGTTACCGTGGGAGATCAGTCGTACCGAGTTACTGGGGTTATCGAAAAAAAAGGTGGTGGCTTTGGCGGCCCATCCCCTGACACATATATTTATATGCCACTGAAAACTTTTTTTCGCTCCTATGACACAACAGCGATTATTCGGATCATCGTGAAAACTAAAACTATAGAACGACTAGATGAACATATGGCGGCTATTGATAATGAACTTCAGAAATCGCTAGATGCTGACAAGTTTTCTGTCATAGACCAATCAGAAATTCTCGGTTCAATCAATCAAATTCTATCTGTTCTCACCATCGCACTTGGTGGCATTGCTAGTATTTCCTTGGTTGTCGGAGGAATAGGAATAATGAATATCATGCTCGTCTCAGTAACCGAGCGCACTCGAGAAATTGGTCTGAGAAAAGCTCTGGGTGCCACACCAAACTTGATCTTGCTCCAATTCCTGATTGAAGCAGCAATTTTATCTTTCTTTGGTGGTCTGATCGGAATTACTATCGCCTTTATTGGAACCCTGGCAATACAGTCTTTTATTCCTGCCAAAGTCACACTTGATGCCGTCATGCTTGCCTTTGGTGTCTCAAGTTTGGTCGGCCTTATTTTTGGAGCTGCTCCAGCTCGTCGGGCAGCTAGTCTTTCACCTATCGAAGCGCTGCGCTACGAGTAGGCTATACTAAAAGTCACATGCGTATATTCAAACTTATTGTAACTTTGCTAGTGCTTCTTGGTATGGGTTTTGCCGCGTCGGTACTGATTCCTGCCCAAGATACTTTTTCACTCAAAGATACTGGCGAACAAATAACTGAGGCACTGCAAAAAACTGTCAATACAAAAATCAGCATGCCGAGAGAAATTAATGCAACTGTCAACAATGTTTCCACCCAAGCTCAACTGTTGCAAGAGCATACTGGCAATATCCTCGGTGCTAGCGATACAGAAAGAACAAACCAGCCCATTCAAGAGCGTGCCTTCGAGTATGGTCGCTACCTCTACTGCAATCAGGTTGTCAAAGACTATGAGAGCCGCAATTCTCAAGAGTAAATTATAAATTGCTGCGCTGCTGAATCTCAACTTCTACAATATCTCGATCTTTGCCGTACTTAAGCCTCGATAATTCTTTGATCATTTCTGCTTGTTTTGGGTTCATCCGAGCCGCTACAGCATCCATATCCTTGGCCAATGACATGCTAAATGCTGGTACTGGCTCATTATTTACAATTGTTTTGATATAGACGTGATACTTTTCAATGTTAGTCAAATCGCCTTCATTAAAGGTTGGCATAAACTCATGCTGAAGAAAGTTGGCATCTGGCACACCAATACGAAATGAAACAACTGTGCCAACATTGCCAAATACTGCGTTCTTGACTTCTTCGTCAATCTGACCTACAAATTGGTTGGCAACTGTAAGATTAAGTCTATATTTACGAGCCTCAGACAAAATAACGGCAAAATCTTCGGTAGCATAGTTTTGAAACTCATCGACGTACAGAAAAAAGTCATGACGCTGTTCCATTGGGATGTCGGCTCGACTCATGGCCGCAGTCAGCACCTTTGGCACGAGGATTAAGCCCAAAAATTTTGCATCTTCCTCTCCCAAGATACCCTTGGAAAGGTTGCAGAGAATAATTTTCTTTTCATCCATAGCCTTGCGAAAATTAAAGGCGCTACTTGGTTGACCAATAATATTTCGCATCGTTTTATTCGTTACAAAGCGACCGAACTTTGACACAATGTAATCAAGCACTTCAGACTTGTGAAAATCAGACGTCTGGGCAATTTGATCTGTCCAGTAACGCTTGACCACCGGATCCTTGACATACGGCAAAAGCTCCTGCACATACTTGCTATCTGTCAGACATCGAACTAACTCGATAAACGTAGTGCCTTTTTTGTACATAATCGTCAACATAGCATTACGAATGGCGTGTTCAAAACGAGGGCCAATAATACCAGTTCTATGCGGGTCGTACAGCTTATACATCAGCCCGATGATCGAGCCAACTACAAAATGTCGCTGCTCTTCTGTATCTGCCTCCATCATGTTGAGCCCCATTGGACGCATTAGGTCGGAAGGATTAAAGTAGATAACATCATCTGCTCGTTCTGGCGGCATAAGCTGCAACAAATCTTCGACAAACTCTCCATGTGGGTCGATGGCACAAACACCGTGGCCAGCTTCGATATCTTGTAGAATTAATTCTTTGAGAAACTCAGATTTACCCGTGCCAGTTTTTCCAATTATGTACGTATGGCGACGGCGATCATCTAGATTCATAAAAACCTTACGGTTTTCGCCACGATACTTGGAAGTCCCCAAGTAAACACCGGAGTGCGGCATGTTGTGTGGGGCAGGCGCATGTTTGGCATTAAGCCAGTTGATATGTGGGGTGAGTACGGTTTTGTTTGGCAGATGAAAAATGCTGGCAAGCTCCTCGGTGTTGAGCAGACACGTGTTGCGATTAAAAATCGGCATATACCGATATAAAAAATCGATCATAAACAAATGTTTCAAAAAAATGCGTGCGCGCTTGAACCCATTGTAGGCAGAGGTATACTGGGCAAATGCTCCTGCAATATTGTTAAGGTGTGACTCGGCTAAATGCTCATGGGGTGAAGACACCACAATACGAATCGAAACTCTAAAGCCTGGCTTCTCTGTTTTAACTCCGATTGCCTCCATCTCCTTGGGATCGTGTGCGTATGTTGCCTTTTCGGGATCTGCCTCACGTTTTTTCTGCCCAGAGACATAATTGCGTCCTTTTTTGTGCCATCGATTGCTGATTGGCTGCAGTAAAATCTGCACAATAGCACCTTCTCCTTCGCCCATTTTTGCTAAAGCAGAAGTGAGAAGTGATAAGCCGTCGGTCGGCAAATCCTTGTACATTTTGATTGGAAAATAGAACGCGCTTTCAAGCTGCAGCGAAGTAAACGCAACCCGTCCTTTTTGGTTAAAAATATTGACCTCATCCACTTCTGTTATATCTGCTTCTGGGTATGCGCCATGAACTTGTTTCTCGACTAAATCTCGAATTTTCTTGGGGCAACTGACGTAAAAAGCAATGCTTTCTTTGAGCGCGACGATCTCAAACGAAAATGAATCTTCAACAGTAAAAAAGCGTTTTAAACCAGTTTTTTTGAGTGAATAAAGTCCTGCAAACATTTGTTCAGCTGCATCAATCTTGGTCTCATTATCTTTTGGCACTCGAATTACGAGAGAAACAAAATCAAGTGCATAGCGTTCTCGATGCCGATGTTTGAACCACTGAAAAAGCATGTAGAAAAACGCGCCAATAATAGTTGTCAGTAGCAGAGCAACACCAACCGAGGTAGCAATTGAAACTACAGTAGCTAATAGTGGTGCTGTGTCAAAACCCATGTGCTACTCCGGTGACCGATACACTACGCTTCCCTGAAACATCTTGATTAATCGCTCACTCCAGCTCACCAACCACTTTATGCTCCAGGTCGGATTTTTGAAACGAGCAGCTTTTGTTTCTTCTTCACTAACAGGCAACACAACAACTTTTTTGAGCGGTACATTGGTGTGTTGACTTGGCAATGAGCCATCTGCCAATACTACCTCTTCTGGTTGCTGCTCGGCGTGGTTCTCTACTGCTTCAAGATATCCCTCTACTTCCGGAGATAGCTCGGGAGTTGGTTCGTGCTCGACCGATTGTAGGTGTCCTGCGAGCTCTGGGGCAATTTCTGGCTCTACAGGCACGCTGCTTTGTTCTGGCTGACGTGAAGAAGTCGGTGAGAATACATTGAGTGTGTCGGTTGCCTCAGCAATGACTTGTGGCATAACCTGAGCAGATGACTCTACTTCAGTCAAAACTTGCTCGAGTAAACCAAGTGCTTCGTCCTCGCTCTTTGATACTGGTTTTGAAACCTGCACTGATGCACTACCCAAAAACCGCTGAACGAGTGGATTGTTGGTCGAGCGCAACTGTGAAGTTATGCGTGAACCAGATTGGGGCAGGGATTGCATATCGGTTTTATCATACCATTCTTGAGGGAAACAGCGCTATTACTGAAAGTCAGCTGACATACCAATTTGAAGTTCTAACTTATCAAAGTCTCCTGCTGGCACCTCAAGCACTGCGGTAACCGGTTGACCTGAGCGAGTAACGGGCAATGTCTCTGCAGATTGCCCTGGATCTGGTATAGATACATGTTTTGCCACACCGACTATTTTGTCTCCATCAATCCAAATCATATCAATAGAATAGCGCATGCCCTGCATCCAAAATCGTGCCTCCTGGCGTTCTGGCAAAATAAACAACATGCCATCGCCCGGTACTTGCTCGGTGCCACTCAGACCTTGCCGCAACTCCTCTGGTGTGTGCATAACTGCAACTTGTAGATTGTGCTCTCCCACTTGTATTGTCTCTAGTCCATCAGACTGCCTCACACACCCGCTTGCTGTGAAAAATAAAAAAACAAACACGCCAAACAACCAGAGTCTCATGCTTTTATTTTCCTTACGTACATAATCCCACCTAAACCAAGAGTGATTGCTAAAACTAGTACTTGGTTCACCCCAATACTCGAAAACAATAGCTGCTTGTCTGGTCGGATAAAATCGAGTAGAAATCTTAAAACGCTGTAAAAAAGAATATACGCAGTTGTAATCCGGCCTGTACCAATCTTCCAGAATATTGTCTGTGTCTTCTCCAGTCGCCAAATAATTGCAGTAAAGACAAGTAAAGCGATGGCTTCATACGCAAAAAGCGGATGGTAATACGAAAACTGTTCGAATCCTGATAAACGACGTTCGGGAGCAATGAATATTTTCCATGGCAAGTTGGTTGGCATGCCATACAACTCCTGGTTTACCCAATTTCCCAATCGCCCAATTGCCTGACCAATCGGCAGCATCAAAATAATGCTGTCGCTCAGTTCAAAAAAGGACACAGTTATTTTTTGAACATGTCGCATTCCTTGCCATAGCCCAAAAGCTCCTCCAAGAATTCCACCAAAAATACTGAGGCCACCCTGCCAAATAAATACGGCTTCGATAGGGTTCGCAAAGTAGTATGACCAATCAGTAGCAACATGCCAAAACCGTGCACCAATGAATCCTGCCAAAACTATTGGTAACGCCAACTGGGAAAAAGAATCGGCAGAAATACCCAAATGCCGAACTCGCTTTTCGGCCAAGAGATACACCACCAAAACTGCTATTGCAAGTAGAGCTCCATACCAATGGAACATGTTAGAAGCGAAAAACTAAACCAACCAATACGAGAAAATATATCCAAGAAACTATCACCAAACGAGAAATGTCCTGCTGTGAATACTGCTTTTTGACCTGTGCTAAAAAGGTAGTATGGAATGCTGCAACATCACGACGAAGGTGCGTCATCTCTGCCAAAAGTGAGCTTGCAATGCCTAGTGCCAAACCGTTGCCAATAATTGAGCCAGAAGAAGTAATTATCCACATACTCACACAAGCAAACGCGACGAGAAACAAAAAAGATCGAGTGAACACAAAACTATGCTCACTATCTTGATAGCGTGGCGCTAAGATAATTTTGTCAAAAAACAACAAGCCCGCTCCAAGCGAAAGTCCGGCAACAAACTGCAATAACGGCCACCAAACTATAACCGCGTCAAGCTTAAGAAAAAAGAACGCTCCAGTAAGTAATCCCAAAAATATACATTTTGCAACGGTTGTTTGTAGGGATCGCACAGTTTTATTGTAGCAGAGTGGTAAGCTCTTCGAGCACTGCTGCAAGCTCCTCTACCGTCACCGGATTACCATACAACAAATAGTCATTTCCCGCCTCAATCGCACGCATTGTTGTGACGGTGAGCGAGTCGTCTTGTTTGGCCGCACGCATCTCTAGTGCATCACTGATAACCATTGTATTTGGAAATGCTTCTTTTAGAGCCATAACGCATGGCTTCGACAATGAACACGGTGTACTAGGATCTTTGCTGTTGATTGCCACATGCCCTACCATAACGGGGATCGGGTACTGCTCGAGCAATTGAGAAAATATACCAACTTCCTGTTCACTCGGATCGATTGCCTCAAGTCCCTCATGACTATCTATACTCGTGCTGCCCAAACCAGGGTAATGTTTGAGTACGGGTGTAATCCCAAGTGACAAAGCAACATCAATGTAGTCGCTCGCGGCTGCGACTACGAGAGCAGGATCATCTGAGCAAAGTCGTGTTTCCAACACCGGATTATCGCTACCCAAATCTACCACTGGCGCCAAAACCATGGTAACGCCAATTGCCTGCAGTTCTTGCAAAGATGTGCTAAGCAGCTCTCGTCGCTCTGTTGCAGAAAGCGTGCAGAGCACCTGCCAAGCAGGCAAACGAGTGAAGCCAGTGCCGCTGAAACGCTGTACTAAACCGCCCTCGTGATCGACCAGAATCTCAGGCTGCCAAGCTGGATGCTTTGCTAACTCGCTTGTCAGTACCTGTGCTTGTTCTGCAGAAATGTTTGAACCAAACACAACGATACCACCTATATTCCAAGCTGCAAATTGCTCAACTTGCGCCGCAATCTCATCTTGATCACCCATGACAAATGAGACGTACATATGCTGGGCTACTTGTGCCAAAGAAAACTCCTTAGTTGCAATTTCTGCTCGCGATGGCTGTTGTTGTGGTTGTGCCTGCAAAGCGACGTCGACGGCTTCGCCTCTACGAAACTGAGTTGTGTATGCTAGTAAACCTGCAGCAACTGCAAGTAGTAAGATAAAAATACGGACTCGCCAGACTGGGCTAGGTTTTGGTAGCATCTTTTGATTGTACCTTGCCTTTTTTTAGCTCTTTTACTTTCCACATAAAAAGCCTAGCTTTGCTCTTGGCATGGTGCGCATCTGCTACAAACGACAATGCCTCTTGCAGTAGCTTCCTGTCGGTTGTTTTCGCCATTTTTATATATAAGCTTTTGTGCTCCAGATCGTCCAGCGCAACTGCCAATCTGTAGCCGTAATCCTGAAATTCTTGTGTTATATATCCACCTTTATCTTTCAAACCAAATCGCGCAAGCACCGAAGAAATATTGGTAAAACCACCTTTCGCAACCGTCATACTCTGCTGACTCCAGTAGATTTTTTGACTCCATCGCTAACGAACAAACTAAACAGCACTCCCAATGCAGCGATGATAAACAATGCCTGCCAACCAGATGAAAACCAAATTAGCGCACCAACAAGCAGCCAAAAAAGCACCGCCGTAAACGAACGTATGAGTTCTCTATAGACAAAATAAGAGAACACTTGTGAACCTTGGCTCCTGCGGATAACAAGCGTCTCAAAAAATAACCAATGAAAATTTGCAGCTAGTTTATCGAGCGTATCAATAAGCGCGATACTCCAAACCGCTACTGCCTGGCTACGCAGTAACCACAAAACCGAGAGGATGCTGCCTGAGGCAAAAAATGGTTTTTTGCTTTTGTGCGTATCTATATATACGCCAATCAAAAAGGAAAAAGTCAGCGCCAACAGCAATGAGGCAGTATACAAATACCCCACCTTTTCTACCGCACCCAGAATAAAAAACACATACAACGGCCACAAAAAAAGGGTTGCATCATTGACATACCTACCCGCGTATGACAGTGCTAGCCGGTCATAGCGCGACTGCTTGAGCCAGCGGAGGAACTCCGCAAAGCTAACCTTGTCGCGTAAGGCATCAATCTTGAGATTGAACACATTAAACAAACTAAACACTGTCACAGCCAAGGCAAAGAGAAATAGCGCGTCAAAGCCAAAGTAGCCAGCCAAAGCCCCTCCAAGTGCAGGAGCGATTGCGGCGATAACTTGCAAGAGTGTTTGTAAAAACCCTAAGTCTTTGCCTATGTTGTGCTTGCTCGCGTGCTGACTCAGTATTGTGTAGTAGTTGCTCCAAAACAAGCTTGCTTGCAGACCGTCAAGTACTGCGGCTGTTAGTAAGAAAATAAGCGAGTCTGTCGAAAAATAAAAACAAGCAAACATCAAGGCCCGAAGTAAATAAGAAAAAATAAAAGCGCGTTGAATACCGGCCTTAGCTGTATATGAGCCAAAACCTATCCCTGTCGCCAACATGACAAGGCGAACCAACAAAAAATATGCGGCAATCAGCAACAAGCCCGCCTGAAAATCGGAGAACGGCGACGAACCAAACGAAGTAATGCCAAATTTGTATAAAAAAATCGGCAAAAAGAAAAAAGTGGATTGATTTACTAAGTCACGAAGTACGCGTAGTAGGTAGAGAGCGCGCAACTCTTTGTTGCGATCAACACGTAAGAACGGTAAGTGTAGATGGTACGAACGATGCAGCGGCATGTGCCTTCTATCCTAGCAGCTTTTTTGCCGCAGATTCTACCAGCTGTGCTACTATTGCTCGCTCGGTAGGCAGAAATTGCTGTAGCACGTACTCACTACCAGCCATAGTTCTCAGCCCTTCACGTCCATCGACTCCGACCCGCATGTGCCAAAATTGTTTTGTTTTCAGCTGTTGATACAGCGAAAGTAAACCGTTGTGCCCTTTTGGTCCCGTGCCAAACTGCAACTTATACTCACCCAAAATGATATCTAAGTCATCATGGACAACAAACAGATTCTGTAACTCTTGTTCACGAATGGTGGAGTCAAATTCTGAAAAATACGAAAGCGTGGCTACAACCGCCCGACCAGAATCATTCATGTAGGTTTCGGGTTTAATCAATAAATACTTGTCTGAAAGCCGTGCTATCTGCGAGTGTATTTTATTTGCTGATTCAAAGGTAATACCTAATTCTGCAGCTATTTTATCCAATACTTGGCGTCCAATTGAGTGGCGCGTACTTCGGTGCTCAGAACCCGGATTACCAAGACCGATAATAATAGTCATGCTCACATTGTAACAGTTAGCAGGTATAATCAGTCGTCGTAGTATGCCAAAAATTGCTCCCACTTTTTCTATCGTTATCCCGTGTCTCAACGAAGATAAATACTTGCCTTCACTACTCAAAGATCTCAGCAAACAGACTAACCAAGATTTTGAAGTGATTGTGGTTGACGGCAACTCAGATGATAAAACAGTAGAAAAAGCACGGGCCTTTGCAAGCAAGTTTCCTCTTACTGTCAAAGTTGTCAAAAAACGCAATGTTTCATATCAGCGCAACATGGGTGGCAAACTTGCCAAGAATAATTGGATTATTTTTATGGATGCGGATAATCGATTGCCAGCCTCGTTTCTTGATGGTATTCGTTATCGGTTAGCAGAGCAACCAGACACGGATTTGTTTTCAACGTGGACAGCGGCAAGCGGTGTAGGTAAAAATGATAGAACCTTAGCAAATTTTTTTAACCTAATCTTAGAAATCCAAACCAAGTTAAATAAGCCAATTGGAGTAGGCGCACTAATAGGAATTAGAAAAAAACACTTTGCTTCTTACCAATTCCCCGAAGAAGAAAAGTTCCTTGAAGATGGCTATCTTGTACAAAATGCCTCTCGAGAAGGTTTGTCGTATAAACTATTTCAGTATCCTCAGTTTCTTTTTTCCTTTCGGAGAGTGAAAAAATTTGGAAGTGTGAAGCTGTTGTTTGCAGTTGTCCAGCATCACATTAAATTTTGGACAGGAAGATCACTGTCAGATGATTCTGTAAGCAGAGACTATCCCATGCTGGGAGGTGCCTACTATGACGAGCTGCCTGTCTCACAACAGTCTATGATCAAAAGAAGTCGAGAATATATTAAAACCGCCACCAAGGAACAGCGCGGCGAAATACAAAAGTTTGTCAAAAAATTTTTTGACTCTGAAGACTAGCCTTTGCTCTCTATATGCCTGTCACCACCAAAAAAATTACAAGCTTCGACGGTGAGCACCTCTTTGTTTCTGAGCGTAGTAACAGCGACAACCCAACGAAAACATATATTCTGCTCTCCGGTCTGGGTGGCTGCTCGACTAGCTGGCACTGGTTTATAAACAACCTACTGAGCCTTAGACCTGATACTTGCTGCGTCGCAGTCGACCTGCGCGGACATGGTCTTTCGAGTCATTGTTTTCCCAAATTGTCTGGCAATATACTCTCCATCTATGTCGAGGACTTACGAATGCTACTCTCGCAGTACGAACGCCTAGACCGAGAGAATATCATATTAGTCGCACACAGCTTTGGCACACTTATTTTACAAGAGTACTTCGCAACATATCCGACAAATACCTTTGGTAGAGTCATTCTCCTCGCCAGTCCCATCAATATCGGCGTGAGCAAGTTTCCTGGTGCATACACAGCGCTGTCTGTTTGGTCGAAAAATGATCATGCCGGCAGACTTCATATTTCGCTCGCTGATCATCTCAAATTCAAAAATACTCGAGATTTATACCTGCCAAGACTTTTGAATGACATGACGGCAATCGGCAAAGGAACCTATATCCTGCTCTGGCTTTCACTGCTTGGCTGGAAAAGCCCACGCCCGCAAGCCCTCAATCAGCCAAACACGCACTTTGTGCTCGGGTCAAAAGATATTTATGTTACTGCAAAAAAAAGAAAGCGGATTCAAAAAATTTTTCCAAGGGCACAGCAACATTTGCTGGACTCTGGTCACAACATGGTTGTCAATATCCCAAAGACAATCAGCGATCTACTCGCTCAGATTTGACAGTATTAGATACGTTTCCAAGTTAGTCAGCGTGTGTGCGCTGCAGAGTAGGTTGCAGCATGCGCAATGGCTGCTACACCCTGTGCGTATGCATGGAAATCTGCATGTTCTAGATCAGTAGTAATTGTCGTTGGCCTCCAATCGGGCTGCTCACTCTGCAACTGATGTAATGCTGCTCGAACACGGGGTGCAGAAAAAAAGGGGTCACGCTGTGAAGCAATAATTGTCGTGGGAATACCTGCTTCGGCAACTTGCTTCCAGTCTGGATTGGGTTGAAAAATAGCTGCTAGACGCTCAAATGGCAATCTGCCTGACAAACCTAACTGTGTTGCTACCATTCTCATGATCATACTGCGAAAATTTGCGGCATCTTGTCCCAAGTCTTGCATTCGCTCGCCGAGCGCAGCATCCATGCCGCTTATACTGGTAGACCCAAATACTCGGCCATCGATAAAAGCACTCCCATCTGGAAGTGTTCTAACTAACCCCGTATGAGGAGGCACAACAACAGCCTTGTTTGCGCGAATATTTTCAAGTAGGTACGCTGCAACAGCAGTTAGTTCCATGCTCTTAGCACCCACCAAACCACCACCACAAACGCTCAAAAATGCAGTCATCGAGAAACGTTGTGATTGCTCGTCTAAAAGGTGCTTGATGATACTCGGTGCAAGGCTGGATCCTTCGGAAGTACCAACAATGCGAACTGAAGCAGTTTGACCGGTTGCTAACAGATTAGAGATCTCCTTCATGATTCGTCTCGCAGCAGCAAGTGAGACTTCAGAAAGCGGGCGGGCTCTATCGCCAGTGTATGCAGCAGCATTCTGCCCCTCTGGCTTGATCATCATAACAGCATTGGTACCTGCCTCAGCTAGCTGAGAAGCCATGTGAATTTCCGGAACATTGCCAGCGTTTGGCTTTGCAATCATCTGCAAACCCGGTATATAAACTGTCACTTGTAGTGGTCCGTCTAGCTGCGCAAAAACTATTTCTGGTCTGCACCAAATTTGGTGGTAGATATGAATTTCACCACCACCAGGCGTAGTACTAACATCAACTGCTGGTGGGTTGATGAGGAAGAACTCCTCAATCGCTTTTCTTCTAGCTACAAACTCTTCGTGTTTTGCCCCAGTAGAACTAGTCTCAGGTTGAATGTTCGACATATTGCTTTAGTGCTATAGCTAAAACGACCCCAACTCCCCCATACTCGTTGCATCTTGCCAACTCTTATCATCACGAAAGCGCACCAGGCGTGGGAATCGCAGCGCAAGGCCAGCGGTGTGCAGAGGCGATTTGGTGAGCTCATCGGCTGCTATCTCGACAACCAATCCTGGGGCAATCCAAGTATCAGCCGAAAGTTCTTTGGCGACACTGTACTCACTCGGTTTTTCTGCAACTGCCAATGCATCACAACGCAGCTTGAGTTCTCGAAATTGCTCATCAGTCAGCCCCGTACCAATTTTTGCAAGACTAAGCACCTTGTCACCATCAATAACACCAACAAGAAACGCGCCAACACCAAACTGTGTGCGCTTGCCTTTGCCTGAATAGTAGCCAAGCACCAGACAATCGAGCGTGTCTGCTAGTTTCCCACGAGTGCCTGCCAATTCTTTTATCTTGACCCAGTACCAACCCTTGCGCCCACTTTGGTACGGAGCATCGACTTTTTTGACAACCGCTCCTTCAAGGCCAAGCGAGAGTTGGTTTTCATGGAACGTTCTCAGCTCGTCGGCATTTTCAGTAGTGATGTAGGGCGTGAACTTCATACTTTTGTTATCAGTCACTGTGCTTCGTAGTAATTGTTTGCGCTCGTGCAATGGCATATCCAACAGTGAGCGGCCATCGATGTACAGCAGGTCATAGATATAAAACACAATTGGCACGCTGTCAGCCTGGGTGACCACGTCATGCTTACGCTTACGGGTAATTGTTTCCTGAAAGGGAAGCAGCTCGCCAGTTTCTGGGTTATACCCAATCGCTTCCGCATCGAGAATTACTTGCTGTGCGGCGATATCTGAAAAAAGCTCTGCTAATTCTGGAAACATGTGTGTAGCCTCTTCGAGGCTCCGCGTGTAGGCAAAAGCTTGTTTTTTATGTACATCGATATGCAGCTGGATGCGCAAGCCATCGTACTTTGGTTCAGCGATTACTTCACCAAGTTTGGCGACAATTTCTTCGCTTGATTGCAATCGCTGACAAAGTTGTGGCACGATCGGGGTCCCAAAAACGACATCATAATCGTCGAGTGCCTTTTTGCGATCTATAGCTTCTGCTGCATTCAAATAAACTCTGGCCAATTGCCCAACATCAGCTCGCTTTTGGTAGGCAACCTCGAGTGCTTTGGTCTCATCTTTGCCACCTGTTTGCACCCACGAAAGAGCGTCAAGAATCGTCATCGTCGCAAATCCCAGACGGAGTTTGCCGACAATCATCCGAGCTATATACTTTCCCATCAGTGGTGAAACTTTTTGTAGTAATGCTGCTGTTTTCTCGAGTTTGCGCTGTTGCGAGCCAGTACCCGATTCCTCCGCAATCATAACTAAGTGCTGATGCAAATCAAGTAAGCTCAGGTCTGCTACTTGCTGTTGCCGTGATTCGAGAATCCGCTCGGCAACCGCGCCAATGTCGCCGATTTTTTTGTACAACATCTGCACCTCAGCTGCTTCCAATTCTGCAATGCTTGTCATTGCACGAAGCAGCATCTTGCTCGATAGCTGAAATTCGAGCGAGCGATACTCTGGAACCAACGAACCCTGCAACAAATAGCTAGCGTACTGACGCTCGTCTGGAGAAAATTTGGTATACAGCTCTGCCAAAACCTTGGTTATATCAATTCGGGAACTTAAGTTGTCGAGACGAAGTAAGTACTGGGCGAATTCTGACGTACGCATATACCTACTCTACCAGTCCATAAGTAACACCTTTGGTCACACCTCGTTTATTAATAACGCCCTTGACAATCAGATCCTTGAGATCGCGCAAAATAGTGTCAACCGAGACTTGGGGCAAGGCTTTTTGCGCGTCATCTGAAGAAATTGAGTCTTGTTGCTGAAACAGCTCGAGCAAAATTATCTGTCGCTCAGATAGTGCCACTTGGCGGCCGAGTTGCTTTTTTAACTTTAGATCTTTGGATAGTCGCTGGACTTGTTCACGAATTTTCTCGAGTTCAATCGCAACACCATAGCAAAAATATTCAAGCCAGTAAGTTAGGTCATGCCCGGAATTTTGCTGTACTGATAATAAAGCTTGGTAGTACGCGTCAACATCGCTATCAAAGTACTGTTCGAGCGAGAAAAAGCGTTTGAAATCATAGGCGGTTGTATAAAGCATAAGTGTAGCAAAAGCCCGAGCAGTTCGTCCGTTTCCCTCGATAAAAGGATGAATGTATACGAGTTGATAATGAGTAATTGCAGCCCGTAGTAGCGGATGCACTGCTTGTGTTGCTGTCGAGTGTGCCCAAGAGAAAAAATCCGACACCAAATAGGGAATCTCGACTGCAACAGGAGGACGAAACACCACGCCACTATTTGTGGCACTGCGAACAACAACCTGCTTGTCTCGAAATGTCCCCACATACTCCTCGTCTACTAATTTAAAAACAGTCAGTTTGTGCAGTGTTTTAAGTGTTTTCTCGGTGATGAGCTCGGTGTACTTGGGTGAATGTTGCTTGTCAATCCAGTCTATTACGTTGCGGTAATTGATTACCTCCTGGATATCGCGTTCGCGCGCCAACATACCCGTCCTTTTTGCCACTTCTTCTGAATCCACGTAGTCCTCGAGACGAACGACTTGTTGAGCCTGCTCTTGTGTCAGGTCGTTGCCTTCTATTTTAGTACCATAATGAACAGTGCGAGCAAAGGCGTCATCACGAAATTTTGCTTCCCAACTCGGCACAAGCGGCGCATGATCAATCAACGCCTTGGCGGACTCAATTCGAGAGATATACGTTAAGATTTTGCTAGAAATACTAAATTGTGGATCAAACATACCAGCGCGCGGTTATTATTGCACAAAATGCAAAAATAAGTAGTGGTGTGTTACGACAAGTTTTTGAGCGTCCGCCAAAACACTTCGGGTATCACCTGCACCAAATCACTCGAGTTGAAAAACGGACCAACTTTTTTTGCCAGATGTTCGCCTGCTTGTTTATTGATAAAACTGCCTACAACAGCGGCAGTTTCTGCCTGATGCTTACAATAGAGCGCTGCTACCAAACCAGACAAAACATCTCCTGTGCCACCTTTGGTCATACCAGGCGAACCACCAGTTATGGTGGTGATCGCAGCACGATGATAGACATAGTCGCTTCTTCCCTTGAGTAGAATCGTGATATTTCGAGCAAGCAGTGCGTCTATCGAGCCACCAAGTATGTTGCTGATGCGCTCGTACTCTCCCTGGTGTGGAGTCAGAATACTTGCGTCGGGAAACTGCCCTGGCTCGAGCACTTGTAGCGCGCCAGCGTCGATAACCCAACGTTTGCTAGGAAATTGTGCAATAAGTTTTGTTACCTGATTCTTGGTCTGCTTGCTTCTATCCATACCAGGACCAATCAAAATACAATCAGCCTCTGTAATGTACTCGGCAATAGCTTCACGCTCGAGTACAATACCGTTCCAAAATTCACTTTTTGCCTGCCGAACAAGTTGATTATTACTTGGTACAGAAGCATAAAAAACCATATCGACAAACTTACTGGCAATATCAAGACTCCACTTGCTGGCTGCATGAAATAATTCACTCCCGCCGATAATCAATACTTTGCCGTTCTGGCCTTTGTGAGAATTTTCATCCGGCAAAGAAATACTTCGTAAGTGTTGTGTAATGCTAGGAGAAAGTAACATTATCCGTATTCTACACAAGAGAGACAAGTTGTGTGCGCTGGGGATGCTTGTACTGTAGCTCTTGGGCCAACTCCAAATGTGTAGTGGTAATAATAGCCTGTTGTTCGGGCAAAATCTGCTCGACCAGTGCTCGACTGTCATCGTCAAGTTCCGACCAGATATCATCCAGCAGCAGCAGCGGCATTGTCTCGAGATGAGACTGTATGTACGAACGCTCGCACAACTTGAGCCACAGCACGGCTAGACGCTGCTGACCACGCGAACCATATGCCGCAACATCATGTTGCTCCCCCTGCAAACTTAGTTCTATACGAAAGTCATCTTTATGCGGACCGATCAATGTGTGACCGGCAGCAATTTCTCGCCCTGCATACTCTTGTTGTCGCTGAGAGGATACTACTGAAGGTACATAGACTGCTTGAAAGCGAAGCGGAAAAACTACTCCTGCTGCATGACCAAAAAACTGCCTTCGTATTTCCTGAATAAGCAGGCCATGCTTCAGCAGTGCTTGCGTCCAGTAATTGAGGCTGGTACGCGGTTGTTCTCCCGCTCTCACTTGCACGAGCAGTTTATTGCGACGCCACAAGGTTTGTTCATAAGCACGCACGGCACGCTCATACTCTTGACTTACTTGGCTCAAGACTGCATCCAAAAAGCCTCGTCGTCGTCCAGGTGATCCTTCTACCAATCGCATGTCTTCGGGACGAAACAGCACGCTCGAGACATAGCTGATCATGCGTCGCCGCTGTCTCTTGACGTCGTTGACAAAAAACGTCCGCGCCGGAACTTTTTTACCCTGCAACACTCCGCGGGTAAATAATACTTGTAGCTTGGTTTGCTCGGCTGCATCATCTTGCAAAACAGCTGTTATCCGAGCGAATTCGCGCTCGAACGCAATCAGCTCGGCAATCACCTTGGCGCGAAAGCTCGTGCCGCTCGTGAGCAAGTAAATTGCCTCAAGAATTGCGGTTTTTCCACTCGCATTTGCCCCCACCAAAATTGTAGTCGGTGTCAAAAACTCGAGCGTGCGCCGCTTATGCAAGCGAAAGTCGGTTAGTGAAAGTGTATTAAGCTGCATTAGGCAGATTCTACCCTACTAGCGCCGTTCAACAGTAAAAAAGGCAAAACCT
>PFDI01000001.1:29479-99142 GCA_002772695.1 Candidatus Pacebacteria bacterium CG10_big_fil_rev_8_21_14_0_10_44_54
TCTTGAAATCAGAACCACTCAGGCGAATCTCGCCAATATTGGTCTGAAATACAACCTCATTGGTCACCCCATTGCCCTGAATAACAGACACGCTGGAAACACTAGAGGGACCATTGGCTCTCTCGCGCAACTCGGCATGCGAGTAGGGATTACCACCCCAACAAGAAGTGGTCACAGGCGTGACGCGGTCATCGCGGTAGCGCGCTGCGTTGATAATATCTGCCATTTCTTCTGGAGAAAGCCATGGATTATTGCGTCCACACTTGTCGCTATTTACACTATACCCCGCGGTGTACCATGCCTTGAGCAACCAAGGTGAGCCGCCGATTTTTTCGTATGATTTGTCGATAAAGTTGCCACCGCCAGATCCATCTGTCGTGTCCCAGCCAGCTGTGGTGGTAAATGCACCATGCGTCGAGGCATAAAAAGTAACAACATCCTCGAGTACCTCGCCTCTGGTCTGTGCTACAGCCTGTTTCCAGGCTTCAGGTGGGTTGTTGGACTTTGACAGAGAAAATACTTGACAAGCCTCGGTAGTACAAATCTCTTTGTCTGCAACTTTGTATCTATACGCATACGTACGAGCAGCTACGGCCTGGGCCTTGAGCGCCTCAAGGTCCCAACTCGATGGCATCTCGGCAATTCCCCAGAGGTATTTTTCTTCAAAATTAATCTCACCCTGCCCAGCGACACGAATGTTACCACCGGTGTCTTTGTTGACCGGTTCCTTGCCGTAGTAGGCTTGCAAAATTTGTTTGTAGTTTTGTCCTGCTTGTGCTCGACCGCGCGCACCGTACTGACTCATACCCTTGCGATGCGTGTACGCGCCAAACGAAAAAACCGCAAAATAACCAGCTGGCGCAGACTCGCGAAAACCTTTAATCGAGGCATTGTAGTCGTCGGCAAGCTCGCTATCGCCAATGCTGGCGGTAAAACTACCCGACCGAGCGGAGAGAATTTCTTGTTGTCTAGCAGAGAGGGCGACAATCTTACCACTTAGTTCCTGCTGATACTCCTTGGCCTTATTGATCTCGCCACGAAAAAACGCTGCCTGCTCGTCGAGTTGAACCTCAAGCGCTGCTAGTTGTGCCTGTTTTTTCTCGAGAGAGACAGTGTCCGCTTCCAGGCTTGTAATGACCTCCTCAAGACCCTGGATAAGCTTGTCGTCTCGAGCTTTGACCGACGACTGATATGCCAAATCTTTGGTTACATTGGCGGCATCACTGCCTGCTAGAAAAATAAGTAAGGGATTCAGCGCGCGTGACTTTTTATACTGTACCCGCACGCGCTCAAGAAAAATTTCGTACTGTGTGGCAAGCTCTAGTTCACGATCGCTAATATCTTGTTCAAGACTTGTTACCTCCTCTTTGGCGCGAACAATCCCTGCTCGTGCTGCCGCAATTCTGCTCTCGAGATTTTTCACCTCACTCTCCAGTGGTGTGGTTGCGTCTTGCGAGAGTTTCTTGAGTTTCTCCAATTCATCAATCTGCTGCTGCAAATCCCGAACTTCGTCTGCCTGCGCAACCGAGCCACGAGACACTACAACTACTACAAAAAGGCACAAAATACTGAAAAAAGCTGCCAAACGGCTATACGAGGACATTAGCTGTAGTGTAGCAAATGCGTTCAGCCTTGGGATGGGGTACAATAATGAGATCAATGCGATTTTCTAAAATTCTACTCTCTTTTTTGGTTTTTTTAGGTGTGTTTTTGGTGATGCCGAGGGGGGTTTGGGCACTGGATACGTGTCCGGGGGCAAAAGATGGAATAGGAGTAGTACTTACTACCTACCAATCTGGATTAACACACACAATTTCTTTCGATAAATCTTTTTTAAATCCAGACTGGAAATATTACTTAAAAGTTAAAAACTCACTTACATCTCCTGACGATGCTGCTCAATCTCCATCATTTAGGATCGACACCCCAGGAAACAAAGGAGGTGGTGTTTCTGTTACTTCTGATAAAATATCCTGGACTATTTCTTCAAAAGAAGCTCTCCAAGATTCAAAGGGCAGAGACATGCGAGTAATACTATACTCTCATAACTTGAGTACTCCAGAACAACTCTGTGAGGTAGGATCCTACACACCTTCGGGTGGTGACTATACCTGTGGGAATATTACAGTCTGGCAAGGAACAGAAGGAGTAGATGCTTGTTATGCAGGAGGCTGTCTTTCTGTCGAAAAAACCACATATTTCAGAGTAGAAAATATGACATACAGAGGACAACCATTTAGTGGCAATGTTCTGCCATTCATTGGAGAAGCTGGCTGGTATGATATGGCTGCAGATGGAGATGCTGTTTTCGTATCAAATGGCTTACTTAATAGAAGCTTCACTCCTCACAAAGAAAATACTTATTATTTAAGTTTTGGAGTTTCCCTAGTAGGGCCGTTTTTTTCGAATTGTGAAGTTAGTTTTGATGTAAGAAATATTTGTGGCAATAGCTGCAATAAGTCACCAACACATATTTCTTCTGATACCACTCCATTTTCACTTTGCAGCCAATTACAGGTTGATACCGAAGCATATGATAGCTGCATTGAGTGTGCTGCTGGAAGTAACGATAAAGATGATGGGCAAGCCGGCGTCTGGACCGCTATCGGCTGCATCAAGCGCGACCCCACCTCTATTATGCAACGCTTTATTACTCTTGGACTCGGGATTGGCGGCGGAGTATCTCTGCTTTCCACTCTAGCCGGCGGCTTTATTCTCACTACTTCCCAGGGTGATCCCAAGCGCACTGGCCAAGCAAAAGAAATGATTACCAATGCAGTGATTGGCCTTATCTTTGTGATTTTCTCAGTCACTATCTTGCAGTTTATTGGCTATACAGTATTCAGGTTGCCGGGTTTTGGAGAATGATAATGCTAAAGAAAACAGTGGTCACTTTTGTACTCGTTTTGTTGTTGTTACAACAAAACACTTCTGCAGTCTTGGCACAATCTGAAGATAACCCTCTTTCTTGTGGAAAAGGTTTTTGGACTCCAGGAATTGACATTGTTGCAATTGAAGGATTGAGTGGGACCATCATTAATTCTCAGGAGTCACATACTATTTCCATAGATTTTTACTCAGAGGTTAATTTTCCAGAATATTATCTGCGTATTGACACTCCAGGAAATTCGTCAATTTATACCGACAGAATTTCAGCCGAATCGAATGGTTCTGATAAATACAAAACTACTTTTGTAATAAATGATCTTTTGGCATTAGCTGCATTTTCTACTACTGAAGCTCGTACTTACACCGTCACTTTTTTCGCAAATCGAAACAACCGTTTTGACGAAATGTGCGAAGTTGGTAATTATGTCGTCAAACCTCAAGAGATTCAAGTTGATCTAAATAATCCAGACAGATACTGCGGCATTTATGATGATAGTACTTTTGAGTGTGTTGCTATGGATGGCACAAAGTATCCATCAGAAAATCATAATCTTTGTAGTAATAGCCAATATGGATGCTGCTCAAAAGCGTACCTTAGCTTAACCAATAATGTCTGTCCATCAGAGCAAATCAGGGGTTGCGGCACACTTGTTGGATCAGACTGTCGCACTAGTGATAACAAATATATCAAAAACTACTCATCCTGCACCTCAAGGCCAAATGTTTGTTGTTTTAAAGATGATTTGAGTAGCTGTCCTGCTCCAGGAGAACCAGCTCCGGAACCTGTTGTTGGCTGTGGTACATGGGTTGGTGGTACCTGCAAGACTGCTGATGGTAAATTCGTGCGAGATCCACGCGGGTGTGTGACAGATACAACTCAATGCTGCAGCAATGGCTCAATGCCGACTAGTTGTACTGAACAAACTCCAACGCCACAACCAACTCCCGTCATCAATTGTGGGCAATTAGTTGGAACAAGTATTACAGAAATGTGCAAAATTGGCGATGAGCTACTTGGCCCTAGAAATTATTATGCTTGTCCTACAAACAGAGAATGTTGTAGACAAAGCACTCAATGCACTCCTCTCAACGAAGATCCTGCTACATCTCCAAACCCAAACGAAAATAACAATCCTGCAGACGATGTTGTTGACCCCCCATTCCAAGGTCCAACTGTTGCCACATTCAATGCCCTCAACCCGCTTATTATAGGAAACAGCGAGTATGCTGTTCATCTGTCGACCCCAGGTGGGATTGTGTCTCGCTTCCTCATTTTTGCATTCCCAATCGCCGGCCTCATTCTCTTTGGCATGCTCGTCTGGGCTGGATTTGAGATTTTGGCCGGAGCAAGCAACCAAAAGTCCCTTGATGCGGGCAAGCAGCGCGCGACTGCAGCTATCGTCGGTTTCCTCTTGCTCTTTGCTTCATACTGGCTTATGCAGATTGTGGAAGTAATTTTTGGAATTTCGATTCTATAAACTTAACGGAGTTCATGAAGCTTTTATGTATTTCAATAAAATATACAATAGTGTATAGTTTAATGAAACATGAATAAATATCAAACCCTATTGTCTCAGCCACATAAACTATTTCATGCCTCTGATTTGGCATTGCTATGGGAAATTGATAATAAGGACACACTCAATATGACCCTAAAAAGGTATGTTGATCGTGGAATCTTAAGAAGGATTCATAAAGGTTTCTATACCACCACAGATTTAGACCACTTAGACCTTATTGATTTAGGTTTTTCATACCTACATGTGTACGGCTACCTCTCTCTAGAGAGCATACTAGTGAGGGAGGGTGTTATTTTCCAGGAAACACCCTATATTACTTTTGTGAGTTCCAAAAGCACCACCTTTTCTATTGGTGAAAGAGTGTATAAGTCAAGACAGCTAAAAGATGTATGTCTACTAAACACCCTTGGCATAGAAAAAGTTGCTGGTCACTACGAGGCTAATCTAAACAGGGCAGTTGCCGACATGCTCTACTACAATCCACAGTACCATTTTGATGCAACAAGCGCCATTAACTTTGACGCAGTCGCAACATTTCAAAAAGAAATAGGCTATGTTAAAAGCGAATAAGCAACAAGCATTGCACAAATCAATCATTTTTAGAGTTTTGACTGCGATCTTGGATGATGCTTTCTTGTCTAGAGCTCTGTTTTTCAAAGGTGGAACTTGTGCCAGTATGATCGGAATCCTAGATCGCTTTAGCGTCGACCTAGACTTTGATCTGAAAGAAAAAAGTCTGTCCACAAGAGCTGTCTTGTCTCTGGAGAGCATCTTCAAGAAACTTGATCTTACGATCAAAGATCAGAGTCACAACACGCTGCAGTATTTCTTGAAGTATGAAGCTGCAAAACAATCTCGAAATACCTTAAAAATTGATGCAGTAAGCACACCGTTTTCGAACAATACATATCAAACAGTGCTGTTAAACGACATTAATCGCTATGCTATTTGTCAAACAAAAGGAACTATATTTGCCAACAAGCTTGTTGCCTTAATAGACCGGCACAAACAAAACCAAACAATTGCCGCTCGAGATTTATATGACATTCATTATTATCTTGTGAATGAGCTTGAATATAATCATCTGCTAATTACGGAACGAACAAATAAGGATCCAAAAACATACCTGATGGATGTAATCTCCTTCATTGAAAACAAAATCACACAAAAGATTATAGATCAGGATTTGAACTATCTATTGGAGTACAAGAAATTTACTGTTATTCGAAAAACGCTTAGACAAGAAACGATTGCTCTGCTTAGAGATAGGGTCGCCATGTTAGAGGGGTAAACAAAATAATTTTCCATTACTTTTGGAAGTTCTGTCCTGTAAATAACTGCTAACTGCGCCATAAATACTATAGGCACACCCAGCCTTATTCAGATGACCTCACCCCGCCCCAAACCTACGCTTCCGTTTGGCAAAATCAGCCAATACCTCGTCTAGTTTGTCTGGAGTAAATTCTGGAAAATCAAATTTTGGAAAACAAAATTCTGCATAGTTACTCTGCCAAGACATAAAGCCCGACAGCCGCTGCTCACCGCTGGTGCGAACAATAAAATCTGGTTCTGGCATGTCGGCAGTATCTAGGTGGCTAGCTATCACTTGCTCGGTGATTTCCTCTGGCTTGAGCTTTCCTACTAGTACTTTTTTACCAATTTTTTGTATTGCCCGCTGGAGCTCATCGTGCCCACCGTAGTTCATGGCAAACGTCAAGGTCAAGCCAGTATTTTTTTTGGTTAGCGCCACCCCATCAGCGATGCGCTTTTGAATATCTTTTGGCAAACCAGCTACATTACCAATGTGCTTGATGCGATAGTTTTTCTCGTGGAGCCTGGGTACTTTTTCGTCAAACACCTTGCGAAACAAGTTCATGAGGGCAGTCACCTCACGTCTTTCTCGATCCCAATTTTCGGTACTAAAGACCCAGAAGGTAATGTAGTCTATCCCAAGCGTAGCCGCGTGATCCGCCAAGGGCTCAAAGATCTCGTCAATTGCAAACTGGTGCCCACGCAGAACGTCCCAACCGTGCGACTTGGCCCACCGCCGGTTGCCGTCACAAATGATTGCGAGGTGGGTGGGGAGGATTTTACTGTTACTCATGCTTCTATTCTTGTACCAAGCACTGCTTTGCCCGCCACGGCTTTTGAAAGACTGCCGTGTTCAATACCATCAATAATAAGACCAGGGATACCTCGCTGCGCCAGCCCCAGTGTCTCTCGCACTTTGTGCAACATCCCACCGGTGACATCAATTCCTCCTGATCCCTGCAACACTTTTGCGTATGTGGCAACATTGTTCGAATTTATAAGTGGAATTGTCTCACCATTTTCATCATACACGCCATTAGTTTGGCCGCAATGAATTACTCGTTTAATCTGATATTTTTTCTGTTTTAAAGCAACCGCAATATAAGTCAAAACTGTTTCTGTCGAGAAGATAGTGCAACCTTTTTCTTCATCTAGTATTTGGTCACCATATACAACTGGTAGTAACCCAAGAGAGAGCAGCTGTTCGATGCTCTCAGTAAAAATCTTGTTGAGAACAAAGTTTTTCGCTGTCATCATACTCAGAGGACTGACGGAAACCGCCAGCACTCCCGCTGCAATCAATTCTTGCAATACTATATCGTTTAGCTGCCGTGCGGCGTTTGCCACTTCTACAAATCCTTGTCTCGCTTCTGGGTGAACCAGGCCCTTGTGGGTCTGGTATTTTTTTGCCGGGACGTGACCAAAGGAGCCAGCACCATGTCCAATGATCAGCTGAGTTCCCGACTGGGTAGCTTTTTTTACTTCCGCCGCAATTGTTCTCAGTGCAACTTCTTTAACCGTGAATGGTTTTGTCTTATCAGTGATGAGAGAGCCACCAAGCTTGATAAAGGTTAGTGATTTTTTCATCGCAACTCACCATTCTGGACCAGGGCATTTAGGATATAAACTAACGATGGTCTTAATTTGCTTTCATCATTCTTGACAAAATTGCGTACTTCTCCATCTGGAACTACTATCTTTTTCTGTCCTAGTTCTTTGATCTGATCCGCAGTCAATCGAATAATACCTATTTGCACCCTATAAAGAGATGGCTCCCCGCCATTTTTTTGCAGTACCGGAACATTCATGGGTAAAAGCTGAATTTGCGAGCCCTCGATGCTGAGCGATCTTTCCTCCAACAACTTGCGAACCAAAGCTTTGCCATACGAACCATTATCAGCTTCGTCCATGCCTCCGGAGACAGCTTCAAATTTATTGCCAATTGCCAGCATTTCAGATTTATCACCCAACACCCTTTCTACTTTGCCAGCGTTCTCTTTGGCAGACGGCACTATAATTAACTCTCTTTGCGGACCAATAAACACTGCTAACACACCTTCTCTCTCTGGAATTCTTAAACTTTCTACTGTATTCATATGTCGTATATATCTAAGCACTCCATTCGGCGCAGCATCTCCCATAGCCCGCAGTCCCAGATTCCACCCTCTCACCCTATGTAGGCTAGCAGAGCTTTCGTGGGACAGCATATCTCATTAGTCGCAAAAGTGGGTGAAAATCACGCAAGTACTCGTTACTCTCGAAAAGCAATCGCAAAGCGCAGCGTCAAGTACAGCAGTAATATTTGCCAATACACACAAAACAGCACTAGCCAATTGGCGATAAATGAAATCAAGTCACAACCAAAAAATCCAGAAGTGCTGCAAGAGAAAATATAACGAACTATAGGAACAAGTACAAAAAACCAAACAGCTTTTGCCAATACGAACACCGCTGTTGGCAACAATGCAAGCCACAAAAAAACATGCTCCCGCACCAGCGACTGCATGGTTTGATAAGGATGCAAAAGCAAGCCAACGGTAATTTTGCTACAGGCATATACAAACGAAATGGTGAAATGAAGTGCTTTCATGAACCCTCTCGCAACCAGAGCTTCAAACACTCAAGTGCCAAGGCAGTTACTCCAGAGCCAAATAACAAAACCTGCCAAGTGTATCTCCCAATAAATGACGAGACGGCATCAAGCTGCGACGGCAAAAGTTTTTTTGCCTCAAGCTTTGCTTGTAGCGACGCCTCTTTTTCGAGTATTTGGAGAAAATCGACGGTATTTTTCACATCATACTTTCAACCAAAACTTGCGAATACACGATACGAAATTCTTCACGAGCGCGAAACAACTCCGACTCAATCGCCTTAACAGTCTTGCCGAACACACCGGCTATCTCTGTCACGCGCTTTTTGTCGATGTACTTAAGACGCAACAACTCTGCCGAGTGCGCCTGCATTCGAGCAAGGCAAGTAGTAACTAGCTGGGAAATCTCGGAAGTATCGTCGAGTGGCTTAGTCAAGAGTGCGTCGAGCAGTGGTACAGTATGCAGAGCTTTTTTTGCGTAGCGTTTGCGGTAGTAATCGGCTATCTCATGGCGAGCAATCGCGATCATCCATGTCCAAAGTGAAGCATCACCGCGAAACAGCGGCAGCTGCCGCAATGCATTGAGAAATGTTTCTTGAACTAGTTCCTCGCCGTCCTGCGGATCGCCCACTTTGTTTCTGACGTATCGCAACATCCTGTCGTGATACAGCGTAAACCACTGCCGCACGGCACTCGACTGACCACGCTTCAGCCTCACTATCAGCTGCTTTTCACTAGACATGAGTATATCGTATACTACTTGTATATGTTTGGCTTCCTTGTACCTGTTGCCCATGCTATTACCGACTGCAAACCCGGCGAAGGTACTGAAGGTATTGATCTTGGCAATTGTCTCCGCCTTAGCAACGATAGCGCAATCAAAGACGTCTACTCCGAACCGGCTTTCTTGGTCAACCTCATCGTTCGCAATGCATTCGTCGCCGCCGGTGTTATTTTGTTTTTAATGATTTTCTTGGCAGGATTTAAGTTTGTTTCGCAGGGCAAAAAAGGCATGGAAGAAGCCAAAAACATCTCCAAGTCTGTTCTCATCGGCGCAATCTTGATGTTTTGTGCCTACTGGATTGTACAAATTGTCCAGCTTTTGACTGGTGTTGATGTAGGGCTGTAATATGTCACAACTCGCAGCAAACAACCTTGGTATCGGCAAAATTGCTCAACCTCCTGGTGTAGACAAATACCAAGCTGCTGCTGGCAGCGAAATTGGTATCATGCTGTTTATCTCCATGCTCGTCAAGTTTGCCATGATCGTGGCTGGTATTTGGGCAATGCTCAATATCTTTTTGGCCGCCTACATCTATATTAATGGCAAAGGTGATCCAGGCAATCACGAAAAAGTGGCCAAAGTTGTGACAAATACTACCATGGGCTTGGTGCTTCTTATTAGCCTCTATACAATCGTAGCCATTATTGGGCTTGTGTTCTTTGGGGATGCAAATTATATTTTGCGCCCAACACTAGCGCCGGTACCAGGTTTATGATCAAAATCATAACATTTCTTACTGCGTTCAGTTTATTTCACATATTTTCTGTTTCTGTAGTGCAGGCAGGTAGTTGCACAAGTGTTGGTGAGTGTGTGGATGGTCGTATCTGCGTCAAAGACACGCAATCAAACTTAATTTATAAAGGAAGTGAGTCATGTGGAGATGGCTCTGGACAAAGAATAATTGGCGAAATCACTCCCCCAAAATCAATTCGCAATTTAAATAATCTAGCAAGAATTAGAGATGGAGAATCTGTTGGCATTGGCCTGATCATTTTCCTCTCGCGCGCACTGCGGCTGTTTACTATTGGGGTGGGATTATTTGTTATTGCCAACGTCGTCATGGCCGCCTACACCTACATATCAGAGTCAGATAGCAGTGACGTCATGACCAAAGTAAAAGAAAAGTTTACCTATACCGCTGTTGGGCTTGCTATAATTGTTGGCGCGTACACGCTTGCTGCGATCATTGGCTTACTCTTTTTTGGCGACGCAACATTTATCCTCTCACCAGAATTAACATCTGCGCTCGACCTCGCCGAAACTGCAGCCACACCATAAAACATGTATAATAATGTCGTCATGAATACCCCACTCACCAGACTCGCGCAATTTGGCTCATTTGAACCACCAGTGGAGAATAAATTTACAACTGGTGCCAACTCTGGCACTGGCGCCTTTACCAATCTAGAGCTGCTCATCTCTCATGCCTTTGGTGTCTTGACTGTTTTTGGTGGCTTATTTTTTATCGTCACCTTTCTGATCGCTGGCATTAACTGGATTACCGCTGGCGGAGATACTGGCAAGATTGAGAAAGCACGCGGCAGCATGGTCCAGGGGACACTCGGTCTGGTAGTTATCGTCGCAGCCTATGCCGTGATTGGTGTTATCGGCTCTATCGTTGGCCTCAATTTGCTCAATCCTGCCGAGAGCCTGACTTCTTTGGTTACAAGAATACAAACGCCATGAAAAAAATACTAACTGCACTCGCATTTCTTGCGCTATCTACCTCAACCGTTTTGGCTGAGGTAACAAATCCAGCAGTGGGAACACTTGGTGCTGATGCTGATGCAGCCGCAAGTGGCGCAACGTTTGCTCGCTACTTCATAATTCTCTGGCGCGCCCTCATTAGTGTTGGTGGTCTTGCGGTCGTTGTGCTCTTTTTGCAAGGTGGCATCGAGTGGGTTACCTCTGGTGGTGATTCTGGCAAGCTCGAAAAGGCACGCAATCGAATGGTACAGGGTGCGATTGGCTTGTTTGTGTTGGTAAGCTCCTTCACTCTGATAGCGTATATAAGCAAGTTGTTTTTTGGTCAAGAATTCCAAATTCTACAACTTACTTTTCCATCAGCGATTAAGTAACCATGCCACCAACAGACGAAACCACCATCGACCTCTTCGAACAAGCAAAAACCCAAGAGCTTCCTGGCAGGAATGGTATTACTGATATCTCGAGTCCACAAGTTGGCTTGGGCAACCTCACTTCCAACCTTCTAAACATCGCCATGACTATTGCCGCCCTCCTGGTATTCATTTACTTGCTCTGGGGTGCGATTGGTTGGATTACTGCTGGCGGCGACAAAGGCAAGATTGAAACAGCTCGCAATAAAATCACCACAGCCGTCATCGGTGTTGTAGTTTTAGCTTCGGTCGTGGCTATATTCAAAGTCTTACAGCTGGTTCTTGGTATTGAAGTCCTGACGTTTATCTAATAAACTGATATTTGCATCTAGAAAATCAGAAGTGCTATAATCTTCTGAACAAGACGTAGTACAGAGTACTAAAAGGAAAACATGACCAACTCATTTTCAAAAATTGCAAGTAAAGCAAGCGCTCTAGGCACTGCTGGGTATATTGCCTTATCAAACACTCTTGGAAATGTTCTAGCCCAGAACACTGGCATAGGTACTAGCGCCTCTCGTCCAGCACCAGGGGTAGATAATGCTGGTGGCAACGTTCGTCTTGCCAAGGGTTATGCGGATAATGTTGGTAGTCTTATCACTTCTGTTCTGACGTTTGTTATGTTGATCGCTGCTCTTTTGATCCTTATGTATCTCATTTGGGGTGGTATCCAGTGGATTACTTCTGGTGGAGATAAAGGAAAGACTGAAGAAGCACGAAATAAGATTACTTCAGCCGTCATTGGTCTGATCATCCTAGCGGCAGCTTGGGCAGTCTTTTTAATTGTGCTCAAGTTCCTAGGATTTTCAAATTACAATGATCTGTTTAATAATATTCAAAGCATCAATACACCTTCTGCAGGCTAATAATGCAGCTTTAGCTTTTTAACATTATGACCCCCGCCGCTGGCGGGGGTTTTTGTACATCATATTCCCAGATGTAGTATAATACCCAACATGATCAAATGGTATCAAAGTGTCTTTCTATGTCTGGTGGTTTTTGCCTACTTTTTGGCGCCAGCAGCAATCTCTGCTAGCGGTAGCTCGCTCGGTGTTGTTCGTGACGGCGACTCTGTCTACCTCTCTACCACCGCTGCAACGCAATCAGCTACTGCAAGTGGTACAGCATTTGGAGACGTCACACTTTTTAAGGGCTACGCTCTTACACTTGGCGGCCTCATCACCTCGTTGCTCACTTTAATTATTCTTGTATCGGCTCTTCTTGTTTTTCTCCAACTCATCACCGCCGCCTTCCAATGGCTCACCTCGGGCGGAGATAAGGGTAAAACAGGCGAAGCCAGAAGTAAAATTGTCGCTGCGATCATTGGCCTTGTTATTGTCGCTGCTTCTTGGGCTGTCTTTATGGTGGTACTCAAATTCCTTGGTTTTGAGTCGTACGACGACTTGTTTGCCAATATGCGATCGATTAGTTGATGTAAACCTTACTTTTTTTACTATAAAGCAAGAATACAAACACTCTAAAGCTAGTTTTATTGATCATTTCTGCCTGCTATACTACTAAGTGATGCGCACACAGGCACTTTTTTTCAAAATGTACAAAAATTTTACCACAGCTTTCGCCCTGTTCTTGATCAGTGTGCAGCCAGTCTTTGCCCAAACAGCTGCTTGGGGCGGCAAATGTGTGGATGGTGAACAAGATGACGTCGCCACCATCCAAGGTCTTGAGTGTTTGTTTGCCAATGTATTTTTAGTCATTATTCCTCTCATTGGCCTGGCTGCGTTTGTCATGTTTCTGGTCGGAGCATTTCGCTGGCTCACCTCGGGCGGAGACACCAAACACACTGGTCAAGCCAAACAAACAATGACGTTTGCGGTGATCGGCATCGTAGTAGCACTCAGCGCTTTTATAATTTTAAACCTCATTGCCAATTTTACCGGTGTCGAGAAAATCAAAGAATTTAGGATTCCTCGCTCAAATGAGCCGCCCGAACAAACGCAATTTGTCGATTGAGCTGGCATGTAGCTTGTAAATCATAGTAATCACCGAGAAGAGAATGTCTCTATATTCGGTTATACTAGTTGGGTGAGAATTTTTGCGAAATTTATTGTGCCCCTTTGTCTGACGCTTGTTTTGGGCGCAGCACCTGCTTCTGTACAAGCTGTAGCTTGTGGGATAAATATTGACCCTACAAATCCTGCTGGATATCCCAGCCCAAATGCTCTACCTGCTGGCAGTTGGGTACGACTTGAATACAAAGATTGTAGCACTCAAGAACCCGCAACTAACTCTGTTGAAATGTACAAAGACGTGCTACAGACATATCGAAATGCCGGAATAAAAACCCTCGTCATTCTTGATTATCTCACCTATCCGGGAGCGGACAAAAATACACAAGCACTAGCAACACGAACAACATATATTAACGAAGAACTCGGTAGTCTAGTCGATGCCTACGAAATTTGGAATAAACCCGATATAGAACAGGGTGGCAATCTTGCGCCCAAAAATTTTGCAAAAATACTCGACGCAATCGTGCCAACCCTGAGTGGAAAAACGGTTGTTCTCGGTGGACTTGCATCGGGACAAACCAGCTACCTCGATGAAACGCTGCGCGCTGTATCTGAGAACACACTGGGTGGAATTTCCGCCATAGGAATTCATCCTTATGCAAAGTCTGTCGATGGTTTTCCTGGACCAATGACGGGAGATATGGGGTTTTTGCTGTCTCAATACAAGGCTTTATCTCAGGGAAAACCACTCTGGATAACCGAGATCGGTATCAACACCAAAAATGCTGAGCAAATAACCGGTTATCTAGATCGAGTGTTTGCTGCTGGTTATGGAGACCCTACTTTCTGGTTTGCGTGGAGTGATGGTATGGTACAGAATTTTGGCATTGTTGATGCAGATCAAAATCCAAAAGCTAACTTTTCAAACTACTTTCGGGCATGTGGCGCAGTCGCTCCCTCAGGAAAACAACAAACACTGCCAGCTATTACCCCAGTTGGAGGGCAAGGCTGTGGGGTAGCAATTTCAAAAAATAACTACAAAGATACCAAGTCAGATGATCCAAACCTATTTCACTTATCACCTTTTGATGGCTTGTATCCCGATCCAGGCACGCGCGACTATGATCAGTTGCGTCTCGATCTTGTTCAACAGGGCTACCAAGCATACTGTGCCATCCCAGATCAAGAAATTGTTGGTACCCTGAGTCCGGCAGAGATCGTCAAGTACTTTGTATCAAATGGGGGAGAAAAGGAACTTGAAATAAATCCCATTCTTACACTTGATTACTCGAAGGCACAAACACCTCTATTTCGCGACAGCGAAAGAAAATACCAAATAAAAAGTGACATAGAAGAATACTGGGTATATCAAGAATCAGAGGGAGATAGTTTCTCTCAGATCGAATTGCAGTCTGCTCCTATCGAATCAATTCTTTCAGAAGATCAGCGCTGTAGCCAAGGGGTAAAAAACTTGTACTCTCAAGATGATATGTGCTCAAAACTAACTGAGCCTAAAAGGTGTTCTCTCTATGCATCGCTTATCCCCAATACATCCCACACTGTTGAGAGTATTCTTGAAGAATATAAGTCTCATGGGGGATCAAAAGAGAATGGACTTGAAGTATGCAAAAAACTGAGACTCGCAAATGAAAACACTCAGCGAAAACTTTTTTCTGACCTTACTCAAGTTCCTCTGAGCATTGATACGGGGTTTCGATTTGCTTTTTTGGTGCTCGCATTTCAAGAGCTGAAACCTGCCCCACTAGAGTTATTTCGCTTTTTTGGGCACGGTGCTCCACCCAGAGACGAAGTGCTGGTGATAGCGTTCAAAATTCCTGATATTATCACCAATAAACCTGAAGGAACTTCCTTCTCGGACTCAAACTCCTTTGCATATCCGGCCTTCTCTGATGGTGCGCTGCTCGCTAGAGATTCGCTGCTGAGCACCAAACAGCAAGCTGTGGCTCAAGAACAAAAAAAAGAACTCAAACAAGAGTTAACGACAACTATCGGGAGCGTTGCTGGTCAAAACAATGGTAGTCTCATTTACTGTCTTGATGGAACGCCGCCAAATGGCACTGGCAGTATCGCTTGCAATGATCAGCTGGTCAAAGCGCTTACAGATATCATCAACGCCCAACACGTCATCGACGATTCACAGCTTGTGTGTGTGGGTAAAGACGAAATTGATGCTTCATTTGTAATTGATGAACCAGCTGCTGCTCGTATACAGTCTCCTCCCGCTCTGTTTTCTGACCGTCTGGGGGCGCAAATCATTTCGCAGCTATTTTTAAGCCAAGCGAACACAGCTACCGACGCTCTTGCCAAAGAATTTTTTAGTTCTTTTTTGATAAATATTTCGACTACTGAGGGAGGAAACAAGCTGTCTGGCAACACAAAACTAAGAAGCTACATAGTCTACCCCGTTGGCTATGAACTTAAAGAAGTAGAAAATGTGCTTGCCAACAGTTTTTTGACCAAACAGCAAATCACAGCATTGCAAAAAGATACAAACAACAACGAGCGTTTTGAAATGTACGGCGGCACTACAAAACTTACAGAAACTGAAGCTGGCTTTAGTGTTTTTTATCCCATAAACTGCATTCCCTCGATTGACTCTTGTTATAGAACTATCACGGGTGCTATCGACATGGGCGTTCTCAAGCCAATCCAGTTTCTTGGCGCCAAACTTGGCTACTATCTGCGCGCGGTACAGCGCACGCTTGCCAAAGAAGCTAGTTCTGTCCAAGCCTATCTCGCAAACTGCAAAACAACAGAGCAATTCCTGCTTGATCGCTGTGCTAGCGTCCAACAAAAACCACCAAAGCAAGCACTGACATACTGCAGCATGAATGAGCTACCGATCACAAACGAGACTACCGAATCTTTCAAAATCTGTAAGGCAACCGAAAATTGGAGAGAATGCGAGCTTGTTGACGCAGGTAGCCCTACCTATTTTGTTGATGGTGGTTCAGACAACACACTCGAGTATGTGGTACGCATCCTCGATGGCGCAACACTTGTTACCACCGGCAGTGTTGTGACAATGAATCCCGGCCAGGGCTATGATAAGGTTGAAGGCTCATACAAACGCTGTGGAGTCGGCGATAGCGAAAGTGCCCCAGGCGAAGTGTGGTATTTGCCCCCAGGTACTCCCGCCGACGAGAGTATTGAGTCTTTTCGAACTTGGGCGAAGTATGGATCAAAGCTCATGCCGATTATCGGAAGCAACGCTTGGACAAATCTAACCGTCAGCTTGCGGGTGAAACCAGGCTACTACCACATTCCAAGCTGGACGTTTGGTTGCCTTAGTCGAGGTAAATGGTGGATTAACTCAAAGGGAGAGAAATCTGATGATGGTTTTACTCTTGGCAAGGGTATTATTCCTGTTGGAATCACTGCTTCCGGTAAACAATCCTACTGTGCGAAAGTCACGCTAAACTCAAATATGCCAGGAGGACCAAGTGACTCCGATGAAATCTTGCTGGACTCAAGCTACTCCTGCAGTATAGCTGATCCTGGTTATAACCTCACACTCAATAATAATTGTGGTGGACTCAATAGTAGTGGAGATGGACAGCTCTGGAGAGACTTGTTTTCGGCGGATGACGAAAGGGGGACAAATAAACTCCCCGGGCTAGCCCTATATGAGAAAATTTTTGGAATAGCGTTCACTGTACCAAGCGATAATATCGGCTGTGATCAGTTATTCCCCAACACTATCCGTGAAGTTGCTTGCGATGAGGTGAGTAATTCTGACGTGGGTAGTATTGCCAATTTTGGCAGTGATGTGTCGTTTGATATCGAGTACTGGAATCACAGTATGGTAACGTTCAAGCCGCCGTCTCAGGAAATTTGGAGTGCCATTCAAACTGCCTCTGCCAAGCATCGCTGCGATCCGTATCTAGTCTTGGCAGTGGCTCACTCTGAAAGTTCTCAGTATCGCAATGATACGGTCAGTTCAGCGGGAGCAAAAGGTGTCTGGCAATTTACTGATGACACCTGGGACACGTGGAAAACTCCACACGCTGCAAGTGCAAATGAATGTCAGGCACACCAGCCACCAACCTTTTCTACCGAGGGTTTGGATTTTAGCTCTCCAACAAACATCCAGGCGGCCGCCGACTCAGCTTGTCGCAAAATTATGTGGATTGGTATGCAGCGGTATCCAGGTAATCTCAATAGCTTTGCACGCGTCTTTGCGGTCAATGGTGATAACCCATATAGTCAGATTTGGAATGCGCACATCGAGCAAGGAAAGTACGTCTGGAGATTGTGGAAAAAACTGAGAGAGATCATTCCAGATGCCAAAACTCCTAGATCGCATCCTGCCAACTATCCTCAGGCAGGATGGGAAAGCTGTCCACAACGAAGAAATTAGCTGAGCAACTTGATAAGCCTAGCCGCGTGCAATCGACATGCTCTTGGCTAATGATGCAGTCGAGTTGGTAAGGAGTTTCTTCTTGGTTGACGTTTCTTTTGTGGCCTCAGGCTGCGACTCTAGTTGTGACACAGTAGATTTTTGTTCAAAACCAACCCTGCGCGCGCCCTGACGCAATAATTGCCCCACTGTTTCAAACGTTTCGGCGCTAACACTACGCGACGCCAAACCTCGTGTTGCCATCTCAATCCCATAAAGTAGTTGGGTGGCAGAATCTGCTGACAGTGAAAACCCAAGATCTGCAATAAGCCGGGCCACTTCCTGACTGACGCTCGCGGCGCTCCCGGTGTTTATACTCAGCGTAGCAAACGCTGGTTCATGCGTGGTGATCGAGATGATTGGCACCTTGGCATAGACATCTTCGTAGCTCATGTAGAGTTGCTCGAGTTCAACTAGCTCTTTGACACCTACGGTAAAAATCAGGTCTGCCTCTGCCCCCGTATAGGAAAACTCGACTGATTCGGGATCAAGTGGTCTCTCACCTTTTTGTGGTTTGATAGTGAGATAAAAACGACCTGTTTCTTCGCCAATATGATAATTGACATTGTCCACCTGCTCCGGCTGATACGCAAAACTCAGCACCAAGTTTTGGTTACCAAGCTCGGTCAAAATAGTTGTATCAACAGACTCAGGATAGCGTGATTTTTCTGGTTGGCGCGGACTCAATAATCGCACTTCCTTTCCGGCGGCAGCCAGACTTGCTGCCAAAGCCTCGGCAGCGGCTCGCTTGTCTGGTGTGGCAGTGCTCGGGAAAATAACAAAAATGGAGTTGGCTTGTGCGACCAAATCGGTTAACTGAGTCAGCGTTGCAGCATCAATCATAACTATATCAGTGGTATACCATGTATTTCAGAGTGTATCAATGGGGAGGTGTCTACTAGCTGCTCGAACATACTTGAGAGAGAGCATGAGAACAGTTTTACTAATTAGCGATGGTAGAAAACCAAAATGTAGATAAAAAGCAGCAGCTTCCTTGTGTAGAGCATGAACTAAGATCGCTCGGACACCAATCTTTTCTGCAACCTGCAACGTTCGCAGAATAGCGTCCCGAAGTAATGCCCTACCAAGCCCTTTGCTTTGCCATACCTCTGCAACAGCCAGTCTGCCCAAAATTACCACTGGAATAGGATTGGGCATATTTCGCCTCACTCTACCTGGAGTCGCTTGAGCCATAACGGAGCCGCTAGCAAGTGAGTAGTAGGCAACTACCTTGTTCTCTGCCACAGCAACATAGGTGCGCGATGCTCCAGAAAGCTGGTTCTGCAGTGCTCTGCGCCGCAACCACTGATCCAACTCTAGATCGCCAGAGGAAAAATCGGATAAGTTGTATGATTTGATGAGTAGGGTTGGTCTCAATCCCATGGAGCTGGAGTAGCTAGCAATGTCTGAAGTGCTTTTGGATGACGGATAGGAGCATCGAGAATTGCGGCAAACTCCTCCCACTTTGTATCATCTAACAAAAATAACTGCTGGTCGAGCAATGCGCTCTCGGCTTCTCGTGCAGCTACATCTAAAATAAATTCTGAGCGTGTTTTGCCCCGTACTCGAGCGGCCTGGTCAATCAAGTCTCGCTGGACTGGAGCTATACGAATATTGATGTGGATGCTTTTTGCAGTTGGTGTTTTCTGTGTTTGCATGTTTATATCTTACAGAATAGTTGTGAGATGTCAACACATTGTGTGTACAAATAAAGATGAATGTACTTTTTATCTTGATATTTTGTGCATCCTGATGTACAATTAGTCAAATATGAAATATACTAGACACTTAGAAGCAAATCTGCTTTCTCATTTTTCCAACTACAAACAAGCAATCGTACTGCTTGGAGCACGCCAAACAGGTAAGACAACGTTGCTCAGGCGGCTGTTTCCAGATGCGCTCTACATCCTACTCGACAACGAGCAAACAAAAAATGTTCTTGAAACATATGACATCTCAACCTATAAGCAAGCTATTGGTCGCACCAAACAACTCATTATTGACGAACTTCACCTATTACATGACCCTGGGAGGGCCGTTAAAATCATCTACGATCAGGTCCCTGGTTTGCAACTTATTGTCACCGGCTCATCCGCACTCCACATAAAAAACAACTCGACAGAAAGTATGGCGGGTCGAAAAATCGAATACAACTTATTTCCACTCACTTTTTCTGAGTATCTTGTGCAAAAAAATATAGAGACCGTCCTTAATCACTCTGTACTGACCAATGTACTAGAACAAACAACTCCTCCCAAGCATCTGTTCTCCCCATCAGGACTGCTCGAGCAGGTTCTACTTTACGGTTTGTATCCTGATGTGCTCAACCTACCAGAACCTCGACAATATCTACTCAATTTGGCTGAAAGCGCTATTTTTAAAGATATAGTCGAGCTAAACCTCATCGACAATCGCAGTAAAGCAAAATCGCTCCTTGAGCTACTCGCGTATCAGATCGGCAATCTTTGCAACTACTCAGAGATCGGCGCCAGATTATCTCTAGATAGACGAACAGTAGAGCGATACATAGACATTTTTGAACAAAGTTTTATTGTATTTCGCATCTTTCCTTATGCAAACAACAAAAGAAACGAAATAGGAAAAACGCCAAAAATTTACTTTCATGATTTGGGCCTGCGTAATGCTCTGATCGATAACTATGACTCCATCACAGTGCGGTCGGATGCAGGCGCGCTGTTTGAAAATTTTATAATTGCGGAACTCAAAAAAAACATTTCTTATCAACAAAGTGATTTCTCACTCAATTACTGGCGGACAAATAATGGTGCTGAGGTAGATATTGTTCTCAGTAATAACCACACAGTTATTGGCGCAGAAGTTAAAATGCAGAGTGGTTCAGTTTCTACAGCATTTACCAATCGCTATCCTGATGCAAAGACGCACGTTATAACCAGACATACTTTTTATTAGCAACGTATACAAATCCCCCGTTCTCTCCCCCCTCCCAATCCTGCTATAATACCGGAATGCTCAAGCGGATTCTCACCACCGCCGTTTTGTTTTCGATGGTTTTTTTACCGAATGTTATTTATGCACAACAAGGCGAGTCAGCATCGCTAGATTACGCCCAATTTAGCACCGAAGAATTTGCCGCCTACAAAGAAGCCACCGAAAATTGTGATAGCCCGTCCCTCGAGTGTTTGACCAAAAACACCACCCGCTTCGTCGCTATGGAGTGGATCCATGATATTTTGGGCCAGCCGACAAAAGATCAAGCAACAAGTGAGGTGAGTGCTAACTCACCAACAGAAATGCTTGTCAATTCAAACACCGGCCTCATGGGCGGCATGACCAAACTCATCGCCGGTATGTACTCCTACCCACCCGCTCGGACCAGCCGCTTTGTGGCAGACGTCGCCCAATCTGCTGGCGTAACTCCAGCTTATGCCCAAGGGCTCGGCTTTGCCGCTCTTGATCCGGTGCTTGATCTTTGGAAGAAGTTTCGCAACCTTGCCTACTTCTTTTTTATAATCATGTTTCTTGTCATCGGCTTTATGATTATGTTTCGCTCCAAGGTGGGCGGCCAAGCGGCCATCACTGCCCAACAAGCGATTCCCTCTATCCTCATTAGCCTGATTCTCGTCACTTTTTCGTATGCGATCTCGGGGTTTCTTATTGACCTCATGTACTTAAGCATGTACCTCATCGTAGGATTGTTTGGTGAGCTCACTACTGATAGCGGAGCCTCGTCAAGCCTCATTAGTATGAATATCTTTCAACTTGGTGGACAACTTCTCAAAGAATCGGCAGGAAATTTGGGACAAACGACTGACATTGTAAACCAGGTAATCGTAGGACTTATTGGTACCAGCAATGCAGTCACGGGCTTAGTATCAATCATCTCTGGTCTCACTTTGTCACTTGTCTTGGCGGTCGCAATAGTGATCGCCCTGTTTCGACTCTTTTTTGAACTACTCAAATCGTACGCCAGTATCGTGGTTGGTGTCGTCACCGCTCCTATCTACCTGATGATGGGAGCTATTCCTGGCAAAAATGCCTTTGCTGGCTGGATTAAAAGCATGATTGGCAATCTAGCTGCCTTCCCCACCGTACTTCTGGTTGTCGTGCTTTTTTATGAGTTTACCCAAGCTGGCAGTGCCGGCTCGAGTGTGCGCTCTGGTGGCTTCTTGCCGCCGTTTCTAATTGGTGGTGGCCAGTCGAGTGTGGCGAGTGCACTGCTTGGCTTTGCCCTGCTCCTTGCGCTGCCAGAAGTGGTGAAGAAAATCAAAGAAGCACTGGGTGCCAAAGCTGGGTTGGGTGAACAGATTGCTGGGTGGGCGGGTGGTAGAATGAAGGATGCTTGGAGTGGTAAATATGGTGCAAAATCAATAATGAGAGAGGGTGCAAAACTGCCAGTTCGTGGTGTAGGTGCTTACTATGGAGCAAAATTGGGCTCAAACTTTGCCGAAAAAGCAGGGCTTACAGGATGGAAGAGAAATTTGGCGACTATAGCTGGATCAGGAGTTGGCTTTCAAGCGGCGCCGTCTGTCCCGGGTTTTGCTATTAACACTTTAAAATCTACTGGAAACCAAGTTCGGGATGCCTATATTAAAGAACAGCTCGAAGATGTTAAAACTGCAATTGATAAGACTATTCGCAGAAAAGATGCAGACGCATATCGGGATGCTGCAGTTAAATCTCAAGACAATATCAAACACCCAGAGTCATCCCAAGCAAAACAGGGTGATGGTATATCTTCTAAGCAAAGATCTACGTTTAGTTAATAACCAACCGAGAACGGAACAAAATGAAACTTTCTTCTCTATTGAAAAAATTTTTTTTAGGAAATCTGAATAGAAAACCAGCTTTCAAAAATCTGAGACAGAATTTATCAAAAAAACCACAAGAACCAAAAAAAAGTAGGGATTATTTATCAATTGGCCTAGGCATTGGCAAAAAATACAGAGATTTGTTTCAAACAAATTGATACAAAACTACTTATAGTCGAAAATTTGTGTGAGTGTGGCTAAATTTAATACAAAATTTACTTAAAGATATTGGAAAAGTTAATCTGTTTTATTGTTCCGTCTACGATCGCTCTAACCCTTGATGACTGTGAAAAACCTGCCTCTAATGCCTCGACTATAGCCTCTTGCTCTTCGTCAAAAAGAGTATTTTGTAATCCGTAAATCCATCTTTTTACCTCATTCATCTCCTTGCCATTTCTCAGCTGTAAAATTGCGGAAGCGAAAGCAATTACATGAATCACTGCATCACGCACCTTGTCACCATTAAGAAAACCCGCCAAAATCTCGGGGCCAAACTCAGGAAGAGTCGTTACAGCATATTTATCTTTTTTCTTTAATCCAGCAAGTTTTGATCTTGGAACACCTGAGACTGCAAAGGTTTCCTCTTCGGCTTTCAAAATTCCAGCGAGAAAATCATGAATATTTTTTGCATTATTGTAATAAGCTCTTATATCATCTTGCTGTGGCCTTAATGTAGAAAAAGGCATTAGTTCGTAATACAGCTCGCCATCCTCACCAACATAATCAGAAAAAGAAACCAGTTTACCTAAGTTGCCGTTCTCTTCAGGAGCGAACCTCTGGAAGCTCCCATCACCATTTCTTGACATAAAATACTTTAGGGGAGGTTGAAATATAGTAAATTTGCCTTGGTCATCTGGTTTAACGTCAATGAGTGGAAGCTCAACAAGATACCAAAATCTATCATACAGCCCCTTCTCTATGAATCGTTCTTCGATTTTGCTTCTAACCTCTGAAGGATTGACTAGATTTGAAATAAATGTTTCTACAACACCTGACTTACCAACCACCTGCTCTGGAGCATCTAATGCATAATTTTTCTCTGCTCCCAACGCTCCAAAAAGCACTCTTGTTATAAAAGTGTTGTATCCATGAACTCCTTGTAGAATTTCTTTGTCAAGATAGTCTAACCAACGAAATGCATAAAAAATATTATCCGGAACAAACGAGCTACTCGGCGCCAACCAAGCTTGATTCAGAAACAACACATGAAGCAAAAATGCTCGTTTAACGTGGTTCTCATTTATTCTGCTCTGGTATTTTTGATTAGTTCTTTCAGGAAGCGGGCTGCCTTTGCTTTTGGCAATTACAAGATCTTCTTCAAATTTGTTGTCCAATCTTCTTTGTTCTAATATCAACACCGTACGTCTAATTAAATCCATGTTGAAGTTCAGAGATTGTCCAGTTAGTCCAAACTCATCTTCATGATCTCCTCGATAAATTGCGTCTAAATGCCTCATAACTTGACCATACGCTGTCACGTTTACTTCAACTTCTTTCGGGTTTCTGGTTTCCCAATCAGCCATCACAATCTTCCTCTTCTCCAGAACTGGATTTGTTTCAATTTCCTCTCGGTAAAGAACTTCTGCTGGTTTTCCCACCACACTAGTTGACCTTCTAATAAATTGTTCCGCTTGCTTTCCCTCAATCGCAAACAGATCGCTAAGAGCAAGGGGAAAGTCTTTAGGCACAACAGAATCGCCCGATCCCCAACCCATAATTCTTGAATTTACGCTTTGTTCTGTTAGATAAACCACCATTCTGAGACCTAAATCTGTTTTAAACTCTTCAAAGTCGGCTACAAATTTAGCAGATTCATCTGGATGAATGGCTCCAACAATCCGACTAACTCTTGCAAAAATTCTCTGACCAAAAATAACATCCTTTACCTCATTTCCAACCAAGGCGACTGCGCCTTTATCATCACCCTCGTATGCGGTCATAGTATTGTTTGCGCACTCCTTTGTCTTTCGATAATCTGCTTTCAAAACTAATTGCTCAAGATCATTAATAGCGTTTTTGTCAAAACTCCTATCTCTTGCTTGGCGAATCGATTCGTACAAACTATCAAAAGTTTCCAAAGGATTGTCTTCTTTTGTCATTAAGTACGGCGCCTCACTCTCAATTTGAGCAATCCTTAAAGATATATCGGAAACAAATTGCTCAAAATTCTCAATATTCTCAAGTGCCTTATTTCTTAGGTCTTTAAAAAGAGACTTTGCTCGCTCTATTTCAGCAGACAAAAGTGATGTTGTAGTGCTATCTTGTTTTACAAGAATGAGAAGTGTGTCAATTGCACTACCCAAGCTTTTCTCACGTTCAACAATACTTTGTTTGTCATAAACACCCACTCTCGCACTAAGAATCGCTTCTGCCTGAGCAGCTTCGCTTCTTAAAGAGATGATTTCATCTGATGCCTCCAAAATCGTTAAAATTTGGGCTTCTAGTTGAGATTTTGCAGTCAAGTATCCAGTTTTCCCTTTTATATAAATTTCATTTAGGTGGTCAATTGCTTCAAGCCTATTTCTGACTGAACTAAAAAAACCATAGTCAAGATCTTCTAAATACCTTGAATAAAGTAGTCTTGCATCAACAAGTTTTTGCGTTAGATTTATTAATGAGTCAAGGTCGCCCACACTTTGCCCAGAAACTTGACTTAATACTTCAACACAAACTTTTTCTAAATCTAAAGCAAAAACTGGGTGATCATCTTTTTTCCAGTTAGCTAAGTCAACGACTCCTACTAATTGAGACTCAATTTGAAACTTACTGTCTATTTCTTGAGCTACAGAGGAAATTGTTGTTCTAAGCTCAACCGAGACACGCTCATCATATTGAAAGTCTCTTATAGTTGCAAGAATTCTAGCAGCAGCTGAGATATCTTTTTCATCGATAGCAATCCTTATACTTCTTAGCCTGGATTCAATCAGAGTTTGCAATTGCTTTGGCTGCTCAAAATATTCGGACGCAACATTTCTTTGCTCCGATACTGCGCTTCCATCGCTAGAAACAAGATTTTTTTCTAAAAACTCTGCTATCAATAAATTTAGCAATCCCTCTTCCTCATAAAGTAGTTGTTCAGTTGTCCAAATCTCGTCCCCGTCCAGCTCTTGAAAAAATCCAAGAGATGCTGCGCCCGCAATTTCATTAAGCTTGTCAAGAATTACTCCTATTCTTTCTGCAACTTGTTGCTGAATGGACTCAAGCAACTGGCCAATATCGCCCCCAGAAAGAAGTTTTTGTGCTGCTGCTGCTGCTGCAATATATATTCTCTTAGTTTCAGGAAAATCCGTGAGTCCCTCTACAATTTTCCGTTGTGTTGAGTGATCAGTTGTGAGTTGCAAAGAATTAACGGATGCCTCCAATCGCCGCACAGATTCTTCCACCAGTTCTCTGCGATCATACTGTCGATGACCTAATACACCAACTTCATTAGTTTCCATACCCCAAATTATACCCCAGCCAGACCAGGTGTATCAAGCGCCCAACCACCAACCACAACTGCAGGTATAATCACCCCCACATGACTTCGCAATCGACCAACACCACTGCTGACGACTGGATTGCTGCCACCGTCCTACGCGGCGACCAAACTGGCCGTACTATCAACTTCCCTAGCCTCAATCTAGACGCCGCCCTCTGGCCAAAGGCCCTACAGGCACAACCTGGTGTGTATGCTTCGCTCGTGCAGATTGCAGGCAGGCGGTACAAAGGCGCGCTCTACTACGGCCCAAGGTTAGTAAAAAAAGAAGTACACAACGTGCTTGAGATCCATGTTTTTGATTTTGCTGAGGAAATCTATGACCAGACAATCGAGTTTCAGATTGGTGCGTTTGTGCGACCACCCCTAGATTTTGACTCGCTCGATGGGCTCAAGCAGCAGTTGGCGGAGGATGTGGCGAGGGTTGTGGGCTTATAACAAGTGGCGCCAATAATTACCCCTGTCGACCTGTTCAACAGTGCTTCCCGGATATGCGTTCAAGAAATCTCGAGGTATTTTTGCAGTTCGTTTTGAACTCCACTTGAACTCAAAGCCTGAAAGCTTTCCGTCTCGTTCTTCAATATAATCTATTTCTTTTTGGTCATATGTACGCCAGAAATAGCGATTGCTGAAAATTCTAGAGTGGTTAGCTTTTTTTAGAAACTCAACCACGCAAAAATTTTCCCACAGCACGCCCACATCATTGCGCAGCGACAGTGGTGCAAATGCCTGCAAAAGTGCGTTTCTCGCCCCCACATCATAAAAGTAAATCTTCTGTGTTTTGCCGACTTCTTTCCGCAGATTGCGACTAAATCCGCTCAAAGTAAAAACGACAAACGCTTGCTCTAACACAGAGATATACGACTGTACAGTTCTTCTATCAATACCGATAATTGTTCCTAGCTCTGCGTATGAAACCTCATTGCCGACTTGCAACGCTAACAGTCGCAACAAATCAATTATCACTTTAGAGCGCTTAACACCCAGATACATCAGTGCGTCTTTGTAATTGTGACGCAAATATCAAATAAACCTCAATTGTAATTTTTTATCCATCGCAGATGCAAGCGAAAGCAGTGTGCTAATCGTCGGGTTATAACTGCCTGACTCAATCTTTGTAATTGTTGTTCTTGGCATAGCAGCTTTTTGCGCCAACTCCGCCTGGGTTAAGCCCAGCTGCTTTCTCAGATCGCGCAATTGCAAAAGCAAGTCATATCTATAGACCTCATTTGCAACGCGTTCTTCTTGAATTGGGGTAAAATGACCAAATACCTCCGCTAGCGAAATGGCACTCTTCTTTACGGTTTTCTTCACTAGTAAATTGTTCCTTAAAAAGAACATTTTGTCAAGAACGCGTAAATTGGTGTCTATAAACTTGCAGAACTCAAGCGGCAGTTGGCGGAGGATGTGGAGAAGGCTAAACCAACCCAAGATAAAAAAACATCACACTACTAGAAACAATCATCTGTTCAAGCTACACTACAACTTCTGAAGTTCAAACAACCGCTCCCCACCGGCTCGCTGCTGATCGTCCTCGCCGCAACGCTCTGGGCGCTGGATGGGTTGCTCAGAAGAAGCCTCTACTCACTGCCGCCTATTACCATCGTTTTTCTCGAGACACTCATCGGTAGTATTATTCTGTTGCCTGTTTTTGTCCGCCAGCTAAACAAAGAAAAAATCACCCGGCTCGGCCTGGTTCAGGCAGCGGCGGTGGCTCTCCTCAGTGGTTTGCTTGGCACACTCTGGTTTACGGCTGCGCTGGTTAAGGTCAACTTTATTTCGCTCAGTGTGGTGTTTTTGCTGCAGAAACTCCAACCACTGTTTGCCATTTCCACTGCGCGGATTTTCCTCAGAGAATCACTGCCAAAATCATTTGTTATTTGGGCCGGAGTCGCCTTGGTGGCTGCCTATTTTGTCACCTTCCCAGGCGGAGTAGTGAACCTCAACACTGGCGCTGGCACTGCGCACGCTGCCCTCTTGGCCCTGGGTGCCGCGGCGGCTTGGGGCTCAAGCACAACACTGTCAAAATCTCTGCTTACCAAACAATCTGGTGCCATGAGCACCAGCTTGCGCTTTTTTATTACTACCGCTCTGGCTGGTGGTGCGCTGTTACTATTTGGACAATCGTCGAGCATTGCTCAAGTCACTCCGCCACAAATAGGCATGCTCACGCTTATCGCAGTCTCGACTGGCATGGTGGCTCTCTACATCTACTACCAAGGACTCAAGCGGACGCAAGCTAAAGTAGCAACTATTCTAGAGCTTACCTTTCCGCTACTGGCAATTGTTATTGATGCGTTTGTCTACAAAATCTTCCTCTCGCCAATCCAACTCATTGCTGCTGTAGTATTGCTGTTTGCGATACTGCGGGTGGGGAAAACAAAATTGTTCTTTGATGACTGCTGATTGCTCTGGATTTCTATCTCGATCGTGCCGTTTTTCGTCTGAGAAATGATTACTTTGGCGTGATCGAGCTTCAGGGCTCGACGCAGTGCAATGGGGTTTGCATTAGATTTTTATTTTCCCATTAGATTTCGCATTTCCTGTCATCCCCCACAACCACGTATAATCACAAGGTATGGCGGATTCTGATAGAGATCAAACTACCACAACAACGGGATCTGATTTAAAAGACCAAGCTCGACAAGCATTTGGCTCGATTTTTTCATCAGCAAACATCATTCCACTCGACAAGGTTAAGCGCCTTGGTGTGTATAGGCCAGAAGAACGACCGCAGCTGGCAGCTGTCTTTGATCGACTCACCAAATTTATAAATGCACAGTATCGCTTGATAGATAACCAAAAAATAATCATTAGGTTGCTCGATCAAGGCGCGGTAGAGTTAACTACCGAAGACCAGCGACAATACAGTGAAGTACCAGAAGCAGAGCGACGCACTCGCCTCTTTATGGCCGACCTCATTCAGCTTGCCAGTGACATCGGTAAAACACTCTGGAGCTGGGAACAAAGCGAACAATTGCGCGAATTTGGCGAGGTTGATGAGTGGTATTGGCTCAAAGAGCTCGGCGAAGAGGCTGGTACTAACCAGATTTCAAATTTTTTTGCTAAAGAAAAAATTGCCAAACTGCAACGCGAGCTCTTCGCTGATATTTGGCATGCATTCAAAGTCGGCGAACCAGAACCAACTGACGAACCAGCGGCAGCTGTCCCCGATGCTTCTGGCGCTACAGTCCCTGGCGAAAAACTCGAAGCAATAACAGCTGCCTATGCTGCGAGTGGTAAGGGAGGAGATTCCGACGCTCAAACAGATACAAGCGAAACAGTGACGGCCAAAGAAAGAACTCCTGCAGAGGAGCTTGGTATTAGAGAGCGGCAAATAGAGCAACAAACCCTACTTATCAAACTACAACAAGAACTCTTTGAAAATATTGTTGGGGACCTAACCACAAAAGAGATCGATCAGATGTGGAGTGATCTCGAACCTGGTTTGATCGCAGAAATTACTGATTTTTTTGCTACTCACCCCGAATTGCGAGAAAAGTTGGCTGTGGCATCGGCTGGTGACAGTCTAGTTCGAAGCGAAATTTATCAACAATTTTTACTTGCTTTACACACAAATGCAAATCTTATAAATAGGTTGACGCAAATGTATACAGCAGCCAGCGACCGAGCGGTGGTTGTCGGCCCTAATCGAGCTGTTGAACTAGAAAAAAGCCTCAAGCAAGCTGTAGATATTCTCGGAGAGAACCAAGTTTCGCGGATTATCTCTCATATTGAACAAACAGCGACAATTGCCCAAATCCCCAAGACAAAACCTGCTCCAATTACTACCGAAGCTTCGCCGCTTGACCAACAAGTATTGCTAGAACCCGAGAGCAAACTGCAGAAGTCTGCTTTTGAGTACCTCACTTCACACGCAGAGTACGAAATATTTCGCAAAACGCGCATTTTTTTGCACCAGCTTTCGCCAGAGCTTGATCTATCTGCCCAAAACATTCACACAGCGATTGCCGAATTTGCCCGACAAGAGACACTTAGCCTAACCACCACCCAACTTCGTTTGGCCCAAGCAGATCCAGCATATCTCAGATCACTTTACGAGCGCTTTGCCAGCAACCTACAGAGACAATATCCAGAAATTACCAATTTTCTCATCGACTATGGCTGGTTTATTTCTCAGACAAGCCCCGCTGAGGCAGCCCAGTTTGAACATATCTACCGCAATGGCATTTTGGGCAAAACACTGTCTGCCAAAGATGCGCTCAAAACAGAGTTGCAAAATACCCTCAAGGGTGCTGCAACTGCCGTAGTCATCGAAAACACGATCACAACCATCGACGCGATGATTCTTGAGTTTGGGGACAAGGCGCCAGAGTTTGTGGAGAGCATATCTATCGATCGACTTGAGCTCGCTTTTGGTCTAGCCAGCGGCACGCTGACAAGCGAAACAGCTCCGCTCTTTCTGACAACTTTGCGCGGTCAAATGCAGTTGCGTCTCACAGAACTGCGCATGGCTGGTAATCCAGAATTTTTGGCAGCTGGTGGTTTCCAGGGCGGCGTGCTACCAACCACACCAAAACAAACTGAGACTGTGTTGGCGGCAGTACCACTGTCAAGACAACTGCTAACCACCACACAATCAGACACAGAAACAACAATAGCAGCCCTCGGTGCCCCGACGAAGCCTGTTGAAAAAAACCATGCTGCTTGGTGGAGTTCACTGCCCAAGGACGCACAGCTGCAAGTGTACGCGAAACTCATGGGTTCTGCAGCAGCTGGTGAGTATGCTGCGTTTAGCGCCGTGCCGTTCCCAGATAAATTGTCTGCCTTGAGCAATACTGAGATTCGCAAAATGTTGGTTGGAATTTGGTCTGAGTCTCCCCAATTAACGCCAGATCAAACAGCACAATTTCAAACAATTGATCGTGAGCTTGAAACACTCGATCGCCTCGTCATTGCACAAGTCAAAACAGCTGAGCTACACAAACAAGTTGTGGCGGCAATCATGCAAGACATCAAGGATGAACAAGCAGCAATAATTGCTGCTCAACTTGGTCTGCAGGTTGCAGAAAAGGCTTCGGCTCAAGCAACAATTATCGCAGCGGTCAATTCTGGCCAAGCTCCGATTCCAGCTCAAAATCTGGTAACCATGAATGAAGCACTGGTGCAAGGCGGCTCAAATGCTTTAGTAGGTGCTGATCCGTATGCTAGCAATTTTGCGCAACAATTTGCTGGTCGAGCTGGTTCGCTTGCGAGCTCGCTGCGATCTGCAGCTATGGAAAAACTCAAAAAAAAGTTGGCAGGCAATCTTTTGAAAGGAGCTGCTACGAAAGCAGGGCTGGCTGCAACCGGTGTTGGCCTGCCTGCTGCAGCAATTCTCACGCTGCTACAGAATAAAACAGCAAGAAAAATTGTGCTTGGTGGTGGAGCTCTGCTTGTTGCAAAAACACTATATTCATTGACGACATATGGTGGAGCTCTCGGAGCCATAGCTGGGGGGCTTATTGGAGGACCGATTGGCGCACTGATTGGAGCAAATGTTGGGGCAATGATTCCTGGCCTTGGAGGTCAATGGACTGGCCTAATGGGCTGGACTCCCCATGCTCCCACTTCACCATTCTCTACTTCTGGCAGCACCGCCGGAAGCTTGTCGTCATCGGGTACTAGTTCGCTTCGAGCGCTCAGATCAGAGGGCGCTGCAAACTCAAGCACTGCCGCGCATTCCGTCTCGAGTACTGGAGGAGAGTCGTTTTCTGCCGCCAACCAAACTGCAACAGCGGCGACACCGGCTTCGGGTAGCACTTTTGTCCAAGGCGACCCAACGGCCGCCACAACCGCAGCAGGCTCCTCGTCTCTTACTGGATTACTTGGTGCTACTACCGCCACAGTTGTTGCCACCGCTGCCCCTCTTCTCGGTATTGGAGTTGGCTTATTTTTATCAATTCAAGTTTTGTTTATAATTTACGGCGCATTTTTGGTTGATGTGCCATCGGAGGGTCTGGGTGGTCCAACTGCAGAACTTTCAAAGTATGCCACACTCACCAAAAAAGCTAATCCCAATACGCTTCCCATTAATATTCCAAGCGAGGTAACATATACAGTTGAATTTGCCCCGAAAAGCAAATACCGTCTGCAGATCACTCGGGTTGAAGATGTTTTCTCATATCAGGGCTGTGATAAGACTCAAGCTAATAGTTGCGACCTTAGCCTTGAATCACCTCTCGAACTTGGATCGTTTCCCACCGAATCTATAACTAGCCCTGCAGAGGTAGGCTATTCGGTCACAATAAATGGTAGTGATGTTATGGTCATCAATTCACTCACTATCACCTTTGATGTGTATGATTCTGCGGGCACCAAGCTTGCCACCAATGAAAGTATTACGGCGCTAGAGTCAGTTGTTGTCGGCAATCCACAGGTGGGTTGCTTTGTGCCTGGAGAGTCGGGGGAGGCGTTTATAACTAATTTCGGAACAATCTATTCTATGTCGTGGAACGACAAAAACTCTGCTAGTGACTTTAACAAAATTTTATCTGCTTATAGCAATACTGTTGGAGCCAACGAACAATTTACCAACTTGCTTTGCGCCAAAGGGCCTATCACTCTTTATAGACTTGATAAAAACCCCAATAACTACTATGGCTGGGCCATGGGATATAGCAAAATTGGTTTTTACGCAGATACGTTTAACAATGTAGTTGGTACCGAATACACACTTGTTCACGAACTAGGACACATCATTGATTATCGCAACGCAGGGCTGCGCGCTTCTTTTACCACACTACTTCCCAGAAATCTCTATGCCTGTTTTGATTATCCTGGAAGCACTTGTTCGGATGGTGAGGCATTTCCCGAAGCTATTGCTCGCTATGCTACAAATTATAAAAACTACAACTTAAAACAAAAACACCCCAAAGTACACACTTGGCTTAAAAATAACATCTTTGGGGGTATAGAATATTAATATGCATAATTTGCAGACAACTCACTGGATTTTTGCTCGCTGGTATTACACGCTAGCTGCAGCTGCTTTTATCCTATTGGCGAGCGCTGCAATACTACAGCTTCTCACACCAAAACCAGAAAAAACTGCCACTAGTTTTTCTGCACTCATGCCAGGAAACACCTTTTCGAGTAAAAAACAACAAGAGCTTGGAGAGCCTATTGAAAGCGCAATAACCGAACAAGGCGACACAAAATATCTCTATCAATCGAGTTTCGCTGCACTGCCAAACGAGTTGTATATTAGTAAAGAAAATAAGGTAGTGTTTATAAAGGAGTTTGTTTTACCAGATCACGAACACACCGTCTCACAATATGCGGCAGAATACGGTGAGCCCGACCTGGTTATGTATGACTCTAGCTCGCCCGACTCGGTACGAGCGCATGTATTTTTGGAAGCTGGCTTGGTAGTGGTAGCCCATGTAGACGGCGACATTGTCGAACAAAAATGGCTTTTTGAACCAACCACGAAAGAGAAGTTTTTGGCAGGATATGGCGATACACTCTCAGAAATTGGCTCTGGACCAGAATAATCAAATGGTTCTCTATTGATCTTGGCTCTTTGCTTCATTACCTCTACAATGAAATAACCCGTATGCGAGAACATCCGATCCCACAAGACATAACCGGTTACCGCTTTCACATCGTTGGCAGCATGACGCTCAAGCAGTTTGGGGAGCTCGCACTTGGCGCCATAATTGCTTTTATTATTTATAGCACCAATCTTTTTCCTGTCATCAAGTGGCCGCTCATGTTTGTCGCCTTTGGCTTGGGGGCGTTGGCAGCGTTTGTCCCGATCGCAGAGCGTCCAATCGACCACTGGATCATCACGTTTTTTAAAGTGTTGTACAAGCCAACACAGTACTATTGGAAACGAAAAGAAAAAATTCCCGATGTATTTTTGTTCAAACCAGGCAAAATTACCGAGGCTCCAGAAGATGAGGTCGACCTCACCCCGCTGCGTCGACAGCGAATTAGAGAATACCTCTCCTCCACACAATACGAGACTCCTAGCGACGACCTATTGGTAGAAGAACGTGCTCAAATCCAAGAAATTACAAAGTTATTTGGCGCCACCCATGTACGTCCAAAAGATATGTCAAGCACACAGCCAAAAATAACCCAACGACCCAACCTCACAACTCGGGTAAGAGAAATGAGACAAGATGCTTCATTTGACCAAGTCTTTACTATATTTTCACAAGGAGATGCTCGGTCCGCACCAGTAGAGAAGGCTCGGGGCGTGCAAGACTTGGTTCAAGAAACGACTAATAGCAACAAAAAGTCTATGTACCTTACTACAGAACAGGTGGCGCAAAACATAGAAGTGCCCGAAACCGACTCTATTGCTGTAGAAAAAAACCAAGCAAACAAATCTCTAGAGAGAGCAACTGCTTCGTCTGCACCAGAAGAGCAGTTTTTTATTGCCGATCAAAGCGAAGCAGATTCTGGACCTGCCGCAGCGGGAGCGGCCACTTACAACACGAGTCTGCCATTTCCAGACAAACCAAGCGTGCCAAATAAGTTGGTTGGCATGGTTCTCTCTGCACAAAACGAGCTGATTCCCGACGCAATTGTAGAAATTCGCACAGCAAGCGGCTCGATTGAGCGCGCGGTCAAAAGCAATGCTTTGGGTCAATTTTTTATTACCACTCCTCTGGCAAACGGCGAGTATGTGATTGAGGCAGAAAAAGATCGGCTGCAATTCCCAGCCCAAAGTTTTGTTTTGACTGGCAAGCCAGTTGATCCAATCGAAATCAGAAGCAGCGCATAACTTGCCGCCTGCCTTGAAACACGCTACGATACTACACAGAGACAAACTTGCATGCCCGATACAATTACCACCACCCAATCGTTTTTGGATATTTACGACATCACCAACGACCTACTGTTGATGAAAGACGGCACTACTTCACTAGTGATGATCGTCGACGCGATGAACTTTGGCCTGCTTGCAGAATCAGAACAGGACGCCATTATGTATGCCTACGCGGGCCTGCTCAACTCAATCAATTATCCCATTCAAATTGTTATCAACTCGCGCACCAAAGATGTAACAACCTATCTACATTTACTCGAGCAGCAAGAGTCTGAAACTGCTTCGCCCATTATGCAGGGTCGCATTCGTGCATATCGAGAGTTTGTTGGCAATCTCATCCACGATCGCAATGTGCTCGACAAAAAGTTTTATGTCGTCATCCCCGCCACTCCGCTAGAGCTCGGTATGATCGCGCCCTCAAGCGTTCTGCCTGGTAAACAATCGCCGGGGATCGAAAGTATGGAGAGATCTGTTATCATTGAAAAAGCGGTAAACCTGCTTGAGCCAAAACGAGATCATCTTGCAGCACAGTTTGCGCGAATCGGCCTTTTTTCTCGCCAACTGACTACGCAAGAAATTATCCAATTGTTTTATATCAAGTACAACCCAGAGGCTGCCGAAGGGCAGCACATCGCTGAAAGTAGTAGTTATAGCGCGCCGCTAGTACACGCGCGCATTCAAGGAGAACATATGGATGCTCCAACACCAACCAACCCAACACCCACGGCCGTGCCGGAACCAACTGCGACGCCAGTGACTCCGCAGCCAGCTGCTGCAGAACCCACTCCACCAACACCTGTGGCTCAACCTACTTCGCCCACTCCGCCAGAGCCAGCTGCTGCTACAGCACCTGCTGTATCGCCTGCCCCAACTGCCACAGACGAGAGCGCAATACAAGCAGATCTCAACGCAAGTGTTCAATCTATGGGACAGGCGCCAATCACACCAATTCCGCCAGGAGGACCAGCGGCAACAACACCAACTACTCCTGATACTGCGGTTCAACCAGCAACACCCGCGCAACTGCCAGAGATTTAGGATTTGGCCAATAAACAATACTCAACCCACAACTTTCATTGTTGTGGGTTGTTGCGTACAATAGCTTGTAATGCCCAGTCTAAGCTCGCTCCTACCATTTGCAAAAAAACCAAAAGAAGCAGATCGCTCTTTGCAAGATAACGCGGCGGCTCGCTCGCTCGAAAAAATTCAAGAATTTTCTCGAGGTCTAGTGACGATTCAAGATATTATTGCACCCGAGGCTATTGAAGTAGATTTTACCTACCAAAAAATTAATTCTACATACACCCGCACCCTATTTGTGGCCGGTTATCCCCGCAGTGTTCCAGCAAACTGGCTTGGTCCGCTCATCAATTTTCCCCATCAAATGCACGTCTCTATGTTTATTTTTCCAGTTGATTCTGGAGAAGTGCTCGACAACCTTAAACGCAAAATTACCGAGATGGAAGCAGAAATTCAATCTGACTTACGAGCGGGCAAAATCAGTAACATCAATACCGAGGTAAAGCTCGAGGACGCTCGCTTTATTCGCGAAGAGCTCGCCAAAGGTTCGGAGCGGTTTTTTCAATTTGGCTTATATGTCACTGTCACCGCCCAATCACTCGAAGAGCTGAACCGAGTCACCAAGAGTATTCAATCCTCACTTGGTTCATTGCTTATCGTCTCAAAAAATGCCACTCTCCAAATGGATGAGGGATTCAAAACCACACTACCAATGGGTGTTGATAAGCTGCTTGTAACTCGCAATATGGATACCACCTCGCTTGCGACAACCTTTCCTTTTACCTCGTCTGAACTCACGATGGAGAGCGGCATAATGTATGGGATCAATGAACACAACGACTCGCTTGTCATTTTTGATCGATTTGAAATGGAAAATGCCAATATGATTATTTTTGCCAAATCTGGTGCTGGCAAGTCCTACACAGTCAAACTCGAAATTTTGCGTCAACTTATGTTTGGAATTGATGTCATCGTGCTCGACCCAGAGCATGAGTATGAAGAATTATCCAAAGCAGTTGGTGGTGAGTACCTCAATTTCACCTTTAGTTCAAAAGCGCGCATCAACCCCTTTGATCTCTCCAATATTTATGAAGAGGGAGAAAATGAGCTAGGACAAAAAATTATCTCACTCCACGGTTTGCTCAAAGTCATGCTCGGCGAGATGACGCCACAACAAGACGCGCTACTCGATCGAGCGCTTGTGGCAGCTTACAAAGCCAAAGGAATTACTCCTGATCCTGCCACTCAAACACTCGAGCCACCCCTCATGGAGGATGTATATAAGGCACTCATTGGCATGGAAAATGAGGATGCCAATAACATTGCTGCACGCCTCGAAAAGTTTATCACCGGCTCATTCCGCGGCATTTTTGATCAACCTTCCAATTTTAATATTACTAATCAACTCACTGTTTTTTCGGTCAAAGAAATGGAGGAGGGTCTGCGACCAATTGCTATGTACATAATACTCGACTATATCTGGACAAAAGTAAAGAAAAATCTCAAAAAGCGAATTTTGGTTATTGATGAAGCCTGGTACTTCATGACAAGCAAAGACTCGGCCTCATTTATTTACTCAATGGTAAAACGAGCCCGCAAGTACTACCTTGGTATAACCACTATTACGCAAGATGTTGAAGACTTCGTTTCTAACGACTACGGCAAGGCTATTATCTCTAATGCCTCTATTCAGTTTTTGATGAAACAATCAACCGCCTCTATTCCTGTTCTGGCCGAAACTTTCTACCTTTCTCAGGGAGAAAGACAACTCCTCATCACCGCCGACATTGGTGAAGGTATCTTTTTTGCTGGACAAAATCACGTTGCGCTTCGTGTGGTGGCCTCGCCAGAAGAGCACGGGATTATTACTACCAATCCGGAAGAGATTCTTAGAAAAAACAAACAACGCACGCTTGTTGCTTCCCAAGAAGCAACCAATCAAAATAAATCGCCAGTTACACAAGAAAGTCTGTCGAGTAGTATTGATGACTATTCCCCGCCCCCAAACTAACACTCGTTTTCTCACTTGCTAATTGTGGAAAAGACTGTGTATAACTAAGTGCTCTGCCCCAGTTATTATGGAATCTCGTACGCTCTCACCAGAAGAAACTTCGCGCGTGTGGCAACAATGTTGTGCACAACTCAAAAAAGACCTAAGTGCGGCTGTTTATAACACGTGGATTGTGGCAAATCCTCTTACCCACCTAGAATATATTGATCTGTCTCGGGCAGTTGCAAACATTACAAGCCCAACGGCATTTCACTCAACCAATGTCAAAAAAAACTTTCATACCCAATTAACACAAACTTTGTCTGAACTCACTCAAAGACAAGTAGAAATTTCCTACTACATTGGTTCGCTGCCACAAAACACTGCTGGAGTAATAAAAACAATTAAACCGGGCAACAACCCTTCCTCAAGACCAATCCTCACCAAACCAGAGTTTTCGCCGTCTCCTCGAGTTGAAGAGCTCTTTTCTCCAAATACAATCGAGTCTGCTGGTGTGGATCGGATTGCACTAAAAAGTAAACAAATTGGTTTGCGTACCGACTTCACGTTTGAAACTTTTGCCGTCTCAACAAGTAATGAAATGGCACACGCAGCGGCTACAGCAGTCTCAAATCAGCCAGGAAGCTCTTATAACCCCCTCTTTCTTTATGGTGGCGTCGGCGTCGGCAAAACCCACCTGATGCATGCTATTGCCAATAATATTCTACAAACAAACCCACAGTCTCGCATGATTTACTGCACTGGTGAGGAGTTTACTAATGAAATTGTTCAGGCGATTCAAACTAAAAGAGCGGGTGTTTTCAAAGATCGCTATCGCTCAGCACAAGTTTTGCTTATTGATGATATCCAGTTTATCGCTGGAAAAAATGCAGTACAGGAAGAATTTTTTCACACGTTCAACGCCCTAACCAAAAAAAGTCATCAAATTGTGCTCACCTCAGACCGACCCCCACAAGAAATTCGACTACTCGAAGATAGGCTGCGGTCGAGATTTGAAGCCGGACTTATGATTGATATCCAAGAACCGTCGTTTGAACTGCGAACGGCCATAATTTTACTCAAAAGCCAAGCTCAAAATATAACAATTTCCATTGATCTTGCCAAAAAAATTGCTGAAACTGTTGATTCTGCTCGAAGAATTGAGGGTATTATCACCCTGATTCGATCGGCGGTTGAGTTGCAAGGTCGAAAAATTGATCTTGAACTAATCGAACAGATTATAAAAACTTCCCAACCACTTGAGCAGCGAGGCGTGCTGAAAAAATCTCCTAGTGAAGTCATCAAAACTGTCGCGACTCACTTTTCTGTCAAACAATTAGCAATCAAAGGCAAAAGTAGAGTAAAGAATCTGGTTACAGCGCGTCATATTGCTATGTATCTTCTCAAAACAGAGCTTTCACTCCCATTAGTAGAAATTGGTCGTTGGTTTGCAAACCGTGATCACACAAGCGTACTACATGCCGTCAAAAAAATTGAAGCAGAACTCTTGCGAGACACACAATTACAGCGAGAAATATCATTTATTCGCAAGTCTCTTCAAACCACCTAGTCCTTGTTGATAACTTTGGTGATATCTTTGTATTACTGTTAATAAAGTTGGTATAAAAATCGATAATAATTACTACGTGTTCACAAGTACTCACAATTGTTCCCTACAAATTCACAAGCTTTTCCCCGCAGTTGTACATTTGTTATCCACACCTTACTACTTGGCTAAAACACTCTGTTATACCCAAAGTATCTGCTCTCTACTACTACTATGACTACTAATTAGAACTGGATAAATACAGTACAATGCACACATGAAGTTTTTAGTTTCCAAAACAACATTTCACACAACACTACAAAAGTTGCAGCGAGTACTTCCAAATAAACCACAACTACCTACTTTGGCTGCAATTCATATTTTGGTAAAAAAAAATCGAGTAATACTTACAGCCACAGACCTGTATCTAGGTATTCAAGCGCCACTTGAATCTCAGATTGAATCAGAGGGAGTGGTTGTAGTGCCGGGTAAGTTACTTCTAGCTGCCGTCAGTTCGTTTCCGGAAGGCGAGATTGTGGTAACAGAAACAGCCGGAACACTAAACCTAGTGTCTCGCGCAAGTAAGGTGAAGTTGCAAACCCTCTCACTCGAAGAATATCCAGAATTTCCCGAGGTAAGCGGAGAAAGTGTTTTGCTTGCCACAAGTGATTTACTTTCTGTTGAACAGTATGTACTACCAAGTGTTTCAAAAGACATTACTAGACCAGTGCTCACGGCGGTACAACTCGAATTGACAACAACTACTTTTCGCGCCGTTGGTACAGATGGTTTTCGTTTATCTGTGTTTGGTACAACCACCGAGTCAGAACACGCAAAGACACTACTAGCCCCCGCCCGTACACTCCTTGAATATATTAAACTTGCCCAGGCAGAGGAAGTATCCAATGTAGAGCTGCTCGTTTCGAGTAAGCTACAACAAGTATTGGCAAAAATTGGCGACGTATTGGTATTTTCTCGACTTGTTACGGGGGAGTATCCACCATTCGAACAGATTATTCCCAGTGAAAGTACGACAGAAGTTGTTTGTGAAGCCGATGAGTTGCTCGAGCAGGTGCGACGAGCACACGTGTTAACCAGCGGTTCTTCACATATAGTGCAGTTTCGTATTTCACCTGAATTAGTTGAGATTTCTACCCCGACGACAACAGAGGGCTCGTTTGAAGGAGTGTTAACCTCAGCAAAAGTGACAGGAAATCCATTGAAAATAGCCTTTAATGCTGTGTATTTACTTGATATGTTAAAACAATTTTCATCACAAGAATTGCGTCTTGGTATGACTGAGGCACTAAAACCAGTGATTTTTCGCTCTCAAACGCTTTCATCGTTTCTCTACGTCGTTATGCCATTTCGAGTGGTATAATTCGCACTCTATGTCAAAAAGAACTTTTCAACCAAAAAAAAAGAAACGAGTCAGAAAACATGGCTTTTTAGCAAGAATGAGGTCTATTGGTGGTAGAGCGACAATCAAGCGACGTCGAGCAAAAGGTCGCAGTTCACTCGCTGTTTCGTAGTTTATGCTTAAAAAACGCAATCGATTGCGCTTGCGCCAAGAAAAAAACTTTTTTTCTCAAGCAGTCCGTTTTCCTTTGTCCGGATACAGCTTATTTATTCGCAACAAAGTTTGTAAACAACCACAAATTGCGGTGGTAGTAGGAAAAAAGATAGCGCCGCTCGCTTCGAGAAGACAAGTGATTTTGCGCAAAGCTCGAGTTTGCTGCGGGCGGGCAATTAGAAGTTCTCTACTCGCTCCGCTAGAGTATGTGCTCGTACTCAAAAAAGAATTTGTTCGATTGCCAGAAAAACAAGTAGTTCAGGAGTTGCAAGAAAAAGCGAACAAGGTATACTCCTCGACAGGAAAATAATGTTGCTTGCGTTCTATTCATTTACCAGAGCATTTCGTCAAGCTGTGCTTACAAGTATGTTTGGCGTGGTAATACCTTGCAAACATACACCAACATGTGGGCAGCGCATGCTTGTTGCAGTGCGAACACACTCATGGAGCGCAATGCTCCAGGCAGGAAAACAATTAGTAACTTGTATATAACTTTTATGCAGTGGATTACACAACTTTTTACTTTTGGCATCGTTGAGTTTTATACCCTAACCGGCAATCTTGGTTGGGCAATCATTATTTTTACCCTCTTGTTGAGATCACTACTCTTTCCCCTCAGTCTTTCGTCTCAACGAGCAATGCAAAAAATGCGCGAGCTTCAGCCAGCACTCGACAAACTCAAAACAAAGCATGGCAAAGATAAAAAAGCTATACAGCAAGCACAACTTGAGTTATACCAAAAAAATAAAGTTAATCCAGTAGCCGGTTGCATTCCTCAAATTATCCAGCTGGTTATTCTGATTGTTTTATATAGGTTTTTCCTCGATTTTCTTGGCCATGATGTTAGTAATGGCGTGACGATCAACCCAACTTTTTATTGGCTCGATCTGCGTCATCCCGACTCACTGTACATTTTGCCGATACTTGCAGGATTAACACAATTGGTGTTGTCGCTTATGATGGCGCCGCTCAAGAGTCCTGAAGCCAAAAAGCACAAGTCGACCAAAAAAGAGCCGGCTCCAGAAGGTATTGCAGATATGGCACAAACCATGCAGAAGCAAATGGTTTTTATGATGCCGCTGTTTACTGCTTTTATTGCGCTACAGTTTCCATCAGGGCTCGCGCTTTACTGGGTTGTAACGACTATTTTTAGTATTATTCAGCAGTATTATGTTTCAGGTTTTGATAGTCTAAAGCAACAAGTGTCTGGAGCACTACAGAAGATACAAGGAGCTAGATCATGACGACAAAAACTTTTTTGACACAACTTTGTGAACATTGTGGACTAACCACAGACTCTGTCTCGTATTCCGAAGAGCAGGTTGAAAATACTAAAAAAATTACACTCACTGTTCCCGAAGAAGACTCGGGCTTATTCATCGGCTTTCACGGCGAGACACTCGACTCACTACAACGATTATTGCGCATAATTTTTCAGGAATCTGCAGATGAAAAAATTATTGTAAACATAAATGATTATCGCCAACAACGAGAGACACACCTACAAGAATTGACAAAATTAGCGGTTGAGCGAGTGTTGCAAGGTGAGTCGGTGTACACTTTTCATTCTTATTTACCAGCTTATGAGCGATTTATTATTCATACTGCCTTGGCGGAAATCCCGGAGGCAGCAGAATTAGAAAGCGTTTCGACTGGCAGTGGTAGAGACCGACGGCTGAGTATCCAGCGCAAACAAGCATGAAACTATGCGTGTTTTCGGATGGCGGATCTCGAGGTAATCCAGGTCCAGCGGCAGTTGGCGTTGTGTGTTATCAGGATAAGAAAATTGTATTTGAGTTTGGCAAGCTGTTGGGAGAAACAACCAATAATGTAGCTGAATATACTGCAGTTATTGAAGGACTGAAACGATTACAAAAGCTTTTGGAGAGTAATTCTGGGGTAACGCAAGTACTGTGGCAGCTTGATTCAAAACTTGTGGTGGAACAGCTCGCGCGCCGCTGGAAGATTAAAGAACCACACTTACAACAGCTCGCAACAACATGTTGGCAGGCCCTTGATGAACTAAAAATTCCTTGCACTTTTGTCCACATTCCTCGAGAAAAAAATTCATATGCTGATGGTTTAGTCAACACCGCACTCGACGCACCTTAGTCGCTCAACTATACTTCTTAAAAGATATGTCTGCCCTCCTTACGCAAGCGATCAGCGATCAGCCTGAAGTGATTTTTTTTAGCGATGACACTTTACTCGCGAAGCAAATTACCACAAAACTACAAACACAAGGCTTGACGGTGCGTAGTTTTGGTTTTAGCGAAATTAGAGATGCCGCCATTGTCTCTTTGTGTGAAACTGCCTATAAAACAATTTTTTTGCTTGAACCAACCAAAAAAAATTTACTCGAAAAAATTGCTCAAAACATCCCACAACAAGTCTTGGCTCAATGCATTGTTCCTGTAATTACGCCCTGTTTTTCGAGCGCACCAAAACTGCAGTTTTGGCAAAAAGTCAGCCACCTTCAGGCAGATTTCTTGTCACAGCTTAATTATCTACTGCCAAACACGCAGTGTATTTTTTTGCGAGATTGTATCGATATCCCTATCGTCTCACCACTGGCTGAGGTGTTTTCACAACTGCCAGCGCAACAACTTCTACTTCCAGAACTGAGTATTGCTCCAACCAAACTGTCGGTGTCATTGGAAGAAATACAACGAGCGATTTTTCACCCCACTCGATCAAGTATTCTAATTCAGGGCACCGAGGTATCTGGCGCAGCGTTTTTTGCCCAGGCGATTGAGATATATTCACGCATCCATCAGTGTAAGTTACAAACAAGTGTTACACCAGTTGAAACAACCACAACAATTCCTTTCTACGTTGTGGTCGAAGAAGTAGAGATAAATTTAGAAAGTCTCAGTACCGAATATATTAAGACACTCCCCTCACCACAACACTGGCGACCACTTTTTTCTTTGGCAAGCGAACAAAAGAAGACCGAAGTAGTCGAATCACAAGCTGCTACTTATCCTGAGCCCGCACCCCCTCCAGCTGTCAAAAAATTTTCACCATCAGTAGCGACCAACGTAGTGTCGGATATTACTTCGCTGTTTACTCTCTCACATCAAAAGCACCAAGCTGTTCGTTCTAAAGAAGTGAGTACAGTTGAGAAAAAAATCTCTAAAAAAAAGAAAAAAAACACCGCACTTTTTTTACTCGGCTTGGTTTCAACCGGAGTTACCTTGGGAACCTTGTTTTTAGCCGGGTTTTTTTGGTTGAGCGTTTTTTTGACCGAGCGAACAGTTTTACAAGAACTTGCCAACTTGTTTTCTGATTCAGGTGAACAAGCTGAGACAGGAGGTTGGAGTCAGCGTTGGAACTCGCTTTTAGCTGTACAAGCAGACAGCTATGGTTCTATTCTTGATATAGCACTCGTCTCAAAAGCAGAAAAAATTCTTGCGGTGGCAGCAGTGCTTCAGTCATATAGAGAGCTTGTGCCACAAGCTCGTCAAACAGAACAAACTCTTGTACAACACTTGTTTGGACAAACTGATAGCGATCTAAGTCTATTAGCCCAAAATGCCACAACTCAGTCGCAAAGCAGCTATGAATTACTTGCCACATTAGAATCAGAATTAAGCGGTGTTTTGAGTGAGACAGAGGAACACAAACAATTGCAGACAAAACTTACCAACACCCTGCTTGAACTACGAGGCGAAGTAGCCTTAAGCCAACAGATTACTCCCCTACTTCCTGCAATGGGTGGAATCAGAAGCAAGCAGACCTACGCTGTTTTATTTCAAAATAGCCAAGAGTTACGTCCTACTGGTGGATTTTTACAGAGCATTGCCTTTGTCACCCTAGCGCAAGGTTCGGTTATAGATGTACAAACAATTGGTAGTTACGAGCTAGACGCTGCTATTGGCGGCGTAGTTACGCCGCCGCAGGACATAGAGCGATTATTGGGCGAGTCAAATTGGTTTGCTCGTGATGCCAATTGGGACCCTGATTTTCCAAGTACTGCCACCACAATTCGATGGTTTGTTGATCGCGCTCGCAATATCCAGCTCTCTGGAGTGCTCGCGCTCGACACCCAGGGAATGGCAGAAATAATCGAGGCGCTTGGACCAGTAGATTTGCCAGAGTATAACGAGGTTATAACCCACAAAAACTTATTTGAGCGACTTGAGTATCATTCAGAAGCCGTTTTGGTTCCAGAGAGTGGTGCCAAAGACTACTCTGCTGCCCTACTTGACCGAGTACTGCAAAAAATTCTTGCAGCGCCAGTTGAGAAATTTCCTACTCTACTTCAAAGCACTCGCTTGGCAGCCGAAGGGCAACACCTTCTTTTTTCGTTTACCGACGAGACACAGCAGTCTGCTTTTACGGCCCTGGGTTGGAGCGGCAGCATCTTACACCCCCCCTGCCCTTCACAGCTGACGGCTACCACCTGTGTGGTTGATCCACTTTATCAAGTTGAAGCCAATGTTGGGGTTAATAAGGCCAACTATTACCTGACGAGAGCTATTTCACATCAAGTTGCACTCAGCACGACCCAAGCACTTCACACACGGATTGTCGAGTATAACAACACCGCCCAATCAAACTCTTGGCCCAAGGGTCCTTACAAGGCATATGTTCGCTATTATCTAGCACCAAACTCCGAATTTTCTCAATTACTTGTCAACGGATCGCCTATTTCGGTGCAAAACTTAGTCGTTAGCCGAGAACACGGTCGTACTTTGGTTGGCGCAACAATCACAGTACCAGTTGGAGCTTCTGTGACAACACAACTGGAATACGTTACCCCACTAACCACCAAGAGTGGTTCGTCTGCATACGTCTTTTTCAATCAAAAACAACCCGGCACCAACGCGGCTCCGTTGGCAGTTACTTTGTCGTATCCACCCGAGCTGCAGCCTGAAAAGATAGCGCCACAAGCCGAAGTAACTGATACAGCAATTATTTTTAGTGACAAAGAAGAAAAAAGCCGTATGTATGGCGCTAAATTCTTCTAAATGTAAGGCTCTACACTTGGTGTAAGAAAGTAGTGATATAATGCGCCAGGACCCTCCGTTAAGCAAAAAATTATGACAAAAAACACTGCGGCCTATAAATTTCACGTTTCATCTCGAGATATCAAAACAGATTCTATTGGCAATATGGCAAAAAATGGTGATATACCAGCCAATATTTTTGGTTTATCAAAACCGTCTATTTCGGTAAAATGTGCCAAACAACTAGTACAAAAGCAACAAGAAGACCTCGAATCGGGTCTTTTGTATGTCGTTTTGGATACAAAAGAAGAAATCCCGGTTTTACTAGAAGAAATTCAAAAACACCCGGTCACAAAAGAGCCACAACACGTGACCTTTAAACGTGTAAATTTGTCTGAGAAGATCGAAGCAGACGTACCACTTGAGATTATAGGGACGTGTGAGGTTAAAAATGCCAACGTGCTGTTGGTTCGAGACGAGCTGCCAATCGAAGCATTGCCATCCAATATTCCAGAGAATATTACCATTGATATCTCTGTCCTCACAGAAATTGGACAAACACTTGGCGTCGCAGATTTGCAGTTTGATCGAGCCAGCATCGCACTTAAGTTGTCAGAAGAAGAACTTGGGGCACCGCTCGTGATTGTGCAAGAACAAAAAGAGGAAGTTGTAGAGGAAACCGTGGCTCAGGATGAGGATGTTGAAAATCATCCAGAAACGCCAGATTCTAAAACCGAAGACGCAACCTCACAAGAAGCACCTACTTCACAAGCCAAAGAGTAAGTTTTTTTAGTCACGAATAATTTTTTGAGAAGACCAAGTGTTGTTTGCTGCTCGGTTAAAGTAGTATTCAGACTCTCGAGTATTGCCAAGAGCTTCGTAGATAATCCCAATGTTGAGGAGTGTTTGTGCGTGAGTCGGTTGTTGTTTTTCTAATTCCAAAAAAAAATCCAGCTGTTCTTTGAGCTCGCTTGGACTGAGGCGATATGTCTTACTTGCTGGTTCGGTGTGGATTGCTAGAACAACTGGAGCAGGGGATTCAAGCGCTGTCTCGAGAACCTTAACTCCTTGTAGTACCGCAATTGCAGTTACGAGCAAAACAACTCCCGTTGAAACAAGTAGGAGTTTGCGCTGTGCCAGCTCAGCCAAGCAAAGACGAGAGAGAAAAGTACAAATAGACCAGACTAACTGGGTTGAGTGCCAGAGAGAGGCGAGCCAATTCATGGGTTCAGTATAGCAGTCTTGAGTGCTTCTCGTCGTTAGGTGGGCCAAGCGCTGTTGATGAGCAGCGAGTCTGGGCATAGTTCTCGCCAACAGACCTCGGTCACAAACGGCATGAAGGGGTGGAGTAGTTGCAGGAAGGTTTGTAGGGTAGCGCTCAGGCAGGTAGTTGAGATTTCTGCCTTTTTGTGTGACTCGATACAGTCGTCGCAAAACCAATGCCAAAATGCGTCGTATGTGACATCAGCGGCTACACCAATTTTTCGAGTGAGTAACAATTTCGTCAGTTTGCTGCTCAGTTGCGCACGTTTTTTTTCTACCACCACATCACCTGGAGCAGTGGGGGAGTCTTCTCGATCTTGTAGTAAGACATAGCGGGTGGCATTCCAGATTTTGTTCGTCAAGTTGCGCATTGCAATGAAGTCGCGCTCACCAACTGACTTATCAATACCTGGAGTAGAGCGGATAACAAGCGCCATACGAACCGCATCAGCACCATATTTTTCGACCATGTCGAGGGGATTGACGACATTTCCCTTGCTTTTACTCATTTTTTTGCCGTGGCTGTCGCGGACAAGGCCGTGCAAATACACTTCGCTGAAGGGAGATTTTCCGGTCAGGTAGATACCAAGGAGCATCATACGCATGACCCAAAAGGGCAAAATATCATAGCCAGTTTCCATGAGGGTGGTAGGGTAGAAGCGTGCAAAATCTCCCTGCTTGGTAGTCTTGAGGGTGGTGACTGGCCACTGGGCAGAAGAAAACCACGTGTCAAAAGTATCTGTTTCTGGGAGGTAGTTGTGGCTGTTGCTTGGTGCTGTATCACCGACTTGGTAGGGAACACTCGCATCTGCCAAAAGACTTTGCAAACCTTTTTTGATGGTGGCAATGCTATATTTTTTGAGTAATTCCCCAAGTGTTCCAGAGGTGTATTCTCCTTTTTTGTTTAAAAATGAAACAGTAATGGCTGCCTCGTACCCGTCAGTTTGGTACCAAACTGGCATGCGAATTCCCCACACTATTTGACGACTGATATTCCAATCATGCAAGTTGGTAAGCCAGTGTTTGAGAATTTTTTCTCGTCCGGCGCCGTAGATTTTGGTTTCTTTGTTAGCGAGTGCTCGAAGCGCTGCTTTAGTCAAGCTGTTGTTTGGCTTATTGACCGAAACAAAAAATTGTGGCAGGGGCAGTGGCTCGATTACCCGGGAGCATTTATAGCAAATCTTAACAGTATTTTTATATGATGTATCAATCTTTTCTATCAATCCTTGTGTTTGTAAATCTGCCACTATCTGTATTCGTGCCTCAGCCACCTTGAGGCCTGCATATTTGCCCGCCAACTCAGTTAATTTGCCCTCACGAGTGATCGCGATGTGTGCGGGTAGTTTGTGTTTTTGGGCAACTGCAAAATCATTGGCGTCGTGCGCAGGGGTGAGTTTTACGATGCCGGTGCCAAATTTTGGATCGACAAATTCGTCGGCGATAATACTCATCGGTTTTTGGGTGAGTGGGTTGCACACTTGTTTGCCAATCAATTGCCGGTGTTTTTTATCTTTGGGATGGACGGCCAAATGTGTGTCAGCAAAGATCGGCTCTGGCCTGGTGGTAGCTACTACAATGTGTTCTTTGGGAGAGTCGAGGAGGGGATAGCGCACATAGTAGAGGTTGGTGGTTTGTTCGAGTGATTGAACCTCAAGCTCCGAGTAACTAGTGCCGCATTTGGTGCAGTAGTTTACAAGTCGTATATCACGATATATCAATCCGTCTTCATGCATTTTTGTAAACGTCTCTTTGGTCAGCCGTACCACATCATCGTCGAGCATAAACTTGAAGCGCGACCAGTCGCAGCTGGCACCTAGTTTTTTTATTTGATCGACCGCGGTGTTTGAATTATCTTGGACATACTGCCAAATCATTTGATAGAGTGTTTTGCGGTCAAATTGAAAGCGGGATTTGCCTTGTTTTTGTAGTTTTTTTTCGAAAACAAACTGAGTTTCAATGCCAGCGTGGTCGGTGCCAGGAAGCCAGAGCGTGTCGTCGCCACGCATGCGGTGAAAACGTGTCAGTGTATCTTCAAGCGCCACAAACATGGCATGGCCAATGTGGAGCGGGTCATTGGCATTTGGTGGTGGCATAATAATAGAAAAAGGCTTGGTTTTTCCATTCTTTTTTTGCTTATTATGGTCGGGATTGAATGCTTGTGCTTGCTGCCAAAGGTCATAGATTTTTTGCTCGTGTTCCTCTGGGATGTAGCGCGTTTGCATGGAGGTATTGTAGCAGGTGGAATGAACGTCGTTCTAAACAAATAGCGGATAATTATAGGATTTCTTTTGAAACTTTCATTCTAGATCAAAATAACAGAAGTGATTGCTGTAGTTTTGCCAACCGAAGTTTGGCGATGTGAGAAAAGTGTTTGGTGTTGAGCGTCGCCAGCTGAGAGTTATGTTCTAATGCTGTTGCAGCGATTGCGGCGTCTGCAAAAGTAATCGCTACAGACGTATCTCGAGCAAGTTCTCCTGCTCGTTTTGCGATTTTTGTATCGCACTCGAGCACAAGTAAGGGCTTGATGATTTTATACAATGCCGCAAGCTTTCTTGCGTTTTTAGTACTTTTCCCTTCAAACAACTCTTGAATTGAAATGACCGACAAGCCAAGCTTTGCATCGGGATATTTACTTGTTAGATACTCTAATTCAGATTGTTGAGCAGCTTCTTGCAAGCGTAAGTGATCGATAATTATATTGGTGTCCAAGACTACCATGCTTTTTTTGGCTTATCTGCAGCTATACGCTCGATGTTGTCTCGGCTTTTTTGCGTCTCTGGCCAGGAGTCGTTTGCCCAAGCGCCTTTCGTTTCTTCTAACACATCGGCATAGGTTTGGTTTTCAAGTAGTTTTGGAAATGTTGTATTGGTTAGTGGCGTAATGACAAAGGAGGAAGCGGAGGATACAAGGTGTAGTTGTGTGTTGCTAGTAATGCCAAGTTGCTGTCTAATTGCTTTTGGGATAACGATTTGACCTTTTTGGTTTGGTTGCACAATAGTTTGAATTTTCATACTAGTAGTAATTTTACTACAAAATATATCTCGGGACAACATGCGCTATACTATCTATAACACTAAGTAAAGCAAGGAGCCACATGGGATCACTCATCTTTCTCGCCGTCGTAGTTATTTTCTTTCTCTCATTTCTCAAACAAATCAATCAATACGAGCGCGGGGTGGTGTACACCATGGGGCGGTTTACCAGCATAATTAATCCTGGCTGGCGTTTTATTTGGCCGATATTTCAGACTTTTCGTAAAGTAGATATTCGCACCAAAGCGGTTGATGTGCCAAAACAAGAGACGATTACGAGAGATAACGTTTCGTGCAAGATGAATGCGGTTATTTACTACAAAATTGCGGATGCAGCTAAGGCTATCAACGAAGTAGAAGACGTGTTTTGGGCCGTGTCGCAGTTGGCGCAAACTACCATGCGGAGAGTGGCGGGCGAGGCAACCCTTGACGAACTGCTTTCTAATCGAGAAAAAATTGCTGAGCAGATTCTCAAGTCGGTAGATAAAACAACCGACCAATGGGGTGTTGACGTTGAGGCAGTGGAGCTCAAGGATATTGAGCTGCCAGAAACAATGGTGCGGACAATGGCCAAGCAAGCTGAGGCTGAGCGTGAGAAGCGGGCGACCATTATCAGTAGTGAGGGAGAGGTAATGGCGGCTGAGAACCTCATGCAAGCTGCCAAGATGCTAGCAACGACGCCAGGCGCACTCCACTTGAGAACTCTCAACTCAATCAACGACATTTCCTCTGATCAATCTAATACGGTTATTTTTGCCGTACCACTCGAGGTGCTTAGGGCAGTCGAGGGCATGGGCAATCTGATTGCTAAGCGAACAAAATAATTTTTTAGACGCCCTGCAAGAATTTAGCTGCCCATGGTCGATAGACCGAAGTGTAGGTGTCATTGTGTATCTCATTGCCGTTTTTATCTCGCACAATGTTGGTAAACTTAGCGCTGATGCCAGGCGCAGACCAGTCGACTTGTTGCAACTTGCCTTTTGGTAGTGCTGTGCTTGGGATGTATTCTGGGGGTAGGGGAGGGCGCGGATTCCAGGTGCTGTGGTCAACAATTTCGCTCGTACGCCCATCACTCGTGCCGTACAATTCAATTTTCATCGTGAGGTTATCACTATTTGCTTCGCCCGAAATCAAGACATAGTGATCAGTGTCGTTGATAAAGCGGAAATCGGTTTCTCCCGAGTAGACTGTGGCATCAATGCCGGGTTTGTTGTCGAGTTCGTAGTAGCTGACGCGGTAACTATGGGGGAGTCTGCGCGTTACTTTGAGGCCGGCATCGAGCACGGCGCGGAAGAGCGTGGTGCTGACTTGACAAACACCGCCGCCATCGCCGAGCTGTGTTTGGCCATTTTTAATCACATACGCAGAGCGAAATCCAGTTCTAGCTGATACATCACCCAAAGTTTTGTTGAATGAAAATTGTTCTCCTGGTGGGATTAGGTGTAAGGAAATTTTGTTTGTGGTGAGTGCTACATTGTGAATACGATTGGGAATTGAGTGAGCATACTCGCTGGTACCGAGGCCAATGCGTTCATTGATACCAAGAGAGTTGGTTTCTGCCAGCGATTTGGTGGGCGCAGTTCGCTGAAGTGACAATTTTGCTTGTTGTATTTCTGCTTCGTCACCCGACTCAATTTTTGCTAGTGCCGCAAGCAGGTTCTCTCTGGTTTCACGAACGAGCAGCCTTGTGCCATCGAGCGGAGCAACAAACTTGCTAACCACCAGACTATTTTGGTCATACTCAAAAACTGGCTCAACTGCATCGCGATAAAAAACACTCTCCCAGTTGGCAAGCAACTCAGTTGTTTTATGTTGACTAGCGCCGTCTGGAAAAGCGAGCAGCTCAATGAGTGATATGTCGTCGAGTGTTATCCGCTGTTCATCGCTGCTTATGATTATTTTTTTTCCAACAAATTTCTCTGCTCGTGCCTGGGCTGCTGCGATTTCTTGATCAGACAATTCACCGGCTGTCGAGGCGACTACGGCAGTGATACCAAATGTTCCCGTATTGAGTCCTCGAAGAACACTTTCTTTTGTGGCTGCCTGATTGAGCTTGCGACCGAATTGGCCAGGGAAGATATCGAGAGTGTGTTTGTTGCCCGATAGGCGCAACGTAGCCCCTGGCTCCTGACCTGGTTGATCTACTTTTTCTGCCAAGAGCTTGATCATACTCTCTAGCGTTTCATTTTGATACGACAGTCGAGTTTCGAATATTCTTGGTCTAAACACAACAGAAACAAACTGTGCAAAGCGATGCAGCAATGATCCTTGTCGGCCGATAGCAAAAGCTTTTTCTAGTTCTTGATCAACCAACCTAGTCAGGCCAAGTTCGGTTGAGCTTTTAGCAACGACGACGTTGTCAGCTTGTATAGTGAGCGTGTGTTCTTCAGGAAAAGTAGCTCTACTCAGTAGCAACTCGCGTGCTTCAAGCGCAGATTTGCCACCAATATTGTGTCCGTCTATAAAGACATTGGGCAACATTTTTTGATGGTATCGAATGAAGATGGCTACGACAAAAAGTCCTACAAGTAGGGCAAAAATTGCAGCAATCTTTTGTATAATTTTGTACTGCTGATTAAAAAAAGTTGGCGACAATGACATTGTTCTTGTGCTATGATGATTTATGCTAGTCTCTCGAGAGTCGTGGTTATTAGTAGTTACCATTGTGGCAAATTGCTACCCGCCTGACTAGACCAAGTTTTATTGTCATGCCCGACACCACAAACACCGCACTACCAAAACCAACTCCTCCGCCCAGCGCAATGCCTGCTCCAAGTACCACCCCACAGCCGGTGCCACCAACCCAGCCAATACAGCGGACCCAGTCCACTCAAGCACAAACTCCCACGCCAACCCCAGCTGCACCAGCCTCCTCTACAGTTAGCGCTTTACCACCATCAAGAGCTCAAGCAGAGTATGCGGCAAAATCGACCTCAACAACACAATTGCCTCCAAGCACCTTGACAGCACTCTCATCTATGTCTAGCTCTAAGGTGCCAAATACGATTTTGCCAGAAACAAAGGAGTCGGTTGAGACAAAAAAAGCTGCTGCCCTGCCGCAAGCATCTGCGCCAGACTCGCTCAAGGTAGTACCAGAAAAGACTAAGAATACTGTCGCACAGTCTCGAATCAAACTGGCTAGTTTAAAAAAATCGCCTTTACGGTTTTTGCCATTTATTCTTATCGGTTTTCTCGTTATTGGCGTAGCTGTATTTGCATACAGAGCAATTAGTGGTGGCTCACGTACTTCGGTTACTCCCCCAAGTTCGTCTGGTTCTGGTGCAAATTCAAGTGCTGGAGGCGCGAGCACTCCGAGCACTTCTGGTGGTCAGGCAGTAACCCTTGAGTATTGGGGATTATGGGAACCCGCTGAAGTAATGACGCAGGTCTTGAGTGATTTTGAAAAAGCCAATCCTGGTGTCTCTATACGCTATACCAAACAATCTTATCGAGACTATCGCCAGCGGTTGCAAACAGCTATTGCCTCTGGCAATGGACCAGATCTTTTTCGATTTCATGCCTCGTGGACGCCAATGTTATCGGCAGAGCTCGCACGTATGCCGGCATCAGTTTACTCTGCGGCAGAGTACCAAAAGACTTTTTATCCGGCAGCAGCAGCTCAACTCCAGGTACAAGGACAGCTTGTTGGTATTCCACTAATGTATGATGGCTTGGCACTTTTTTATAACAAAGAAGCATTGCAAACAGCTGCGGTAGATCCTCCAACAACCTGGTCTGAGTTGCGCACTTTGGCTGCAAAACTAACCATCAAGTCTGGCAGTGAAATAAAACGTGGTGGTGTAGCGCTTGGTAACGCGACCAATGTTGACCATTTTTCCGATATTATTGCTTTGCTGATGCTGCAAAACGGAGCAGATTTGGCAGAACCAAATTCTGCTGAAGGGAGAGACGCACTTTTGTTTTACACTAATTTTCAGAAAGCCGATGGCGTTTGGAATAGTGTTTTACCCAGTTCAACTGTCGCTTTTGCTCGAGGTGAGGCGGCAATGCTGTTTGCACCTTCCTGGCGTGCGCATGATATTTCAGCGATTAACCCCGATTTACAATTTGGCATTACTTCGGTGCCACAATTGAGCGACACGAGAATCGCTTGGGCATCATTTTGGGCAGAAGGTGTTAGCCAGCAGAGCAAGCAGCAGGAGTTATCTTGGAAACTGCTCGAGTATTTGAGTAGCAAAGAGGTTCAACTTCGCCTACATGCTGATCAAGCTGGCCTGCGCGCATTTGGTGAAATTTACTCAAGAACAGATCTAGCTGATCAAGCGGCGAGCAATGAGTTTATGCGACCATACTTGCAGGACGCCCCGTTTGCAAGTGGTTGGTATCTAAGCTCTGCGACATTTGATGCTGGAATCAATGATCAATTGATTGGTTATTATGAAAAGGCAGTTACAGGCTTGCTTGGTTCAAGCAGCATGAACACAGTGCTGACAGAATTAGAACAAGGCACGACTCAAACCCTTACCCAATACTCGGCAAAGTAGTGTGTTTCGAGTACCACGTATAATGTTAGCATGACGCTTAGAAACTCATTGTTGCTGACTCTCTCGTACTCAGCCCAGTTTTCTTATCCGCTTCGTGTTTCTCAGCTGTGGTTGCGGTTGCTAACAGTGCCACACCAGCGATTCTCAAAAAAACTGTTTGTGCAAGAAATTCTTGTTTTGGTTGGCAGAAAAAAAATTATCTATCAAGACGGCTATTTGTTTTTTCCTGGATATGAGCGTGATATTGCTCTTAGAATTGCTCGAGAGCGGCGAGCAGAGCAGAAACAGTCGCAAATTAAAAAAGTTGTATGGTTATGTAAAAAAATTCCTTGGATTGTGGGGTTGGCGGTGACCGGGTCTGTCGCCTTACGTCAAGCGCGAGAGCAAGATGACCTAGATTTTTTGGTAGTGACAAAACATAATAGCTTGTGGTTGGCTCGATCGCTGCTCGTTGGTTTTGGTATTTTGCTTGGCATGTATCGATCGAGGAACAACGCTCACACAGATGGTTGGTGCTTTAATATGTGGCTTGAGCGACCTCGCTTTGTATTGTCACCAGAAAGGCGCAGCCTATATACAGCTTATGAAGTGCTGCAGGCAGATTGGGTGTATGACCAAGGCGCAGTTCAACGGGAATTTTTGCTCGCAAATGCTTGGGTGTCTCAGGTCTTGCCGACATTTTATGTGCAAAAATTTTCTGCATGCAGTGTTGCTGCCAAGATCAAGATTTTTGCAAGCATCGGTAGCTTGTTATCACCAATTGGCTCGCTTCTTAACGTCTTGGCATTTATACTGCAACGCTGGCACATGCATGCAGCAATGACTCGCGAAGTTGTGGTGTTTTCGCAAGCCTACTTTCATCCTAGGAATACACAACAATATGTTACAAAGCGGTGGCGAGAGTTATTGCAAGAGATAGCATGAAAGTAAATAGAATCGTACTAGTAACTGGCGTGTTTGATTGTTTGCACCAAGAGCACATTCTGTTTTTGCAGAAGGCCAAACTATTGGGTACCAAATTGGTGATAGGTGTGGAGAGCGATGAGCGTGTTAAAAAAATAAAGGGACACAATCGACCGATTTATTCTGAGAAACAGCGAGTAGAAAAATTGCGGTCGCTTCGGTTGGCTCAACAGGTATTTGTTTTACCGCAGTCATTTTCTCATCCCGATGAACATCGCATGCTCTTGCAGAAACTAAAACCAGATATTCTTGCAGTTTCCTCTCACTCGCCTCACTTGCGAGAAAAGCAACGATTGATGCAAGAAATAGGTGGTAGAGTAGTAGTCGTGCACAAACACAATCCCAAGATCTCAACTACTTTGCATTTAGCACAAAAACAACAGGAGGCGTATGGCACGAGCTGAAACTGTGTTTGTATGCCAAGAGTGTGGTTGGCAAAATGCTCGTTGGCAAGGACAGTGTGCACAGTGTCGTGCCTGGAATTCATTGGTAGAAGAATTGATCACACAACCTATCTCAGCAGGAAAGAAAGCAAGTTCTGCAATTTCTAGTCTCACGCTACCAGAGGTCGAGCGCCTGAGCCGCTCATTTTCGCGTTTTTCTAGCGGATTTGATGAGTTGGACAGGGTTTTGGGCGGGAGCGGAAGCGATGTCGGTATTGTACAAGGCGCTGTTATGCTTGTGTCCGGAGAGCCGGGAATTGGTAAGTCAACAGTTTTGACCCAAATTGGGCTCTCAATGAAGGTGAGTACAAAAAGTTCTCGAAAAGAACCCCTTGTAGCCTACCTGTGTGGTGAAGAAAATCCAGAGCAAATCCTGCTAAGAATCAAGCGATTACAGAATTCTGGAACCAAAAAAAACTCGAAGCAAAAAGTAATTCCTCCATCTTGGCATTTTTTTACTACTCAAAGCATCGACGCAGCACTGCAAGCTTTGAACAAACTAAAACCAGATCTAGTAGTGGTCGATAGTGTGCAAAGCTTTCGTAGCGAAGAGCTTAGCGGTGCAGTCGGCTCTGTTGGACAGGTGCGGGCAGTGACTACTGCAGTTACCGCTTGGGCAAAACAACAGACTACTCCGGTTTTTATTGTTGGTCATGTTACCAAAGAGGGTGGCATCGCTGGTCCCAAGGTGTTAGAGCACATTGTTGATGTGGTGCTCGATATTTCTGGCGAGCGAACCAGCGATCTTCGTCTCATTCGAACCTACAAAAATAGGTTTGGTGCCAGTGATGAAGTTGGGGTTTTTCGGATGGCAGAAGAAGGCTTTGTTGAAGTACCAAATCCGAGCGACGTACTTGTTCAGCAGGGAACAAACAACACACCCGGATCTGTTTTGGCGGGAATTTTGGAAGGTACTCGTCCGCTGTTAATTGAATTACAAGCGCTCGCTGTTGCTTCAAATCTCGCAATGCCTCGACGAGTGGGTCGAGGGGTGAGCTTGTCTCGTATTCAAGTCTTGGCAGCGGTACTCGAGAAACACTGTAGATTGCCAGTTTCTAAGTACGATGTATTTTTGAGTGTAGCTGGAGGTATTGTCGTACGCGAACCAGCAATAGATCTAGGATTTGCTGTTGCTATAGCGAGCTCCTTGGCTGGCAAGCCAATTCCACGCTCCTATGCATTTATTGGCGAGGTCGGCTTGCTTGGCGAGGTGCGCTCAGTACCATACGCAGATTCCCGAGCAAAATCAGCTCAGCGGTTGGGGGTAGAGCGGATTTTTTCTCATCAGAGTCATAGTTCGGTGGCAGAAGTGCTCAAAGAGCTTCAAATTCGTAAATAATTCACCAGGCTTGTTTTGAGTTATTCACACTCTATAATTGGTAATTATCTATGTTGATAACTTTTTATTTTTCTCAATAAATTCACTCATAAAATAACTATAAGATATTTTAACCAAAAACTATAGGTTGACTCTAAAATAGACGAGAGTTATACTGCTATATCTTTGTGTACATAGATATAGCAAGTACTCAAAGTGCTCTTTACTAAATCAGTAGTTTGGGATGATGTTTTTGAAAAGAAAAAAGCATTATTACCGCTGGACAGACCACGAGTAATAATGCCTTTTCATACGTTGTCTTCACCTTTGATAGAATCAAGAATGCGAAGACACAACATCGGTTACAATAGCAGCTGAGCTGCCAAATTGTAAATTCTATCTTTCTGGTTGTAACTAGATCAAATAAAATCGATTACAGCGTATATTCAGTTTTTAGTGGAGGTTCGGCGAGTTGGGCAGGCAGCCGAGCTTCCACCAAGGACTGAACAAGAGTTTGTTTTGACACATTCTTCTAATTCTGGCATACTAGGGGCTGTTCTACTCCTTTCAAACTTTTGTGCCTCAATACTCCAGCTTTATCAATTTTGTACACTGCGAGCATTTAGTAAATTAGGAATACTGTATGACAACAAAAACCCAGAGTGAGACTCCTTCAATCAAAAAGTCTATCGGCAGACCGAAGGTAGTGCCAGTCGTGCCGTTACAAAAAAATACAACACAAGAAACAAACAAGCTCACTGGCGTACTCGATACGTCGCGCGACGGGCATGGCGTTGTGCGTGCGAGCATGTGTGGCATTGATGATAGGGATGCCTATATTTCTACCGCAATTATCCGCAGATTCAATTTGCGACCAGGCGACTCTATCTCTGGAGTGGTGCGAGAACCCAAAGACAACGAGCGATACTGGGGGTTTATGCAGCTTGATACGGTCAATGGTAGGCCGGCAGCTGAACACCAATCGATGCAGCGAAAAAAGTTTCAGTCATTTGTGCCAGTCTATCCAGATAAGCGGATTCATCTCGAGTCAAACGACGAGCAGATTGCGCTGCGTATTATCGATCTGATTGCCCCAATCGGAAAAGGACAGCGCAGCCTTATTGTCTCTCCACCAAAGGCGGGAAAAACATCGATTTTAAAAGACATTGCCTCTGGTGTGGCAAGCAATCATCCCGAAATTTATATCCTGGCTGTTTTGGTTGGGGAGCGTCCAGAAGAAGTGACCGACATCAAAAGACACATAGAGCGAATCACAAAGGGTACTGGTGAGGTGGCGGCAAGCAACTTTGATGAGTCTGCTTCAGATCAGTGTCATGTGGCCGAGTTGGCTTTGGAAAAGGCCAAGCGTATGGTAGAAGAGGGTAAGGACGTGCTTATTTTGCTTGATTCTATTACTCGCCTTGCCCGCGCCTACAACCTCTCTATTCCCACCTCTGGTAGAACTCTGTCTGGTGGTTTTGATCCGGCAGCCTTGTTCCCACCAAAGAAGTTCTTTGGTGCTGCACGCAATCTTGAGACGCCGGGCAGTTTGACTATTATCGGCACTGCATTGGTCGACACCGGCTCTCGTATGGACGATCTGGTTTACGAAGAATTTAAGGGTACGGGCAATCAAGAGATACACCTTGACCGCAAGCTGGCCGAGCGACGGGTGTATCCTGCCATTGATGTTCAACGCTCTAGTACGCGCAGAGACGACTTGCTGTTTGATTCAGTCGAGTACCAATCGATCACCACACTACATCGTATGCTTGATATGCTTGATCGAGATGAAAGAACTGCCACACTCATCAATCGTTTGCGTCGAACCAAGACAAATAAAGAGTTTTTGGCTTCTTTGAAGTCGTAAGCAATGCGCACTCGAATCTCGAAAACTTTTGGAAACATTACAACAGACTTTTTGGTGTTTTTTCACTCTCTGAAGAGTTATGTGCGATTTCGTGGCTACAGATTGTTTGGACGATTCGAGGGAGTTAAAGGTGTGCTTGTCGACGTCTTGTACAAAAAGCGAGGTCGGTATGTTCGGCCATTCCTGCATGTTGGCACAATCGGTTTAATTTTTTTTACGATTATTTTGGGTCCCAAAGTCATTTCCTATGCAGATCAAGGCAGTGAACGAGAAGGAGAGTCTGGCGTTCTTGAGAGTGGAGCCAGTGGCACCAGTTTTTATACCCAACAGGCAGAAGAAGTGCGACAGTTTCGTGGTGGAGAAATTTTGCTTCATACCGTAGTCGAAGGAGAGACGCTGTCTTCGATTGCCGAGCGCTATGGTCTTCAGGTAGAGACAATTTTGTGGGAAAATGATCTGACCGAGCGCAGTAAAATAAAGCCAGGCGATGAATTACGGATTCTTCCGGTTGATGGCATTCGTCACAAGGTTGCGCGCGGTGAAACAATTTTTTCAATTGGCAAAAAATACAATTTGGAAGGATCGGAAGTCCAGGTGCTTGTCGACTACCCATTTAATGATTTTTTGAACGATGAAACATTCGAACTCGCTACGGGACAATTTTTGATGGTGCCAAATGGTACTAGAACTGTGGTGGCAAGTAGCTCTCGACCAACTGTTACTCGCGTCACCCCCGACGCAGGCTCTGTTACGGCTTTTGGTTCTTTTGTTTGGCCTGCTGCAGGCAGAATTACCCAAGGATACAGTTTCTTTCACAAGGCATTTGATATCGCTAATTCTTCTGGTGGCTCAATTCTTGCGGCAGACTCTGGCGTGGTGACTCAGGCAGGCTGGCTCGATGGCTTTGGTTACGGTAATCGCGTCATGATTGATCACGGCAATGGTATGCAAACACTTTACGCACATATGTCGTCTATTCAAGTGCGAAGCGGCCAACGCGTCAATAGAGGAGATGTTTTGGGACAAATGGGAAGCACGGGCCGCTCAACAGGAACACACCTCCACTTTGAAATTCGTCAGGGTGGGTCACTCCTCAATCCACAGAATTTTCTCCGGTAGGGTACAATGCTGCCATGATTGATATTGTTGCGTTGCAATTTGTTGCAGGAGCCGGCGGTCGAGGCAGAGTCTCATTTTGTCGCTCTAAGTATATTTTAAAAGGTGGTCCAGACGGCGGTACGGGTGGTAGTGGTGGCTCGATTATTTTGCGGGCAGAGCGGTCGCAAAGCACGCTCAAGCGATACTCTGGTATCAAAACAATCTCGGCGGAATCAGGCAAAGATGGTGGTGCGAAAAATTGCACGGGAGCGTCGGCCAAAGACATAATCGTTTCTGTTCCGGTCGGAACAAATGTTTGGCAAATTAGTGAGAACAAGGTAGCTCAGCGACGACGCCTTGCCAATGGATTGCGTAAAAAAAACTCGAGTAAGGCAGTGGAGCGTGAGGCATTTGTGCTCGAGCGAGAGGGAGCGGCGATACCTGTTCGAGAGCCAGACGTTGCGGAAGTACCAAAACACCTCACGACGAAAGTCCTCGCAGACGTTTCTCTAGCTACATCTGGCTACAAACTGATTGCATCACTTGCAGAGTCTGGACAAGAAATTGTTATTTGTCAGGGCGGTTTTGGTGGGCGCGGCAACGAACAGTTTAAGAGTTCTCGTGAGACAACACCCCTGCGAGCTGAGTATGGCACCCCAGGAGAAGAGCGTTGGCTTGTGTTGGAGCAACAGCTTTTGGCCGACATTGGTCTTATTGGCCTGCCAAACGTGGGCAAAAGCACGCTGCTTTCAGTGCTTACTCAGGCAACTCCAGCAATTGGTTCATATCCGTTTACGACACTCGAACCCCAACTCGGAGTGTTATCTCAGGATGATCAGTCACAAGAAGTGGTTGTCGCCGATATCCCTGGATTGATCGCTGGTGCAAGCAAGGGTAAAGGTTTGGGTTTTTCCTTCCTGCGTCATGTGCGTCATTGTCGCGGACTTGTCTTTGTTTTGTCAGTTCCCGATGAGTTTCTTATTCGCTCTGTTTCAGAGCAAATAACAGCCCTACACGAGCAGTTTTTGCTCATTCGAAAAGAGTTGTCGGCCTATGACGTGAGTTTGACTGAAAAGAAAATGGTTGTTTGCATAACCAAGAGGGATCTATATTCGCCAGAATTGCTTACAGCACTCGAAAAAGAAGTGATTGCTCATCAATCACCAATACTTGTGAGTGCTGCAACACACGATGGTTTGCAGCTTTTGCATCAAGCTTGTTTGCGATTGGCCAATTATTGAGCGGGAGCGGGCGAAAGGCTTGTGTCTGGGGAAAGCTCGACATCATTTTCAGTTGGTTGTTGCATTCTGTCTTGACCAGCTTGGGGGACATTTTGATCGATTATGCTCGGCTGTGTTGTTTGATTCGCGCTTGCAGATGCTGACGCCGCTTGTTCTCCTATGGCTTTTTCGAGTTGCTCGAGTTCTGTTGTGATCGTAACGTAGTCTTCAGAACTAGGATCGAGTAAAGCTAAGACTTGCTGGTAGGAAGCTCTTGCTTGCTCGAGTTGATTGAGTCTGATTAGTGCTGTCGCCAAGTTGTAGTGAGCGTTGGCAAAATCTGGTTTGATCTCTACAGCTTGTTGGAAGAGGGTTGCCGCTTGAGCAAATTGTTCTTGAGAAAGAAAGATACCGCCGAGTGTAATGCGTAGGGCAGGGTTGGTGGGGTCGCTTTCGATAGCAGTCAGGTATGACTGAACTGTGAACTCCTCAGCTTGATCAGCAATGCCAATCATATTTTGATAAATCTGAGACAAGACTGCCCAATTTTGCGAGTCGTTTGGATCAAGGGCGGTGGCTGCACGAGCCTCTCGCACGGCTTGCTGCAAAAGTTCGCCGACCTGTGCTTGTTCTGCCTCGGTTGCATCTGTTTTATTTGAAAGTGCTGCAGCGATTAACATGTTGGTTAGGGCATACTGTCGGCGGAAGCTGTCGACATAGGGATTGATGGTGACAGCTCGTTGGTGTTGCTCGTATACAGCGATGCCGTCGTTTCTTTGGGCAGCGAGTGTTCCTTGGTGAATTGCTAGTTCGGCTGCGTATGCTTTGCCGACAAAAAAGAGTAGTGTGCCAAAACCGGCGGCGAAGAGTAGTGCAATGATATAAATAGGTGCGACAGCTTTGGAAGCTTGAGGAGATTGGCCGCCCTCGGTAATTAGTGATAGCGAAGGAGCTTTTAGTTTAAACATCGTATGATGTTCTGATTCTCCTGCCAAGTAGGCTGCCAAAAACACAAATTGTAAAAATGTGACGATAACATTTGTTGGCAAGAACAGCTGCAACACACCACAAACAAGTGCAGCAAACAAAACAGGTTTGTTGCTAGCTTGCGTGTATTTTTGTGCGCCGTACATTCTTGCGAGCAAAAATAACCAAGTAAACAGGCCAATAAAACCACCGATCGTCAGAAGGTAGAGTGGTGCGTTGGCTGCTTGGGAAAATTGGATGTTCCAGTTACTAGTCGCGTTTACCCAGAGTGGCTTAAATCGTAGGTAGGCATTGGAGTACGAAGCTGTGCCGACTCCGATGAGAGCAGTACGAGGTTCGCGAATACTATCGAGCGCTATTGACCAACTTGCTTTAAACGACGGCAGTAGGACGGTACTTGGTTTGCCGGGAAGAATCGACCAGGTATGTAGGGCAACACCAATGAGTAGGATAGGGAGTGTGATGGCGGCAAACTTAGAAATATGTTTGCTGTGCAGTACACCAGCAACAACACCGATTATTGCAATCACAAGGACTTGCAAAGCAATAAACGATGAACCAGCAAGGTTGAAGACGATACTATGTGGCAGAGGAACACCCAGGAGTGGTTCGATGAGTTTGCTGGGTCCAAAGCCGAGCAACTGCAGTGCGCTACTGAGCGTGATGAGGATGGAGGCGATGACAACTGCTTTGAGTAAGACAGCTCCCGCATTCTTTGGCAAAATAACGCTACCGAGCAAAGTGATGATACTAGTGGCAACGAATACACCACCCATGCCAAGCAAGCTCTCCTGGGGGTATGAGTTGGTAAGCAGGCTGGAGGCAAGCATGCTGGCGCCAAACAATAAAACAGGAAGTGAGAGTGGAGTCCAGAGAAAAGAAATAGCTTGTTTACTAATCGATTTGAGTGCAAAGAGCAAGCCAACAATACCAGCAAACCCAAGAACGGTGTAGAGCTTACTCAGAACGATGAAGTTGTCGGTGAAGGGAAACAATCCGACAACGGCTGCAAAGACAGCAACTACAAATACGGCAAGTGATATTTTGGAGACAAGATCTGTATTATTTTTCATGCAGGATCATTTAAGCAATAATAAAGTGGTTTGTAAACAGGCAACCCAGAACCCAAAACTAGCAGTAAAAGTGCTACACTTTGCTAGTCATGAAACGCGGCTTTTCTCTCATAGAGGTACTCATTATAGTTGCTATTATTGGATTGCTTTTGACAGTCTTGTATTTTTTTTCTTTTCCACATCTGGCTCGAGGTCGCGACGGCAAGCGTTTGAGCGATCTCGATAAGTTGAAGGTTGTGTTTGAAGATTATTATAATGACAAGGGCTGCTACCCCCCAAGGAATACGCTAGAGCTGTACTGCGGCGGTGGTGGCAGCACTCTTCTCGACGCCTACATTCCAAAAGTCCCGTGTGACCCTCTCACAAAAGGGCCATACCTCTATAATGTTTTGAGCGATGACGACGTCAACCTCGACTGTCCCGTTCATGGATATAGGATTCTGGCTAATCTAGAGAGAGATGGGAGTGAGGCTAGTAATGTGATCAACTGTGGCGGCGAATATGGCTGTGGTTTTGGTGAAGATGGGGTCTTCTATGACTATGGTATCGCACAAGGTGCTGCAGTTTCGCTCTATGGTGCCGTCGCAGAATTGGAGGGTGGTGATGAAGAAGGAGGTGGTGGTGATGAAGAAGGGGGAGGCGAGGGTGGTTGGGAAGATTGGTGCTGTGCAGTGAGCACAGGAGTATGCACGGACATAACCGGAACACCAACCGCCTGCACGGGTGATCCCTTGGGAAACAGAGATTATCATGGTGCTGGCTCACAAGCATCGTGTCTATCAAATTGCCAATGATAGATCACAATTGTATAAACTATGGTACTAGGTATATGATGTTGGTATGTTGCAGAAAGGTCGCTTTTCTTTGTGTGGTTTTACTTTGATTGAGCTTTTGGTGGTGATAGCTATTCTTGGCATTTTATCAACAATTGGTATTGGCTCGTTTCTCTCAAGTCAGATGAAGTCTCGAGACGCTCGTCGCAAAACAGATCTCAAAAATATAGCTATAGTGCTTGAGACGTACTATAACGATAAGAATTCCTATCCAACAGCAAGTTCGGGCAAAATAGTTGGCTGCGGTGCGGCAGGTACTGAGCCATGTTCTTGGGGTCAGGAATGGGCAGGAAATGGCGCCTTGTATATGGCAGTATTGCCCGACGATTCTTCTGCCTACAACTATACATATGTGTCAGACGGAGTTTCGTATGCTTTGTATGCACGACTTGAAAATACAGGCGATCCCAAAGCAGCCAAGGTAGGCGATGTGCCGGGTGGGTATACAGGAATTATTTGCGAAGGTACGACCACCCGCTGTAATTATGTAGTAGCAAGTAGTAATGCAACCCTCCCAGGTATTGTTGCTGATGGTTCAGAAGATCCAGAAGAATAATTTTTTATGAGCAGCAAGAGAACTATCGATGTTGGTTTCACACTTATTGAGCTTTTGGTGGTGATTTCTATTATTGCTGTCTTGACGGCAATTTTATTGCCAAACCTGGTCGGTATCCGTGGGCGCGCAGCTGATGCGCGCAAGAAGGCAGACCTCAAAGAGTTTCAATCGGCGTTGCGGTTGTATTACAATGATAATCAGAAATATCCAGAGGAAGCAGATCTGGATGAAGCAACGGGACCTTTTCAGAACGGAACATATTCAATCTCGGTTCCAGAAGACAGTGAGTATGTTCGTCTGAGTGACGATGCCTACAATATGTACGTCACCCTCACCAACGAAGCTGATCCTGATATCAATGAGAGCAAAACAAAATGTGGTATTTCACTTGATCCAGACAACTTTGATTACTATGTGTGCGCGCGGTAACGTCTTAGGAAAACTTCTACTTCCTGCTTAATTTACCATCCACCAGTTAAACGGAACATCAACAACGGCTAGCGAGTCGAACCCGACGACAAAGAATCCATCCTGTTGGTTCTTGACGTACAACACCTGATTGTCTGTACTGCCAACTGGAGTGACGTAGATCAAACTTTGTTCTGTCAGGCCAGCAGCGTGGATAGTTAGTTCACTGGTTCCAGCTGCAATACGAGCCTTGCCAGAAGTCTTGTCGGTTGTAATTTCGCCGCTACTTGATGCAGTTTGTGTCTCGCTGCCGACGCCGATACCACCAGCAAAGTCGGCTTTGCCCTGGGCAGAGATGGTAGCCACGGGAGTGCCGAGTTCATTGATAATTTCAAAACGCGACTGCTTGACCTGGCCAGATTCGGTAGCAATACCAGCGACTTGTACCTGGAAAGGATTGCCAAAGTCGGCGGGTTGCAGGAGATTGGTGAGCAAGGTGTCCGCTTCGAGGGTACCCGCAACGTTGAGATTGCCATTGATCGCCACTGTGCCGTCGTCGCTCAATGTCATGAGACCAGCCAGGAGCGAGATTGTGCCTTTACCAGATGGTTGGATGTAGAGTGTTGGCTGTTCGACATCGGTTGGGTTGTAGGCGATGATACCATCAGAAAACTCGAGGCCATTGCCGACGAAGAGTTTGTTGCCTACCCCGAGTGAGTCGGCGATATATCCCGTGCCGTTGACCGAAAAGTATTGATCGACAAAGAGGGCGGTGCTAGTAAGCACAACATCACCTTCGCCAAGTTGTAAATCTGCTAGTGTTGCTTGCAAAGCAGCAGACGGGGTTGCTTGGTAACCTGCTTGTTCGATGCTGGCGATAAGTTCTGAGTTTTCTGGAGTTGGTGTTTGTTGACCAATCAGTGTCTCGAGCAGGGTTGGTTCTTTTAGGCTCGTCGCTAATTTTTCTTCAAAGCCGTAAATGTTATTGGCATAGAGTGTACCCGAGATAGTAGCATCGACAATCTCTGCCGTCTGTGCGCGCACAGACTCGAGTTGGGCTATACCAGCTTCGAGTGCAGCAATCCGAGCCGAAGTGGCTTCGATTTCTCCCGCGACTAGGGTAGGAGTCTCGATTCTTTCTGCTGTTAGTGTCCCTGCGATTGTGGCGTTGTCGGCCAAAAGGGAGCCGAGTTTGGTTGGTCCAGTCACTCGGAGCGACTGGGTGGTGGTGCTGCCAGAAACAGTGGCGGTTTGGGCGGTGAGGGTCTCGATCTGGGCGACTGGACTGACGAGGGTTTGTGATGGCGTGGTTGTAGGCGCAGTATTTTGCAGTGCTGTCTGGACGATTCCTTCGACATAGGCTTGCAGTGATTGGCCACCAACTCTTAGTGACGTGACCGAGAGATCTGCAATGATGGCAGATTTGGTGACTACCAGATCTTGAGTGGTGATGAGACCAGCGCGGAGTTTGCCGATGACAGCTTCGGCGAGGAGCGAGATGCGAGTGATGGCGCTGCCAGATTGGGTGACGGTGTAGTTTTGGGATTGGTTGGCAATACTAACTGCTCCAGTGGAGGTGAGAGAAAGATCGGGGTCGTACCAAGAGAGCGAAACAAGCACAAGAATTTTTCCGACAGTATTTGGATTGGTGGCATTGTAATCTTCTAATGCTCGACCAACGATGAACCCAGCCTCTGTCGCTTTCTTACCAACACCTGGAGTGTTGCTAATCGTGATAGGATCTCCCATCTTAATGGTTCCATTTGTATTGCTTACTTTTACCGGAACTCTTCCGCTGAGAGCAAGTGGGCGCACTTTTGTTTTATCAACTATGCCTTCTTCGTTGAAACCATATCCTCTCATGAGCACACCAGGGTTTTCGGAAATAATGCCAATTATCCTATCTTTAGAGCTAGCCACTGCTTTGTCTGCAACAAAAGTATTGTAGTCTGGGTTCCAAGCTGGGTCCTGACTGGCGGTATTTGCCATCACAATATCTCCTGCCTCGACATTGGTATTTTCAACGAGTACATTTTCTGCTAAGTCAAATGCGTTTGCATTGACATTGCCATCAAAATCAGTTCTTCCATCCACGCCATGGTAGAAGCGTGCGGCATCAGAAGTGCCATCCCAAATATTAAAACTCGTGCCAGTATTGACCAGCCAAGCAACAGCCCCAGTGGCGGGGGTAAGTAACACCGATGCATTGCCAGAGCTTGCTCGCACCCTGGCTGTGGCACTAGCGCCATACACATCGAGTGGATACGATGCGCTCGTCGTCCCGATGCCGACGTTGCCACCATTTGGTTGTAGTAGTACATAACTTGATGTTCGTGTTCCACTGGTTGTGCCTTGCAGAGTAAGATTTCCGTTGGCCGCGTCACTACCATTTATTGTCGCATTGTCAGCGGTAAAGGTAATACTAGTGGTAGTGTCCCAGTTCATAGCTGCACTGTTGCTTGCAAGGCTATATATATTTGTAATGGCTTGGTTGCTCATATGAAGTGGGCCTTGTAATTTAAGATTGCTTGCAGTTAGGTAGGAAGATCCGTCATAGCCAAAGGAATATGTTCCCTGAAATGCACCATTTCCTGGATATATACCTACTTTGTTAAATAGGGCGCCAGTTGTGCCAATTTTTGTCCAAGTCGTATTACCACCAGCTCTAAACTCAAGCTCATTTGAGTTGTTGGCAATGACTGCTCCTGAGATATTGTCGGTGGGATCACCAAAAAGTATGCCTTGCTCTTGTGCGGCGGGAGAAAGTACGTGAATATAACTACTCGTGCTATTTTCTACAACAAGTGGAGAGTTGCTATTGCCTGTTACTGAGCCCGCGCTGGCTTTGAAGACATGTAGCGAGTTGTCTGGCCCCGTCGTCCCGATACCGACGTTGCCGGTACCATTCGGCATGATGGCAAGGTGTTGGTTGGTGCTCGTAGTTATGTCAGTTGTGACGCCAGAAAAGGTGAGAGTACCAGTAGTGGTGCCACCGATAAAGTTGATGCCACCATTTACATCGAGTTTGTTGGCAGGAGCAGTCGTCCCGATGCCGACGTTGCCATTTGATTTAATAAACAAATCAGCATCTGCACCGCCAGAAGCATCAATAAAGAATCCATCAGCATCATCGTCGGTATAGAAAGAGGTAGCACTCAAATCGTCAGCGAGAATAAATCCTGCACGATTATCTCCCGAGGAAAATCTCGCTAAAGTATCTGTTGTTACATGGTGAACATGAAGTGGGTTAGAAGGTCCCGTCGTCCCGATGCCTACATTCCCAGAATTTATAAGTAAGTCGCCATTACCAACAGTAAAGTTCTTATCAACAAGCTGACTATTTGCAAATACATCCAAACCATTACTGATGGTTAGGTTATCAATCGTACTTGTTCCCGCTGCGTTATTGGCAGTAACCCGAGCATAGAGCGGAGAGTTCGTAATGCTATTAGCAGTGCCGTCATACAGTCTTGTCCAAGTATCTCCTGCATTTGCACTGATGTAGTACACAGCCCCCGTAGCATTGGTCACAATCTTAATGCGGTAGGTATTGCCGGTAGTATAGGTGCCAACAACCCCTCGATTTGCACTGTTTTCGTATACATGCAAATTGCCAGAATTAAAGTAGATCGCGTGTGGCATATTGGTATAGTTCATGGTAGTAGCAGATGAAAATCCAATCATTGCTGTATGAGTAGGACTGGAAGTTGAGGTTGGGGTGTAGTCTGCAGTGAGCGTGAGTGTGTTTGAACGACGATATGACTGCACGCTTGTTATTCCTCGGGTTGTCCAAACGCCAGCTCCAGTGATAGCTATATTGCCATTTTGAGTGACTGTACCCGTAGCTGTCCAGTTAGTTGTATCGAGAGTGACACCATCAAAGGTATCACTAAACTGGACAAAGTCTCCCAGTGGGCTGTTGGCACCAACAATGAGCGCTCCTGTCAGGTTGGCCGAACCAGCAATAGAGAGTTTTGAGCTTGGACTCGTCGTCCCGATGCCGACGTTGCCGTTGTTTTCAACAGTAAAAACAACTCCATTGTTTGCGACGGCAGTACCGCTTGAGAGTCTAAGAATTGGATTGGTAGCATCTACTTGGTTGATGTATACCGCGGTACCACCACCATCTCTGGTAAATTGGGAATAAGTTGTGTTTGACGCATTAGTTAAGAAGTTACTTGCAGTCACAGAACCACTCCCTGAATACGTCGTCCCTCCACTAATAGCACCAGACAAAGCAAGACTAGTAATACTAGACAGCGCACCAGCAGAGGAGAGACGAAGAGTACCTGCTCCAGCTCCGGTATAGATACCACTAACTGCATTAACAGTCCCTGGTGCTCTAAAGTCTGAAGGAATAGA
>PFDI01000006.1:0-66963 GCA_002772695.1 Candidatus Pacebacteria bacterium CG10_big_fil_rev_8_21_14_0_10_44_54
AATGGGTGGAGCAACTCCCATTGCTGATCGGACAGGATGTACATAGACATCCATCATACCAAAATTCTCAAGAGGTTTTGAAATGCGCTCTAGAATAAAAATTATTGCCCTCCACATCAGACATTAATGTAGCATCAACTACAACTTCAATGGTGTTTATATTTTGCAAACTAGCAATCGGATTAGTGAGACCTACACAAACCCAATTTTCCGTTTGAGAGGTTTTGCATTTTGCAAAAACATCAGAATAAATGAAGCCACTCCCGCGACCTTACGGTCGGGGTTTCAGCTTCTCAAACGCTGAACAGCGTTTGCCCTAAATCTTTTTTACCTTGTTCCTCATATACTCACAATATGCAGCAGGCACAAATTGGCTCTTTTCAACTCGTCGAGGGAATCACTGATCGACAAATAGCCCAACTAATTGAGTATTCCACAACCGATCCGGCAGTACGAAAGTTCTCCTCAGATGCTGTGCGGTTTAAAGACAGAGTGTCATTTACTACTTGGCAAAATAGAGGTCGAATCGTCTACACTTTGGTAAACAAAAGTGATGATCTAGTTGGTATAGTATGGTTTGGAGAATTTGCTTTCCCCAAATGCGAGGTTCTGTCTGAATTCAAAAATTTCCAAGCAAAAAACTACCCATTTACATTTGCCATACGGCTCTACAAAGAAGCTCGTGGAAAAGGATTGGCAAAAAAGGTGGCGAAACTAGCGCTCTCAAAATTTATCCAAACCAAAGAATATCAATCTAAGCATGGTGGATTCTGGCTCGAAACTTCACATGACAATATTGCTGCAATAAAAACATATCAATCCCTCTTTGTCCAAGTATCTCATCCCAATGAACATGGAAAAATTGTTATGGTTCTAAAAAATCCATAATTTTGAGGGCAATCTCTTCAAACCCCTCTTTGCTTTCTGGATAGTGTGGCTGATCAAGAGTTTCAAACTGAATGTTTGGTTTTCCCATTAGGTTTTCTTGCGCCTCGGCAACTGGAATAGATTGATCACGTATGCCATGAAGTGAAAGCTGTCGAATTATATTTTTGTCTGCAGATTTTTTTGCAGCGGTGTTCAAGGCTAAGTAGTCTCGTAACATACTAAATGGCATCTCTCTACCACCAGACACCTGATAATACGGTCGAAAAATCTGAATGATTGGAGATAAATATATGCCTACTCGCTCTTTTAACGTGAAGTTTTGAAATGCTGCACCAAACGTGACAGTGCTGGAGATCTTATCGGAATTGCCTTCAAGATTGCCAACATAAACTGCAAGTAAGCCACCCATCGAGTGTCCAAATATACTGACTTTGCCATCCTGTGATTCTCTGTCTATCACTTCTTGAACAGCATCGACCCAATCCCGCCAGGTAACTCCACGTAAATCTTCTCGCGAACCACCATGACCTGGCAGATTGAATAAAATTACTTCGTAGCCTTTTTCTGTGAGAGATCTTTCGAGACTTGTCCAGCCTGCAGCATCACCTGTTAAGCCGTGAATAACGATAATTTTGTTCGTTTCTGGCGGTTGTGGCATCGAAGCTGATTCAATCGCCTGGATTCTGACCACCGCAAAAAGGTTAAAGACAATTAATAATAAAATGATTTTTAATATTACTCGCACCACATCGTCCTACTTAATTTCTCTTTTCTCGTCTACTTTGACGACTACAGTCATGACATTCTTTCTGCTAGCAGAACTAAGTAATGAAAGCATATGATGTTTGTTTTAATTGCCAAATTGTAGCATAAAAAACACTCGCTATAATCTGTCAAGCAAGCAGTTAGCTAACTACCACCGCACCAACATAACTCCAATTTGATACAGATTCCAAGCAAATAGGATTGCAGTCATAAAAATTATCAAGCGATTTTTTACTGTGGTCAAAACCTGCGCTAATCCAACACTAAGAAATGGCAACGTCCCCACAAACATCCTCGATCCATATGGACCACCAACAATTTCTGGACCCCAGCTTGCAATTACATACAGTTGAGCTAGAAAAACGAGCAAACAAATGACGGCCAACCAACGTTTAGTTTTTGCCAATATAAACAAACCCGCGAGGCAAATAACTGCTGTTGGTGCATAGCGAAAAAATCCGTTGCCAGAAGAAAATAAAACGCGAGTAAAATCTGGAGCCAGCCAACTCAAGCTTTGTCCGCTAAGAATATACGGGCTCTGCCAGGATTGAAATAAAATCCAGCTAGTAATCAGCTGTGTACTTCCAATAGCTACAGCACTTCCAACTGCAAGAGAAATTTTTTTGAGCGTCGATAGCTTTGACGATATACGAAACAATAAACTGCCCAATAAAATAACACCAGTCAACACATCTTGATTGCGAACAAGACCTAACATACCAAGGCTTGCTCCAAGGCCAAACGCCTGCTTCCAGGTAATTATTCGATTATTCCAAATCTCTCCCCAAAGGAAAAATGATAAACTAGCAAACAAGAAAGAGGCTGTGTGTGAGTTAAGTGGATCCAGCAAAATATAATAAAACAATTGGGTTGTTAGCAACAAAGAAATTATTGTCACTATAGCAATTTTTTCTGAAAAAAAACTTCGCAGTCCATGCAAACAAAAATAAACTCCAAGGACCCCAAACCCAACTGCTCCTAGACCAACCATAACTTGCGTTACAAGCGAGTAACCATTTGTGAGTACTGAGGCGCCAATCCCTGACAAGACGTGTGTAACAATTTGTCCCAAAATAAATGCTGGAATCCAGAGTAACCCTGTGCCAGGAGAAAATGTATTTACTATGCGCTGTGTTTGTGGATACAAAACTGGTTGATTTGGGAATGACAAACTTGGCTCAATGCTTTCATTTGCAAAATCAACATCAAAATCCATAACAAGTGAGCGAGTGTACGCATAGTAATAAATCGAGTCTCCCCAAACCGTGCTCCCCACACGCCACACGCCTACTAAATAAGTCAGTGAGGCAACAAAAAAGAAAACGGCCAACCAACGATGCATAGTAGTATGATGGAGCATAATGAAAATACTGCAAGCACTTATCATTGGCATGCTTCTCATCGCCAGTTTTATTGTCGGAGTCTGGCTAGGTCCAAAACTTTCTATCCAACTTGATAACTTTTCCTCTCCTGTGGTGACAGAAATAGTGATGCCAATCGAGCAACCATATCTGGCTTACAGCATCCCAACGCTACAGTCGAAGGTTATTGAACCAGTACCTCAAATTGAGATTACAGAGCCAATTGCGACAGAAAGTGCTTTTGTAAGCTATCTAGTACGACTGCGATTTGGCAGTCGAAACATGACTGGACAACTAAATGTGCCTAAAAAAATGACTACAAAGACTCCGATACTTCTCATGATACGCGGCTACGTCCCACCAGCCGCATATTCAACAGGTGTTGGTACCAAAAATGCTGCAGCGGTGTTTGCGTCCAACGGATATATCACTCTTGCTCCAGATTTTTTTGGGGTGGCAGGTAGCGATGAAGATTTGAGTGACATTTGGGAAGCTCGATTTGAGAAGCCATTACTTATGGCACAGCTGTTGCGAAGCTTGCCGACATTTCAGGATGGAGAACGACCAGTCGGTATCTGGGCACACAGCAATGGTGGTCAAATTGCAGTAACAACACTCGAAATCCTACAACAACCAATTCCCACTACGCTCTGGGCACCAGTAACAGCTCCATTTCCATACTCTGTCCTATACTACAGCGACGAAGAAGAAGACGAAGGTCGTGCAGTACGTCTCTGGATTAATCAACTAGAATCTGAGTATGACTTGCGACAATTCTCGCTGCGACAATACATTTCTGCACTGACGGGCCCACTACAGATTCATCACGGACAACTGGACGAAGCCGCACCAAAAATTTGGAGTGATGAGTTTGTCGCTTTGCTTGATAAAAATCAAATAAAATATACCTACCATCAATACCCGCAGGCAGATCACAACCTACGACCAAACTGGAATTTAGCCATACAAAGAGACCTAACCTTCTTTGCTCAAACACTCACTAATCCAACAATTTCTTCTGATCTCCTTCTGTAAGCGAACCTTGAGTGACGGTTCTGACTGTATCTATTTTGCGCTCCAACTGTCTGTGTCTTGTACCCATTAATGCTTCGTAGTCATTGTGGAGTGTCGAAATTGAACGGCCATACTTTGCCAATTGTTCGCTAAATTTCCCCCACTCCGAGACAAATCCGTCGATGTGTTTTATCACTTCTTTGAGCTTGCCACCGATCATGAAGTTACGATAACTCTCTCGCACGGTTCTAGCTACAATAATAAATGAAAATGGAGACACAACTATCACGCGCTGCTGCAGTGCTTCATCCAATACCTCTGGAAACTTTTGATTAAGAAAGGAAAAAACCATCTCATTTGGCACAAATAAGATAGCGTAATCGAGTGTATTACTATCTGGTTGAATATACTCGGCAACTTTCGAGATCTTCGCCCTAATGTTTGTACGCAGTTGTTTAATTAAAACCGTTTTTTCACTCGTACTTTTGCTTGATGCTAGCTTCTGAATATCGGCATAGGGAAACTTAACATCAACTGGCACTACCCGATCATTGGGTAATAACAGGGTAATATCCGGACGAGCAGTGCCCCCCACTTGCTTAGCTTGTCTTGCAAAATGTACACCTTCTATTAACCCGTTTACTCGTAGCAAATCCTCGATTATGCGCTCTCCCCACTCTCCTCGAGCTTGGTTATTTGACAACACTTTTGCCAACTGCTCAGTAGACTGCGCCAACTCGCTCGTAAGCTTGCGATTCTCGCTCAAGCTTGTGACTAATTCTGCAAACTTGTGTGATCTATCCTTTTCAAGACCTCGCAACTCATCTTGGCGTACTGCCAAATCTTTCTGTAGGCGAGTAACAAGCCCTTCAAGCATTTGTTGTTTATTGGCCAAATCAGTTTTTATCGCGTCACGATCTCCAGCTAACAATCGCTTGCTCTGCTCGGCTATTTTCTCGGCACTACGACCAAAAACTTCGTCGACTAGCTTGGTCATGTCACTATCAGATTGCTTGGGCAACAACTGACGCAAAAAGAAATACAAGAATGCAAAACCAGCTACAATAACAAGTAAAATTACAATTTCAAAATCCATAACTGCAAGCTAGTATACTAAACTCAGTGCAAAAAGCTCCCTCAAGATTACAACAGCCAAAACAATTTAAAAAATCTGCCTACCTCAAAACACTTCCCTTTGGATTATTTAGTCTTGTAGGTCTAGGAGGGCTTTACTACCTGCTCACAAACATTTCTCCCCAACAAATTGCACATGTGCCACTACCAAACATGTACGGTCCATTTCTTCTACTTATTTTTCTAAGTATTTTTTTTCTACTTGGATATGCGCTCAATAATACTCGCAGAGGCTTTGTTGCTGCGAGTAGCATTTCTTTACTTATTTTTTTACATTTGCAACATATTGTAATCAACAAATACGTGGTTGGGGCAATCGCTATTTTATTTCTGATCACTGAAGTTTTAGCCAAACGTACGCATCGGGAGCAAAAAGTGACATAATATGATAGACTACTGCCTGGTATGAAGCAGAAAAAGCAAATACAGCCAAATTTTTTCGAACTACAGCTTGCAGGCACGCTAGCAGATATTCATGGCGCCGAAAAGATGCTTGTTTTCCTGCGAGCCTTTTTATCCAAAAATGAATTGGCACAGCTGGGTACGCGCCTCGCCATTCACGCAGAGCTGGAAGCCGGGCAATCATACGAACAGATTCAAAAAAAACTTGGTGTTTCAAGCGCAACAATATCGCTCGCTTCGCAACAACAAAAAAACAGCGCAATGAAAATGGCGCTGCAGCTACTTGCGCTTGACTCTTGGGCACGAGAAAAAGCAGAAAAAATTCGCCGCTACCTGCCTTTTCTCTAATTTTCACTTATACTGGATACTAATAAAAAAACTATGTCCGAAACGTACTACGTAACGACCGCTATCCCCTATATCAATGCCAAACCACATATTGGTCATGTTCTTGAGTGGTTCCAGGCAGATACACTAGCCCGCTATCACCGCTTATTAGGCAAAGACGTTGCCTTCACCAGTGGAACCGATGAAAATAGCCTCAAAAATGTTCAAGCAGCAGAAAAAGCTGGGGTGGACGTACAGCATTGGCTTGACGAATACGCCAAAATTTTCCAAGATGCATTTGCTTATTTTGGCATAGAGCTTACACACTTTCGTCGTGGCAGTGATCAAAATCGACACTGGCCAGGCGTACAAAAGCTTTGGCAACGCTGCGCGGACAATGGCGATATTTATAAAAAAACCTATACGGGCCTCTACTGCGTAGGTTGCGAAAGTTTTTATACCAAAGAAGACTTGACAGAAGCTGGAGAGTGTCCTGAACACCTCACGAAACCAGAAAAAATCACCGAGAAAAACTACTTTTTTCGTCTAACAAAATACCAAGACAAAATCCTCAGACTCTTCAATTCTGGAGAACACGAGATAGTTTCACAGCAATACAAAAATGAAATGTTGCGATTTATCGAACGGGGCTTAGAAGATTTCAGCATCTCACGCTCGAGCACGCGAGCTCGTGGCATTGGCGTACCTGTGCCCGGTGATAACTCGCAAGTCATGTATGTTTGGTTTGATGCGCTTGCAATTTATATTACAGCACTTGGCTGGGGAAGCGACGAAAGTGACTTCAAGAAATACTGGCCCTCGGCAGTGCAGGTGATTGGTAAAGGCATAAACAGATTTCACTCTATTTACTGGATTGGCATGCTTCTCTCGGCTAAACTTTCATTACCAAAAGTAACATTTGTTCATGGATATTTGACAGTAAGTGGTCAGAAAATGAGCAAATCACTTGGCAATGTACTTGATCCTTTTAAATTAGTAGAAGAATTTGGTCTTGAACCAATACGACACTACTTGCTGAGATATGTTCCTACGCACGCTGATGGTGATTTCTCTAGAGAAAAATTTGCCGAAACCTACACGGCCGACCTTGCCAACGGTATCGGCAATCTCTGCTCGCGAATTGCGAAGCTCAGTGAAAAATCTGAAATTTCAGGTGGAAAAACTCCTAGTGAGTTTGATCCGACATATGTCTCTGCTTTTACAAATTTCGAGATCTCAGTCGCTTCAGAGTGGATACAAAACCAAATTCGCAATCTAGACGGCTTCCTCAGTGACCAAAAGCCTTGGAAAAAAGATACTGCAGAACGACATGAAATCCTAACTGTGGCAGTAGCACGTCTATTAAGCATTGGGTACCATCTTCAACCACTTTTACCAAAAACAGCCGAAAAAATTATCAATCATTTCACCCAACCAAAAATTGCAGCAATCTCACCACTTTTCCCTCGGAAGTAATTTTGCATGATTATTGACACACACTGCCATTATAATCTTGAACCGCTTTTTTCATCATGGCAAACACACTGGAATAAGGCACAAACCGCGGGTGTATTGGCGACCATAATTGTTGGCACAAATCTCGAATCTAGCAACATAGCTTACAAGCTTGCCAAAGATAACAAAGCTTTTTTTGCAACTATAGGCCTACATCCAAATCACTTTCAAACCATGAAGCAGCTCGAAGAAATAGCCAAACTAGAACCGCTAATTGCAGACACTAGCGTGGTAGCAATCGGCGAAATTGGTCTTGACTTCTTTCGACTCACTGACTCGCCTAGCGATCAACAAATTAAAGAATTGCAAAAACAAGGCTTCCGCCTACAACTCGAGCTTGCCGCAAGATATAACCTTCCTGTCTGCCTACACGTACGTGATAAACAAGCCGAAGCATACTTTGCTGTTTTAGAAATCATAAAATCTGTCGAGCGAAACCAGCTGCCATTTATTTTGCACTGCATCTCTGGACCAACTGAATATATAGCAGAAGCTCTAACGCTCGGTGCGTATCTAGGCGTTGCGGCAAATAGCACCTATCCAAATAACCATGCAATTCGAAGCAGTCTTGCAAAGTCACCAAACAACCGAATTTTACTAGAAACAGATGCGCCGTACTTGCCACCACAACCATATCGCGGTCAAGTTTGCGAGCCATGGATGATTACTGAAACTGCCAAAGCACTATTTTCTCAAAAAAAAATTTCTGCTAACCAGATACTAAACAACACGAAGGCAGCTTTTTTAGATAAAATAACCATATGAATATTGGAGAAAAAATAGCACGCTACGTGACTAGACACCCGGTAAAAACACAGCGAGGACTAGAAATTTTGCCAGGATTTGTCTCGTGGTCACTTATTCTCTTTCCAGTCTGGGGGTCATTTGTCGTACCTGAGGTAGTTGCATACTACGTTATCACGTTTAGTGTGTACTGGCTGTATCGCTCAATTACTATGGCAATTTTTTCAGTTTTGGCACACCTAAAGGTGCGAGCAGCTAGTAAGTTTGATTGGCTAGACAATCTCAAGCAACAACACCCAAAAACCTGGAGCACGATTCATCACTGCATCATTATACCCACCTATAAGGAGCCGCTTGAAACCCTGGTGCGTACCTTGGCCGCGCTACAAGCCCAAACATTTCCAAAAGAAAACCTACATATTGTTCTATCTTTTGAGGAGCGCGAAGGTGCTGCTGCAAGAAAAAAAGCCGCGGAACTTTCACAAAGATTTCACAAAACATTTGGCTCACTTCTCACCACATATCACCCCGACATTGCAGATGAAATAAAGGGCAAGTCTTCCAATACTGCTTGGGGGGCGAGGCAAGCAAAGAAATTGATCATCGATAAAAAAAAGATCTCACTAAACAATACTACAATCACAAGTGAGGACGCAGATGCTTTATTTCACCAATCATACTTCACCGCACTTACCCATGACTTCTTGACTCGAGAAGATCGCTACAACTGTATCTGGCAAGGTTCGATCGTATTTTATAACAATATTTGGAGTGTTCCCGCTCCAATCCGCGTGCTCGCCTCACTTTTTTCTGTGATTCAAATGCATCTACTGATGCGGTCAGATCGATTGATTAATTTCTCTACCTACTCGACTTCTTTTCGGCATATAGTTGATATCGATTTTTGGGATACCGACGTCATACCCGAAGACTATCGTCTCTTCTTTAAATCCTACTTTGCCAAGAAAGGTAAGTTTGAGGTTCACCCAATCTTTTTACCAATCTACTCTGACGCACCAGAATCACCTACACGCTGGCAAACGTACAAAAATCAGTACGAACAACTCAAACGCTGGGCTTGGGGTGTCAGCGATGACGCCTATATTATCAAGCAGTACCTCACAACTCCAAACGTTCCATTTTGGGATAAATCTATTCGTGTTCTTAAAACAATAGAGGATCATTTTCTTTGGCCAGTCAATTGGTTTGCTATTACAGTATCCGCGTTCTTTCCCCCACTTCTTAATGAGGAGTTTAATAGAACCGTAATTGGTAAAACACTTCCACAAGTTACCTCTGCCCTCCTGACCGCCTCACTCATCTCAATGTTCGCAGTCTTTATTATTGACGCAATAAATCGCCCACCAAGACCCAAAAAGAGAAGATTTTTGTCAATTATCTTTCAGCCACTCGAGTTTTTGCTCTTACCCATCATTGGTTTTTTCTTTTCTGCCCTGCCTGGCATTGATGCACACACCAGACTGATGCTTGGAAAATATTTAGAGTATAAGGTGACAGAAAAAGTTTAAATGACTATACTGAGTGCACAAATGAAATTACTCTCAGAAATTCGCGAGCGCTTGCGTGAGCCAAAAAGCATCTTGTTTCTATTGCTCCTACTTCTTACCTTACTAAGAGTTCCTAATTTCTCAGAACCGTACTGGTATGGTGATGAGGGAATCTACCTTACAATTGGCAACGCCTTGCGTGAAGGTGGTACGCTCTACACCACTATTGTTGATCATAAAACGCCACTCATTTACTACCTCGCTATGATTGTTGATAACCAACTACAGTTTCGTGTGCTGCTGTATGGCATGATGCTGCTCTCAACCGCTGCTTTCTTCTCGCTTTGTCAAACATTGTTTTCTCGACTCAAACCTGCTGCATTTGCTACCCTACTCTTTGTTGTCTTTACTTCTCTGCCCTGGTTTGAAGGGCATATCCCCAACGGAGAACTATTTGTCATTTCATTTGTACTGTATGGAGCTTGGCTCTTTGTCAAAACACCTGTGGCACAGGCCTTCTTTTTACGAAAGACTGTCAAAACACAAAAAAACTTTCTGCTGTTTGCGGCTGGAGTCAGCTTTGGTCTTGCGCTGCTAACAAAAGTACCTGCCTTATTTGATATCATCGCCTTTGGCGCAGTTTTTGTTTTCTTGATTTGGAGGGAGCATTTCCAACTTCTCACTACTCGACTAAAGGAAGCTTTTGTCTTTGTAGCAGGCTGCCTTATACCGCTTGTGCTCTCAATTGTATATTTTTATGCAATAGGCTCAGGCAGTGACTATCTTGATTTTGGCTTGCTCTATAACTTCAAGTATGCAGGATCATGGCAACTTGCATTTGCTAGTCCTGTTGTGCTTTTTCTCTTTAGTTTACCAGGAAAAACACTTGTTCTCGGCAGCATACTACTACTCATACTTGGTCTGAATAAAAAACTTTCAGCGGCCAGCCAGTTTTCACTCGCTTGGTTTTGGCTCTCATTATTTGCTAGCCTTCTTTCTAATCGACCATATCCGCATTATTTCTTGCAGGCAATTCCCCCCGCTGCAATTCTAGTAGTACTACTGATTATGCAAACAAGAAAAATTTCTTCAGCCTCCAATGCTATCAAGCTTACTTTGCTTGGTGGAAGCCTGAGTACGTTGCTTGCCGTGCTTGTTTTGCTGCATGTTGGACTTTATAGCACTGTCTCTTACTACACAAATTGGCTCCGTTACATGAGCAAGCAAACAAGCAGACAAGAGTACTATCAATCATTTGACAAGCTAATGAGTGACAACTATGCGGCTGCAAAACTTATTATCACCACACAAGACAAACCAAGTCTGTTTATCTGGGGCACTAATCCCATGCTATATGCGCTCACCAAAGCCGTGCCTCCTACTCGCTTTACAGTTTCATTTCATGTTGCTGATTTGGATGTATACAGTGAAACTATGTCCGATGTCTATTCCGCTCAGCCTGAATTCATTGTCGTAATGAACAACGAGTCGAGAAACCTACCTGGCCTCAATGCAATGCTTTTCGAAGCGTATACACTCAATGCACAGTACCAACACTTTACACTTTGGAAACGGTTATCGAACGCATCAAGCCTGCTATACTAGTGCGGTATGGCATATTTGCAACAATTTCGCACACCACTAATCGGTAATATTATCATCATTCTTATTCAAGTCAGCCTGACTGTTGTAGCCTTAAAAACCATACAGCCAGTTGTTCCACTTCTAAACAATCAGCAGCTGGCAAACAACACGCTGTTGCCAAAAGCTTGGCTGACAGTTATTCCTACACTCTCACTCTTTTTTAGCCTCTGTAGCCTTTCACTCATGGTTTTTTGTCACAGCTTGAACAAAACAGTTTTACATTTATTTGCTTGGACCAGCACAGCATTTAATGGCATTTTATTACTCGCGCTCACTCGCATCATTATGCTTGTCAGGTAATACATATGCTCGCATTTTTTCTTAGTTTTTTGTTTGCTTTTCTTCTAGCACCAGTTGTAATTCGGCTCTATAAAAGACAAGGTTGGCTCGATGATCCTGCGCACAATACCCATGTGAAAAAAACTCATACAACAGCAGTGCCACGCGGAGGTGGTTTGGTTATTTTTTTTGCCGTGCTAGCTTGTAGTCTACTTTTCTTACAGTTTGATCAATACTTACTCGCTATCCTGACTGGAGCTCTCCTGCTCACTATAATCGGCTTCTTGGATGATATACTCGACCTTCATCCCTTTCCTCGTTTAGCGATAAACGGCCTCGCAGCCTTAATCGTAGTTGGTTCTGGTATTGGTATAGCCTATATCAGCAATCCTTTTAGCTCTGGCGTACTCATGCTTGATCAACCGAGACTAACGCTCTCATTCTTGGGTGAAACAAGAAGTATTTGGGTTTTGGCAGATCTCTTTGCTGTTTTTTTTATCATTTGGAATAGCAATATCGTTAATTGGTCAAAAGGTGTCGATGGACAATTGCCGGCTTTTTCAATGGTAGCACTCGTGTTTGTTGGTCTGTTGTCTCTTCGATTTTTTGATGATCCAACTTCGTTCAACACTGCCCAGCTTGCTTTCATTGTTGCCGGAGCATTTGCAGGACTACTGCCGTGGAATTGGTTTCCCCAAAAAATTATGCCGGGGTACGGTGCCGGCTCTCTAGCTGGATTTTTCTTAGGAGTACTGGCTATTCTCTCTGGAGCAAAATTAGCAACGACACTTATGGTACTTGCTATTCCAACAGCTGATGCTGTGTTTACCATCGTTCGCAGACTACATGCAGGAAAATCACCATTCTGGGGCGACAGAGGACATCTACATCATAAATTATTTGATACCTTCGGTTGGAGCAGACAAAAAATAGCAATATTTTATGGCATCTCGAGTGTAGCGCTTGGCTTCCTCTCGCTGTATTTGAATACTGTGGGAAAATTGCTTACAATAGCAATTACCATGAGCCTCGTGTTTGGTCTCTTATCTTGGATAAAGATCAAAAAAAGTACTCAGAAAAAAATATGACTGCGTCGCTCCCCAAAACTCTTTTTCTGTTGTTAAAAACAGCCCGTCCTCGACAATGGGTAAAAAATCTCTCGTTATTCGCAGCTTTACTCTTTTCTGGTTTCTTGTTTTATAACCCTGTAGATGCTTTGCCGTACTTTTGGACTGTAGCTCTGGCAACACTCACTTTTACGTTGGTTACTTCTGCTATTTACATAGCCAATGACCTCGTTGACAAAAAAGCTGATGCCCAACATCCATTTAAGCGAAAACGACCCATAGCGTCGGGAGAGCTTTCAACCGAAGTGGCAAAACTGGCTGTCTTCTCTTTACTTATTCTGGCGGGGTTTTTTTCACTTTATTTTTCACTTTTTTTCAAACTGCTGGTACTGCTGTATATTCTGCTACAAATTGGATACTCAAAAATATTTAAACATGTTCCAATTCTTGATGTTGCTTCAATTGCACTTGGGTTTCTAATTCGAATTTATGCGGGCTCTGTCGTGGTCAACCTACACATGAGTGTTTGGTTTTTGCTCACAGTTATCTCTGCTTCACTCTTTCTTGCGGTAGGGAAAAGACAAAGTGAGAGAACCCTACTAATGGGAAATTCTTCTGAATCAATTGGAAGTACTAGAAAAATCCTCAAACGATATAGCGAGCGCTTGCTGGATCAATACACTGCAATGTTTGCCACAGCAACTTGGCTGACATACGCTATCTTTACTTTTCAAAATGAAGTCATTGTTCCACAATCTGAATTTGCAACAATCTTTCGGCTGTTACCAAAAACACTTCACACCCAAAAATGGCTTATGATCTCTGTACCCTTTGTCATCTTTGGTGTCATGAGGTATTTGCAGCTTGTGTATGAAAAAAACCAAGGAGAATCTCCAGAGCGAGTGCTCTTTAATGACAAGCCCCTACTCATCACCGTTTTTCTTTTTGGCCTCAGCGTTATTTTTGCCTTGTACTTACTTGCATAATTTATGCAGCGATTTGTAGAGCGCTACTACAATCCCTTGTTGCTCGTACTCGTAGCAATCGCATTTTTCTCTCGCCTCTATCGAATTCACATTCCAGAGCGGTATATGTTTGATGAGGTATATCACGCTGTGACAGCTCAACTCATTGCAAAAAATGATCCAAGAGCTTATGAATGGACTGCCCAGTCTGATCAACCAAATACTGCAATTGATTGGCTGCATCCACCGGGCGCTAAATTATTTCAGGCTGGAAGCGTGTTGTTATTTGGCGAAACTAGTTTCGCTTGGCGAATTAGTTCTGTTGTATTTGGAACGCTCGTGGTTCTTACAGTGGGTTGGTTAACCCAAGCTTTGTTCGCAAATAAAGCACTCTCGCTGTTCGCCACACTCTTTGCAGTTTGTGACGGTTTACTACTTGTACAATCTCGTATCGCGATGAACGACATTCATGTCACGTTTTTTATATTGCAAACACTGCTATGGTATTGGCTCTACCGAGAAAAAAAAGTTGTAAAGTATTTTATAGTCGCAATTGTAATGGCTGGTTGTGCTGTAGCAAGCAAGTGGTCGGGATTATTTGTATTTGGAGTGATCACAATTGTAGAACTTGCTCAGTGGCAGAAAGATCAAACTATACATCTGCTACAAAAAATTTCTCTATTACTACTACTTCCATTAGGAATATATCTGGCAAGCTACTCGCAAATGTGGCTACAGGGAAAATCACTTACCCACTTTATTCAACTTCACAAACAAATTTGGGCCTACCAAACAACTTTGACTGCGACTCACCCATACCAATCTACTCCTCTCCAGTGGTTCTTGAATATCAGACCTGTTTGGGTTTCTGTTGAGTACGGCAGCGAAACTAGGGCAGACATTTATGCTTTTGGTAATCCAGCATTATTTTTTTGGGGCATGTTTGCCATACTGTTTAGTGCTGTTTCAGTAGTACAGCTTCGAAAAAAAATCTCACCAGCGTTTATATTTTTATTCTTAGCTTATATTATAGTCTGGACCCCCTGGTTTCTCTCTCCTCGCGTTATGTTCTTTTATCACTACACACCAGCCGTCCCTTTACTCTGCATCTTACTCGCCTACTGGCTGGTGAAAATAAACAAAAAATCTCTCACGATAACAATTTCCATCAGCATCATTCTTGCCAGTATTGTTTGGTTTCCTCATTGGACACAACTGCCTGTTTCAAACAAATTTGCTGATGATATTTACTTTTATTTTACAACGTGGAAATAATCCTACTCCAAGAAAGTAAGTTCGCGAATTTCTCTCATTACTTCTTTAATCAGGTTTGATAGATCAGCAACTGCGGCATCGGTTAGCTCAAATGAGCGAGAAACAATCTTACCACTGGTTTTATGAGGCTCTACAAACTCAAAAACACCTTCGGTAACTTTTGGGTGAAAGGTCGGGTCAAGATCGGCTAATAGTTTATAAAAAAGTAACTGACGCTTGTATGGTCCACGAATACTTTCCGATAGTGATTGTTCTCTCTCAGACAGCTCTGCGGCTTGTGTCTTGCCTTCGATATCATTGTGACTACGCTGCTTACCTGTTTTGTAATCAATAACCCGGACAGTATTTTTTGATTTATCCACCCAATCAACTCGATCAACTCTACCACTTAACGCAATGCCATCGAGCATCGTAGTCGAAAATCCAGAACCAAAAAATCGTTCAATAAAAACAGGCTGCGCAGAGAATCGTTCGGCATTTTGGTAGTATGCCTCGAGTAAGTTTTTGCCATACAATGCTCTCGTTTCTAACTCATCTTTGCTCAACAACTCACGCTCCAATGCTCTGGTAAAAACTTGTTGTGCGCTCGACAAACTTGGCAAACTGTCTGACTCAAGGATACTGCGAAAAACAAATTCCAACGCCTTGTGTACTGCCGAGCCGAACGCCATTGGTGCGGGTTTTGCCTGAGGCAAACGAAGCAACACATCTTCGAGAAATTCTTTTGGATCTCGCAAGTATTTGTTGAGTGCTGTTACTGAAAGCCGAAAATCAGTAAGTAAACATGCGATGTACTCCCTCTCTGATGAAGAGTACTTGGCAGTAAATTGCGACATGACACTTGTTTCCAAAAACTGTTGTTGTTCAAATGTATCTATTTCCTGACTTACTTTTGTTTCAGAAAGTGAGATCATCTCACTAAAAAACTGCGAAGGCAGTAAATATTTCTGCCTTCCTGACTGTATTGCTGTTTGAGAATAGCTTGCTACAAACTCCTTTTTTGCTCGAGTGAGTGCAACATAAAATAATCTGCGATCCTCTGCCAGCTGCTCGTGTTTGTCTGTGGCTGAAAATTGCAGAACTGCCTCTGGTAATACCAATAAACTTGGTTTTCGCACGTTTCCCCAAACTCCATCAATGCAATTTGTAAGAAACACATACTCCCATTCTCGTCCCTTGGCTTTGTGTGCAGTGGTTACATCAATCGCATCTGTATTTGTTTGTAAATACTCTGCTTCTAGACGAATTCCACGATCTTGCATGATTGCAACAGCTCTCAAAAACGCCTCTAAACCAAAAGAGTGGTCGTTGTAGCTGAGCTGTTTAACAGTGTTGGTTAGTGCCTGAATTTCTGCAAGAAAGGTAAATTTTTCTGGCTGTTCTAGCAACCAAACTAGGTATCCAGACTCATGTAATATCTTGGTAAACCAATCTGGAAATGGCTCTTGTTGTTCGGTAACCCCCCAAAGCTTCAGCTTGGCAACAAAACGTACAATTGGATCATCACTCGACAGCTCGGTCGATTCTTCTATTAATTCAAACAGTGAAACTCCTTGTTTGCTCGCTTGTCGACCAAGCGTCCAGAGATGCACTCGAGAAATACCGAGCCAAGCAGCTCCTAGCACTGCAAATAAATCATAACCTGCCTCGCCACCTCGCAGCTCAAATATAGTCTGCAACAGTTTTATCAATCCCAAAATATGTGGTTTGTCCAATACGCTTGTGCCCCCCGAAACAGTGCAGGCAATTCCTTGTGCCAAAAGTGATTCCGCTACAGCAAACACTTCTTTATTAGTTCGGCACAAAACTACGATTTCCTGAGACGATATACCGCTTGCGAGTAGGCTGCGTACCCGTCCAGCTAATGCCATGTGCTCCATCCAACTTGTTTCTGCTACAACAACACTTGCACCAGTCTTGAGTTTTGTTTCTGCCAGAAGCTTGGTGGTTAATCCATCATGCAAGAGGGATGGTAATGAATCGGGTAACCGAGTGTGGGAAGTAAGTGAAAACGCAGCATCATAAATAGGCTGTGGACAACGATATCCAATCTTGAGCGTTACTACTCTGGCTTGTGGATACAATTCAAGAAAGCGGTAGGTATTCTCTAAAGAAGCTCCCTGAAATCGATAGATAGCCTGATGTGGATCTCCAACCACAAATACATTGGCATCAGCACCCCAAAATGAGGTAAGGTACTCTACCAGTGAATTCTGGGCAGTGTTTGTGTCTTGGTACTCATCAACTAGCACGTACAAAAATCGCTCCTGACAGATACTCAGAAAATCTGGATTATCTGTAAATGATCTCAAGACAAAAAGAATCATATCTTCATAATCGTAACGCTGTTGTTCTCTAAGAGCGTTTTCATATGCCACATATAATTCAAGCAACTCCTGGTTTTTTGCTCGACTGCGAATAAATTTAATCTGCTCTGCTTTGGTACTCGGCGTTTGCACCTCAGCAAAAGCAGTCTCAACAATTGTGGCAAAATCTGCTGGAGAAACCCCTTCGCGCTTGAGCTCGCCAATCGCTCTCATAACAGCTGACACATAGAGAAGTGGTTGGTTGAGGGGCTTGAGAATATCAAGCGGCATAGTTTCAAACAGCCTATGCAAAATTTCTGATCTCTCTAGTTCAGTCACCGGCTCACTCTCTTGGGCAATTGGAAAATACTCAGGATACTCTTTAATCAGAGAAGTACAAAAAGCGTGAAAAGTCGTAATTGTCACTGAATACCCGACCGAACCGATCAAAGATACAAGACGAGATCGCATCTCACTGGCTGCAGCATCAGTAAAGGTAAGCGCCAAGATGCTCGATGCAGGTGTGTCAGTCTGCTGTAAAATCTGGGCAATACGCAAAGATAAAACTTGTGTCTTGCCCGTACCGGGGCCTGCCAACACCATCACGGGGCCATCGATGGTATCTACTGCAAGTTTTTGATCTGGATTGAGTTGTTTGTAAAATTCAAGAAATGATTTCTTTCCCCTCATATTTTCTTGCATCACTGCTCCAAGCATTGCCATAGCGCAACCGAGCCAAACGTTTTGTACGGTGACCAGGGGGCAATAATTTTTTGTATTTGTTCTTTGCTTGGTTTTTCTATTTTGTATAACTTAATAATACCTTTGCGCAAACCCAAATCTCCAAATGAAAAAATATCCTGACGAAGTAGTGTAAACATCAAAAACATCTCCGCAGTCCAGCTACCTACACCCTTAACTTTGGTCAGCTCAACTATTACTTCATCTTCTGAAAGTGAATCAAGAGAATTAAAGTCAACTTCATTATCTTGAAATTTCTGTGCTAGATCTTTGACATACTTCACTTTTGCCCAAGAAAGTCCAATATTCCGCACTGAATGGTCTGCAGCCAACAAAATTTGTTTTGGAGTATACTCACCACCAAAAAATTGTTCGAACTTTTTATAAATTGCTGATGCAGCTTTACCAGAAAGTTGCTGCCCCACTATTGCTCTGCAAAGAGCGACAAAGTAATCTGTTCCTGTCGTACGACTCTCGACCCTCTCAAACCATTTGCCTAGATCAACTTTAAGCAACACCTCATAAATGATTGGGTCTACTTTTTTGAAGTGAACAAACACATGCTCGTAATCATTAGTTTTTGTCATTCAGATTTTATTTCCTGTTGCAGCCTACCAATTTGTCGAGACATGCGCTCACCTGCCTGTTTGAAATTGTCACGCAAAGGCGCATTGCTTGCAAACTGTGCTCGAGCCAGTTGGCGTCGTTTGGCAATAGCAGACTTGAGTCGAGATTCGAGCGCTTGGGCGCGTTGTTGGCCGAAAGACATAGTTTTCTTTTGCATACTAAACCATAAATACTATACACTCAGCATACTATGAAACACGAACAATACATGCAACTTGCAATTGCCGAAGCTAAAAAAGCAGAGCAAGCTGGTCGCACTCCACTCGGAGTTGTGATTGTAATGAATGACGAGGTTATTATGGCCGGAACAAGTCATGTTAGCGAGTGGCTCGATCCAGCCGCGCATGGCGAAACATACTGTATGCGAGTGGCCTGCAAAAAACCTTACCAACTCAATTCTACTACTTTGACCCAAGTATTCTCAGCCTCTACCTATCAAAAAATATCACAATTCTGGGAAAATTATGTTTAAAAATAATGTCTCTCAAGTGTCACGATTATCTCAGACACTTGTCTAAAATACGGAATACCCGTCATTTATATGCAGCATACAATGGGAATCGGGCATCCCACTACCTAGTAGGATATAATTAAGCATGGCAAAGAAAAGTAAAACCAAGGTGTTTGAAGATTTTTTTGCTCAGTTTCAGTTGCGATCGTACAAACAAGGAGAAATGATAATTCGGGCAGATGATGACCCACGGGGCATTTTTTGCCTCACCAAAGGATATATTCGCCAGTATGTGATTTCTAGAGCCGGTGGCGAACTCACCTTGTATATTTTGCAACCGATTTCCTACTTTCCAATGGTCTGGGCTTTCAACAATACTCCCAATGTCTACTACTACGAAACACTTACTCCAGCTGAGATCGGCAGAGCACCTAGAAATCAGGTTCTAGATTTTATTAAGGATAAACCAGACTTAATTTTTGAACTCATGAGTGAGTTATTGAGGCGACATGAAGAGTCGCTCGCGAGAATTGAGCACCTGGTTTTTAGCGATGCATACCGACGAGTTATCTCAATGTTACTGTACGTCGCTAAGTACTTTGGTGCCAAAAATAAAGATGGCATTGTTGTGAATCACCGTTTTACTCATCAAGATATCTCTACCTTAGTTGGTGTAGCCAGAGAAACAGTGAGTATCGAGATGGGCAAGTTAGTGCAACGAAAGTTTATTACTTTTGTCGGCCATACCATGATTTTTAGCGACATTGTACGGCTAGAACAAGAGCTACGCAGCTCTAAAACCGCCCCTGCTAACAATTAACTGGTAATTTCTCTCACAACTTTTTTTGCTGTTGCATTACTGAACTTGGTTGTCATGGCATATATACTTCTTTTCAACACAACACACGCTATCAATAAGTTAGTAGTACCAAAGAAAGTAATAAGATATGTTAAACAGCACATCAAAAACTGCATCGCAATCAAATAGTATCAACCCCACAGTCGCCGCGACCATCACAGGAGCAGCTATTGGTGCCGGAGTTGTCGCTGCTGGAGTAGTAGCAATGAAAAACAGCACAAACCAAGAAAAAGTCAAACAGGTCATCGACGATGTAAAGGCTAAGGCTTCTAGCTACATGCGCACAGCTGAGGAGCAAGTTAGCAATGGAAAATCGAAAGTCGAAGAAACCAAAGGTGTGGCTCACAAGTCTAACCAGAAAGTGAAGAAAATATGGCAGAAGTAATTAAACTTGAACCAGCAGTCGTGATCCAAGACACTCCTGCAATAAACACGACACCCGCATCAAAACAGACAACTGAATACATACTGTACTATCTGCTGGGAGCTCTTGAAGTACTGCTCGGTTTCCGACTCATTCTCAAGTTGCTGGGAGCTAGCGCGAGCAGTGGTTTTGTAGACGCAATTTATGCTGTCAGCGGCATATTTATTCTCCCCTTTGAAGGTATTTTTAGCAGGGGGTATACGCAGGGTGTCGAGACCACTGCTGTGCTAGAACCATCAACCATAGTTGCTATGATTGTCTACGGAATGCTTGTTTGGGGGATTAGTAATCTTTGGCATATTTTGAAAAAGGAGCAGTCATGAATCTTTCACTCACCACATTGAGTCCGGTAACAGCCTTAATTTTTGGAGTGTTAATCTTACTGTTTCCCCGATTTTTAAACTACCTGATTGCAGGATATCTCATCATCACAGCGCTCATTGGTTTGGGTGTATTTAACTAGAAGTAACAGTACGAAAGACATAGTATGCTCACCATTATAGTATTACTCGTCGTGGGCTCTGCCCTTGCCTATATCTCAAAGTTTAATATCATGCCAGTTACAGTCAACTTTGGTAGGTATGCCGTTACCGATGTTCCGCTTTTTTATGTCATTATCGGATCTGTCACTGTTGGCTTGGTGGTGTCGTACCTTTTTTACCTTGTCAATGCAATTGCAACTTCACTCAAACTCCGTGGCAAAGACCAGGAAATTAAGAAACATAAAAATATCGTGCTGTCGCTAACGAAGCGCGTGCACCAACTGGAGCTGGAACATGAAAAACAAAAAACCGACGCCTCGTTTGAACCAAGTGATGAAAATGCATTGTGAGAAGAGTGTTGGCAAAACTATGGAAGGCGTGTCACTTTCCAAAAAAGATACAGCTATTTATCATGCGTTGCTCTCAGGAACAGTTTCTCATTGGGGTAACAGGAATTATTTTTAACCATAAAAATGAAGTGTTGTTATTTAAGCATGTGTACCGATCTCACTCATGGAGTTTGCCCGGTGGCTACATGAAGTCTGGTGAACACCCAAGAGAAGCACTCGAGAGAGAGATCAAAGAAGAGTCGGGGCTTGTGGTGAGTGTAGACAAACAGCTTAAGACGCGAACCGACCGAGACAGCCCACGACTTGATATATGCTACATTGGAGTTCTCGTTGGCGGAGAGTTTGCTTCTTCTTCAGAAGTCTCTGAATTTGGATTTTTTACCTTGTCTACTTTGCCCTTGCTTCGAAAAAACCAGGTATTTTTGATTCACGAGGCTTTTAATTCTCTTCCTTTAAATTCCTAATTCTGAGGTTACGGGCAATCCAATCGTTTTCAGCTCGTTTCTAGCGTACTGTTTGACCATGAGTTAGTTGGATGTATAGATCTAGCATTTCATGAAATCAGCAAAAAACTTGCAGTAGTTGCAGACAATTGGGCCTCTGCAGCAAAATTGTTGAACCAAGTTATGGAAGACAGAAAAGTCTAATTCTACAGTGTAAATCAAAACTTTGAACGTATCTAAAACCTAATTGCCTGCTAGTGTCGGGGTGACTGGACTCGAACCAGCGATCTCGCGACCCCCAGCCGCGCATTCTAGCCATCTGAACTACACCCCGTTTTGTTTCGTAACAGAATCCTACACTTTACGTAACACTTGGAATGTACTATACATCCTAGTACAAAGTTTTTATAGTAAAAAACCCAAAAATACATCTACCAAGCAAAGGAAAACTATGCCAAAACCAACGGTAAAAAAAACATCCGACACCCCAAAACTAACCGATGAGCAATCTGCAAAACGCCAGGCAGTTTCTATCGCCATGCAGCAGATCGAAAAGGAATTTGGCAAAGGCTCAATTATGAAGATGGGCGACTCGCTCAAACACATGGCTACCATTCCTGTTGTATCTTCTGGATCACTTGCGCTCAACCTTGCGCTTGGTGTTGGCGGCTACCCCAAAGGCAGAGTGGTAGAAATTTATGGACCAGAGGCATCAGGCAAAACTACGCTCTGTTTACACGCCATTGCAGCGGTACAGAAACAAGGGGGTACGGCTGCATTTGTCGATGTAGAACACGCATTAGACCCTCTTCGAGCCAAGCGTATCGGCGTCAACCTAGAAGACCTACTAATTTCACAGCCAGATTATGGTGAGCAGGCACTCGAAATTGCCGAAACTCTCATCCGCTCTGGTGGTGTCGACATTGTTATTGTCGACTCTGTTGCAGCTTTAGTGCCAAAATCAGAAATTGAGGGTGAGATGGGAGATGCCCAAATGGGCGTGCAAGCGAGACTGATGTCTCAAGCAATGCGAAAATTGACTGCGGCCATCAGTCGCACTAACACGCTCGTTATGTTTACCAACCAAATTCGCATGAAGATCGGCGTCATGTTTGGCAGCCCCGAGACAACAACTGGTGGAAATGCACTCAAGTTCTATGCTTCACAACGTCTTGATATTCGCAAAATTGGCAATATTCAAGAAGGTGAAAAGGTTGTCGGTAGTCGTCACCGCGTGCGAGTCAAGAAAAATAAAGTTGCCCCCCCATTTCAAGTGGCCGAATTTGACATGGACGAAAACGGGATCTCAATGACCGGTGACACAGTAGATATCGGCGCTATGGAGAACGTTATCGAGAAAAGCGGCAGCTTCTACAAGTATGAAGGTGAAGTGCTCGCGCAAGGACGTGAAGCAACCAAAACTTACCTGGCAGAACACCCAGATTTACTCAAGAAAATTCAAAAAGAAATCTGGCAAAAAATCAAGCAGTCCGATTGACTCTCTGCCACATAAGCAGTACAATCGAAGCCGTATTCCTACAAGGAAGTAGAAAAAAATAAAAGCAAAACAATGTCCGTATGAATCAATACTTTGACGCTCTATTAGCCCGCAGTGTTTAAATAACTCCGGGTCGTGCTTTTTTCTCTTTCCTCTAGGTTTGTCACTATAAGACAAGGAGTTTTATGTCATTATTTAGCAATTTATCGTCGCTGTTTGGTCCCCAGACACAACAAAGCAAACTACGCCCCACACTATCAGGCAAGTTAAAAAACAAAAAAAATAAAGTTACAGTCCCTGCACCAGCGCCACTTGCGCCAAAAAAACAACTGTCACCGCCTCAACCAGATCACAATATACAAGAAAAGGCTCGTGAAATTATTGTCGAGGCCAAAGCTGAGGCGTTGGCCATCCGAAGCAGGGCAGAGCGCGAAACACAAGCACATGCACAAAAGCTGGAAGAACAACAGCGACAACTCAATCAAAAGCTAGATCGAATTGATGAGCGACTCTCCAACATGGACAAACGTGAAGGAGATCTTGAGAAACAACGCAAAGAAATTGAGAAAAAAAATCAAGAACTAGCTGAAGAGCGAGTCAAGCTCATCAAAAAACTGGAAAGTGTCGCCGAACTTACCCGAGAGGAAGCGAGAAAGTCACTTTTTGCAGACCTTGACGAACAACTCAGCAAAGAAAAAGCACGCTTTATCAGGCAAAAGGAAGAAGAAACTAAAGAAGAAGCAGATAGTAAGGTACAAGAAATCTTGATTGACGCCATGAAACATGGTGCCACCGATTATGTTCCAGAGTACACCATCTCTGTTGTACAACTGCCTTCGGAAGAGATTAAAGGAAAAATCATCGGTAAATCTGGGAGAAACATCAATGCATTCGAGCACGAAACGGGCGTCGATCTTGATCTAGATACAGCGCCAACCGAAGTCCGCCTGTCTTGTTTTGATCCAGTCAGAAGAGAAATTGCGCGGATTGCTCTCGAGCGACTGATCAAAGATGGTCGTATTCAACCTACTCGCATCGAAGAAGTGGTCGCAAAAGTCCGACAAGAAATTGATAAAGTTACCTTCGAAGCCGGCAAGAAACTTTGTCATGAGCTTGGTGTCTATAACTTACCAGTTGATCTCATGAAATTGCTCGGCAAGTTTAAATTCCGCTTCTCGTACGGTCAAAATATGATTGCCCACACGCTTGAAGAGACGCAGATTGGTATTAAACTTGCCAGCGAACTTGGCCTAGATGTCAACACGGTCAAACTCGGCTGTCTATTTCATGACATTGGAAAAGTGTCGGAAGAAGCAGAAGGCAGTCATGTCGAACTCGGTGTCAAAATTGCTAAACAGTTTAAATTACCCCAAGCAGTGGTCGATTGTATTGCGCAGCATCACGAAGATGAGCCATTCTCTGGTCCAGAACAAACCCTTGTATACATTGCAGATGCTATCTCGGGTGCTCGACCGGGCGCGCGGTACGAAAACTATGATGCCTACGTTAAACGCTTACAGCAATTAGAGGAAATCGCCACAAATCATCCACAGGTCAAACAAGCCTATGCTATTCAGGCAGGTCGGGAGGTACGTGTCATCCTTATGCCAGAGCAATCAAAGGATGATGACGTAACTGTCTTGAGCGCAAAAATTCGTGACGAGATAAAAACTAACATGACGTATCCTGGTACTGTCACAGTTTCTGTTATCAGAGAAGTTCGCGCAAATGCGGTAGCAACCTAAAAAAGTAGGTTATACTAGAGAATCATTATGAAAGAATTTTGGCTCGCTCTGCAAATCGTCATCTCAATTTTTTTGATTGCAGCGATTCTTTTGCAATCACAAGGCTCGGGCTTGGGAGCAACTTGGGGCGGAGGAGGTGAGACGTACCATACTAGAAGAGGTTTAGAAAAAGTTTTGTTTTACCTTACAATGGCTGGAGTGGTATTGTTTATTGTAGCTGCCCTCGGGGTTGTATCCACTCGATAGAAAATTATGCGCAAGGCATACTGGTACGTAAGCGCTTACATTCGAAAACGTGGGTTGATGGTGGCTCTTTCACTTGTGATCGCTCTTAGTTTTTTCTCTTTTGTTGTCCCTATTATTGCAAGCAGACTAGAAAAGCGCGAGCAGTTTTATATTGGCATTATTGGTCAGTACACGATTTATGACTTGCCAGATATTGTTGCTGATCAACTCAGCGTAGGACTAACCACCATTACCGAAGATGGTGAAGTCATGCCGGTATTAGCGCAACGTTGGGCAGTTGAACAAAGTGGCAAAACATATCGCTTCGTGCTCAAAGATAATCTTGTCTGGAGTGATGGTGAAAAAATCAAGGCAGATGAAATCAATTTTGATCTAAAAGACACAAGCATTTCTGCAACAGAAAATGATCTCATTTTTCAGCTCCCTGCTGAGTTTTCACCATTTCCAAGCTTGGTTGCAAAACCACTTATAAAAATAGTCGACCAAAATCTAGCCTTCTCTCGCAAGCGACCACTGCCAGTAGGCATTGGTGCTCACCACGTGAGCGATTATAAAACTAAAAATAACCGACTCTCAGAATTAGTAGTAGATAGTGAAAACAAGCGATATGTCTATAGGTTCTTTCAGACTGAAGAGGATGCACTGATTGCATTTAAACAAGGAAAAATTGATCTTTTACTAGATCTTGTCAAACACCATGAGATTTTTGAGTGGCCAACGGTCGTAACGTCACCAAAACTAAATACAAATCAATACGTAGCAATTTTTTTTAATCTGCAAGACCCACTGATGTCAAAAAATATTCGTCAGGCACTCTCGTACGCTACGAGTAAGCCAACAGACGCAACTCGAGCTATCGGCCCGATCAGCTCGAATTCTTGGGCATATCTTCCTGGTGCCAAAAATTATGAGAAGGACTGGGAGCGTGGACTCGAGCGATTGCTCGACGAACCGCCGCAACTCCCCCTTGTATTTACCCTCACAACTACTCCAACTTTTTCGAGTAAAGGTGATGAAATAAAAAAGGAGTGGGAAGAATTTGGCAAGTATGCTGCAGAAACATGTGCTTCTGCCAAGGAGGTTGAGGATAAAAACCTCTGTGAAAACATGCGCATTGCAGTCACACTCAAAGTTGTAAACTTTCCTGACACCAATGATTTTCAACTACTACTCATAGGCCAAGAATCTACACCTGATCCTGATCAATACCATCTTTGGCACTCTGATCAAAGCACGAACTTCACCAATTATAAAAACACCCGCATTGACAACCTGCTCGAAAAAGGCAGACAAACCTTTGACCAAGTAGAGCGCAAAAAAATCTACCAAGAGTTTCAACAATTTATCCTCGAAGACCCACCCGCAATATTTTTGGAATACTTGCAAACGTACGATATCAGCAGAAAATAATCACAAACGCCTTCGCCATTTGCGAACTAGCTCAAATACGCGCACTACCCAAAACCGTGGCGAGAGCGGAATATCCTGTGCTTCAAGGTATTGCACCTCTCTCCCACCAAAACCACGCTTAAATAATGATACTCCTGCAAATCGATGTCCTTTCACACCAGGTGGAGCAACGCCCCAAAGGTTATAACTTTGACAACCGTGTTGTTTTGCTTCGATGATGACGCGCCACTGAACTGCATAGGAACCTGGTAATTTAGTGTTAGCGTCAGTTGAAACACCATAGTGATAGACTGCTTGCTGGTGATACATCAGTACAAATGCAGAGGCAAGTAGTTGCTCACCTTGATAAGCAGAGACTAAAATTGCCTGATTATTTTCTGCAAATATGCGAAATTGTTCAACTAAAAAATCATAGCTAAATGGCACAAAATCGTGTCTGGCTGCCACCAACCGCTGTTCCTCATAAAACTGTTTGATTGCGCTCGGATCACGAGAAACAGTGGTTCTAATTCCCAATTTTTCTGCTTTTTTGATTGCCGAACGGGTGTTCTTGCGCATTTGTGCCAAGATTTGCTCATTATCTTTGGCAAGATCGATCTCTATGGTTCTATCTGCCGTCACATGCATAGCAGCAGGTACTGCGCCTAGTTGAGCTGCTTGGGCTCGAGCACCAGGGTTCTCGAGCACCTGCGGTCTAAATCTAAGAAAAGAACAGCCGTGCTGTTTTGCAATTGTCCGCAAATGAGAAAAAAAAGCCGAAGCAACCAATATGCGATCCCAATCTAACAATGGTCCGCCCGGTAAGCTGCAGTAAGTACCGCGTCGCGCTCGCTCAAAAATCATAAGTGCTACACCAATCAAATTACTTTTCTCATACAAGCCAATTCGAGCAATCTCTTTGCCAAGTTTTCGCTGAAACTCTCCCCAGTGCCAGGATTGCAGGAAATTCGCCTCTACTCGATTTGCCAACCAATCTTCCCAAATTTCTTTTTTGGTTATTTCTCTCACGACGTAGTCCTGTTGTATATCCAATTGCCCCAAGATCACAGTCGCCAAACGAGCCGCAACTTGTGGTGTAATCTGGCGATGTGTGGGAAGTGTAAAGACAGTACTAGCAAGTGCCTCAGCTGCCAAACAACTCCCTACTTGATACGTTGTATTCCACTTGGTGCTGCCTGCATCTACAGCAGACCGATACCAGCGATCAGATAAGTAGAAATTATGTTTTTTTAACTCTGCTGTCAAAGTGGCTGGATCTCTAGCTATGATGGCAAAGCGCAGCGGCGAAAGCTTGTCTGTTGTTGCTGGCGAGACGGCGTACTGAAAAAGAAAACGCTCATAAATGGCCGCAATTTTTGCCCGATGCTCTAAAGCCTGTGACAATGAATGCAACTGCTCAAAGACCAATCGAGCCTGTCCCACAGAAAGCTTCTCAAAAAGTGGTGTGGTGCGAAGCACTGGAGAGGTAATGATGCCAAAAGATACAGCGACTCGCTGCAATACTTTGCCCAAACCAAGTGAGAATGTAGCTCGTATTATCACTGTCAAAAGCGGATAGAATGCCTGGCGCCAGTCACTACGTGAGCGCAGTAAGTGCCGACTGGGCTCTTCTACGAGTAGGTTTTTGCGAAATAAACAGCAGCCACCTGCAACGACATCAATCACTTTATCTCTACCAAACGAAGTGACAACAATATCTCCAAAACTACCCAGTAATTTTTTATCCGATGTATGACTGCCAAAAGATTGAGCTAGGTCCTCTATGAGCAATAAGTTATTTTTGTTACACCAATCACGGATTGCGACAATAGCTGCCGGATAACCAAGTAGGTGTTGGACTAAAACTACTCTTGCATCTGGATTGGCAGCAAATGCTTTCTGCAGGGTTTCGACATTCAAATTGATTGAGTGTTCAGCGAGATCGACAAAAACCGGTTGTAGTTTTGCCCCCAAAATTGCCTCCTCTATCGCAGCACATGTAAAGGCTTGTGTCAGCACTTTTGCATTCTGTGGCAGTGACAAAGCTTGGAGTGAAAACTGAATTGCATCGCGACCAGTGGAAAAAAAGTATGGATCAGTAAACTCAGGAAAGTACTCAAGCAATTTAGCACTCAAGTCTGTTTGTGTTTGCCTCAAATTTGGAGGAAATATATACCACCACAATGCCTGACAGGCAAATTTCAGCGAGTAATTTGACCCAAGGCTACCAAAAATAGGAACAGTCTGATTCATAAATGCTCTGTTAGCCATTGCGGCATTCTGCCTTCTAGCAATAACACTGTGTTTTTATCAAGTAACTGTATTTTTTTGCGCACATCGGCTTGCGTAGAAACTAGCTTGTCAGAAAACACTTGCTGAAACACTGTCTTGCCTGCTTCTCCAAGATACCAAACTTCGCCCACAACCACTGCAGCTTGCTGCGCTAGTTGAGAGTGAATTGCGACAGACTCTCTGCCGAGATCAACAATGCCTGTTGTGATTAATATTTTGCGTGACTCAGATTGTTGTGCTAATAACCGCAAAGCGGCCGAGAATCCATCGGGATTGCTGGTACCAAAATCATCTAGTATTGTCGCTCCAGACTTCGCAGTTTTGCGCTGGATCCATTTGTCACCAGGGACAAATGATTCTAGTCTAGCCACAATTTGTTTGTCTGAAAGTTTCAAGTATTGTGCTGCTGCTATTACAGCCTTAATACTGTCTTGGTAGTGATCACCGACTATCTTAGATTGCAGCTTAGGGGATGAATTTCGCCATGTCTCGACTATCTCAAGCGCACAGATGTTCTTGGCTGCAGCGACAATTTGCATTGCAGACTGATTGGCACAAAACACAGCAGCACCTTGTGGCAATGACGCAAGCAGTTCTGCCTTGGCTTCGGCTATAAGCTGCTTCGAACCAAATAATTCAAGATGTTGTTTGCCAAGCCCGGTGAGAATGGCCATGTCTGGAGGAGCTACTGAAGCTAATCGAGCAATTTCACCTACTCTGTATGCGGCATACTCTAGCACAAGAATTTTTGAGCAACCCAAGTGCTTGTATACATATCGCGCTACTCCCAAAGCAGTGTTGATCGATCCCGGAGTGGTGCAAACCTTGCCCCGCTGTTGCAGTACGTGACTCAACAGCTGTTTAGTTGTCGTCTTGCCATAACTACCAGTTATTCCAATGATGAATGGTTGTTGCTTTTTTATACGCTGGCGCACCAGAAACAAATAGTAGGTCGTCACAAGTGATACCAGTCCTCCTGTCAAGGCTGTGAATAATAACAACACTACAGGCGCAAAAATATATACACCGATTGCAAGTACAATCAGGCGAATTGTTGCAATAGCTGGTACGGCTACAACCCAATAAGCTAGTGAAAAAACAAGTAGAAAAAGCACGACAACACTACCCAAAAGCAGTATTCCCACACGCAGTGTTCTTTTCGGTCGTTTAAATGTTTTCAAACGAAAAATTGTCAGCGATGGCAACACGTGTAGTAATATTTGGCGACCTGTTAGGGAGCGTATATGGGCTACTAATCTATCAAGTCGATACTCTTTTTGCTGCAACAAGCCACTCCACCAGATCAAGCCAGCAAACGTATCAAGTAGACACCCAAGCAGAAAAAGAACAATAATAAAATTACCCATTGTGTGCCTCAATAATGTACCTCCCAACTTGTTTTGGATGCGTAAACGGCACGCCGTGTCGAGCATTGGGAATCAGTCGCAATCTTGCGGTTGGAATGCCTTGTTGTAAACGAGCGACAAACTCTAGAGGTGTAGTCTCGTCATTTGCTCCCCAAATAATAGTTGTGTCAGCAGTAATACTGGGCAAAAGCACGTCTACCTCATGCTCTAACACGCGCCGCATTGACTCTCTCATAATTGGATTGGCCTTGAGATAGTCTTGCTCTCCTGCCAATCGATAAATAACTCGACGAAGCAGATTGGAAGTAGTGAGTTTTTTGCCAAATTTTGCCAGGTAGTAAAAAAAATTTCGCTTAAGCCAAGATGTCAGGCTCTGTGAGCGCATACCAGCACTCGCAATAAGTACTAACTTTTCTACCTGACTTGGGAAACGGGCGGCGTATGTAACTGCCAAATGCCCTCCAAACGAGTGACCAACCAACGTTATTTTTTTCTTTCCAACAAATTGTCTTGCCAGCCATGCAACATATTCATCTACTCCCCAGGATTCAGTGAGCGGAAACTCAAATCCGGGCAGTCTGAGAACACTCCCTTTGATACCTACATTTTGTAGCTGTTGTTTGATTGGCTGCCACTTTGCGCTTGGACTCGAATCTCTTGACCAACCGTGAAGAATGATGACCTCCGATGTTGTGTTCTCCATAAGCTCATTATACGCACCTCTGGCGAAAAAACGCACCTTGTCTCAATGTCTAGATTTCGTATACTAGCCAAATGCGTACACTTACTTTGCTCACCCTCGCAAGCTTCGCTCTCATCATTTCTGCCTGCACACCGCCAACCACCACTTCACCTCTCAAACTCAACTCAGCCGCAAGCCAAACAGCTACAAATACTACTAGTACTAATCAAGGTCAGCCACCACTTGCAGATCAAAAGGACACTATGTCGCCAAATGGAAAATCAGAAAAAACCCTGGCAGATTTCGGTGAAATCGCCGGTAAAACAGTTACGCTCACGACTACCAAAGGGCCCGTGGTAATCGAGCTCTATCGAGAAGAAGCGCCGCTCACTACAGCAAATTTTCTCTCGCTCGTCAATACTGGCTTCTATGATGGCATCGTTTTCCACCGAGTGATTGCAGATTTTATGGCACAAGTGGGCGATCCGTTGACCAAAGATCCAAACCAACAAGCAATGTGGGGTACTGGGGGACCTGGTTACATCATCGCTGACGAATTTGCACCAGGACTCTCGCACAATAGTCCCGGTGTTGTTTCTATGGCAAACTCTGGACCAAACACTGGTGGTAGTCAGTTTTTCATTACCTACGGACCAACGGAGTGGCTCGATGGCAAACACGCCATTTTTGGTAAAGTCACTCAAGGAATGGACGTCGTTGAACAAATTACCGTTGGTGATTTGATTGTGTCGATTCAGGTGGAGTAAGGCATTGCAAGCAAGTACAAAAAATAAAATCCTTCGATTTTTTTTGTACAGTATTTGTTTGCTCTCCCTGTTTCTTTCGTTCGGCATCCTAGCTACAGCCAACGCCTATCATTTGTTGATAACAGGCAATTACAAACAATCACATAAAAGTGCGGCGTTTGCACTGCCAGTTGCAAGACTGACAAACAAGACTTGGGTGAGTGGATTGCAAACACTCATTGCCACAGGCAATACGCTGCTTGAACTCGAAAGGCTACAGCAGGATGTTAATACTGGCGTTCCTCCAAATATCTCCGGACTCGTTCAAAATTTGCGTCAGGCAGAAATCAACTTAGAACATGCTTCGCAAAATATCAAAAACTCCAGCCTGCTCTCCCTCATTTTTTCTGACAAACGTGAGCGGATCGAAGAAATTACCAACACACTCAAACACATGCTGCCACTAGCAGAATACTTCATACAAGATGAAAAAAATCTACTGGTACTACTACAAAACTCGGATGAACTGCGCGCGACGGGCGGCTTCATGGGCTCATATGCAGTACTCCGTTTTGACTCAGGTGTACTGCAAGAAATTGTGGTGGAAGATATCTATGACGCTGATGGACAGGTACTAGAATACTTCGAGCCACCCAAAGGAGTTGGTGAGTTCTTGAGCGGCGGCAATGGCTGGCGACTACCTGATGCCAACTGGCACCCTGACTTCGCCCAGAGCTCACGAGACACGCTGCGGTTTTTTGCCTTGGCAGGTCACGGCAGTATTGATGGAGTCATTGCGATCAATTTGCCGGTCGTGCAGTCACTTCTTGCTATCACTGGTCCTATCCTGCTACCCGATCAAGATCTTGTTTTAAGTGCTGAAAATATTAGCCAAGCACTAAGAACTGACAGAGAGTCATTTTTTGCTGGTAGCACTGCCAAAAAAAATACTATGATTCAAGCAATTACCCAACTAAAACTTTCTATTGCTGCCCTAGAAGGTCGCGGAAAAATGCAAGTACTTGAGCAACTCAGACAACAAACCAAAAAAGGAAATGTTCTGGTATATTTTCCAAACCCAGAGCTCGAAAAGCATGTCGCGCAACTAGGTATTTCGGGTAGTCTTGGACCGAGTAATATAGATGCACACAGTCTCTATTATTATCCAGTAGAATCAAATGTTGGCATCAATAAAGTCAATGCCTTTGTCATGCGTGAGTACGTTATGACAACCGCAGATACCATCACTGAACTTGGCATCACTCTACACAATACCAGTAGCCAAGATGGCTACGTCAATTATCAGCGGCTTCTGTTTGCCCCAGGACAACGTGTAGAAGAAATAGTCGTGAACGGTGAACAAATTTTACAATTTGATCGTGAGCAAGTCGCGAGTAGTACTGGCCAGCACTACGACCAAATTGGATTTCTCGTCACGACCCTGCCGAACAACACGACGCGCGTTGCTATTTCTCTTTCGCATGATTCCGGATTCACTCGTGTAATATTTCAAAAACAACCTGGTACGAATGATACAACCCTCACTAGCATCACTCCGGATACTGCTACAACTCACCAGTTGAACCAATCCTTTCTCGAGTACGTGATAGAATGACCGCTATGCCAGACCCAATAGAAACTACTATAGAAAAGGCTCGATCACTACTGGCCGAGCTTGACTTGCCTTACATTGCGGCAGCACACAAAGCGGTAGAAAACAAATCGCTCGCACCAGATTTTTGGCAACAGGAAAATGCCCAAGAAATCATGAACGAACTCTCGCTTCTGCAAGAACAACTCAATGTAGCCACTGCTCTCGGGAACGCCATAGAAGATATGGACCTACTTCAAACTTTGTTAGCTTCAACAACCGAAGGAAGTGGTGATTTTCTTGAAGTTGAACAGCAACAAAAAGAAAGTCATAAAAAACTAGAAAAGCTCGTCCACAAAGTCAGACTCCAGAAGTATCTCAGTGGTCCGTATGATAGCTTTGGCGCACTGCTCTCGGTGCATTCTGGACAAGGGGGGACTGAAGCCATGGATTGGGCAGATATGTTACGTCGCATGTATGTCCGCTACTTTGAGCGTAAAAACTGGAAATACAACTTGGTCAGCGAGTCACGCGGTGAAGAAGCTGGCATCAAAAGCGTCGAGTATGAAGTACACGGCCCTTACATCTATGGCTACCTCAAACGAGAACGTGGCACACATCGACTCGTTCGTCAAAGTCCATTTAATGCGGATAGTTTGCGCCAAACTTCATTTGCGCTCGTATCAGTACTTCCCATCATTCCTGCTAGTGAAAAATCAATTGTCATCGATGAAAAAGATCTTGAGTGGCAATTCTCGCGTGCTGGTGGCGCAGGTGGGCAAAATGTAAATAAAGTAAATACTGCGGTAGAACTAACACATAAGCCAAGCGGTATTTCCATACGCTGCAGAGAAGAGCGCACGCAGGTGCAAAACAAAGATCGTGCTCTGCAGAAACTACGTGCTGAGTTGGCCTTTCGCCAAGAAACTACAAGAGACGAAACGCTGGCCAAAGAAAAAGGTGCTCACACGCACGCCAGTTGGGGTAACCAAATTCGCAATTATGTCTTGCACCCCTACAAACAAATAAAAGACGTGCGGACAGAAGTTGTAAGAACAGACACCCAGGTTGTCTTGGATGGCGACTTAGATGAGTTTGTAGAGGCACAGTTGTGTCTGTTATACTAAATTTCTACTACCAAAATTATGCATAAACTTGATCTTTCTGCACCACAAATCCCAAGTGAAGAGCCACAAACTGCTCCAGAACCAATGAAAACTGCGGTTGACGCACTGCCAGTCGAGAGCAATAATCAGACTCTCAAACGAGAGCTCCCTATGAAAAAAAGAAACATGATCCTTGGGTTTTATATTGCTGCTATTTTGGCTGGAATTGCCACTGGCTACGGCAGCTTTCAGCTCTATGCTGGCTCTAGCGACAGTAGTACAACCAAATCAAACGACACGATGGTTGTCTCAAAAGTGGCTGGTGACAACGTCAAGAATGGTGACGTGTTTGGGAGTACTGATGCGAACGCATTTGAAGACAGCGCAACTGGATTTTTGGAAGCAGGTGGCATCAACGGTGAAGGCTCTCATAAACTACTTCGTCCAGGCGGAGTGTCTCAAACCGTATACTTGACTTCATCTGTAACTGATCTAGACAAACTGGTTGGAATGGAAGTGACCGTCTGGGGCGAGACCTTCAAAGCACAAAAGGCAGGTTGGCTTATGGACGTTGGGAGAGTTGAGGTGGTCGAGGTTGACGGCACTGCCCCCACAGAAAAATAATTGCCTTGTACACAAGCACCTGGTTGCCAAGTTCCGTCGTGTTGACTACACTAGGTGTTGCCTATGATTCGCTTTCAAGACGTCTCCAAAGAATTTTCTGCTAATAATTTTGCAATCAAAGAAGTTTCGTTTTCAGTTGAGCCAGGTGAATTTGTATATATTACTGGTGCATCTGGTAGCGGCAAGACCACGCTCATGCGCCTCATCATTCGTGAATATACTCCTACCTCAGGCCAAATTTCGCTCTTTGGCGATGCATTGACGTCAATTTCTTCAAAAAAAATTACTGATCTGCGGCGCAAAATTGGTGTTGTTTTTCAAGACTACAAATTGTTACCTGAACTCAATGTCTGGGAAAATATTGCACTGCCACTAGAGATAGTAAATCAACCACAAGCAGAAATTGAAAATCGCGTAACCGACTTACTTAAGTTGATTGACCTACTCGATAAACCATACCTTTTTCCAAGCCAGCTATCGGGTGGCGAAGCACAGCGAGTTGGCATTGCTCGGGCACTAGCGCTTGGACCTGACCTCATTTTTGCTGACGAACCAACAGGAAATCTCGATGTCAATAATGCTCGATCCATAGTAGAGCTACTGCAAAAGATCAACAAGTTGGGCACGACTATTCTTTTTGCCACACATAACCTCGATCTTACCAAGAATGATTCTGCCCGCATTCTGAAACTAGCCAATGGCAATTTGGTTAACGATTCAAAACCACCGGTCAAAAAAGAAGCTCCCAAACCAAATGAGCTTGTAAAGGCTTCAGAGCCCCCAAAAAAGAAAGAGGTCGAAAAGCAAAAACTAGAAAAAAAACCAAGTCTGCTCTCTCGTTTTTTTTCCAAGGAGAAAAAGAAAAAAGAAGTGGAACATCCCAAAGAAAAAATTGAAACTCCCAAGATAACTTCAAAAGAAAAAAAGATTGGAACAAATCAAAAGAAAAAAACAAAAAAAGAACGAGTGATAGTATCAGAGGAAAATCTGGAGTAAGCATGCAACCATTTACTTATGCTCTCACCACCATGCGCCGAACTCCCTATCAGTCACTCGCCGCGCTCTTGATGGTGTCAGTAACATTTTTTGTGGCATATCGTCTCTCATTTATCCTCTCAGGTGCTCACCTGGTGCTATCTCATTTTGAGACATCACCACAAGTAATTGCCTTTTTCAAACTTGATACTGACAAACCAGCAATGGAATCCCTCGCAGCGTCTCTATCCAAGACTACTTCGGTCAGTGAGGTGCGACTTATAACCCAAGATCAGGCACTCAAAGACTATGCCAAAGAGTACGATGACTCGCCACTATTACTTGAACTCGTAACTGCAGATATTTTGCCTGCTAGTATCGAGGTTTCAGCAACTAGTGTCGATACGTTGACAACTGTAGCCGAAAATCTTAGAAAAGAACAAATTATTGATGATGTCGTGTTTCAACAGGATATTGTCGAACAGCTCAGCAGCTGGACTCAAGCATTACGAATAGCCGGCTTGGTTGACGTTGGCATTTTAAGCATCGCTTCATTTCTTACTATTAGCATCATTATCACACTCAAGGCTGCAAATAAAAAATACTCAGTCACAATCATGCGACTGATTGGTGCCTCAAACTGGTACATCAACAAACCATTTATTGTCGAAGGCATACTCTACGGTGTACTGGGAGCACTGCTCGGGTGGATAGCCATCACTGCTATTCTCCTGTATCTTACCCCCACACTTTCCTCTTTTTTCTCTGGTATTTTAGAGTTTCCTGTTCCACTCGAGTTCTTACTGATGCAACTGGGTGTTGGACTTTTGGTTGGAGCAATACTTGGTGGTCTCGCAAGCTTCTTGGCTACCAATCGCTTTGCCCAACGTGCCTAGTCACTCTGTTATGAAATTGCTTATTACATTCTTGTTTCTTTGGTTTGGTTTTGCTCCGCATCCAGTGCATGCGCTTGAGTGTGAAATTGTCTGTAACGATACTACTGATGTAGATTGTCTCAAAGACAAGCAAGCTTGTCTCGAATCAAAACTTGATGAAACGAAAGAACAACGAATTACACTTACTAATACTGTTAGTATCATTAACGGAAAAATCCAAATCCAGGAAGTCTTGATTCAACAAACAGAAGCAGAGATTGCCTTACTTGAAAAACAAATTGTCGATTTGAGCCAAAGAATTGGTGGCCTCAATCTCTCGCTTGATCGACTTACCACGCTCTTGGTAGAGCGTATCCAGACAGAATACAAGCAATCTCGTGTCAATAAAAATCTTTTTGTCCTAAATAAAAAATCTGCTACTTCGTTTTTTTCTCAACTGAGATACCTCAAGGAGGCTCGGCTACAAACCGCGCTCGCCATGCAACGAGCAGAAGCCCAGCGCCTTGCATTTGATCAGCAGAAAATAACCAAGGAAGAAAAACAGCAGGAGGTTGAAAAAGTTCAGTCTCGACTCGAGCGAGAACAATCTGTTTTGGCAAAGCAACGAAGCGAGCAACAATACCTACTCAGCGAAACAAAAAGTAATGAAGCTGCCTATCAAGCAGCTCTTGCCAAAACACTCGCTGAACTCTCAGCCATTCAATCAATTATTGCGGGCAAAGGCGTAGAATCACAAGTAGGTCCAGTAAATACGGGAGACACAATTGCCAGCATCATACTCGGTTCGAGTGTTTGTTCTACTGGCTCACATCTGCATTTTGAGGTGGCCAAAAACGGAGTGACACAGGATCCCGCAGCATATCTAAAATCAATTTCTCCTATCTGGAATAATCAGCCAGATAGCCCATTTGGTTTTGGTGGTAGTTGGGATTGGCCCATGTTTGATGCTGCAAGAATCAATCAAGGTTTCGGCATGACCTACTATGCTCGAGTACATCGCGCCTATGGCGGCGAACCACATACCGGTATTGATATGTCGAGCATATCAAACGACGCTCGAGTTCGCGCTGTACAACCCGGCACCCTCTATCGCGGGAGCATTGCTTGCGGTGGTGGCAACTTGCGCTACGTGCGTGTTGAGCAAAGCGATAATATCAGCACCTATTACCTGCACGTAAATTACTAACATGCTATAACACTTGATGTCATCTATTTTCGTATGCTGAATGGGTGAGAATCACTTTGTGCACACTGCTCATCGCGTTTACCTTGCGGTTTGGACTAGATACAGCGCATGCCCAAAACATTGTTGTTTCCGAACTTTACCCAGCTCCCAATGCAGGTGAAAATGAGTGGATAGAACTCTACAATGCAGCGTCAAGCGCTGCAGATCTAACCGATTGGACTGTGTTTGACACACTCAGTACTCCCAGCTTGCTGCACCAATTTACAGATTTTATTTTGCAGCCATACGAAATTTTTATTCTCAATTTATCAGGCAGCACGCTCAATAACACTGGTGACACTGTTGTCCTAAGTGATCCGGCTGCTACCTATTCAGCTTCACTCTCTTACTCGAGTAGCACCAAAGGTCTTTCGTGGCACCAAGATTTGCTGACAGGAGAAGTGTTCGAGTCATCACCTAGCGCAGGTATTGTCGCTACTGCAAGTGCAGTGCAACCTAGTCCAATACCCATCGCTACTCAAGCAGCTGTCTCGGCCACTCCTGCTGCTGTAGTAATAAAACCAAACGTGCAACTTTCTGAAATCATGGCATGTCCTTACTCTGGACAACCAGAGTGGATAGAGCTGCGCAACTTCGGTGAAACTATTTCGCTTGAAAACTGGCTAATTACAGATAGCACCGGAAACACTCGGGAACTCGCTGGTTTGATAGCAAATGACAGCCGAGTGGTTTTTTCTTGGAGCAACAGTATGCTTAATAACTCAGGAGACTCGCTCCTCATCACGACCAATCTTGGCACCGTAGTTGCTGAAGCAAGCTACTCATATTGCAAAAGTGGCTACAGCCTAACTCTGAACAACGACAACTGGGTGCCTTCGCATCCGACGCCAAACGAGGCAAATAAGCTGTTTGAAGAAAGTGATGGGGAAGATGTAATGGAGGTGAACAAAATTGAAGCCACAAGTGTGCAGTCTACTGCCGCTTCTGCAGATCAAGTCAAAGATTCTGGACAAGTCCTTGGCACTACAATAACTGCACAGCCAGCCTATCCGTATTCACTAGCAAAAGAAATTATCACAATACAAGCATTGGTGCAGCAAGATAAACTGACAAAAAATACGACACAGAAATCGCTACCAGCCAAATCAAATGAAACATCACTCGGTGGTATACTAGGAGGCCTGCTTGTAACAATAAGTAGTCTCTATGCCCGCAAAGATCTCTTCACCTAGCCCAAAAGTACCACTTTTTATAAACGCATATCTGCCAGTTCTGCTTTGGGCTACTCTTATTTTCTATCTATCTAATCAAGCTATCTTGCCAGGTCTTTATGTAGAAACATACGACTTTATCTTCAAAAAATCAGCTCACATTACCGTGTATGCCATACTCTACTTCCTCGTATACCGCTCACAAATCCTCGTAGGAGTAACAGGAAATAAGCGTTGGCAAGTACCGTTTCTACTTGTACTTATCTATGCCATTAGTGATGAACTTCACCAACAATTGGTACCAGGAAGATTTGGTACCTTGCGTGACGTCGGTTATGATCTACTTGGAGCTTGCCTGGCATTTTTAAAACTATACCGATACATCTAGCAAATTTGATCTCCCTCTTGACTTGCAGTTCGTATACAGTACACTTGGATCCACATAGCTGACTGTAAAAATTCACGTGCTGATACGAAAGGATGACAATCATGACAAAGTCTCAGCTCATAGCAATTGTCGCCAAAAAAGCTCATCTTACAAAAAAAGCATCCTCTGATGCGATTGAGGCACTACTCGAAGAGGTTACGCGCTCACTTAAAAAAGGTGAAAAGGTAGTACTCTCGGGTTTTGGTACAATTTATGTTAGTACCGTCAATGACAAACAAGTTGTGCCATTTGGTAATGAAGACAAACGACAAACTATCAAATCGCATCGAGTAGTAAACCTCAAGGTAGGCAAACCTCTCAAAAAAGCTGTTTGGTAAACTACACATAGTTGCTTGAGTAAAAAAACACCCTTTTATAAGGGTGTTTTAGGAAACTATGCCAGAACCAGTAATCACTGTAAGAAATCTAAAAAAACATTTTTCTGTTTACAAAAAAGAACCAGGATTACTCGGCTCAGTCCGCTCACTTCTGCGACGCGAATACGAAACTGTAGCTGCGGTTGATGATATTTCATTTTCAATCAAACAGGGTGAAGTTGTTGGTTTTATCGGACAAAACGGAGCAGGCAAAACAACAACGCTTAAGATGCTTGCTGGCCTGCTATATCCCACTAGTGGAGAAGTTTCTGTACTCGGCTTCAATCCTTGGAATCGAGAAAATGCTTTTCAAAAACAATTCTCACTAGTGCTGGGACAAAAAAATCAACTTTGGTGGGACCTACCCGCCATGGAAACATTTTTGCTCAACCAAGCGATTTATGATATCCCAAACCCACGGTTTCGCAAAACACTCAATAAACTAGTTGATTTGCTCGATGTAAAAGATTCCATACAAATTCAAGTCCGCAAACTTTCGCTCGGACAACGCATGAAGTGCGAACTTATTGCAGCACTTTTGCACAATCCAAAAGTGCTCTTCTTGGATGAGCCAACTATTGGTCTTGACGTGATTATGCAAAAAACACTGCGAGATTTTATTTCTGAGTACAATAAAGAGTATAACGCAACAATCATTTTGACGAGTCACTATATGGATGACGTCAAAGAACTTTGTGAGCGTGTCATCATGATTGATCATGGCAAAAAAATATATGATGGCTTACTCAGTAGTATCATTAACAAATATGCTCGCAACAAAATTCTCTCAGTAGTATTCGCTGCGCCCGTCAGCAAAAATGACTTGAAAAAGTTTGGCACAATAAAACACCTCACTGGCTCATCAGCTACTTTGCTTGTCTCGCGCAAAGATGCAACAAAAATTGCAGCTCGCTTGCTTGAATCACTACCAGTACAGGATCTTAATATCGAGGAAGCACCACTAGAAGCAATTATTCGAGAAGTGTTTGGTAATAGAGCAAAAATCGCGTGAACCCATATCTTAGATTACTGTCGCTCTCCTGGCAAAATGGTCTCGTCTACAGAACCAATCTCTTGATGTGGCGGTTTCGACAATTTTTATCAAGCCTGATGTCACTCACTGTCTGGAGTGTCCTATTTACTAGCCAAACCAACGTATTTGGCTACAACAGGGCAGAGATGATTAGTTACATTTTTATGGCAGCCATACTGCATGGACTCGTGCTTGCATCAGCACTGTACGGCCTCGCAGAACGAATCTACTCGGGTGATATCAGCTCGTTGCTACTCAAACCGGTCTCTTTGTTTTCGTATCTAGCAATCGAAGAAGTGGCAGACAAGGGTCGCAATATTCTTGCCACCTTGATCGAAAGCGGCATACTCATCGCACTCTTTCAACCAGAAATTGTGCTTCCTTCGGCATATACTACAGTAGTTTTCCTCCTCTGGGCAGCTGGTGGAGTGATTCTCAACTTTCTTTTCTCGCTCTTATTTGGCACCCTCGGCTTTTGGAGTCCTGATACTTGGGGGCCAAAATTTTTATTCTTTATTTTCCTTGATTTTAGCGCTGGCAAGTTATTTCCGCTTAATATTTTGCCAGATTGGCTACAGTCTGCTTTATTCCTCACCCCATTTCCATACCTCACCTTTATGCAAACGCAGGTTTTTCTCGGCAAAGTGGCAATCGATAAAATTTTGATTCATAGTAGCGCATTGCTACTTTGGATAGTTTTATTTTATTTACTCAACAAATTTCTTTGGCACTGGGGATTTAAAAACTACGCAGCACAAGGACAGTAATGAATCGAATACAAACATACTGGCGAGTCTGGCGATTAACTGGCTTTAACGCACTGCAAGTTGCCTTTGTGCATCGAGGTACAAATATATTTTTCTTACTCGGAAAAATGTTTCGATTTTCAATCAGCCTGTTGTTTTTGCTACTGATTAAGCAAAGCGTCTCTACGCTTGGTGGTTATTCTAGCGATGAAATGCTGGTCTTTTTTTTGGTTTATCAAGTGATCGATTCATTTTCTCAAGCACTCTTTCGCAACGTCTATGTATTTGGCAATCAAGTAAAAAATGGCGAGCTTGATTTTTTACTCATTAAACCGCTCAATCCATTATTTCGCATCCTAACCGACAAACCAGATATAAATGATTTGTTATTTTTGCTGCCAACAGTGGGCGTAAGCTTCTATCTGCTTAGCACTCTGACAATCTCTGTCACCCCCGTCTCAATTCTTTTGTTTGCAGTATTGTTTGTGAATGCGCTTGTCATAGCATTGGCACTGCACATTCTCATTGTAGCTATTGCTGTGTCTATCGTTGAAATTGAAGGACTTGTTTGGCTCTATCGAGATCTTACCTCGCTCGGCAGATTTCCTGTTTCTATCTATCATGAGTCTATTCGTTTAGTCTTATTTTTTCTCATTCCGATTGGACTAATGCTTACTGTTCCAGCACAGGTGTTACTCAATCTAAAACCTTCAGTCGGTATTGCTCTAGTATTTGGCATCACCGGATTGTTGCTACTTTCCAGTTTACAATTTTGGAAATATAGTCTGAAAAAATATACTAGCGCAAGCAGCTAACGACGCGGCGACTGTCTTGAGCGTCGGGCTTTTCCACCCATGCCAATTTTGCGAGTTTCCTTCATGCGATCATCACGGGTGAGCATACCCTCTTGTTTGAGCAAAGTGTGAAATTCTGCATTTTGTTTGTCGAGTGCTCGAGCTAAACCATGTACGATAGCTTCTAGTTGTGCTCTCGTACCAGAACCAGAAACCTTGACTGAAACAGCGGTCGTCTCGCTAGCGCCAGTTACAGCCAGTGGTGCGCGAAGCAGCCGTACTGCGTCTGGAATGGTGTTGAAATACTCTCCTGCCAATACACCATTAACAGCAAAGTCTCCCTCCACCGTGTATAAACGAACACGTGCAGTAGCGACTTTCCTTCGGCCAATTCCCTCAGTGTATGCACCAGTCTGCGTTGGAACTGTGTTCTTTTCAACTACCTTAGCTGACTTCTTGGCTTGTGGGATAATTTTCTTTACCACTCGCTGTGCTTGACCTTTTTTCTTTGCTAAACGTAACGCCATAACTTACTCCTTTGTAGCCAATTGACTCTGATGCCCGTGTTCTGCTCCAGCATAGATTTTGAGTCGCTTCATTCGCTGATTTCGCAATTTATTTTTTGGCAACATGTTGTAAACGGCTTTTTCAATAATACGTTCGGGAAATTTAGCTTGCATATCTGCAAAAGGGGTGCTGACAAAACCGCCAGGATAATTTGAGTGACGATAATACATCTTCTGCTGGGCTTTATTGCGAGTGACTGCTACTTTGGCAGCGTTAATAACGACAACATAATCACCCATATCAACATTTGGTGTATAGTCTTTCTTTTTCTTACCTATAAGCAATGTAGCAATTTGTGTTGCAGATCTGCCAAGAATCGCCTTGGAGACATCTACTTCATGCCAAGCTCTCGTTACATCTGCTGGTTTAGTGATAGACGATTTGTGCATGTTATTTCTTCTTTGTTATTGATTTCTTTTTTGTTGTGGCTGCTGGTTTTTTTGCCACAGATTTCTCTACCGCCACCGTCTTTTTTGGTATATTTGGGGTTTTTGGTTTAAATGTTCCCAAACGCTCTCTTTGTTCTAGTAGGGTGACCTTAAAAAGTGGTGTTGCATCACCTCGGCGAATACCAGCAGGTGAAATGGTAACAAAACCAGAGTCGCGTTTCTTGAATGCCGGGGCAATAACAGCAACCAATGCATTACTAATATCACGTTTGCCAAACTGCTTGTGCAACACTCTTCTATTGACAACAGAATCAGTTTTTGAACGCACTATGACTGAGTCTACCTGACGCTTGAGCTCTTTCGCCTTGGCTTGGGTCGTTGTGATCGTACCATGCAAAAACAACTCACGCAGGAGGTTTTTCATCAGAGCACCCCGGTGCTTTGTGTCACGATTTAGCTTGCGTTTTGCTACTCTGTGTCTCATGGTAAATTACTCGCCTAAACTGACGCCCTTTTTCTGCAGTGCGCCATCAACAACTACCACGCTTTTCTCACCAAGATTTTTTACCTTTGCAATAATATTTTTTGAGGTACCAACTAAGTCACCAACAGTGGCAAAACCACCCTTGCGTAATGCATTGGCTATACGAGTTGGGAGGTCAAGCTCTTCGACAGTGAGTCGAAGTACTTCTGCCTCTTCTGGACTGAGGGTTGATTCTGGCTCAACAACCACTTGTGTCGCAGGATTTGTAATCTGCGTAAACTGTCTAGACAGTATCTGGGCTGCTTGCTTGACTGCGTTTATCGGTGAGATAGAACCGTCAGTTGTGATTGATAAAATAAGTTTGTCAAAATCGGTTCTGCGTCCAACTCGAGTAGACTCGACTTTATATGATACGCTTACGATTGGTGAGAATAGCGCATCGAGCATGACGTCACCAACTCCGGTGCTTTGCTTGTCATCGGACACTTGATACCCAGTGCCTGTGTCCACTGTCATTTCTATGTCTATTGAACCATTTTTTGCTAAAGTCATAATGTGCTGGTCACCATTGGCAATAGAAAAACCAGCCTCACACTCAATATCTTTGGCAGTAAGTACTTTTGGTCCCTTAGCTGAAAGCCGCAGTGTGCCGGCGCCGTTTGCCTGAGCAATGACTCGCACTAACTTAAGATTAAGACCAATCTCTAAGACGTCTTCGGTAACACCCGGAATCGCACTAAACTGATGGTCAACGCCCTGCATTCTGAATTGTGTAATTGCTGCACCAGGCAAAGACGACAAAAGCACTCGGCGAATTGCATTGCCAAGCGTGTGGCCATAGCCTTGCTCAAGTGGTTCTATGGTAATGACAGAAGTCTGATCATTTTCTGCCACTTCGCTCAACTCAAATGTTGGGTTCATGACAGGGTATTCTGCTGTATCTTGTAACATATTGTTCCTTTTTGTTTCTTCTCCTCTCATCTGAGAGAATCCGTTTCTTTGGTTTATACTTTTTACTACTTATCGACTGTAATACTCTACTACTAACTGCTCTACAACTGGTTCAATTACGTCACTGCGTACTGGCAATCTAACAACCCTAGCTGCAACTTGTTTTTTCTCGAGCCATTCTGGCTGGACCGCGTCTGATTCAAGCATAGCTTTGATAGCAGGAATTTTGCTCGCTTTTGTGCTCAAAACAAGCGCGTCATTTATTTGTACTTGGTAGGATGCCACATTGTGTTTCTTACCATTGAGTCGTACATGGTAATGACTGACAAGCTGTCGCGCAGCAGCGCGAGTTGGCGCCCAACCTAAACGAAACACAACGTTATCTAGTCTTCGTTCAAGATAAGAGATAAGCGTTGAACCCGTGGCAAGCTGGCTCTTGGTAGCTTGTTGGTAAAGTCGCTGTAATTGCTTTTCTGAAACACCATAGACATAACGAATCTTCTGTTTTTCTCTCAATTGAATACCGTAATCTGATAATTTTCTTCGTCTCTTAGCGCCATGCTGGCCTGGTCTGATGTTAATACGACGACCCACCTTGAGCGCATTTGTCTTAAGAGACAAATCTTCACCAATCTGGCGTGCTAGTTTGTTTCGTGAACCTGTGTATCGTGACATAATTATTTGTTGTGCTTTGCTTTCCTTGGTCGAGTACCATTGTGTGGAGACGGAGTCATATCGGCAATCATGTTGATCCGGATACCCTGAGCTTTAAGAACACGTAGTGCTACATCTCTACCCGGACCTGGTCCTTTAATATACAGATCCATTGTCTGCATCCCAAATGCACGGGCCTTATTGACTGCATTTTCGAGCGTAATTGTCGCAGCATAAGGCGTTGACTTGCGCGAACCGGTAAATCCTGCTTCACCAGCGGTTGACCAACAGAGTACATTGCCCTGCTCGTCGGTCACGCTAGCAAGTGTGGTATTGAATGTTGCTGTCACATACAAACGACCACTCGAAACAAGCCGTTGCTTCTTATTTTTTGATGCTGATTTGGTAGTGTTTGCCATAGATTATTTTTTTGCTGAACTATCTTCTAACTTTGCAGCCATTTCTTTGCTCAATGAACCAACCGTTTTGCGTTTGCCACCGCCGCGTGCACTGCGAGAGTTGGTTCGGGTTCTTTGTCCTCGAGCTGGTAATTTTGCAGCATGTCTGGAACCACGATAGGTCTTGGTTCTCTTAAGTCTATCTATATTGTCGTTAATTTCTCGCCGCAGATTTCCCTCAGTTTGGAATCGTTCGAGGCTTCGTTGGATTCTATTTATTTCATCGGTGGTGAGATCTCGGGTTCTTTTGTGTTCATCAACATGTGCTTCGGTCAAAATACTCTTCGCCCGATACGCGCCAACACCAAAGATACTCTGCAGTGCGAACTGAATCTTTTTATGTTCTGGAAGGTCAACACCAACGATACGAATCATATACTAGCCCTGTCTTTGCTTATGCTTAGCATTTGTCGAGCAAACCACACGCAACACACCCTTTCGGCGAATAAATTTACAGCCGATGCAGATTTTTTTTAGTGATGTCCGAACTTTCATGTTTAATTCCTCAAGAGAGGTGAACTATACCAGGTGTGATCTTGTTTGAAAAGACTTAAATTGACTGCGGTTCCTTTTGTGTTGATCTAAAGGTTATTTTCATCTTTTTGAGGTCATATTTTGATACATATCCCTTAACTACATCGCCAGGCAAAACCCGAATTCGAAATAGTCTCATCTTTCCAACTAATGTGCCAAGTAGTGTTCTGCCAATCATTTGTGGATACTGCGACTGCTTGATTTCAACATAAAACATAGTGTTTGGCAGACAACGAGAAACCTCACCTTCCACCTCAAAACGGTCACTAGCAGCAGCCTTTTGTTGAGTTGGGTCGACTTGTCGCCGGCCTTTTGCAGTTCGCTTATGATCTTGCACTTTACCCATAGAACCCCAGATTATAACAAATTATAGGCTTTTTGTCAGGACTTCGTGTCCAAACTCAGTTACAAGCACCGTTTCTTCAAACATCGCAGAGAGCGAGCCGTCTTTGGTGCGATAGGTCCAGTTGTCCTTTGCTAATTTGAGCTCTGGGTCGCCCGCCGCGTACATCACTTCTATAGCAACAGTCTGTCCTGTCGAAAAAAATACTTTCTCATCAGACTTATTTGCTACTACAGGTATGCTAGGCTCCATATGTAGTTTTTCACCTATGCCATGGCCAGTTAATTGGTAAATAGCGCCAAAACCATGAGTATCAAGAACGCGTTGCATAGCTTTGCTAACAGCATAGACAGAGGCACCGGATCGCACTTTTGCTATAGCTGCTGCGAGGCTCTTCTTGCCAACCGCAAGAAACTCCTGGGTTCCAACAGGTGCCTCACCAACAATAAAGCTTGTGGTTGTATCGAGATGATATCCCTTGTTGAGTAGTCCAATGTCGATGGTAACTACATCCCCGCTCTGGATTGTATCTTGTTGTGGTATACCATGACAAAGAGCGTCGTTGCGCATGACACAAGTTGCCCAGCTGTATCCAGGAACACTAGAAAAACTAGCTACAACCTTGTGTTTTTTTAGTAATGCTTGAGCCCAAGACTCAATTTCTTCAAAAGTCGTGCCAGGGACTGTCCGTCGCTCCAGCTCATCTCTGATCTGAGCCAGAATACGACCGCCTTGTCGCATTGCAGTAATTCTAGTAGTAACTTGCTGCGTAGGTGACAACTTATGCCTCGATTGCAGCAATGATCTGAGCAAAAACGTCTTCTATAGAGAGTTCGCCATCAACGGTTCGTAGCTTGCCTTTTTTTCGATATGCTTCAATAACAGGAGTCGTCACACTATGAAAAAGAGAAATACGCTGTCTGATCGCAGAGAGTGTCTCGTCTTCACGTTCTGCTACACGACCGGAAATTCTCCAGAGTGCTTCCTTGTCAGAAACGTCAATATAAACTACATGATCAATAGAGCCGTTGAAGGCTTCTGCTTGGGCTACAGTGCGAGGAAAACCGTCGAGTACAAAGCCATTTTGGTATTCTGGCTTTTTAAGGTACGTGAGAACAACTTCTAGTGTTGTCTCATCTGGGACAAGCGCTCCAGAATTAAGCAGCTCTTTGAGCCAACGACCAAGCCTAGTTTTTTCCTTAGCCATTTCTCGAAAGATGTGACCAGAAGAAAGGTACGGAATTTTATATTTATCAGACAGCATGCTTCCCTGTGTTGATTTGCCGGCTCCCTGTATACCAATCAAAACTATTTTCATGTTTATCCTTTTTTTCTTTGTACTGTGATTATTATGTATACTGGTCGTAATTTTGTTCGACCAGCATACTCTCAGCCTGTTTTGTCGTCTCTAAAATAACGGAAACAACAATCAGCACTCCAGTTCCGCCAATAGCAAGCGATTGAATTTGTGTCAGTAACTGCGCCACTGATGGTAAAACTGCAACAAAACCAAGAAAAAGGGCTCCTGCAAAGGTAATGCGAGAAACCACAAACTCTAGATATTTCTTTGTCGATGCTCCTGGTCGTATGCCAGGAATAAAGGCGCCACTTTTTTTTAGTTCAGAAGAAATGTCCTCTGCGTTAAAAAAGATCAACGCAGAGAAAAAGGTAAACACGAGCACTACTAGAAAGTAAATTGTCATATATATATAGGAAGTCTCTGCAAACCAAATGCTCAGGTTCTGCCCTAAGGTGATAAGTTCTGGGTTGGCGCTGGCCAAGAAAATCCTGGCCAAAAAAGATGGTACAAGCATTAGTGAAACAGCAAAAATAATTGGCAACACTCCTGTAACGTTGACACGAATAGGTAGGTGCGTTGTCTGTCCACCATAAACTTTGCTACCACGAGTTCGTTTGGCATACTGAATTTGCACTTTTCTGATCGCCTCATTCATGAACACTATCAAGGCAATAACCAAAAGAAACAGGGTTAGAAAAATCACAACAGTCATAAGTTGATCTGCAGTTGTAAGCGACCATACCTGTCCAACTGAGGTTGGGAGCTGACTAATAATACCAGCGAATAAAATCATGGAAATACCATTACCAATGCCGTAGATTGAGATAAGCTCGCCTAACCACATAACCACCAAAGAACCAGTGATCAAAGAAAGAATGATTGCTCCCAAAATGACGAGGTCTGAGGCAAGTAGCAAATCCTGTGATCGCAATAACGCTAGAACAGAAATACTCTGAACAATGCCAAGTGGAACCGAAAGCAATCTTGTATATTGATTAACTTTTTCTCGACCACTCTCGCCGTCTTTCTGTAATTCTTTGAGTTTTGGGATAACCATACCTGCAAGCTGCATCACAATTGATGCTGTGATAAATGGATTGATTCCCACGGCAGCGATCGAAAACCTTGCCAACGTTCCGCCAGAAAACACATTGAGAAGACTGAGAAACTGACTGCCGCTGAATAATTGCTCAAGTCTATCAATGTCTACACCAGGCAAGGGAATATGTGCAAGAATACGAAAAACTAAGAAAATTAAGGCAGTAAAAAATAACTTTTTTCTGAGTTGTGCAGAAGAAGCTATTTTTTGGAAGAGGGCAATAAATCTCTGCACAATGTGAGTTAACTTGTTTGCGTGATACTACCACCTGCTGCTTCAATCTTTTGTTGAGCAGCTTTCGTAACATCCAAATCTTGCACAGTTTTTTTCTTTGAGATCTCGCCAGTTGCAATAATCTTAACGCCTTTTGCTCGACTGCTGATAATTTTTTCTAATTTCAGTGTCTCAAGTGTCACAATATCTGCTACGACTGTATTAAGCTTGCTAAGTGAAAGCTCTACTCGCTTACCAGATGAAACAAATTTTCCCTTACCACGAAGCATTGGCATGCGCTTAATAAGTGGCAATTGACCACCCTCAAACCATAATGGAATGCCTTTACCCGAACGAGACCTCTGACCCTTTTGTCCTCTACCGGCCGTGTGACCACCAATGCCAGACCCGTAGCCTCGGCCTACGCGCTTACGTTTTTTTGTGGTACTAGCTGTGAGTTGTGAGAGTAAACTTGGCATGATTATTTTTTCTTAGCAGGTGCTTTTTTTGTGGATACTTTTGTTTTTGCTTTGGTTGTTGGGCTTTTTTTGACTAATTTACTTACAGCAGCTTTTGGCTCTACAGACTTTTTGGCTGGCTTTTTTGCGTCAGGCTTCTTGACCGCAGTAAGTCGCGCTTGTTCTTCTGCAATTTTTGCCGCTTCCTCAGCCTCTACCTGCGCAATTGATTTGAGAGAGATATGCTTTAGCTCAACAATATTTGAAATTTGCACGAGCGCGGCAAAAGTAGTGTATACATTTGAAGCTTGGTTTTGTGTCCCCAAAATCTTGCTTGAAATATCTCGAATCCCTGCAGCCTCTACAACTGCTCGGACGGGACCTCCCGCAATAACTCCCGAACCCTTTGGCGCTGGTTTGAGTAAAACTTGTCCTGCACCTTTTTTCATAAGGATGCGAAATGGAATCGTCGTACCGTCAATCGGAACTGTTATGAATTTCTTCTTGGCTTTCTTAATACCCTTTTGAATTGCAGTCACTACATCACTCGCTTTGCCAAGCCCAACACCAACTTTGCCTTTTCGGTCACCAACAACCATCAATACTGAAAAGCCAACCTTACTCCCACCTTTTGTTTTTTTGGAAACGCGAGAGATCTGGATCACCTTTTCGTCGTACTCTGATGCCTGATTATGTTGTTCTACCATACGGATCCTATATTGTAATGCCTTCTGCTCGTAATGTCTGGACAAACTCACGAATCCTACCAAGATATGGATACTGTCCACGATCAAAAATTGCAGTTGTAATCTTTCGCTTTTGCAGCTCTGCTGCTACTGTTGCCGCAATCTTCTTGCCAGCTTGAGTTTTAGTCTCGACCTTTTTCTTGGCAGATTGTGACTTTGTATGCATGCCGAAGAGTGTTTTTTGTGCAGCATCATCTATAACCTGTACCAAAAGATGCTTGTTGGAGCGCGAGACAGAAATTCTCGGTCGAACCGCAGTACCAAAAAGTTTGGCACGCACTCTACGTTGGCGCACTTGGTTTCGAGTCAATCTGTGAAAATCTTGTGTCATGATGATGTTCTTATAGCTTATGCAGCCGCTGCCTTACCTTGTTTGCGCTTGACTTTCTCACTCTCATATCTGATGCCCTTGCCTTTATACGGCTCAGGTGGTCGCTTTGAGCGAAGTTCTGCCGCTAGTTGTCCTACCTGCTGCTTGTCTATGCCAGTGATAATAATTGTTTCTGTATCTGGTACTTCAAACTTAATCCCAGGGACAGCATCTTGTGTGATCGGATGTGAAAATCCCAGAGCAAGTGAAATACCCGCACCTTTGGATTGCGCCCTATAACCAGTGCCAACAAGTTTGAGCGTTTTAGTAAAACCTTCGCTCACGCCCACAATTGCGTTCTGCAGTAGACTTCTGATCAGACCATGATTTGCCCTACTTTGCCTAGTGTCATTGGCCCTGTTTACCGTTATTTCTTCTGGCGTTTGGCTAAATGAAATACCTGTTGGTATCGCCACCACCAACGCTCCTTTTGGTCCCACCACCCGCATTTCACCATCTGCTTGAGTGAGCGTTACTCCAGAGGGGATGCTGATTGGGGTGCGTCCGATTTTTGACATAATTTACCAAACTTGACAGAGCAATTCTCCGCCCACTTTTCTTTTTCGTGCTTCCTTATCTGACAACAAACCCTGATTGGTGGAAAGAATAGTAATGCCATATCCACCCAATGCCCGAGGAATTTTGTTGGCTGGAGCGTAAACACGACGACCAGGCTTCGAGATTCTTTTAACGTCATTGACTACCGAAACTCGATTGTTGTACTTGAGCTTGACGTGTAGAGCTGGAAACTGACCACTTGTAATCTGCTCAATCTTGGTGATGTAACCCTCTTGTACCAAAATCTCCCCAAGCGAGTAACGCATTTTTGAATACGGCATCTCGACCGTATCGTGATTCGCACGAAGTGCATTCTTAATTCTAATTAGAAAATCTGCAATTGGATCTGTCATGTTTATTTACTTGCCTTTACAACACCAGGCAATTCGCCTTTAAGCGCTAACTCTCTAAATGTTAAACGACTGAGCCCAAAGTAACGCATATATGCCTTTGGTCGACCGGTTATTTTACACCGGTTTACCCCTCGAGTCGAGAAGCGATTGTATTTTTTTTCGCCTGACAACAAAAGTGCCTGTCGCTTTTGTAGCAACTTCTTTGATTTAGCGATTTTAGATTTCTTTGCCATACCCTCTTCTCTGTCTACTACTTAGTATCTACTTCTTTTGCAAACGGCATACCCAATAACGTTAGTAATTGCAGTGCGTCTTCGTTCTTTTCAGCAGTTGAAACAAACACTGCTTGAAAACTACGAATACTCTCTACCATATCATAGCTCACCTCTGGAAAAATTATCTGCTCTTCAATACCTAGGCTGTAATTGCCATTACCATCAAAACCTGTTTTGGAAACACCTTGGAAGTCTTTAACACGAGGGAGTGCGACTGCAATAAGTTTTTCCAGAAATTGCCACATTCGCTTGCCACGCAAGGTGACTTTTACCCCAAGCGGATCTCCTTCCCGCAACTTGAAGCTGGCGATTGATTTGCGTGCGAGGGTGATGTTTGGCTTTTGGCCAGAAATAACCATAAACTGCTGGACAATATTTTCGAGGGCTTGTTTTCGGGCTCGAGGTTCCTGCGGATCTTTGACTCCCATATTGAGCACTATCTTGAGTAATCTTGGTACTGCAAAATCACTCTGAACGTCCATCTCTTTTTTGAGTTGTGGCACAACTGTCTCTAGGTAGTATTGTTGTAGCGCTGTCATTTTGATTTCTTTTTCTCTACTTTAGGCATCGGTGCTACAGCACCAGATTTTTTGAATATTCTGGTTTTGTGACCATCTTTGGTAAGCTCATATCCAATTCTGTCTGGCTTACCTGCGTCATTGAGTACTGCGATCTTACTCATTGCGAGGGGTCGCTCGACTTTGCGAATTTCTCCGGCCTGACCCTGTCTTGGTTTGACGTGACGAGAGTAAAGATTTGCACCAGGCACAATCACCTTGCGTTGTTTTGGCAATATGCGGGCAATTTCGCCAATCATACCCTTATCTCTTCCAGAGGTGACAACAACTTTGTCGCCGACAAATACTTTCATACTCATAAAACCTCAGGCGCTAAACTTGCAATTTTACTAAAACCTCTATTTTTTACTTCCCTACCAATTGGACCAAATACACGAGTACCAATCGGATTGACGCTTTTTCTCGACTCAATAATAACTGCTGCATTATCGTCGAATCTGACATACGTACCATTATTACGACGAAACTCTTTGCGGGTACGAACTATCACAGCCTTGACCATCTCGCCACGCTTGATATTTGACTGCGGGTCAGCAACGATAACAGAAGCTGCGACAATATCCCCAATATAACCAAATCGTCGCTTCGAACCACCATGTACCTGAATGACGCGCAAACGCTTGGCACCGCTGTTATCACTAACGGCTAGTACAGATCTCAGTTGAATCATGCTGCCTTTGCCACAAGTTCTAGTACTCTGAATCGCTTGGTTTTGCTCATTGGTCGACACGACTCAATAATGACTTCAGCACCTTCCACCAACTTCATATCAACATAATGACATGCATACTGCTTGGTTCTCTTTACGGATTTTCCGTACATTGGATGTTGCCACTGCCTAGTTACAGTAACCTGCGCAGTATTTGGCGTCTTTATCGCAGTAATCACTCCTTGTAGTTGCTTCATGTTGTTGCCTTTTCTTTTTCCCTGAGAACTGTGAGTACGCGCGCAATATCTTTGGCCAAATGCGTCACCTGCGCTGTGTTGGCTAGTTTGCCGGCAAACTTTTGCATGCGCAATGAAATAAATGATTTCCTCAATGCAGCAAGCTTCGTTGTCAATTCGGCTGACTCAAGTTCGTGTAGTTTGTGAATATCAGTTTTTTTCATGTTTTATTTCTTCAAAAATGTTGTTTTCACCGATAATTTGTGCCCCGCTTTTCGAAAAGCAATTCTCGCCGTGTCTTCAGTCACACCAGAAAGCTCAAATAAGACTACTCCGGATTTGACAACTGCCACATGCTCCTCTACCGCGCCTTTGCCTGATCCCATCTTTACCCCAACTGGCTTTTTAGTAATTGGCTTGTGTGGAAAAACTCGAATCCAGTACTTGCCTGCCCGTTTAGTCATAAAAGTTATCTTCTTGCGTGCTGCCTCTATTTGACGTCCAGTCACCCAACCCGTGCTGATGGCTTGCAAACCAAAATCTCCAAATGCAATATCAGCACCTCGAGTGGAAATGCCTCGACGTTTACCTCGAAACTGTTTGCGGTATTTTTCTTTTTTTGGTTGCAACATACCTAAACTACCTCGCCTTTATAGATCCATACCTTTATACCGACGAATCCTGAACGAGTTCGCGCGGCTTCTTGGAAATAATCTATATTTGCTCGCAAAGTCTGTGTGGGAACACTACCTTTTGAGTACTTTTCATTTCTACCAATTTCTGCTCCACCAATTCTGCCAGAAAGGGAAATTTTTACCCCTTGCGCACCCGCTTGCATCACTCGGTCAATCGCTTGTGAAACAGCTCGACGATGTGGATAGCGCTTAATAAGTTGGTTTTGAATGCGCTCGACGACAAGTTTTGCACTCAAATCTGGCTTATTGACTTCCTCTACTCGCAAATCTATCTTGACTCGGTCCTTTTTGAGTTTAGCAACATTAAGTAATCGCTCGACATCTTTCTTGACTTCCTCAAGATTTGCGCCGCCCCTACCGATAACTACTCCTGGACGAGAAACATATAAAACTATTTTTATCACCGTCAGAGAGCGCTCAATGTCAATTTGGACCACACCTGCCGTCAAGAGTTTCTTCTTGAGCTGTGAACGTAAGCGAAAATCTTCGATTACAGTATCACTATACTCTGCAGGCTCCGCAAACCAACGAGACTTCCAGCCGAAAGTGTTGCCGACACGAAAACCAGTTGGATGTACTTTTTGTCCCATATTTTTTGCCAGAGGGGTATTGTACTACACTCTCTTACTTTTTACTCGACTTTTTTGCTTGGTTGTTACTTTTTTTACAGCGGTTTTTCTCGGTTTCTTTGCTGGAGCCACCTTTGCTTCTTTTGCTTCTGTAGCTGGCTTCTCGACAATCTCTTCTAGCTCCAAAACTACATGGCTAGCCAACTTGACAATGCTGTGAGCACGTCCTCTACTAACAGCGCGAAATCGCTTATAACGTGGCCCTTCATTGATTTGGAGTGACTTAATTTTAAGTTGATCAGCAGTGATATTGTGATTGTGTTGTGCATTTGCCAAAGCTTGACGAAATACCTTGAGCAAAACAACTGCAGAGCGACGCTCAATTACAGCAAGCTGTCTTAGTGCTTGTTCGACAGAAAGTCCGCGAACTGCGTCTGCTGCGAAACGAATTTTTCTTGGTGTTTGTCTGGTATTTTTTTGTACTGCACGAATAATCATAAGTGTTTTAGGTCTTAGTCAGGACTCTCTTTACAATTCTGCCGTGTCCACGGAATGTTCTGGTTGGGGCAAATTCACCAAGCTTGTGGCCGACCATAGCTTCGCTGACAAATACTTCTATAAATACCTTGCCTTGATGAACTAAAAATGTGTGACCAACAAAATCTGGACTAATCACTGAGTGTCGACTCCAGGTCTTAATGGCTGTTTTATCGCCACTTTGCTTCTGCTTCATTACCTTACTAAGCAATTTTGGATCTACGTATGGTCCTTTTTTACTTGATCTGGACATGATTATTTTTTGCTCCGTCTATCTCGTACAATATATTTTTTACTTGTCTTTCGCTTACTTCTAGTTTTTTTACCAAATGCATGCTTGCCCCATGGTGTCTTCGGGTACTTCATGCCAACACCACTCCTACCTTCGCCACCACCATGAGGGTGACTGCCAGGGTGCTGCGCTGTACCTCTTACTGTAGGACGAATACCGAGCAATCGCTTTCTACCAGCTTTGCCAAGCTTACGACCCTTCCACTCTGGGTTACCAACCTGGCCGATTGTAGCCAAACACTCTCGTTTTAGCAATCGAAGTTCTTTTGAAGGCAGTAATACAACAACAAACTTGCCTTCTTTTGATTGAATTACTGCACTTGCTCCAGCACCACGAACAATCTGAGCCCCTTTGCCAGGCATAATCTCGAGATTGTGGATGGGTACGCCGACAGGAATCTTCGCCATTGGCAATGCGTTGCCAGGTTTAATCTCGGCTTTCTCACCTACCAAAACTGTATCGCCAGCTTGTAGGCCTTCCGGTGCAAGTTGATATTTTTTATCACCATCTGGATAATGAATGAGTGCCAAGTGCGCGCTTCGCATGGGATCATACTCGATGCGTTGTACTACACCTGGGATTTCCCGCTTACTACGCCTCCAATCAATAATTCTCATTCGTTTTTTGACTCCACCACCACGATGGCGAACGGTGATATGACCACGAAAACCTCGTCCTTGACGCTTCTTATGACCTGGCACTAGAAGTGATTTTTCTGGTGAACCCTTGTGCAAGAAAGAGCGATCAACGACAACTTGATTTCTTCTGCCGGCAGTGGTTGGATTTCGTTTCAGTAACATGTTACTTTACTACCTTCTCCTCTGAGCCTATATTAAATAAATCAATGCTATCACCAGTTTTGAGTGTTACGAGTGCTCGCTTTCTTTTTGCCTTGTGTGACAAAAGGCGCTTCCTACCAACTCGGTGTGCTCGAGGTTGTTGTGTTACTGTGCGAACCGCAGTAACCGTGACAGGAAAAATTTCTTGAATCGCTTCTCTAACCTGATTTTTTGTCGTGTGAATTGCAACTTCGAACGTATAGACATTGAGTGTAGAAGCAAGTTTGTACGACTTCTCGGTAATAACTGGTTTTGTAATCGCAAATGTTTTCATCTATGCCTTTTTGGTCTTTGCTGTAGTCGCAGCGGACTGCTTATTTACAACAGCTTTCTTTGGCTTGGCTGTTTTTGATTTGGCTGTCTTTGCTATGACAGGCTTTTCAACAACTATCGGCTTGCCAGTAATCCGTGTGTTTACCAAAGCCTTTGACTTTTCAGTAAATAAAATTTTATCAGCTTGCACGATATGTAGCGCATTAAGCTGTACAGCCGATACCGAAGTGACTCGAGAGATATTACGAAGAGATCTAATTGATTCTGGAGTGGCTTTTTCTAAAACGACACAAATTCTTTGAGCCTTTGGTGCTACCTTATCAAGAACCGCTACTGCCTCTTTTGTTTTGCCACTGAGTTTGTTGAGTTCGGGCACAACAACAATTGCGGCAGACTGCATCTCGAGTGCAGATTTAAGTGCCATTCGCTTCATTGTCTTTGGTAGAGATCGGTTCCAATTTGCATTGCCAACTGGACCGTGTGCAACACCACCACCAACAAAAATGTGTGCCGATTTTGCTCCATGACGCGCTCCACCCGTCCCTTTCTGCTTGTACATCTTCCGCTTAGTAAGATTGACTTCCGAACGTGTCTTTACCTTACTAGTACCCTGACGCTTGTTGGAGAGTGCAACAGAAACAGCTTGAGAAACGAGTTGTACATTGATGTTTTTTTTCATACTATTTCTCAGCCTCTGTTGATTCAAGTTCTCGTTCCGCAGCAGCAATGCCAGATGCTACCAAGTTTAGTTTGATCTGTTTTTGGCCACCGTCTTTGCGAATACGAAGTGAAGAATTAATAGCACCTGGTACTGGGCCACTCAACCAAATTTCATTTTCTTTCTGATCAACATGAACAATCACGAGTCCCGATACTGTGACGGTGTCAACGCCAGAATGACCGGGCATTCTCTTGCCCTTGTACACCCTACCAGGAGTTGTACCAGCGCCAATGGAACCAACCGCACGAGTTCGATCTGATTGACCATGTGTCTTTGGTCCACCTTTAAAACCATAACGCTTGACAGCACCAGTGAACCCCCTACCTTTTGATACGCCTTGTACTTTGACTAAATCTCCTACCGCTAGATAGTCGAGCGCAGAAACTGAAGTTCCAACTTTGGGGACTTTTATTTCTTCGGTTTCCTCAAAACTGCTACCGCGCAAAAACTCAGCACCAAGAGAAAAGCCGCTTTTTGCAAGTTGTGCGCGAAGTGGCTTCTTCATATTTTGGAGCTTTTTTTTGCCATAACCAAGAGTTATTTCAAACGAATTTGGTGTTTTGAGTTCTTTTGAACCAATAACCAAGTTTTTATCTGCACGACAACGAGTGACAGCAATGCGCTTACCAGCTGTATTCCAGGCTTGTGTCATGCCAATTTTGGTCACAAAAATATCTTGCATACGTATCATTATTTCTTTGTTGTGCTGTTGACAGCAAATATCCCCCTACATTTTTATCTGAATCGAAACACCGGCAGGCAATTCTAAATGCATCAGTGAGTCAATGGTTTTACTTGTTGGGTTAACTATATCGAGCATGCGCTTGTGTGTTCTAATCTCATAGTGCTCTTGAGCATTCTTGTCTGTGTGTGGAGAAGTTAAAACAGTAAAGTCACGAATGTGTGTCGGAAGCGGAACTGGACCAACCACCTGCGCACCAGTAGAAAGTGTTGTCTCTAGTATTTTCTTACTTGCTTCATCAATAACTCGATGATCGTAGGACTTAAGACGAACTCGGATCTTGTTGACTGGTGCCGCTGTTTTTGCTTGTTTTGCCATTTGTCTTTCTCGACTAAATCGTAGGGTGCGATTATACAAACAATTTCTCGAGAAGTAAACCCCGTCACTCGAGATAAGATTGTTTATTTGCAAAAAAAAGAAGCGCCCGAGATTTACTCGAGCGCTTCAATGTTTTCTGTATCTTATTTCAAGATTTTTGTAATCGCTCCTGCACCAATTGTGTGCCCACCTTCTCGGATAGCAAAACGCAATCCTTCGTGCAGCGCTACTGGAACAATTAGTTTTACTGTCATTTTGGCATTATCACCAGGAATAACCATCTCAACGCCATCTGGCAAAGTGATCTCACCTGTCACGTCAGTTGTTCTGATATAAAACTGTGGACGATACCCAGTAAAGAATGGCTTGTGACGACCACCCTCTTCTTTAGTCAGAATGTAAACCTCTGCCTCAAATTCGGTGTGTGGTTTTGCCGTACCTGGCTTGGCCAAAACTTGTCCACGCTCGACATCATCTTTGCCAACACCGCGCAAGAGAATGCCGACGTTGTCGCCAGCCTCACCTTGATCAAGCATCTTTCGGAACATTTCAACACCTGTGACCGTTGTTTTCTGTGCTTTGTGCAAGCCAACAATTTCAATTTCCTCGCCAACTTTGACAACACCGGTGGCGATTCTACCAGTAACAACAGTACCCCTCCCTTTGATTGAAAAAACATCTTCGATTGGCATTGAAAAGGGCTTATCAAGATCGCGAACTGGATCTGGTACGTACTCGTCAACCGTATTCATGAGCTCCATTACCTTTGCTTGTGCGTCTTTGTCACCTTCTAGTGCCTTGAGTGCGCTAACACGAACTATTGGAGTTTTGTCACCATCATAACCATACTTAGTAAGCAGCTCTCTCACTTCCATCTCGACCAAATCAAGCAGTTCTTCATCATCGACCATGTCAACTTTATTAAGAGCGACGACAATTTGTGGAACGTTGACTTGCTTTGCCAAGAGAATATGCTCTCGAGTCTGAGGCATTGGTCCATCTGTCGCAGCAACCACCAAAATCGCGCCATCCATTTGAGCTGCACCAGTAATCATGTTCTTGATGTAGTCGGCGTGACCAGGGGCATCGATGTGTGCGTAGTGACGTTTTTCTGTTTCGTACTCAAGGTGAGAAATATTGATAGTAACACCGCGAGCTGCTTCTTCGGGTGCGTTATCAATATCACCGTATCCCATAGCTTTGTTGATGTCTGACGGCATATTCGCAGCAAGCGTGGTAGTAATCGCCGCCGAAAGCGTTGTCTTTCCGTGATCAACATGACCAATCGTCCCGATGTTTACATGTTGTTTGTTGCGAACAAATTTTTTTGCATCTGCCATTTTGCCTCCGATTTTTATACTTTCAAACTACTACTAAATTATTTCTGCCGTTCTGCGATGATTTTTTCTGTTATCGACTGCGGAACAATGTCATAATGACTTGGGAGCATCACAGAAGATGCTCGTCCCTGAGTCATACTTCTGAGAATTGTAACATAGCCCTGCATCTCTGCCAATGGTGCGAGTGCAGTGATGATTGTTGCAGCACCTCGAGAGGTCGTACCTTGAATTTGTGCGCGACGAGAGCCGAGATCGCCAATAACATCGCCCATGAATTCTTCTGGAGTGGAAACTTCAAGTTTCATGATTGGTTCGAGCAATACCATGCCAGCAGCTTTTACACCTTCACGCATACCAAGTGATCCAGCCATCTTGAAGGCTAACTCACTAGAATCAACATCGTGATATGAACCATCATAGAGCGCAACGGAAATATCAGTTAACTGATAACCAGCCAGAAAGCCGCGCTCGAGAGATTCTTGAATACCTTTATTGGTTGGCTCTATATACTCACGTGGAACCGATCCACCAGTAATTTCATTTTTGAATTCATAGCCAGTGCCTCGATCTTTTGGTTCCAAACGAAGCAAAACATGACCGTACTGGCCACGACCACCACTCTGTTTGATGTACTTACCTTCACCCTCACTTGCTTTGGTAATCGTCTCTTTATACGCAACTTGTGGCTTACCAACGTTGGCATCGACGCCAAATTCTCGCTTCATGCGATCAACAATAATCTCAAGATGTAGCTCACCCATACCGCCAATTATTGTCTGGCCAGTATCGGCATTGGAGCTAATTTTAAAAGTAGGGTCTTCTTCACCGAGCTTAGCAAGTGCCATACCCATTTTTTCTTGATCAGATTTGGTTCTTGGTTCGATTGCAAGTGAGATAACTGGCTCAGAAAAGGTAATGCCCTCAAGAATAATTGGGTGTGCTTCATCACAGAGTGTGTCGCCAGTCTTAGTATCTTTTAGTCCCACAACAGCCACAATCTCACCTGCTCGCGCTTCAGTGATCTCTTCACGCTGGTTGGCATGCATTAGAAGCAAACGACCCACACGCTCTTTTTTCTTACGGGTAGAATTGTAAACGTATGTACCTGCCTTGAGAACACCTGAGTACACACGACAGTATGTGAGCTTACCCACATGTGGATCGGTTTGGATTTTGAAAGATAGAATACTGAGTTCTTCCTCTGGTACTAGTTGGCGAACAATTGGTTCATCTGTTCTTGGATTGATGCCTTCAATGTGATCTATATCTGTTGGAGATGGTAAATACTCTACTACTGCATCAAGAACTGGTTGTACACCCGTATTCTTCAGTGATGAGCCAGCAAATACTGGGACAAGTTTGTAGGCAATAACCGCGCGACGCAAGGCTGCTTTTAGCTCATCAATACTAATTTCTTCTTCAGCGAAAAATTTCTCAAGTAGAACATCATCTGTTTCGGCGATTGCCTCTACAAGCTCTGCTCTCATTTTCTCGGCTTCTACTTGGAATTCTTCTGGAATATCACGGATTTCTGGTTCTGTGTCAACAGCATTGTCTTTCCAGAACAATGCCTTGCGCTCTATCAGCTGTACCACCCCGCGAAAATCATTTTCAGCTCCCATTGGCAGTACCATAACAGCTGGCTTAACACCAAATTTCACTCGAATATCCTCGACAGTTGCCAAAAAATCTGCGCCTAGTTTGTCCATTTTATTGACAAAACAAATGCGTGGCACGTTATATTTGTCGGCTTGTCGCCAAACTGTTTCTGACTGTGACTGCACACCTTCACTGGCGTCAAGCACAGTCACGCCACCATCAAGTACGCGCAAACTGCGCTCTACTTCGGCTGTAAAGTCTACATGACCTGGTGTGTCAATTATATTGAGTCGATAGGGCAGTTTATCCAAGTGAGCGTCAAAGTATGGAGTCCAGAAAGCAGTAGTCGCGGCAGAAACAATGGTAATGCCACGCTCTTGCTCTTGTGCCATCCAATCCATAGTGGCAGCACCCTCATGCACCTCGCCGATCTTGTATGTCTTACCAGTAAAGTACAAAATGCGCTCAGTTGTGGTGGTTTTGCCAGCATCAATATGCGCAATAATACCTATATTACGAATGCGGCTTAATGGAACCTTGATGGATGTGGGTATCTGGGTAGCCATGGCTCTTTCTTACCAACGGAAGTGAGCGAATGCTTTATTTGCTTCGGCCATCCTATGTGCGGTTTGCTTACGATTGATTGCCCCACCAGTATTTTCTAAAGCATCGAGCATCTCTGCAGCCAATTTTTCACCAAATGAATGAAGTTGCTTATTTGGACGCTTGTTTGACTCCTGAACTAACCAGCGCAAGGCAAGTGCCTCACTTCTGCGCGGTCGTACTGGCATAGGCACTTGGTATGCCGCACCACCAACGCGACGAGATCGCACTTCCATTTGCGGTGTGACTGCCGCAAGTACTGTTTCAAGCAGTTCGAGTGGTTTCTTCTTGGACTGTGTTGCAGCTGATTCGAGTGCTCTATAGACTTGCTTTCTTGCCACACTCTGCTTGCCATCTTTCATTACGTAATTGATCAAACGAGAAACGGTAACAGAATGATATTTACTGTCTGGAGCTATATTTCTAACTGGTGGTCGTTTTGATCTCATATATATGGATTCTTGAACTAACTACGCTTTACACCGTACTTACTGCGACTGGTCTTGCGTCCATCTACGCCAGTAGCATCGTACTTACCGCGTACAATATGATACTTCACACCAGGCAAATCTTTAACCCGACCGCCACGAACCAACACTATGCTATGCTCAGCCAAAGAGTGGCCTTCCCCCATAATATAGGCTGTAACCTCCATCTTATTGGATAAACGAACACGAGCAACTTTCCGCAATGCTGAGTTTGGCTTCTTTGGGGTCATAGTCTTTACCACCGTACAAACACCACGTTTTTGTGGGTTTGTTGTTTTGACTGGTCGACCAGTTACAGAATTAAAGCTGCGACGGAGTGCGGTCGCTTTAACCTTACTTGACTTGCTTTTACGACCCTTACGAACTAATTGATTTATTGTTGGCATATATCTTCTCTCGAGTTCATGATTTTATCACATTCCCTGGCTGAGTGCAGGGGGAGATCACTACATTCTTGCACGCTCCTCACTAGTCGGGATAAGACGACCAATTATAACGTTCTCCTTGAGACCCTGTAGTTCGTCAACTGCACCAATACTCGCGGCATCAGTCAAAATGTGTTTGGTGTGTTGAAACGAAGCTGCCGAAAGCCAAGAGTCTGTGTAGAGAGAAGATCGGGTGATACCAAGGAATAATACCTTAGCCGTTGCCGGTTCGCCACCAGCCGCAATAGTCTCTTCGTTGATTTGACTAAAGCGGCTTCGTTGCACAATTTCACCAGCCAAAAAGGAAGTATCGCCAGATGCCTCAATCTGCAACTTATCACTCATCTTGCGAACAATGACTTCAAAATGCTTGTCGTGGATAGGAATACCTTGCGACTCGTAAACACGCTGTACCTCTCGAACAAGATGCTGTTGCACTGGCAAAAGCCCTTGCAGCTGTAGTAATTCTCTGAGGTTAATTGATCCGCCAGTCAATTGTTGACCAATATGTACTAGGTCTCCATCTTCTACAATGAGTGGCGTACGACTTGGAACAGTGTACTCGACCTTATCCGTACTACCAATAGTAATGGTAGTTTCGTCATTCTTAGTTTTAATCCTCACTTTTCCGGCTACTTCTGCAATTAGCGCTTGATTTTTTGGGTTGCGAGCCTCAAGCAATTCTTCAACGCGAGGAAGCCCTTGTGTCACATCAAGACCGACGATACCACCAGAGTGCTTGACACGCATGGTTAGTTGTGTTCCTGGTTCACCAATCGACTGAGCGGCAACAATGCCAACTGGAACACCGATCTGCACCATATCATGGGTGGAAAAATCCCAACCATAGCACTTCGAGCACATGCCTTTAATTGCCTGGCATGCTAGTGGTGATCGAACAAAAACTGGACTAATCTTTGCTTGTGCAATGTCTTGAGAAAGTGTAGGAGTAATGATATCTCCCTGTTTTACAAAGACTTTCTTACCAACCTTAATCTCTTGTGCCGCAATACGACCCATGATTCTGGTTGCATAGATATCTGGACGATCTGCTTGGGAAATTTCGATACCTTCAGTCGCACCACAATCCTCAAGTCTGATAATAACATCATGCGAAACATCGCATAATCTACGTGTCAAATATCCTGCATCCGCAGTTTTGATAGCAGAGTCTGTCAGTCCTTTTCTCGATCCACGAGCCGAAGTTACATACTCAAAAATTGAAAGACCCTCACGAAAATTTGACTTGGTAGGCATTTCTACGATGTTTCCCAAGGGATCAACAACCAAACCACGCATGGCGGCAAGTTGCTTAACCTGATCCTTAGAAGCACGAGTACCACCTGAGTTGATCATAACTTTGACCGCATTTGTCTCAGGATATGAATTCCAAGTTTTTTCGGCAACCGTGTCGGTCGTCTTGATCCAAACGTCAAATGACAACCGCTTGCGTTCATCAGCAGAGATACTACCTTCAAGATACTCTTCTTGGATTGTCTCAGCCTGCTTGTTTGCAAGCTCAATAATGCCATCTTTTTCTGGGATCATGGCACAATCTGTCACCGAAACAGAAAGTCCTGAGTCAGTTGCTGCGCGAAAACCAAGGTCTTTGATGTCATCAATCAGCGCTGACACTTCTGCCTGCTCGTGAACTTGAATCGCCCGAGTAACAATCTGCTTGATTCTCTGTGCATTTACCGGCTCGTTGATAAACTCGAACGAATCTGGTAATACCGCATTAAAAAGCAGTCTCCCAACGGTTGTCTCGAGTCGTTCAAACTTTCCATTTATCTCAACACGAACAGTGATTTGTTGTCTGCGAGTGATATGACCTGTCTGGTATGCAAGTAGCGCTTCATCTGTATTGGCAAAAACTTTTGCAAATACTGGTCTGGCTTCATTAACTAAAGTTAAATAGTAAATACCCATAGCCATTTCTTTGTTTGGCACGGTAATTGGTTCGCCATTTGCTGGCTTTAGCAAGTTGTGTGTCGCCATCATCTGACTACTTGCTTCTGCCTGTGCTTCGACAGTCAGTGGGACATGAACAGCCATCTGATCTCCGTCAAAGTCAGCATTGTAACCAGAACATACGCAAGGATGTAGTCTAATAGCATTTCCCTCAATCAAAATTGGAAAAAAAGACTGCATACCAAGCTTGTGCAAGGTCGGAGCACGATTCAAAATAACCGGATGGTTGGTGGTCACTTGTTCGAGAATGTCGTATACCATTGGCTCGCGTCGCTCAATCAATTGGCGAGCACTTTTGACGTTTGGCGCAACTCCCTGGACAATGAGCTCTCTCAATACATATGGCTTGAAAATTTCAAGCGCCATATCTTTGGGAATACCACATTCATTAAGCTTGAGCTCTGGACCGACCACGATAACGGAACGTCCAGAATAGTCGACACGCTTACCGAGTAAGTTTTGACGGAAGCGACCCTGCTTGCCACGCAACATTTCACTCAAAGATTTGAGTGGTCTGCGAGTTGTTCGGCGGCGAGATTGACGAGCCTGAGTGCCATCGATAAGTGAATCAACTGCTTCCTGCAGCATTCGCTTTTCGTTGCGTAAGATAATTTCTGGAGCACCCAAATCGATTAAATGCTTCAAGCGGTTATTTCGATTGATAACGCGACGATATAAATCATTAAGATCAGAAGTCGCAAATCGACCACCACTAAGCTGAACCATAGGGCGCAAATCTGGTGGGATAACTGGTAAAATATTGAGGAACATCCAGGTAGGATCAATCTGAGCTTTTTGCATGCCCTCGATAACTCGCAGGCGCTTGGTGGCCTTAATTCGTCTAGCCCCCTTTGTCTCATTCATCTCACTGCGCAATTTCTCTACCAGATCATCGAGCTTGAGCTCTTGCACTAACTCAAGCAGGCTTTCTGCACCCATGCCTACCCTAAGGTGTGATGCAACGTCATATTCTTCTAACTTGAGATACTCATCTTCTGACAAGATAACACCAAAACCAATTTTCTTGACCATCGCCTTGAGCGCCTTATAAATCTCTTCTGTCTGCGCAGTCTGGCCATCGAGTTGCTTCTTGATAGCAGCTATTTTATTTTTTGCCTTCAAGCTGAGCTCTGTTACTTTCAGCTGTAGCGTCTCTTTGTTGCTTACTTTTTCTTTGAGACTCTTGAGTTCTTGATCAAGAGTGGTGCCAATTTTCTCTATTTCTGCTTTGGCTACGGACTTGAGTTCATCGACAGCCGCAACAACATCGACATCCATTTTTTCGAGATTAGCAACTTTCTCATCTGCATCAACCTCAAGCACAATGTACTTCGAAAAATAAACCAATGCGTTGATATTTCTTGGTGAAATATCGAGAAGTAATGAAAGCTTGGAAGGCGCACCCTTAAAAAACCAAATGTGAGAAACAGGTGCTGCCAAACTAATATGACCCATGCGTTCTCGGCGAACCTTGGACTGTGTGACCTCGACACCACACTTGTCGCAAATGATGCCGCGGTAGCGAATGCGTTTGTACTTGCCACAGTAACATTCATAGTCCTTCATTGGTCCAAAAATTTTCTCATCAAATAAACCATCTTTTTCGGCACGCAATGATCGATAGTTGATTGTCTCTGGCTTACGAACCTCTCCAAATGACCAAGACTTGATTACTTCAGGTGAAGCAATTCTAATTTCAAGAGCGGTAAAATCAATTATATTTTTCATAAATTCCTCTAGTTTTCTTCGCTCACTACTTCTGTATCATCTTGACTGTCATCGTCGTCGTCCGAAAGATCATCTTCTGAAGGATCTGCTGTATCATCGTCTGTGT
>PFDI01000006.1:66979-74085 GCA_002772695.1 Candidatus Pacebacteria bacterium CG10_big_fil_rev_8_21_14_0_10_44_54
GGCACAACATCTAGTCCAAGTGAGTTGAGCTCTCGCATCAAAACGCGGAAAGATTCTGGTACAGTTGGCGCCGGAATAACCTCACCTTTGACGATTGCTTCAAATGCTTTGGAGCGACCCATTACATCGTCTGATTTAATCGTAAGCATTTCTTGTAGTGTGTGTGCAGCTCGATGTGCTTCGAGCGCCCAAACTTCCATTTCTCCCAAACGCTGTCCGCCCATTTGTGCTTTACCACCAAGTGGCTGTTGGGTTACGAGCGAGTAAGGACCTGTAGAGCGTGCGTGCATTTTGTCTTCGACCATGTGTGAAAGCTTGAGAATATACCCAATGCCAACGGTACTTGGTTCACCGTATGATTCACCTGTTCTACCATCAAATAATTGTGCTTTACCACTCACTGGCAAGCCTGCTCTATCGAGTTCTTCCCAAATTCTGCTTTCTTGAAATGGCTCAAAGGCAGGTACCGCGATGTTATAACCAAGTTTTTTGGCTGCCCAGCCAGCATGTGCCTCGAGCAATTGTCCCAAGTTCATACGGGCAAGTACTGACAACGGTGAAATGATAACGTCAACTGGTGTTCCGTCCTCTAGGTGTGGCATATCTTCGACTGGAACTATCTTCGAAATAACACCCTTATTGCCGTGTCGTCCTGCCAATTTATCGCCAACAGTAATTTTCCTAATTTGCGCAACACGAACAGTCACTTCCTTGATCGTGCCAGGATCGAGTTCATCTCCAGCTTCTGCATCTAGAATTTGAACATCAATCACTGTACCAGATTCACCATGTGGCATTCGCTGGGAAGTATCACGTACTTCTCGGGATTTTTCACCAAAGATTGCTCGCAGCAGTCGCTCTTCTGGTGTAAGCTCTGTCTCACCTTTGGGAGCAATTTTGCCAACCAAGATATCACCAGATCTGACAATACTTCCAATCCGGACAACACCCTCTTCGGTAAGATTGCTCAAAAAATTTTCGGCTACGTTTGGAATATCACTCGTGAGCTCTTCGGGACCAAGTTTGGTATCCATAACTTTTGATTTGTACTCTGTAATTTGGATGGAGGTCAAAACATCCTCACGCACCAAGCGATCGGAGATAACTATAGCGTCTTCATAACCAAGACCATCAAATGACGTGTATGCGATAACCACATTACTACCAAGTGCTAGCTCGCCATGATCAGCGGCTGGACCGTCAATAATTACATCGCCTGCGGCAATTTTTTGTCCCACGCTGACGATTGGTGTCTGTGAGTAGCACGTGCTCTGCGAAGTACGAACAAATTTTTCTACCTGGTAAGTCTCGGTATCTCCTTTGAGTGAGGTAGTTTCGTCGTTGAGCAACTCGTCTTGCTTCCCTATATCAGCTTTGTCAATTTTGATTTGAACTTGAGTACCATCCACCGCAACCACTGTACCTGCATGACGTGCTCGAACCGAACGATGCATAGCAGTTGCAACTTCAGTTTCCATGCCAGTACCAACGATTGGTGCCTGTGGCTTAATCAGCGGCACTGCCTGACACTGCATGTGTGTGCCCATGAGGGCTCTGTTTGCTTCGTCATGAGCAATGAAGGGAATCAGTGATGCAGAGGTACCGACCACTTGTCGGGGCACTACGTCTATATACTCGACATCCGTCACTGGTCCTTCTACAAACGTATTCATGTAACGAATTGGCACCCATTCATCAGCAATTGTGCGATCTTTGTTTACTTCAATACTACGGTGTGTGATGTGATAATCTTCTTCTTCGTCTGCAGAAAGATAAACAATTTCATCTGAAACCTTCATTTTAGAACCAACTTTTTTGACTGGTTGGTATGGTGCTTCAAGAAAACCAAAATTATTTACGCGTGCATACAGCGAAAGGTACGTCACCAAACCGATGTTTGGACCTTCTGGTGATCGAACAGGGTCAATTCTGGAATACTGCGAGGCATTGATGTCACGCATCGAAAATGAAGCACGCTCTCTAGTCACCCCACCGGTACCCATAACTGATAAACGTCGCAAGTTGTCAATTTCTGAAAGTGGGTTGGTTTGGTCAAGAATAGTCGACAAACGATTGCGGCGGAAAAATTCTGAAATAGTTGCGATAAGAGGACGAGCATTCACCAAACTTGCGGGCGATAACTGCTCGTCTGTCTTGGTCAATGACATTTTTTCTCGAATTGAACGCTCAAGACGGATGAGTCCTATGCGAAAAGCAGATTCTTGCACGAGCTCACCAATTTGGCGAACTCGGCGATTAGATAAGTGGTCAATGTCATCTGTTTTTCCCTTGCCATTTTGTAACAAAATGAGGTATTTCACTGCCGCTGTTATGTCGTCTGGTGTAAGTACAGTCGTGTCTTCGGGAATACCAACAGCCAATCGTCTATTGAGTTTGTAGCGTCCAACCTTGCCCAAATCGTAACGTCTTCGGTCAAAAAAGAGTTGTGTCAGGTACTCGCGGGCTGTATCAACCACTGCTGGTTCACCTGGTCGCATTTTTTCATAAATCTCGATTAAAGCCTCTGCCTGTGATGCTGTTGTATCTTTGGAGAGTGTGGTTTGTACTAAATCTAACTTGTCTTGAGACATTTCGTCTTTGAGCAATTCGGTAATTTCTTCATTGGAACTAAATCCAAGTGCGCGGAGGAGTGTGGTGACAGGGATTTTTCGTCTACGATCAATCTTGACGGTAATCACATTTTTCTTGCCTACTGTCAACTCGAGCCACGAACCTCGCTTTGGACGAAGCTCAGCGGTAAATAGTTTTTGACCAGTAATAGGATCTGTTTCCCCAGAGAAAAAGACACCTGGAGATCTGACAAGTTGAGTAACTACTGCACGCTCAATACCATTGATGATAAAGGTGCCGATAGCAGTCATCTTGGGAATATCACCCAAGAAGACATCTTGTGTTTGCGTATCACCAGTGCGCTTGTTGGTTATGGTAGCAGAAACATAAAGTGGCATATCATAGGAGACACCCTTCTGTTTTGCTTCTGTGATCGTGTATTTCTGTTTGCCAAAGTAATGTCCGTCAAAAGTAAGCGACCAGTTTTTGCCCGTGTAATCTTCTACTCCTTCGTCTGCATAGATCTCGGCTATTGTGTCTCGGATACCGCTGTCAAGAAAGGCTTTGTAGCTCTCTACTTGCAACCCAACCAAATTTAATTCTGGCAGTGTGGTTTGAACGAGTCCCCAATTTTGCCGATCGATCTGTGACATAAAAGACTCCTTTGCATTATTGTATCTAGCAGTGGGGTAGACAACAAAGCAACAAAAACACAACTACGACAACGTCGCACTTGTGTACTGCGTTACTCTCCGACTAAAAAAAGTTGTGCTACAGTCTGCAGAAATTACCCCACTAATTTTGTTACCTAATAGCTGAACTCAGGATTCTAACATGCTCACAAACTTATCGCAAGTACCTCGCTATGTTTCGCAAATGCTCCTCGTATGTTTCTGCATAATAGATCTTGCCACTCGAAGTATGAAGGTAAAAGTAATCATCGCTTACCAAAGGCTGTCGGACTGCTTGCAACGCCGAAAGGCTGGGATTTGCGATTGGTCGTGGAGGTAAACCGGGATTGAGATACGTGTTGTAAGGAGAAGTCAACTCCTTGTCTACTGCACGCGGTGGCGACCACCACTCTCCAGATACTTCACCACGGATATACTGCAGGGTGGCGTCAACCTGGAGTGGCATATTGGCTTCCAAACGATTTTCGAGAATACCAGCAACACGTCTCATCTGCTCGCTACCGCGTGCTTCGCGCTCGACTAATGAGGCAAGAATAACTAATCGCTTGGCTTCATCGTCAGTAAGCTCTCCCAAACTAGCAAGTTTTTTTTCGAATGTTTTGCTAAATAAGTCGACAAGTGCCTCTGTCGTAATTTCTTTTGGGACTAAGTACGTATCGGGAAATAAATAACCTTCGCTTGTGGCGGTCAGTTCGAGAAAGGCAGCTTCATCAAACGCCTCTAAATCTGCTGCTGCTAGATACTCTGCAATCTCTTCTCTACGCCACCCTTCGAGCAGCGTAATCCAAACATCTTCGGTACCCTCTGTTAGCGCCTGAGCGATCTCAGGCGTGCTCTGACTTGGACTCAACCTGAATGAACCAGCTTGTAACTGGGTATCTAGTTGTTTAAATTGGACGTAGGCACGAAACACATACTGCGAACGAATCAGTTTTGCCTCTTCTAGTTTTGCACCAATAGTCGCCACTCCTTGGCCTTTGGAAATAACAAATTTAGCTTCTTCTCCAGATGGAGAAACGGGAGTTAATAGAAATTTTGCCCCAGTATACAGTGCGGCGGCGAGAAGTAAAAAAAATATGGTGGCGATAACTAACGTGCGAGGTTTGAACACAGTGAGTAGTATAGTACAAAATTTCCAAAATTAGTTTAGATCAAGCACTTCTCAATTTCTCCAGCTGTACCATTAAATTATCATTAATTTCAATCTGATCAGCCTCCAATTGCATAGTCCCCAATGTAACCAGAAGCATACGCCATGTCTTTAATGCTAACAGCAAGTAGGCCCGACCTCTTTACTTTTTCAAGAGATTTATACATTGCATAGAAACCTGGCTTGTATTTGGCATCAAAATGGATACTTGCTGGATGCTCAGAAATGATCGCAATGTCTTCATCTGTTATTTTGATTTTCCCTACAGCCACATTGTGGGCTATTGCGGGCAAGCGAACTAAACCATGGATTTTCTTTCCGACGAGTTCTGCTTCCATAAGATTTTGAGTAATAAGTAATGACTCTTCTGGCGTAAAACCAAGCTTGAGGAGGATGTCATTTGATAAGTCGGTGGCTTGTTAGATCGTCATAAAATATTTTTTAACTACACCAAAACCTCTCACTTTATTCTTAGCTCAAAGCTACCACCCATCGCTTCTGCCATTGACATGAGTGTCTGCAGTGCAGCGTTTCTTGATCCAGATTCAACCTTGGTAATAGTGGTTCTTGGCAGTTTAGAGATTTGTGCCAATTTTGTTTGGGTCAAACCAAGTGCCTCCCACTTTTTTCTGAGAGCTACCACCACTTTGTAATACTTTTTTTTCTTGTTCAATTTGCACTCGCTCCTGCGGAGTGATATCTGCTAAGAAGTTTTCTACGGAGATTGTAAGTTTTTTTTCATAGTGATTTTTGTGTTTTCTTAGCAAATGCCGATAGTACAACTATTGTCTGTTCTTTCGGGTATGTACATGCTTGTCTGCAAAAAAGCATCACATTAAAGCGTGTCGTGAAGTGTAGAAGGGTGTTTCTATGAACAAACTATGCTGTAACTTCCAAAATATTCCCATCCGGATCTTTGAAGTATGCAACCTCTTGTCCCCATGGCATTCGTTTGGGGCCTTCGAAAATTTTAACGCCCTTACTCTCTAAGACACAACAGGTCTTCCCAACATCTGTAACTGGAAATGCGATCACACAACCTCCGCCCGTCGTCATATGCGACCTTGGAAACATGGTAGTTGCAGTCCCTTTCTCGAAGACTGCAAAAAGCGAGTCGCCAAGTTTAAAATCTACGTACTTTGTGTCCTGCGAATTGAGCTCAAGACCTAAGGTATCTTTGTAAAAAGCCAATGATCGCTCGTAGTTCTCAACGAGCAAGCAAATGGCATACAGCTTTTTGAACATTCTTAAAAATTATTTCCTTGTCTGCCGAAATAACACCCTGTGTTTATCCAAAACTTCCTGGGCAAATTTAATAGTTTCTTTGTGCTCAAATCCCCAAGGCGTAAAACGCTCACGAGACTCTGATTGGATAGACAGTCCTGTCAGACCGAATAACTTCATAAAAAATGACTGGATTACCGTTACTCCCGCCAAGTTTTCAAAACTAATCGTCGCGTTTATGTTTTGCTTAATGCTATTTGAGCTGACCACCAAGCCATTGTCAGTCAGCTCAACACTAGTAGATTTGGCATACATTTTGATATCAATCAAATGATACAGGAGGTATAAATTACCGGGAATTATCCAGATTAATGCTTGAACTAAGTATCCGATATCACTCAATACCCCTCCGAAAATTATCGTGAATGAAAGAGTGGTTAATAACGATCCAAAAATTGCATTGAGCAATACGGGTAGTATTAGCATCGAAGGCTTGAGAAAATAAGAGAGCGCTACTTTGGTTGGGTGTTTGATAAGTAGTCTCATTTTTGATGAAAGTATTTCTTTTGGGTTAGCGGGTAAATGATTAAGAGTGAAGTGACTGCATATAAAACAATATAAAACGAGTAGTAAAAAGTTGGAGAAAGTGCGTTTGGTTGATTAAGCATATCTCCAACTGAGTACAGCTGATTTGCCAACGCGACTGCCCAAGTCACTGCTGAAAAAATTGTGTATTTGACCAGCAATGATCTAGAGCGATTCATAAAAACATAGACTCCAAAGAATGCAAAGAGAATGCTGTAGATATGCCAAAGTGATGGAAGGTTTTGTGGAAAGCCACTACCAAAATATGAAAGCACTACTTCCTTTTGTTGTATATTATATAGTGCCAGAATGCTGGTTACAAACGAGTAAATATTTAGCACAAAAAGTACCTTAAGCAACCAAGACATTGCTAGAAAGTTTTTTTTGACAAGTTGTGGTGAGAAATATTCTGTAAATTTCATTGAGTCATTATATCAATCTTTTTCTAGAACTTACTACTCAAAAAACTTACTATAAATCACAAAATCAACCTTCATAAAATGATATAGTTTATCTTGGTCAGCATTCGCCTGGCATCCCAACCCAAAGAAAGTCGCTCATTTTCTTCTACCTTAAGACGTTGAAACTCCTTAATTAGGTACAGCTTGAACTCTGGAGAAATCCAAGTTGCAAATTCAAAAGCGATATCTTTGTGAGCAAAGGCGCCGCCGCCATAGCGCCCAGACTTATTGATCATACCTATTGCCCCAACAACCTCAATCCAACGCTTTGGTGTTAGCGAAAAACTATTTGACCCAGCCATTCTTCTTAACCCATCGAAATTGATGGGTATGAAGCCACTCCCGCGACCTTACGGTCGGGGTTTCAGCTTCTCAAACGCTGAACAGCGTTTGCCCTAAATCTTTTTTACCTTGTTCCTCTAT
>PFDI01000004.1:0-309 GCA_002772695.1 Candidatus Pacebacteria bacterium CG10_big_fil_rev_8_21_14_0_10_44_54
TCTTTAGGGTCTATGCTTGAGGTCAAATAGCTTCGAACATCGTCCCAGATGGTGCAGAATGAGTAAAAAGGGAAAAATGATACAGTTTTGTTTAATGGTTTCCCTACTGCACTTTATTTGTCGGGATTAAATGAGTCCTTCACTCGACACCAGAAAAATATGCTAAATTATCTGGACTATATAAGCTAGTGTGACAATAGTGCGCAAAAAGTGTTATATAATGTCACACTGTACGCCCAGGTGGTGGAACTGGTAGACACGTAGTCTTGAGGGGGCTATGCAGCAATGCGTGGAGGTTCAAGTCCTCTC
>PFDI01000004.1:325-63564 GCA_002772695.1 Candidatus Pacebacteria bacterium CG10_big_fil_rev_8_21_14_0_10_44_54
GCCAAGCTAGCCAAGGTGGTCACGGCGCGTGTCTGAAAAACACGAGATTGAAGTTCGACTCTTCAGCTTGGCACAAAATTGCTTTGTGCTTACCGCTTGCCCAACATACTGAGTATCAGTTCTTTGATAAATTTTGCGATTTCTTTTACGATAACACCGAGTGTTTTCCCAAGAAATTTGGAAGAGTCTTCGGCGACATAACCAGCTTGTCGATTAAATTCTGGTGATGAAAGATATGATTTAATGCTCATACTTTGAGTATACACGAGGTCGTTGTACAATAGCACACGCGCGAGAATAGCTCAGTGGTAGAGCGCTTCCTTGCCAAGGAAGAGGTCGCGGGTTCGAACCCCGTTTCTCGCTCAAATAAACGTAAGTGCTGTTCCGATTTTATCAGCTCGACCTGTTCGACCAATACGATGAATGTAGTCCTCGTATGATTCTGGCAAGTCGTAGTTGATCACGTGGGTAACATCTTTAATGTCTACACCACGAGAGACAACATCAGTAGCTATTAGGGCCTGAATATAACTACTTTTAAATGCTTTTAATGCACGTTGTCTTTGTCCCTGAGATTTATTGCCGTGAATAGCATCAACCTTGAAGCCGCGATATTGTAGTTCTTTTTTGAGCTTCTCTGCTCCGTGTTTGGTGCGACCAAAGACAAGCACTTTGGCAAAGCCGTCGGTACTAAGCAGTTCATGAAGCACGTCAACTTTTGATTTTCCTTTGAGCTTCACAATTTCTTGTCTTACTTGCACGGCAACATCTTGTGTTTTTACTGATACAGTGACTGGATTTTTTAGAAAACCATGCATAATCTCTCGCACCCGCGGTGTCATAGTGGCAGAGAAAAACAGCGACTGTCGTTGTTTTGGCAATATTTGAATAATCTCTCTAATTTCTTTGACAAATCCCATATCAAGCATACGATCGACCTCATCCAAGACAATATTAGTGAATTGCTCAAAGCGAATTTTTCGTCTCTGATTGAGGTCTTTGATGCGACCAGGAGTGCCAATGACAAAGTGTTGTCCACGGCGCAGTGACTCAATTTGTCGGTGGATAGGCGCTCCACCAATACAAAGGCTTGAATATATCTGCATTCCAGGAGCAAACGACGTGAGTTCATCGCGTACTTGAAGCGCGAGCTCTCGGGTTGGGACGATGATGAGTACCTTCTCATTTTGATTGTTCTGCACTTTTTCGAGTAGGGGAATCAAGAATGCAGCGGTTTTGCCAGTGCCTGTGTTGGCTATACCAACGACGTCTTTGCCTTCCAGGATATGAGGAATAATTTGATCTTGAATTGGGGTCGGCGTTGTATAGCCTCGCTTTGCAATATTATCCTTCAGTTGTTTGCTGATGTTGAAGTCAGCAAATGCATGCATTGGTTCAAACGCTTTCTTTTCAACTTCTGGTAGCTGTTGCAGTTGCAATCCGGCCTGAATAATTACTGGAGTTGGATCGAAGGTCGCCTGTCTGCGACCACCTCGATTTCCACCACTACCAAATCCAGAAAAATTATTCCGACCACGATTGTTGTTGGCCCGGTTCTGAAAACCACGACCACGATTAGAGTTATACATATAACGCTTCTTTCTTTGCGTACTACCATTGGGTTAAAGACAAGAAGCAAGTTTGTTTAAGGGAATTTTTATGCTTAAAAAGAAATGCGAGCTAAACCCGTGTTGCAAGATTTAGTTTACAACAGGAGTGCAGTATAGCATATGCGTGTTGGAAGTCAAACTATAGGATATTTTATTTGATGCCCGACTTGGATTCGAACCAAGATTGACGGCTTCAAAGGCCGCTGTCCTGCCATTAGACGATCGGGCAACTCAACGGGTATTGTAACATTGCTCCAGATTGATTTCACCGATTAGCTGTGGACCCTCGAACACCATGCCAGTGATGAGTTGTACCAAGTCAGCGCCGAGGCGAATCTTCTCTGCCGCGTCTTCTGGTGTGAAAATGCCACCTGTGCCAACGATGACAAACCTATTGCCAAATTCTTTTTTGGTAAGAGCAATATATTTGTTTGATTGTTTCCAGGTTGGTTTACCACTGACGTTGCCTCGCAACATTTTCCAGTGTTTGCGATCGGCAGAAGTCATGGCTGTATTTTGCTTATTTTTGCTCAAATTGCCAAAGATTACCCCGGCAACTTTGTGTTTGGCGGCAACAATGAGGAGTGTTCTTGTTTCTTGTTCATTTTGGTCGATGGGCATTTTGAGGAAAATCGGTTTTGAGATCTTTAGTTTATCGAGTGCGCGAAGTAGCAACTCTAGTCTGTCAGGCGTAGTGAATGGTTCGCCCTCAAACGTATTGGGACAACTGATGTTCATTTCGTAGTACAGATGCTCTACGCTTGAGTTTTCGAAGAGTCTAAAGCACTGTAGGATGTCAAGCATTTGTTGTCTAGTTGAGTCAAAGTGTTTGTTGGTGCTGGCGATGCTAATGCCCGTTGGGATTTCAAATCGTACTTTTTGTAAATCAGTAATGATGGCTTTGGCACCAAGATTTTTGAGACCTTTGTTTACCAGCAGAGCTTTGGAGTCTGGAAACCTGCCGAGTCGTGGTTTTTGATTTCCTCCATATGACTCCAGGGTGACGGTACCAATAGTGTGCCAGCCAAAACCAACAGCCGGAACTGCTCCCGATAATTGTCCGTTGTAATCGAAACCAGCAGAAAGACCAATCTTGTTGGGGAAGTTTATGCCAGCCTGCGTCGTGAGAAGCTTGGGGTCTTTTACCGAGAAACAGAGACTAAGAAGTGTTTTGCCCAATTTTGAGTTGCCCAAAAATTGGCCGAGGTTGAGCATGTTTGTGTGAACAGACTCAGCATCAAAAAGAAAAAAAATTGGTTTGAGCAGGTAGCGGTACACGATTCCAAGTTTTTTTTGCAAGAGTGATCTAATAAAAAATGCTGGTGATTGCAATGACATTTTGAGGTATATGGTTGTAATCACAAAAAGTGAAATCGAAGTAGCAGCCGAGATGAGACAGTACTTACACCATTCGCCGATTGCAAATGCCATGATTGAAATCAGATAGATAGAAAAAACAAAGCCAAAGATCGTGAGAAGCCAAAGAAGTTCTATCGGTGTAGCTTTAAATCTTCGCCATTTTTTTGAAATCGCTTGCTGATCCAAATCAAAGACATGCAGTAGACTCAAGATAAAAACAGTGATGTAGTACATAAAGCCAAGATATGCGACCGGTAATGGGCCGATGTGCGCCCAGGGGCTTGAGAGCACACTGCCGCAGTCAAAGTTGCTGCCACATGTAGGTACTATTTGTTGCCATTCCTGCCAGCTAATATAGCCGGAATCGAGTATGCCGATAAGCGAGAGTGAAACGAGTAAAAGCGAGAGTAACACTTGCATTCTGTTTGTTATAGTACTCGGTTATTTCTGTAAGACAAGATAATGATTGAGATTTTTTTCTTTGCCGTCAGCATAGAATTCTTTGATAAGTGTTAGGCTAGAATTAGCTACTAATTTTTTTCGTTCATTGCGCGTGGTATGGTTGGCATAGCGTAGAGCAGCAGTTCCTCGTTGCCAATCAAGGATATAGTCACCCGATTCAAGTTTGTTTGTATCAAGCCCAAGAATGTTGGGATCAACTTGTTTTTTTTCGAGTCGTTTTGCCTCGATAAAATCCCAAAAAGTAATCACACAGATGCCAGTTACATTAAGCTGTTTGCGCAACTTGATAAAAAAAATGGTCCGCAATTTTTCACTTGGTATATGGTGCACGAAACCAAAAACTACCACGATGTCGAATGTTTGATCTGGGATAACTTGCTGGTTTTGCAACAAGCGTTGGATAATATCTTCATTTTGAAATGTAGTGTTGATGTTGTCAGAAAGGCGTTGTTTTTTTGCAAACTCTAGCAACTGCTTGTTGTTATCAACCCCAAGATACTCAAACTGCAAATAAGGACACTTTTGAGAAAGAAAGTGAGCAAACCTGCCATTACCGCAAGCCATATCTAGGACGCGAATGGGTTTATTTCTTAGCTTAGTAATAATTGGAAGTAGTTCGCTCCAGCCATCCCAAGATTTGTTTCTCGATTGACAAAATTCAGCAGCTGCTTTGTTATAAAAGCTGGTTGTGATATTGGCAAGTCGCTGTAGTGTTTTGTCATCCATGCTGATATTTCCAGACTAGCAGCTATAATAAATATCCTATGTCTCGATCTACACAGTATACCAGTGACGTAAAACAACTTGATGGGCTGGTGGAAGAGTTGTTGCAGTGTGAAGCTTTGGATCGAACAAAAATTGAGAAGATCAAAAAAAAGCATGCACGTGTCAATGGTGATGTATTCTCGCAGTCAGCAATTTTGGACCATTACAGGAAGCTTATGGCAAAAGATTCGAGTGCGACACAATCAAAAAAACTACTCGCCTTATTACTCAAAAAACCAACGAGAACTTTGTCTGGTGTTGCGCCAATTACCGTTCTCACCAAACCCTTTCCCTGCCCTGGGAAGTGCATTTTTTGTCCCAATGATGTTCGAATGCCCAAGAGTTACTTGGCCGACGAACCTGGTGCGCAACGGGCCGAAAGAAATTACTTCGATCCCTATTTGCAAACCTACAATAGGCTGATGGCATTACAAACCATCGGACATGATGTCTCCAAAGCCGAGTTGATTATTCTTGGTGGCACTTGGTCATTTTATCCAGAGGCATACCAAATTTGGTTCATCAAGGAGTGTTTTCGCGCTCTCAATGAGTTTGCTGAAAGTGTTAACTCGATAGCCGAGGTAGAAGCGGTTTATACCGAGCTTGAAGCAAACTTACAAACAGGGCGTAGCAATAATCCAAAAAAAAATAAACAACGATTCGCTGCGCAAGAAATTGACGGACTGGATCTAAAAAAATCATATAATAAGGTTATTTCACAGTTATACGTCGCACCAGAAAAAATAGGCGGTTTTGATAGATATCAATCGGCCGACTGGTCAGAGCTAGAGGCTCAACAAATGACTAATGAGAACTCGAGGATTCGTAATGTCGGTCTGGTGATTGAGACAAGACCAGACTCGATATCGGAAAAAGAAGTTTTGAGAATCAGACGACTGGGTTGTACCAAGACTCAAATTGGGGTGCAGAGTTTGCAGGACGCTGTGCTTTTAAAAAATAATCGCGGCCATGATGTAGCAGCTACGTGCAGAGCATTTGCTCTACTGCGATCTGCTGGGTTTAAGATACATGCGCACTGGATGGCAAATTTGCATGGCTCTTCGGTTGAGATGGACAAACGTGACTTTGATCAGTTATTTGCTGATCCAGATTTTTGTCCCGATGAGCTCAAGGTATACCCTTGCTCGCTTGTTGGTAGTGCCGAATTAGCAAAGTATTACAAAACTGGGCAATGGCAGCCTTATACGCAGAGTGAATTGTTGGAAGTAGTCTCACATACGCTTACCAATACTCCAGAATATTGTCGGCTCACTCGAGTGATTCGAGACATACCTTCGCAAGATATAGTTGTGGGTAATAAAAAAACTAATTTCCGTGAAATCGCTACAAGCTCAGTAACAAAACTTAGGCTAGTACAGCCTGATATACGGGCTCGTGAAATTCGCGGAAAATCTGTGAAACGAGATGAGTTACGATTGAAAATGTTTTGCTATAAGACTTCAGTTGGGATAGAGGTTTTTTTTCAACATGTTACAAAACAAAATAAAATTGCATCATTTTTGCGCTTGTTGTTGCCACATCAGCCGTCATTTGTGCCGGAACTTGGTAGTTCTGCAGTTGTACGCGAACTACATGTTTATGGCCAACTCGTTTCCCTTGGCAGCAAGGCAGATACGAAGCAATCACAACATCTGGGATTAGGAAGCGAGTTACTCGAAGTGGCAAAAGTAGAAGCAACCCAAGCAGGATATAAAAATTTGGCAGTAATTTCGGCAATTGGCACCAAAGAGTACTACAAAAAAAGACACTTTCGAAATGGAAAGTTATATCAGCACTGTGCGTTGTGAATCTATTCGTTGAGTAAGCGCTTGTGTGTATAGGCAATTTTTCGTTTCATGACTGTCTCGATATCAATATCAAGCTCGATTGCAAGCAACACCAACGATCCGAGTACGTCTGCAAATTCATCTTCAACATTTTGATGTGAGAATTTGGCAATTTTGCTATTGCGTTGAATATTCATGCTTGTTAGCAGTTCGTCTGACAATTCTCCAAGTTCCTCTACAATTTTCATGGTGCGCGCAAAAACGCGTTGTTGGTTATTTTTTAGTGGCCAGAGCCGATTGAGGATATCAGCAATAGCTTGGTATTCTTTGGTAAGTTTTGAAATTGTCATCGACACAATTTTTTATTGTATCACGGATGCCTGGTAGGAGTGCCAATATTTATTGCACCAATCAGTGCCAAAACCAGGCAATGTGGCACAAACCTGAGCAGATTCTGGTTGTAGCAGAGCAAGGATGAGAATTTGTTGGTCTGTTGCTACTTGGTAGCGAGGCAATTTTCTAGTTAGCCTTTCTCTCCAGACTATGCATTTTTGTAATTGGACACGTTCAGCAGTATCTACAAGTGTTTTTTGTATTTGATCGGCATGCATTTGGTCACTGCAGCGATCACACGACACACATGTTGTTTTGTCATTTTTTTGCCCAAAGTAGGCTGCAATTTGTTTGGTGAGACATCTAGAGTTGTATAAAACTTTGATGACTTGTTGTAGCTTTTTATTGAGAGAATGAATCTGCACCAGCACCTTAAAATCCTTTTTGAGTAGTAGTACATAGCCCTGTGACGACTTTGTATCTCTACCTGCTCTACCCACTTCTTGGTAGTACTGCTCGATACTTGCTGGAGGATGGTAGTGAATGACAAATCGGACATCAGACTTATCAATTCCCATACCGAATGCGCTGGTTGCTATTATTATTTGTATGTCTCCGGACATAAATCTATGCTGTTTTTTTACTCGCTGTGCATATTCCATGCCACCGTGATAATTGGCAACCTTCATTTTTGTTTGAGGCACAAAGCGTTTGATAGTTTGCAGCACTTCAAGCGTTGCAGCTCTGGTTGCTACATAAATTATTCCAGTTTCATGCTGGTGTTTTCTCAAGATTCGGAGTAAATGGATAACTTTTTCTAAAATTGTTTCACACTGGATTATTTGTAGCAAAATATTTGATCTGACAGCAGGCAGTGAGAATATCTTTGTATTTTTCATCTCAAGACTTGAAATTATGTCATTTCTTGTTTGCAGAGTAGCTGTCGCAGTAAAAGCGGTTATAATTGGTCGTACTTTCCATATTGAAAGTACTGCTGTAATATTTCTATACTCTGGTCTAAAATCGTGTCCCCATTCACTAATGCAGTGCGCTTCGTCTACTACAAGCTGAGACACACCTTTTTTTGCAAGCATTGATTGAAATTTTTTTTGCCGCAATCGCTCTGGTGTACAGTACAAAATCTTCCATTTTCCTGCCAGAACCTCCTTCATTCTTATCAGTGTGTCTTGTCTAGTGAGCTGTCCAGAAAATAAAGTAGCAGGAATGCCTTTGGCTTGTAGGTTCTTGACTTGGTCTTCCATCAGCGCAATAAGTGGCGAGATTACAATAGTGAGTTTTGGCAAGATTAATGCTGGAATTTGAAAACAGACAGATTTGCCACTACCTGTTGGGAGGAGGACTAGAGTATCTTTGCCAGACAATATAGCCTGGACAATAGCAGCTTGTAGTGGTCGGAACGACTTTATACCAAAATATCTGTAAAGAACTTGTGAGGGATGCATGCCTGATCTTGGCAGAATTTGTTGACAACAACTGTAATGTCTTACGAGAAGTAATTTTTATCTTTCAGTTTCTCTGGTAATAAACTCTCCTTTGAATCAGGATACATCTCGTATCCCTTGCCATATCCAAGCTCCTTCATTAGCTTAGTTGGAGCATTTCTTAGATGTAATGGTATTGGTAAGTTCCCATGCTTCTTTACGTCATCCAGTGCTGCAAAGTAGGCATCATACGCAGAGCGATTTTTTTTGCAGTTGCTTAGATATGCTACGCCATGAGCTAGGTTGATTTGTGCTTCTGGATAGCCAATTGTTTCGACTGCACGAAATACTTCGTTTGCAACCACCAGTGCGGTGGGCGCAGCAAGGCCGATATCTTCACTGGCAAAGACAACCATTCTGCGGGCAATAAATTTGGGATCCTCACCAGCATGGACCATTCTCGCGAGGTAATACAATGCGGCACTGCTATTACTCGCCCGCATTGATTTGATAAATGCGCTGATTGTATCGTAGTGCTCTTCACCTGCTTTATCATAACGAATAAGGTTTGATTGTAAGCTTGCCTTTATATTTTCAATCGTTATTTGATCATAGAGTGCTTTGGTGTGTTCTAGTGTATTGAGTAGTTTGCGTGCATCACCAGCTGAGTATTCTACAAGCCAGTCTTTTGTATTTTTGTCGATTTTTATGGATATGTGTTCTGCGTCTTTCCAGTAATCTTGGGATCTGTGGATTACTTTATATAATTCATCATGATTTAGCTGTTGTAAGGTATACACTTTAGTTCTCGAAAGTAGCGCAGAAATAATTTCAAAACTAGGATTTTCCGTTGTTGCACCAATCAGTAGCAACTCCCCTGTCTCCACGTATGGCAGCAAAAAGTCTTGTTGGGCTTTATTGAAGCGATGTATTTCGTCCAGGAATAGCACTGGTGCGAGTGTTGATTGATCAAGTCGCTTTTGTTTTCGTTCATTTTCTATGATCACACGGATATCTGCTTTGCCAGCTGATACGGCAGATAGCTCATAAAATTCTCGCCGCTGTTCTTTGGCTATGATTCGGGCAAGGGTTGTTTTGCCTACACCAGGAGGACCCCAAAAAATCATAGAAAAAACCAAGTTCCTTTTGAGCGACTCAGTGATCGGCTTACCTGGTCCAATGAGATGTGGTTGTCCCAGATACTCGTCGAGTGAGTTGGGTCGTAAGATGTTTGCAAGCGGCATACTACTACTGTAGCAGTATTTTGTAGATTTTGTTCTTCTTTTCTTCGGTGAGGTGAATACAGACGAGTCCTGTCCTAGGTTGTCCATAATAGATTGCTGTTCCCAGTGGTGCGAGCAAGATAAGTACTGCGGCTGCCAAGTCCTCTTCTCCTTCGACAAATATATAGCGATGTTTTTTTTTGAGCGCAGCGGTGAGTGTCTTGGTCAGATGAATCGAAATACTACCAGCTGGATTAACCGCGAGCAGCTCTATTTGGTGATTTGGCACAACAGGTGGGTAGTAGATTTTTCTTTGGATTCTATAATCAAAAACCGCCAGATCATGTTTCCAGCTGTTTGCCAAAAACTTCTGTAGTGATGAATCGCCAACGACTATCTGCAACCCTTTGCTACTCGTTGGTTGTTCTAGTACTTCTCCTTGAATCTCTGCAAAGAACTCTCGCTGTTTTTTATCAAGCACGATTGTTTTGGCCAGAGCCTGGTTATAGAGCCTGCCATTGCGACTGGCAACTCCCTGACGAATACTCGTACTGCTTAGAGGCGTGCCATCACAAAGCATCACTAGCGGGACCTGCACTATTGGCAGTACAGGAAGATTTTGTTTAGTTCTTGTTTGGTTGATGATATCTGCTCCCGGCATTGTATCCGAGGAAACACAGAGCACATCTATTTTTGTGTCGCTCAATATTGTTGGTCCAAATATGTTTTTGAGCGGAAAAATTTTACATGGATAGTGTTTTTGCTTGCAGTAGTTTTCGACGTCTTTGACACGAGCGGCAAATGGTTCGAGGGTAGCTGCTGCTTGTTTTTCTAGTGATCTGGCAAACACATCTGTTGTGACTCCGATGGCAAGCTTTTCTGCGATGCTACCTGCTTCATCAATCAGCGCCTGATGCCCAAGATGAAAATGATCAAAGGTGCCACCGAGCCCCGCCAGCTTGTACTTTTTTGTCATGCTGTATCATACCTTCTTTTTCCAACTGCAAAAATGCGACTGCAAAATGTTTTTTGTCTCCAGTAATTTTTGCCAGCAATTCATCTTTGGTAAGCAGTGACTCTTGTGTCAGCAAGCGAATAATTTCTCCCCGAACTTGTCTGGGCGAGCCGACGAATTTTGATTGCTTGGTATAGCCTGTGCTCCTGCGGCCGTGATTACCGGTGAGTTTTTTGAGTACCGAGCCGTAATCCATCAGCGCCCAGTACCACTCGCGCGGACTTTTTCTGTCAAGGGTCGCATTTATCAATTTGAGTAGTTGCCTGTCAGATACTTTCGACTTGTTTGGAAAAAAGTGATACAAAAAAACAGTTCGAATGTTGGTCTCGATCATGGTGACAGGTAGGTTATAGCTAAAGGCACGAATTGCAGTTGCAGTATAGGGCCCGATGCCGGGGAGTTTTTCGAGTTCAGCAAGTGAGTTAGGAAATGGCTTGCCCGCTAGTTTTTGTGCACACTGGTGTAAGTATTTTGCTCGGCGGTTATAACCAAGGCCTTGCCAAAGCATCATTACTTGATATTGTTTCGCTTTTGCCAAGACAGAAATACTAGGAAATTGCTCTAGAAATGCCAGATACTTTGGGATCACTCGCTCGACTTGGGTTTGTTGCAGCATGAGCTCTGAGACGAGAATGCGGTAGGGATCGGCTGTTTTGCGCCATGGCAGATCGTGGCGACCGTAGTTTCGATACCATTTTTTAATATAACGCTCAAACATACTTGAGTTGCTATACTAGCAGAGATGAATACATTGCGAACAGGATTTGATACAGAACGCTTTCGCAAGGAGTGTCTTGCTCGAGGAGATTTGGCGCAACTGGCAAAAACCTATGACGGCACATTTTCCGAGATACAGAATGGCAACTCGCCACAGTTTTGGGAAGCAAAGTTTGTTGATACTGAGTCAGAAACTTTCCCGATGGCTCAAGATCGCAATCAGACTATAGTCTCGCTCCTCCAACCAAACACAAAAGTCCTCAACCTAGGGTCGGGCAAAGGTTTTTTGGAAGCACTAGTTTGGCAAAAGTTTGCCAACAAAATTGACTTTACCGGGACAGATTTTACTAAGCGGTCTCTTGCTCGACTTGCTAAGTTATATCCAAACTACAACTTTTTACATGCCAATCTTCTCCAGCTTCCATTCAAAAAAAAATCCTTTGATTGTGCGTGCTTAATTGAAGTACTGGAGCATATCTCTGCAAGCCAAACATTTGGTGTTTTGAGTGAACTGCATAGAGTTGTACAACAAAATGGTCGTGTGTTCCTCAGCGTTCCTATCAATGAAGATTTAGAAGAAATGATGCCACATAACCCAAATGAACATGTGCGGGTTTATAGTGAGGAACTGCTGCGATATGAGTTAGAAACTGCTGGATTCTCTGTTGAGAAAGTCTATAGATTTTCTGCTTTTAATAGTTTGTATCGATTAAAAAAGATAGTAAACCAAGTGCTCAACTTGAGGCAGCCAAACAATTTGCTACTTGTGTTGCGAAAATAAGTTGTCGGGGAGACAGGACTCGAACCTGCGACCTCACGCTCCCAAAGCGCGCACTCTAGCCATCTGAGCTACTCCCCGAGGATCACTATTATAGCAGTTAGTGCCTCGGGTGGGACTCGAACCCACAAGGTCTAGGACCATCAGATTTTAAGTCTGACGCGTATACCAATTCCGCCACCGAGGCGAGGCAGACAGATTATATAACACTGCCAATCATTTTGGTTCTCGGGTATAATTCTCCTTTCGCTATGAAGAGCAAAACACTTCTTATTCTCGCGCTTGTGATGATGGTCAATGCATTAAGTTATGGCACGATCATTCCTCTGCTCTATCCGTATGCATCGAGATATGGTATTAATCCTCTTGGTTTGAGTTTGTTGTTTGCGTCATTTTCATTATTTCAATTCTTGGCAACTCCAGTCATCGGTGCGTTGTCTGACAAACATGGTCGCAAACCCCTACTGCTTTTGAGTTTATTTGGTACTAGTTTATCATTGGCATTTTTTGCTTCCGCTCAAGCATTGTGGCAATTGTTTCTGGCACGGATTCTTGATGGTGCAACCGGGGGAAATATGTCAGTTGCTCAAGCTGTTATCGCAGATTCTGTCTCTGGAAAGGAACGCTCACGTGCGTTTGGTCTACTTGGTGCCTCGTTTGGTTTTGGATTTTTGATTGGGCCTGCTTTGGGAGGATTTTTGAGCGGCTATGGATTGACAGTCCCCTTTTGGTTTGCTTCTGGTCTCGCTCTCGCTGGTACGTTGCTCGGATATTTTTTTCTTGAAGAAACAAATCCCAAGCACAAGCGGACGGAGCTTAGCTCTGCTATCAAATTATTGCAGCCACAGGAAATGATATCTGCCCTCAAGATGCCAGTTATTGGAATCCTGCTGGGTTTGACCATTATCATTTCGCTGGCAGGAAACGCATTTATTATAGGATTTCAGTCATTTACTGTTGACGTACTTAGTCTTAGTCCCAAAGAAATTGGTCTGCTTTTTACGCTAGCGGGTTTGATAAGTTTGATCACCCAAACAGGCGGCATCAAACTGCTTGAGCGATTTGTCCCAATCAAAGAAAAACTACTCATGTATTTGTTGAGCGCTGCGGTTGTTTTCTTGTTAGCTTTAACTTTTGCGAGCACCTTACCGGTCTTTACCATTGTATTGGTATTTTTTATGTTCCCAAATTCAGCAATGGCCCCAGTACTCTCTGGAATAATTTCTGAAAATACACCGAGCAACAAACAGGGCAAGGTTTTGGGCATCAACCAGGCTTTTACCTCGCTTGGGCAGATTATCGGTCCAGTGTTTGCAGGAGTGGTGGCCGACTACTATGTACCGGGGATTTTTACGTTTTCTAGTATGTTGATGTTGGTTGCATTTGTCATTTTGTTCAAACAAATTGTGTCAATGTCCACTTCGCGGTAGAATAGCGAGGCGCGGGTGTAGTTCACCGGTAGAATGACTCCCTTCCAAGGAGTAGAAGAGGGTTCGATTCCCTTCACCCGCTCCATACCGGACATATGTCCGGTTTTTTTTATTTCTCCCCAATAAGTCAGCCTTTTCTTGAGTCCGAGCAACAATTTCTGTTAAAATTTCACCAGCCTGGAGACGCATATGACCGTAAAGAGAATAGAACCTATTAAAGACACAGCCATATTTACTAAAGAGGAAATTAAAGAATTCAAAGAACTTGCTCTAAAAGAATATGGAGTTAAATTAACTGATGAGCAAGCCTTTGAACAGGGCTATGCGTGAGTTTCATTGGTTGAGACTGTGATAAAAAAGACTCTTGAAAAAAGAAGAAGGTCAAAAGAGCCGCTAAAAAACGGTTTTTGATACTTTTTTAATCCCTTCAATCAATTCATCAATCTCTTCTTTTGTAGGTTCAGTTGACTTTTTATGATCACATTTATTTCTTAGATCAGCTAAATGCTGAATTTGCCTCCAAACAGGCGTCTCAATAACGTTATTTCCTTTGAGTAAGTCATTAAGATCACCAATAGTAGGGTCTTTTTTAGCGACTTTTGATCCATGATTATCACACACTTGCAAAAGATGTGATTCTAGTACAACTCCCGCTATTGCACCGGCTCCCCGAGCAAATCCACTATTATTTAGCTCTTGAGCAGCATCTAACTCTGAGTCAAGTAAATCTGCTTGAACTAATTGCTTTATATCAAAAAGAGAGCTTTGGAATCTTTGCTTTACAGCCTTTAGTATGTTTAATTGCTGTTCAAATTTTGGAATTGCAGCGCTTTTATCAACAACTATCTCTTTTTCCCATCCGCGCGTAAGTTGAAGTCCTTGTAAATAGTCCTCGACTACATAATTTTCATAGGATATTTCTTTTCTGGATTTTGGTTTTGCAAACAACCTAGTAAAATCATCTAGCCGATCAGGTAATAGTTGTCTGATGATCGTCAGAGACTCAGAGTACCACGACTGGTATGTCTCCTCAAATTTAGGTAAATCTTTTATAAAATCTTTCGCCTTTTCACCTAGCCGCTCTTTAACTTTAGCGGGGTGGCAAGCATAAAGCATTGCATTATACAGGTGATCACCTTTATCAATGAGAGTCTCCAGATCCTTTTTGTATTTTTGAAGGTTATTCATCATTCTCCTAAGATTGATTGACTATATCAAAAAATAACACTTTTTTCTATAATATGATCATGATTTACTTCACTTTAACCGGCAATATCGATGCTTCAAATACTCAGGGATTAATCCATTTCTTCAATAGCCAGATTATTGACCAAAACTACACTGATACCCTCACTATTTTTCTATCCTCTATAGGGGGTGATATTGATGCCGCAGTCCGCGTTTATGATTTTTTAAAGTCAATTCCCAATAAAGTACACACTATTGGTTTTGGGCAAATCGATTCAGCTGCAATTACAATATTTCTTGCCGGTGACAAGCGAACAGTTTTAAAGAAGACCCGATTTAGATTTCATGAACCAACCTACTACATGCAGCAATCGGATTCTGTTTTGGCATTCTTTGAGGAAAGAGTTCGGTTATTCCATCAGCTTGATAAAAGAATGAAGGAGATCACATCTGAACAGACTGGTAAAAGTCTTACTCAAATAAGCAAGCTTTATTCAGAAGGAAAAATACTGGATACTGTTGAAGCAAAAAGCTTGGGTCTGGTAAGTGAGATCGTTAGTGAAATGCCGAAACCAACAACCTTACCTACTCCCTGATAAACTTAAGAAACTTTTGATGCCGACATGACTCTTTAGTGCAGTGAGTTGTAGAATTAAGTCAGGGGTGATCGACTCACGCAGGTTCGAGCGAAGTACGGTGACCCGCTCCATATCCGTACCGTTCCAAAACGGGCACGTTTTCGTACTGTACCCACAAAGTTTATATGAAAATCACACACAGCAACCTTGTCTTTACCCGAATGTCATATGAGAATGAGCTAGAGCTTGAAAAAGCAGTTGTTGCTAACTCAAAGCAAATGTTTGGGTCAAAATCCGTATATTTTGACATCAAGAAGCGAGTAAAAAACGGGATGGGCAAAGAATTGTTACTAAGAAGCAATAAATAAAGCTCCAGGGCTCAAAGAGCAGATAGAAAAGCTGGTTCAATTTACTAAATTCAGTGGTATCGGAGAATCTCTTGAGGGAGCTAGTAAGATGTCTGATATTTTTTAAGACAACCATCCGCTAGTAATATGCGGCTAAACTTAGCAGTAAGCACAATATGTTGTGTTATTCACACATGACATCACTATATTTTTTGGGATAAGAGCCAGTTATTATAGCAAGAAGGATTTATTGTATTGTCGTTCAAAAAAAACAAAAACCCCCACAGTACTGTGAGGGTTTCGTTCTGTCCAGCTAGCGCATGCTGTTACTTTTGTTTTTTTGTAACAGTGAGCTTCTTTGGTTTAGAAGCCTCAGCTTTTTTGAAAGTTACAACGACAACGCCGTCTTCTACCTCTGCAGTAGGTTCTTTGTTGTAGTCGATAGTGCCGGGTACTGCAACTCGGTACGAGTAGCTCCAGCTTGATCTGCTGTAGTGCTTTTTATCTGCATCATCAGTTTTCTCTTCCTTCTCCGCCTTTACCCAAAGCACACCTTTTTCGAAGGTGATATCGACCTTGTCTGCTGGTACGCCAGCAACATTGGCTCGGACGACAACTTCGTCGGCTGTTTCGTAAACATCAAGGTTGTTGCTTGCTGCAGAAACAGTGGTGAGCTCATCATCATCCCAGACTGACGGCCAACGACTTAGCATATTTGCAAGCGGACTATATCTTACTAGTGACATAAAGCTCCTTTCGCTATTAGCACTCTACTTATTACTCTGCTAGAAGTATGCCAAAATTAGCAGAGGTTGTCAAGTACTGCTAATAGGTGGAGAAATCTCAAGTATGTTGGCGTCACCAAGTTGCTCAAGCGAGTAAGGACCAAATTTTGTTCTGACCAGCTTGACAACCTCATAGCCGATCCGGCGCATCATGCGACGAATCTCATGTTTTTTGCCTTCTGACAAAGTGATTTCAAGTAGCGTGGTGCTTTCGTCAGTATCTAGAATTTCGGCAGAATCTGGCGCAACATAACCCTCTTTGAGCTTGACGCCCCTCTTGAGATGTTCGAATGCCAAAAAACTAACTTTTCCCGCTACGGTTACTTCATATGATTTCTTTACATCAAACGATGGATGAAGCAATGTGTTGGCATACTCGCCGTCGTTGGTTAGCAAGAGTAGTCCTTCGCTCTCTTTGTCGAGCCTGCCCACGGGAAAGAGGCGTTCTTCGATATCATTTGGAACCAGTGACAAGACCGTTTTTCGCCCATGTTCATCTGAGGTAGAAGAGACTAGGCCAGCTGGTTTGTAGACAATGAAGTAGCGTAGTTTTTCTGGTTTTGTAATGTTTTTGTTGTCAAAAGTGATTGTATCGGTTGTTGTATCGACCCGTTGGCCAATGTGAGCTGGTTTGCCATTGACCTGCACCCGGTTGGCAAGAATCATGTTCTCTGCCTTTCTTCGTGACGCAACTCCTGCTTGTGCAAGTGCTTGTTGTAATTTCATGTTCGGCATGGTGATAGTATACTCTCTCGATATGCAAAATTGGCAAAGAGCACTTCAAGATTCCGGCTTTAAGCATAAGCTGCTGTTGAGAGAAAAAGTAATCGACACGATTCGTGAGTTTTTCAAATCACAGAAATTTCACGAGGTTGAAACCCCTTTGTTGGTGCAGCATGCCGACCCAGAGACCAGCATTTCACCATTCATCTCGTGCTTGGATCAAATAGACAAAAAATATCAAGGATTTTTGACTACCAGTCCTGAATTTGCTATGAAAAAGTTGCTTGCCGGTGGGTTTGGCAATATTTTTCAGATTTGCAAGAGCTTTCGCAATGGCGAGCCTATTAGTTCTCGCCACAATCCTGAGTTTACTATTCTTGAGTGGTATAGAACTGAAGCTGATTACACCGATATAATGGATGATTGTGAAGCTTTGCTGAAATTTATCGCTGCTGAGCTCGGATTGACATCACTGCAATACCAGGGTGTTGAGTACGTTCTCAATCAGACATGGGAGCGACTTTCTGTCGCCGAAGCATTTGCCAAGTATGCTGGAATAGATGAAGTAACGTTGCTTAATCCTACTGCCTTTTTGCAGGTGGCAAAAGAAAAAGGTTATGCAGTAGCCCCAGAAAATACTTTTCAAGAATTATTCGATCAGATTTTTGTTAATGAAATCGAACCGCGACTTGGGCAGAACACGCCAACAATTCTCTATGATTACCTCGCTTCTCAAGCAGCCTTGGCTCGTAAGAAACCAAGTGACCCTCGCTATGCCGAGCGATTTGAGTTTTACATAGCTGGCATCGAGCTTGGTAATGCATTTTCAGAACTTGCCGATTGGCAAGAACAGCAAGCGCGGCTGGAGGAGCAAAACGTACAGCGCAAAAAACTTGGCTTGCCAATTGTCGGAGTCGACCAGAATTTTATTACAGCGATCAAATCTGGTATTCCGCAAACTGGTGGTATTGCGGTTGGCGTTGATCGGCTTATCATGTTATTTGCAGATGAGACAAACATTGCAAATACGCTCTTATTTCCCGCAGCTGATGTGTTTTCACTTGAGGACGCATGATACAATTCTGACTCTATGACGATCAAAGCAGGCAATATTCGCAAGGGCATGTATATTTTGTTCAAGCAAGCACCACATTTGGTGACCAAAACAGATTTTATGAGTCCCGGCAAAGGATCTGCTTTAATGCGGATAAAACTCAAGAGTATTCTTGGATCTGGAACAACTGATTTTACCTATAAATCAAATGAAAGTGTTGAAGAAGTTGAGGTTTCAAGCAAGCAAATGCAGTATTTATATAAGGACGGCGATGAGCTTGTTTTTATGGATGGCACTACGTTTGAGCAACTGAGTGTGCCGATAGAGTTGGTTGGTGATCAACATCAATTGCTGAAGGAAGAACAGCAGGTATATGTACTTTTGTTTGATGAAAAGCCAATAGGAGTCCGTTTGCCGGACAAAGTAACACTGCTCGTATCGCATGCAGAGGATGCAGATGGAGGCAATACAGTTGGACAGGCTCGCAAAATGGTTGAGCTTGAAACAGGTTTTTCGCTTCTCGCCCCACTTTTTGTGAAAACTGGCGACTCACTGATTATCGACACGACCTCGATGAGTTATTTTTCTCGAGCTTAAGCGCTCGCTTGTCGTTCGATCTCTAGCAAGCGATTATATTTGGCAACTCGCTCGCCGCGTGTTGGCCCTACTTTGATGTAGGCAGCACCAACTGCTACAGCCACATCGACCATACTGGTGTCGTTGCTTTCTCCTCCGCCACGATGCGACGGCACGATCATGAGTTTGTGTTTTTGGGCAAGTTGACAGCATTGAATAGTTTCAGTTAAGGAACCGATTTGGTTCAGTTTCACCAACACTCCAGATACAGCTTTGAGGTCAATTGCTTTTTGTAGTCGTTTGACGCTGGTGACGGTGAGATCATCACCGATTAGTGGCACGTTGTGCTCGGCGCAAAGAGCTTGCATAATTGGCCAGTGGTCCCAGTCATCTTCGGCCAGCGGATCTTCGATACTGACAAAGGGATATTTCTTGAGCCAATCTCGGTAGTAATCGATCATTTGTTTGGCATCAAAGTTGGTTTTCTCAAGTTTGAGATGATACATATTGTCTTGGTAGTACTCGCTTGCAGCTGGATCGATCGAAATTCCCAGATCTTTGCCTGGTTCATAGCCAGCTTGTTCGATTGCATTAACCAAAAATTGTAGCGGCTGTTCATTTGAAGTTATTCCTCCAGGTGCAAAGGCGCCCTCATTGCCGACATTGGTAGATAAACCATTTTTTTGTAAAATCTTTTTTACTAGATGGTAGGCCTCAAGTGTCGCACGCACGTGTTCTCGGATTGGTTTGCTGCCTATAGCAGAAAGACAGAACTCTTGCAGATCAGTTGAGTTATCGGCATGTTTACCGCCTTCGACTGTCACCATCATTGGTTTTGGCAGTGAGCGTACTGTTGGCAGCTTGAATTCTTCGAGAATGTAGAGGTAGAGCGGTTGTTTGCGACTCTGCGCTACTGCTTTGGCGTATGCGAGTGAAATGGCGAGGATTGTATTGCCACCCAGCTTTTTTTTATTTACCGTGCCGTCTATTCCAATCAAGGCGTTATCGAGCGCTGCTTGCGATACAAAGGATTGTTTGGTCAGTACTGGCGCCAGCACTTGATCAATGTGTGCGATCGCTGTCAGCATGCCATTACCGTTGTATCGATTACTATCACCGTCTACTAGTACAGTTGCCTCGTACGAACCGGCCGAAGCACCATAGGGCACCGATGCTACCCCTGCACTACCATCAGAAAGTTCAAGGGTAACCTCGAGTGTCGGATAACCGCCAGAGGCGATTATTTCATATGCGTTAAGAGAGGAAATATGCATGCTACTAGCATAGCAGTTTTTCTAGATGCTTCACCTCGTTTTTTGTCCCTACAAAAAATGGTATGCGCTGGTGCAACTCTCTTGGTTGGATCTCTAGCACGTCTAATCTACCATTGCTTGAATAGCCACCAGCTTGCTGTGTTAGGAATGCAAAGGGAATACCTTCATACAACAGCCGCAGCTTGCCGTTTGGATTTTTGTTATCCGCAGGATAGAGAAAAATACCACCCTTGAGTAAGTTGCGATGAAAGTCTGCAACAAGTGAGCCAATATATCTTGCTGAGAGGGGTTTGCCAGAATGGTTTTTACTAGTTTTATATTCACTCACTATGTGTTTAATGGCATCGTTCCACTTTGGCTCATAACTCTCATTGACACTATATATTGTTGTTATAGCAGGATAGTGAATGTTCTCATGTGAAAGTAAAAACTCACCAATCGATGGATCGAGCGTAAAGCCGTGCACCCCCTTGCCAGAAGAAAATACCAACATCGTGCTTGAGCCGTACACAATATAGCCAGCGCAAATGGCGTTTTTGCCAGCTTGTAGATAATCTGATTTTTGCAGTTTGCCCGATTTTGATTTTCGTTTGAAAATGACAAAGTTGGTGCCGACGCTGACATTGACATCAATGTTGGACGAGCCATCAAGTGGATCTATGTGCACGATGTACTCGGCAGTATGATGAATTTTATCTGTAAAAACTACGATATTGTCTACCTCTTCGCTTCCTACCGCGGCAACGTGTGGTGATTGCCGGAGTAGCTCGGTGAATGTTGTGTTAGCAAGTTCATCGAGCTTTTGTACCTCTTCTTTCTGAATGTTAATTTTGTCAGTTTTTCCGAGAATATCGACCAACCCGGCCCTGTTTATTTCTCGTGAGACGATTTTTGTCGCAAGCACGATTTGAGAAATAATATTTCCTAGCTCAGTGCTTTTTTTGCTATGCGTGTGTTGCTCAAATAAAAAATTGGTGAGGTTGGTGATTTTTTTCATACACGTCTAGGCAATAGTAATCTTTGGTTCCAAGTACACATCTTGAATCGAGTTAAGGAGCTCAATGCCATCTTTTATCGGCTTCATGAATGCTTTTCTACCAGAGATGAGCCCCATGCCCCCCGCTCGTTTATTAATAACCGCAGTCATAACCGCCTGTTGCAGGTCATTGTCTCCGCTACTGCCACCCGAGTTGATGAGGCCAACTCTACCCATGAAGGTATTTGCAACTTGGTAACGATTCAAGTCAATTGGGTGCTCGCTGAGCAAATTGTCATACATTTTGTCGCTTTGTTTGGCAAATTTTAGATCGCGAAAGCCATAATTTGTAGTCGCTTGTTTTTGTTTGACAATATCTGCTTGAATAGTTGCTCCAAGGTAGTTGGCTTGTCCGGTGACATCAGCGGCAGTGTGGTAGTCGACATCTTTTGTTTTAAAATGTGAGTTGCGCGCATAACACCACAGGACTGTAAACATGCCGAGATTGTGTGCCTGCTCAAATGCCTGACTTACTTCTTGAATTTGTCGCGAAGAGTGCTCGCTACCATAGTAGATAGTCGCGCCAATGCCGACCGCTCCCATCTCAAATGCTTGGTTTACACTGCCAAAAAATACCTGATCGTACTTTTGTGGGTAGCTCATCAGCTCGTTGTGGTTGAGTTTGACAATGAAAGGGATTTTGTGTGCAAATTTCCTTGATACAGAGCCAAGCGCGCCGAGCGAGGAAACAACCGCATTACAGCCACCCTCGAGCGCGAGTCTGACGATATGCTCAGGATCAAATAAATCTGGTCGGGGAGCAAACGAAACACCAGCGGTGTGTTCAATACCCTGGTCAACTGGTAAGATCGAGACGTAGCCGGTACCAGCCAACCTGCCATGACTGAAAAGTGCTTGGAGATTTCTTAGCACGGGAGGAGTGCGGTCGCTGTCAGTGAGCACTCTATCAATAAAGTCAGGACCCGGTTGATGCAGTAAGTTTTTACTTATTTTTGGATTTTTGAACTCGAGCAGGTCGGTGGCTTTTTCTGCCAAAATACTAGTTATTTTTTTATACATAACCTCCTCCTAGAGTACTAATATTTATATAGATTACTTCCATTTTGCTACCGCTTCTTCAAAGTCACTTTGGGCGGAAATATCGTGCCATATACCTTGAAAGACAAATGCACTCAATTGTTTTTGATCGATAAGCTTTGGGATTAAGTCATGATCGATATCCATTGGTGCGTTTGCCGTGATGTAGTCAAATACGACTTTAGAAAAAATATACAAGCCAGTATTTACCAAGCCAAGCGCATCATTTGATTCTTTAGTGGAGTAATTTACTGCGGTGTTTCCTTGAATCATTACTTGTCCATATTTGTTTTCACCCATTCTTGGTTTAACTCCAATTGTGGCGGTGTTGCTTTCTATAAAGTGAAAATCAATAAAATTTTTGAAGTTCATGTCGGTGAGAATATCTCCGTACATGAGTAAGAAGGTCGACTCTTGAATCAGTTTTTTTGCTGCTAGCAGGGCGCCAGCACTTCCCATTGGTTTTGTCTCATAGACATACTCTATGTTGACACCCCTGTCACTGCCATTGGAAAAAATATTCTCAATTTGTCGTGAGCTTGCTTCGACACAGAGTATGATTTTTTTGAATCCATACAGTTTGAGCTGATTGATCATTATGTTGAGAAGACTTTGCCCGTGTATTTTTTTGAGCGCGATATTTCTGGTCAAAACCTTTTTGCCTCCGGCCAAAATAACTGCTGTTTCTACTTTTTGCTCAAATCCTTGGGTGATCAAAAACTCGATTGCTTGTGAACGATTGCTAATATCTGAGTAGTCGATCACAGCGTCAACTTTTTCTAATATTTCTGGCGGAAGCGTGATGGTCAATTGTTGTTTTTTTCTCATGCGAGCAAGGGTTCAAGCCCTGGTAGTTTTTTGCCGGTCAAGAACTCAAGAGCTGCCCCGCCCGAAGCCGAAACGTTATCGAACCTGCCTTGGAGACTAAAGTGTTGCACAGCGTTGATTGTGTCGCCTCCACCAATGGTGGTAACAGCACTTGTTTTGGCCACAGCACTCGCTACAGCATGGGTGCCCTCGGCAAATCCGGTTTGCTCAAATACTCCCATGGGACCGTTCCAAAAAACAGTATGAGCTTGCAGAATAATGTCACGATATAGTCGTTGTGTTTTTGGTCCAATATCAAGAAACATTAAATCTTTACTCAGTCCCTCCTCTGTCTCGCTGGTAAGTGATACAACTCGCTTGCTTTTTGGATTATTCATTGCAGTAGCAGCGATTACATCTGAAGGATAAATAATTTTTGGCAAAGGAATATAGCCGTTGAGCAGCATTTTTTCGATCTTGTTGGTATTCATGAGATCAAGTGCGACCTCAACAAAATTTGCTCCGTTGGTTGATTTTTCTGTCGGCGCACAGTCTTCTAGGTATGAATTGCAAATATCGATACCTTGGGCCTTAATAAAGTTGTTTGCTACGCCCCCACCAACGAGTACTACGTCCGAAATTTTTGTCAAATTGCGTATGGCTTCTATTTTGCCAGATATTTTTGCCCCACCGACGATAGAGACAAACGGATGCTTTGGGTTTTGTAGTAGTTTTTGGAGCACATGGTATTCCTGTTCCATGGCAGGTCCTGCAAAAGCGGGTAGCAACTGTGCGACCCCTGCGACGCTCGCGTGTTTTCTATGAGTTGTAGAGAAACTTTCATTGACAAAAATATCTGCGAAACTTGCAAGTTCTTGCGCGAGCGAGTTGTCGTTTTTTGATTCTCTAGGATCAAATCGAGTGTTTTCTAGAATCAACACTTCTCTTTTTTGCAGTCGTGAGACAGCTTGTTTGGCCATTTCACCAGTCAGGGCTTTGCATGATATCACCGCTTGCCCAAGAAGATGCTCGAGGTGCTCTGCCATGGGTTTGAGTCGTAAATTTTCGTCAACTTTTCCTTTTGGCCTGCCTGCATGCGAAACTATGATTACTTTGCAGTTGTTTTTGAGCAACATCTGGATTGTTGGCACCGTGATTTGAATACGCGTATCCTCTGCAACAACAATTTTTTCTCCAATTTTTTTGAGTGGAACATTGTAATCGACCTTAAGCAAAACTGTTTTGTTTCTGACTTGTTCGGGGGTAATTACTTTGAGTGTCATATAGTGTCATACAATATATAGCATAGATGTGTATTTGTGCAACTTGGTTATTGGTAATGCAAGGATTGTTCGAGCTCAAACAATCTGCCACACTATATTGCATACAATGTCACATTCTTTTGATCCAAAACTTTTGAAAGCAGCAGTATATGGGGCCAACGATGGTATCGTCACCACCTTCGCGGTTGTTGCAGGAGTAGCTGGCGCTCAATTGTCTTCCAATATTGTGATTATTCTCGGTATAGCCAACATGATTGCTGACGGCATGGCAATGGGGCTAGGTGACTTTCTCGGTGAACAGTCAGAACAACACATGCGACAAAAACAAACAGGGCGCTCTACCACTTCAGGTTTGTGGAAATCAGGTTTAGTGACGTTTGTTTCATTTGTGCTTGCTGGCTCTATGCCACTGGCTCCTTATTTTTTGGCAGCAATTGGTGTGAAAGTGCCGAGCGAGTCTGTGTTTGATTTTTCTATACTATCGACTATGGGCGCGCTTTTTTTTGTCGGTTCGATTAGGACGAAGTTTTCTGATATCAATTGGTTTGTAGGAGGACTGCAGATGCTGGGTATTGGCGCCATTGCTGCATCAGCAGCTTATTTCTTTGGGGCTTGGTTGGAGCCGATGTTATAAATTCAGATTTATTGGGTAGAGTACGGGAGGCTGTTAGAAATTTACTAAATCAAAAAAATGATATTCAAATTAGTTCGAAATTATTTTTTTCCACTTAGGATTTGAGCTAGAACAAATGATGCCAGCATAACTCCAACCAGTGATAGTAATAATCCGCCATGAATCATCCATCCCACTTCACCAAGAGAATCAAACTGAGACTTAGAAAAAAAGATGATCATTTCAAAGGCCACTGCACAGAATCCAAAGAGCCTTAGATAGAGTGCCTGTTTATTGTTTTTCATATGTACTCATTATTGCTTTGATTCATAATAGAATAAAGCATCAAAATATGTTTATATATCAATATAATGGGTAGAGTTCGAGACGCCATTCGCACCATGTTCCAATACTACCAAAAATTATAGTGTCACTCCAACTCCAGGTTTAAGTTCCCCTCCATTAAGTACCTTGCACAAAATACCTCGCCTCGAATAAACACCGTTTTCAGTTTTTACTGCAAGAGCTTTAATCAATCCCAAACCGTTATGATCTTCCAATTTCTTACATGGATAAGCATGGTCTACTACTTCCAGCATAATTCCATTATCAAAAGTTACAACGGAACCCACTTCTACATCTCCTAAATCACTCAAGCCTTCAACTACCATCTGCTCGTTAAAGTCACCGTGTTGCATATCTAATCCAAGATTCTTATTCACCCAGATTCTAATTTCTTCAGCCACAATACTGATAGGTCGATCATTAGGTTTCAATGTGCCTGGTTTTGTAAAACTCTCACGAAGCTCTCCAGAATGAGCATCACCTTCAATTCCTAACATTCCAATGACTATAAAATCCTGTGGGTAAGTGGGGAATCCATGTTCTGGACTCATACATACTGCAACAACTTTTCCTGACTTTGACTCAACTGACATAGACTCCTTCTACTTATACTCAATTCCGGTTCGAGTAAAGTCTTGTAATGGGGTAGAGTACGGGAGCTTGTTAGGAAATTATACCAGTGCTACTTACTTGGTGAAAGTCAGTCAAATACTTCGAATGTTGCTTGCCTAGGTTGAGAATACATCATTTTGATCGTGCTACCAGCATGCCTGTATTCAGTAAATTAGGATAAATCTATCAAAAAATGATAAAATCTGATAAATAAGAATATGAACAAATACAAATGGCTGGTCGTCTTTCTACTTTTATTAACCTTAGTCGGCATCCTATTTTTTCAAAAAAATAAGACCTCTGTGTTGATGGAGAACTCATTGGATGATTCAGAGACTGAAATAACTGATGAGGCTTGGTGTGATAATGCAAACGAAGCTCAGACTTTTGAAAAACCAATCCCTGTTGTATGGACAGCACGCTTTGATGGCTGTCTGGTCAGTTGTCAAGGAGCGTCATTTACAAAAGCCATGGATGATGGAAAATACCCTCGTTTTGCAGGCTATTACCCCGATACGAAAGGGGGTTATGACCCAGATGAGTTTAACCCAATACCTGAAAAGTATCAAAACAATGAACTGGTCTTAAAAATATCAGGGAATTGGATAGGTATTCAAGATGATCATCCGCAAACTGTTTTTGATGGAAAATGCGTCCCTATAGTTGAGATAAAGCAAATAGAAATCTCAAACTAATTATTTCAGCAATTCAAAAAATCTGCAAATCCTCACCCATTGCAAATGTTCCTATCATAACGCTATCTTCAAAGGTTGAATCATCTTCTGCTTGATAACCACCAGCTTCAATAATCTCAGCTATTAAATCAGCTTCGGTAAGATCGGGCTGGTCTGCATTCTTTTCTAAATAGGCTGAAAAAAATACTTCAAAATCAACACCTGTAGTAGCCTCAACGGCTTCTTTGACAGCGACCATTAGCTCAGCTCCAGGCTCTTTGTCTTCGTTTGGCATACTATGCACCTCCCTCGTTATTTTTTTCAGCATCATCACTTTTAGTTGAAGCAAACTGTGTAATCGTTTGTTCGCTTTGATAAAGTTTGCCAGCAATCCACCCCAACGCCTGAATCAAAAGAAACAGCACTTCTGCAAAAAAGTTCCGCAGGTAATACATACCCGTTTTCTCTCTGTAGTGAACTTCCGCTTCTTTATTTACTGGCATTACTGGTTTATCCACTTCTGTCCTTCTGGGTAGATTGATGCCGATTCTGTGAGTCCCAGGAATGGGGGCTACAAGCTCAATTTTGCCAGTTGGTGAGGCGAGAAATAAGGCGATGTCTCTTGAAAGATTTTCAAAGTTTGAGATTGGTTCACCCATGGCAATTTCTAGCTGAAATTCCAAGTGTTTTTCATGGAAATTGATCTCCATGACTCGAACTTTGATCCCGTGTGCAGCAAAGTTATGTTCTAACGAAGAAGCAAGCATCGGCACATTTTCAACTGGTTTGATAATTTTAGATTTTGAGGTTGATTTTTGCATATTAGGTTTCATTGAGTATCTCCAATACTTTATTAGCAAGCTCTCTTTTCTCAATCAAGAACTTGGCATACTTTGATTGATCGGGGCGATTCAGTCCCACAGTAAAAGTTCTCAGTCCTGGCTGTTTATTTTCATTAGCGGTCAGTTTCAAAAACTCTGGTGCAGGAATACAAAAAACGTGTTCATGGATGTCGCCCTGAGTGAGATCAAAGTAAACGAAAACCATGAGCATCCGCCTTTTATTGATGATGTTTTTTTCTTTGACAGTTGATACAAAGCCGTTGTTTCTATCGCCAAAGGTTGATTTAACCTGGATATAGGCAACTTCTAACACACCTCTTTTTTTTACGATAATATCAATACCCTCATCATCACTGATCGGTCTGTAGCAAGAAAGCCCAGTATCACCATAGAGAGTGATCAGCTCAGCAACTCTTGCCTCAGCAATGTCGCCCTTTTGCTTGGTGTTGAGGTCACTCGTGACACGATGTTTTACGATCTGAGCCTTGGCACTTACTGATTTTTGAGTACCCTCAGCCCGCAGACCATAAAATCCTGGCTCACTACGATAAAAAATAGAGCTATCTCCATTCTTTTGAATGTCCATCGAGATTCGGGCGTTCATGGTAGCCCAAGGTGTTGATCCCTCTGACTGCAAGCCAAGTTTCAAGGCTCGTTCAGTTATTTCTTTGTAGTGAATTGGTTTTTTTGCTTCACTGATGACTCTTTGGGCGAGAGATAAAAATGTTTCCATTAGACCCTTTCAATTACTTCATCCCCAGCGATGTTTCTGACTTTGATTCGCAAGGGTTTTTTGCTCATGGTGACTGTGCCATCCCAGAACTTCTTGGTTTGTTCGCCATCCACAATCATATAACCATTTTTATCAATCTTGATCTCGTGGTCAGATACCCATACACCGTCAGTATTGGTACAGTCCACACTGATAAACTCAATCAGCTCCAAGCCCTCATCACTGATCTCAATCCTTTTTTGGTTCGCCGTTTTCTTGCCATTGAACTCAGTAATTTTCTGAATCAAAACATCAGAGATGAAGCGGTCAAAAGCAATGGTGTGTTTGCCAGCTTGTTCTTTGACGGTGTACTCCACCACATCAGGACTGACGATCAAATCAATCAGCTCTTTGAGGTCTTTGAAAACAAACTGAACGGGTTTACCATCCGCATCTCGCAAGTCATAGTCTTTTCTCATTTTGTCGATCTCTGCTTGACCAGTGATGTCCACGCTACACACCACTACTTTACTGATTCCATCCAACTTGGCGGTTTCGTCCATGATCTTGCTAAACAAAGAAGGGTTGAGAATGGCTTGCCCTTTGTCTTTGAGGTTGGGTATCCAGCAAGGGCAGACTGTTCCTTTGTCAGTGATTGCACCAAACCAGAATGAGCCAAAGTCGTGCGTGGTAGTTAGTCCTGGGACGATGGTTGCAAGTTTATCCATTGTTTGCTGTGGGTTGCGGAACAGGTCGATACCATCCTTTATTTTGAGGATGTCAAAGCTCGCACCTGCTTCTACAAAGCGGTCACGCATGGTCTGAATAGCATTGATACCCACATCGGCAGTGATAAACTTTCTACCCAGATCATGAGCGACTTTTGCGGTTACGCCAGAACCACCGAAAAAGTCTACAACTACCAAGCCCTCATTGGAGCTAGCTTTGATGATGCGTTGGAGTAAGGCTTCTGGTTTTTGCGTGGCATAGTCAGTTTTTTCGCTTAGGTTTTTGGGGTCAACAGCCTTTATATTCCAAACAGAGTCAAGTGTATTTCCCTCTAATGCGAGGATAACATCGTTTTTTCCAGGTTTTCTGTGATTTTGTTTCACAAATCTATCATAGTAACCCTTGAATCGTGAGTCAGTTTCAGGATAATTTGCTCCCGTGATTTCGTTATTTTCATTTAGGTATGAGTTCCACCGTGTGAAGTCGATAGTTTGCTCAACATTACTATCTTTCAGCAAGTTGAAAGAGTAGTCCGATGTTTTGGAGTAGAAAAAAATTACGTCATGTTTTCTTGGAAAGTATGAAGATACCTGACCTTGATAGGTCTGATAATGCCATACAATTTCATTTCTAAAGTTCTCTTCACCAAACACTTCATCAAGAAGTACTTTTGCATAATGACCTATATGCCAGTCTAAATGGACATAGATACTAGCAGTATCACTCATCACTTCTTTGATTGCGAGCAATCTCTCATACAACCAGTTGAGGTAGTCTTCTTTCTGCCAAATATCACCGTACATGGTTTCTTCTAGAACTTGCAAGTCTTTGTTGTCAACTTCTTCACCTGCTTGAGATTGGAGTTTTGCTTGAGCTTCTTCTAGCTTGGCAACGAGTTTAGGATTTTGTCTGATATAGATTTTCTTGGCGTAATTAGCCCCACTTGCAAACGGTGGGTCAATATAGACCAGATCAACCGTAATACTTTTCTCTTTTAGATAGGCACAGGCGTTGAGGCAGTCACCGTGAATGAGTAGGTTATCCTCAGACTTTTTACCTACTTTTTCGATCAGCTCAGTTTCAAAGTACGGCATCCCTTGCAGTTGAAAATCCTTAGCTGAGAGCTGGCGGTGGTATCGCAAGAATGGCAAGACAGCTTGTCCTCTCAGAGGTTCAACTTTATATGGAATGTATTTGATCGGCATATTATATTTCCTTTATGTTGTTGTGTTACTAAAGTAGTGATTGATTCTGTCTGTGATGGCTTGACGGTGGTAATCAAGGTCTTTGCCGTCTTCGAGATAAAGGAAGTCAAACGCTTTGGCATTGAGATCAACAAAGGTGTTTTCCATGAACTGTCTGATGTCAGTAAAATCGTGAGCGAGGTGTGATCCTTTTGTTTCAATGATGAGTGTTTTGGCAATCTTGTTCCCTTTACGCTCAATCACTACGAAGTCGGGGGTGTACTGATCTTGAATCAGCTTCCACTGGTCATTGATTTTTTTGTAAATCTTGATTTTGAATGTAGAGAGGAAGCGGTCACCATTGAAGTAGACCTCAAGCTGGCTTTTCTGAAAGGCACTGAGGTTGAAGATATGTTCCAGAATCTTTCTCTCGAAGTCACTTGCCGTGAACTCGTATGGAATGTAGTGGAAAGAGCGGTCTTTGTACGTGATAGGGAGTTTAGACTGTTTGATCTCATCAATCTTGGCTTCAATTCCCGCAGAGAAAGTAGCGTCACTACCCATGGCAAGTTTCGTAGCTTCAAGCTGTTTGATTTTATCGCTCTCAGAGGCAGTGATGCCATCAATAGGTGTTTTTTGCTTGTCATAGTCAGCAATCTTATTGATGAAGTCAATGTTATCGGGGTAGATTTTAGCTTTAGTTGAGATAGGGTTTTTGTTGATGTCAGCTACTAGCCAAGATACAGATTCAGGTTTGAGCGATTCGTGGACTCTCACCGCTGATTGTGGCGTAAAGCTCAAGTGAATAGCAGTAATGATCCTACTTAGAGAATATCCAGAGCGTAGCTCACCAGCTTGTGTCAGCAATCCATAGACATCAAAAAGACTTTTTCTATATTGATGTAGTTGGCTGTAAAATACTCCCCCAAAGGACGACTTGAAAATCAGATTGAGGAACTCAGAAAAGCTGAGTTTCTGGTACGCATAATCAAGCGGTGAATGGCTGACACTAGAAGTATCATCAAAGTCTAGCCCAGTTCTAGTGCTAGCTATCTCTGGCACGAAATATGGATTGTCTTTACTGGCTTTGAGCTTGGTAGTTAACTCAGTCAAAGCAGGTTCGGGGTTCGCCTCAACTACTTCATTCAATACCTCATATTCAAGAAGCAGTTGTTTGTACTCTAGCGGTGGCAACTTGAGGTACTTTCTACGGTCAACCCGTAGTAAGGTAGGTTCTTCTTCCTTGCCTGCCTCGAACTCTTTGATGCTGATCTTGTGCTTATCACCCAGCTCTTTTTCCAGGTGGCGGTAGTTTGTTTGATTGAGGTAGATCAAGCCTGTTTCAGTTTGAGCATCATCTACTTCTCGCAAGCAACGGCATGAGGTTTGCAACACCATGTTTTTTGGGCTGTCACCCTCACCAGACAACACTACACCCGTGAGCGACTGACAATCCCAGCCCTCTTTGCCGATTTGAACCAGTAGAATGACCCGTTTATTAGAGTATGGGGTATCCAGCTTGCTAAACTCTAGGTCTGCTTCTTTATCAAGAGTATAGGTTTTACCTGACTTTGATTTCTTTGACTCACCGTAGTATTTGAAAACCTCAGAGGAATCTAAGCCTTTCTCAGCGTAGAAGTTCAATACAATAGGCATGACTTCTTCCTCTAATCGCTCGATATTGGCACAGTAGATGGCGAGTTTCGGCTTCCTGCCGTCCTGGTAGGTCTTGTCATAAAACTCGGCGTAAAAGTCCTCTAAGCTGGCTTTGACGATGGTTTCAGTATGGCTAGAGAAGCTCTTGATAACGGGTTGTTTGAGAAAGTTTCGCACGCCATCTTTTAGCTCGTAGTGGTAAACCGTGCTAGGGATTTGATCGAGGGCAAGAGTAAGTGAACCAGCCGTTATCTTTCGTTTGAAGTACGGCGTGCCAGTAAAACCGATGATATTGATGGTGTTCCCCTGATTGAACTGGTTATTGATGACGAACTTGAGCTTATTTTCCTCTTTTTGGATGTGATGCACCTCATCAATCAAGATGCTTAGATTTGGCACTTGGGCAAGTTTATTTCGTAATTCGTTTTCAAGATTGCTTTTTTCATCCCCGTTTACTTCAAATAGCGTTCCCTTGTAGGGGTCTTCTACTACCTTATCCAAGACAACTTTTTCGGCATTGGTGACAAAGACATAGCCACTTGGGTTAGCCTGTTGCAAGCACTCTTGAACTTTACGAGCATTAGGGTTGTTGATTTTGTTGCTTCTTTTGGCGGTCTTAGCAACATCTAACACCACGAACTTTATTTGCTTTTTGATTTTGGTGGCAATATCAACGGGCAGTATCCAGGTTGGATCAAAGCGTTCAATGCTCCGCAGAGATGGCACAACCGAGCTTTTTAGTCCACTCGGAGCAAAAATCAAGAAGTTCTTGGCGAAACGGTCATCAGTGTTATTGAGGTTGAAATACAAGTCGATATAGATCATGGAAGCCATGACAAAGGTTTTGCCCGCTCCCATTGGCAAGCTCAATAAGACGTTAGAAATATGGTTATAGCCACCAAAGAGATCAACAAAAAAGCCCTCTAGCTCTTGGGGACTGGCTGTTTTGGCGAACTTCTCTAGCTTTTTGTTTTCCAACTCTTGAGAAATATGCACCAGCAGAGTTGTCAGGCTATCACCCTCTGTATCTGGGTAACGCTCTTTGAATACCACGACCAGCGGTTTATTGTCTGTCACACACTTGAGCCAAAGGTACACCTTGAGAGCCTCGATTTGGGCATCTCGGAGCTTTCCAGTAGCTTCAATATGCCTGAGGATGTACCCCGCAACTGAGTTCTTATTTTCTTTTTCGGCATCCGACCACTCGAATGCTCTACTGGTTAGGTAGTTTTTTATAATGTTCATTTTTTATACTTATATTTTAGTGCAAGAGTCTGACAAGAACCTTACATTTTTACTTTTCTTTTCTTGAGGAACTCATTGAGATCGTCCTCTTTGATCCTCAATTCCTGCTCTAGTTTATAGGCTGGAAGTCTTTTCGCCTTGATATAGCGGTAAATGGTCATCTTGCTCACTTTGAGAGCTTGGGCGACTTCTTCAATGGTGAGGAGAGTCTGTGTTTGCACACTCTGATAATATCACTTGTTCACATTTGTTTACAAGGGTGATATAGTTTTCCACATATAAGTATGAGCATAAAGTTTGATTGGTCTTACTTTATCCACATGGTAAAGCAAGACTTACTACTAGAATACCTTACTAAGGTCTGGCAACTAGACCTTACGGTTGGTGATTTTGAAACAGAAGATGATCGAGTTGCCTTTTTACGAGCTGAGATCGAAAAATTAGCTACTGATCGGTTCGATGACATCCAGATTGATCTGACAAAGGTTCGCCAGCTATCAACCAAGCCAGGTGTGCAACGGCTCATTTTGATCGCTAACAATAGTAATCAGCAGGTTGACGACCCTTACGTTGACCTAAACGTCTACAATAGAGCCTTATTTTACCGAGTCAATTATCACGATATTTTCCAAACAGCCTACGTTTTGAACGAAGTACAACCCCGCAAAAAGAAGTTGCGACATGGTTTGAAGTCTGTGTCAGTCAAAAATCTCATGGGCAAGACTACCGAATTAGCTACTCAGATCAGCGAATACCTGACAAAAAACGAAAAAAGAGGTGAAGCCTGTAAAGTTGATAGTCACGATTTTGGTAGCTCAATCTGCTTCACCGCATACCCCACCAACTACCCTCAAGACTTACTCTTTTTTGATGGCGAGCAGTGGAAAAACGAGGTGAACAGACCTGGTTTTCAGATAACCTTTCTTTATTATCCAGAGGGCGGACGACTCGAAATTGACTGCCAGGGTAGCTGGCAGAAGAAACACGCCTTGATGCAGATTTTCAACACCGCTGTTTTGGAGAGCGATGTGCCAGTTCCGCTCTATCAGTTGCAATTCAACCTGGACAAATTAGTTGAAGACGGCTTTGAGATGGTGATTGACCCTCAAGATATGGGTGAAGAACCTCAACTCAAGTCAATTCGCCTCAAGAGAAGACACAGCAATACCCCAGAGCGGTACACCATCGAAATTGACAACGGTACTGGTGTTACGCCAATTAGAGATGCGATGAACCACCGTAGATTGACTTTGGAGTACTACGAAGTTGACCAGGCTAAGATCAGTTTCAAGTTTCCTGGTTTGCAAAAAACTGGCTGGGTTACAGTTGACTTATCACTGCCTGACGGCAATTCACCTGGGAGCGATGAAAAAGATGAAAAAGCCCAGAATTACCTTGAAAAATGGGGAGTTATCAGCCGTGAAGACGAATCCAGCCCATCTACTGACTGAGATGGTTCTACATCCCAGCACCTCTCTTTCTCAGCAGGAAGCTGACCAGTTTTTAGGTTCTCATCGTTCTTTTTTTCAAGATACCAGCATGATTGTGGACGCTCCCTCAAGAAAGTGGGCAAATTGTCTGAGTTGTGGTAAGACGCATGAGGTTACGCCCCTCAATGGACTGCTTATATTGTCTTGCTCAGAGCAAGGGGTTGAGGATGTCATTATCACGGCTGATGAGCTAAAGAGTGTTCGATTCAATCTTAGCGGTTTTCACTCTTGGCTACAAAGTCTGTTTTCTTTGCAAGGCAACATCGAAGCCTCTGAGGACAAGGTCTTACTTGGTCAGGGGACGGTGAATGGCAAGCAAAGGCTGTTTATTTTCAGTCAGGATAACTCGCCTCAAGCCAGAGTGAAGCTATGCCAAGATCACCGAGCCAACCAACCAGTTATTTTGTACCTCAGTACTACCCTCAACAATCATAATCAGGGCTATGACATCAACTTGACTGAGTACCTGGTAGTACAAGAAAACAATCTGAGTATTGATGTCAGCTCGGCGTTGGGTGTGATTGAAGACACTGTCCTGCCTTTGGAGAACGACACCCAGCTAACCTCTAGCAATTTTGCTATCGAGTTGAAGCTCACGGATGACAAAATTGTGCTAACTGGCACAGCTCTTGGTAGTTCATATCCAGCGTTCAAAGCCAAGAAAAAGCGAAGCACTGCCATATCCAGACTATTGAGAACCCTACTCAAGTTGCATGAAAGCGACAAAGAAACGACCCCGAAAACATATAAGCAAAGTGTGCTTGAGGCGAACTACATTGACCCTCGCAAAAACAAACAAAATGACCTTGCACAAATGGATCTCAGTCAAGATAAGCGACCACTGAGCAACCTCTGCTCATCCTTATTGCCATACTTTTTCACACATCGGTATGACAAAGACGATGGCTTAGTGATCGAGTTCAAATCAGCCATCTCTCAAGAGGACTGGAACGGTCTTTCAGACTCAGAAAAGCAAAAGATTTTGGCTTCAAAGGCTGAATAGCCAACCTCGTCAATCCCTATTTCCTGCATTTAGTTGCATTTAGCAACGCCCCTTAGTTGTGTTCTTCTGTGATTTTTGCGTTTACGTGCATTTAGCGTTTTGGTTCAAAAATCGCACTTATCATTGACCCATCAAACAAAAATGAGTCAAAAGGATAAGCATGAAAAACGCACACAAATACTTTACCACCTACGACCTAAACCTATCAGCAGTATTGGTTTCGCAAGGTTTTACTTTAGAAGAAATCGAAAAATCTGGCGGTACTAAAGGCCTCTTTTACTTCAAAAAGAGCGACAAACTTCTAGTAGTCATTGATAGCTACTGGAAAAACCAACTCCAAATCTCTCCGCAAACGCTTTTTAGCAGTTTGAAGTCTATCAAAAATCGCTTGTATAGCGATTGGAAGTAAAAGCCATGTTGAGCCGTGCCTCAGTGGCGAAGTTCCAGCACATCTACTTCCAAGAGTACGGCATTGAGCTGGATGAGCAGACAGCCTACGAGCTGGCGAATAACCTCGTCAACCTGTACCGAAGTGTCTACTTACCAGACACAAAAAATATAAGTAAGCAGTATGAAAAAAACACATCAACTCAGAAGAATCAAAGCTAAGAAGTCCTACTCCTCTATGGAGTTGGCTAACTTACTTGGCGTTCATGTCCAAACCGTCCGAACTTGGGCAAGCAATGGTCTTGCTCCGCTGAGTTCCGAAGTCCATCGACCACTATTTTTAGGTCAGACCGTCAAATCTTATCTCTCGCAACAACAAAATGCCCGCAAGGTGAAGCTCCAAGCTGGTGAGTTTTACTGCCTACGGTGTCGAAAAGCAGTTACACCCGCTTTAGTGACCGAGGTAGATCGCCACGTCCTCATTGGCAAGCAAAAAGATTCGATTTTACTCACCGCTCACTGTCCACAGTGCGATTGCCCTGTCAACAAGTTTTCTAGCCGAATATCAACTACACAGAAAGGAAAATATGCTACTAACGCATAAACGATATGCCGTATCAGGTGATTGGTATCAACCCAAAGCCCAGCTTCTCAGCAAGCCAAGCGTGGTGCTGGCAGAGTACCACGAAACATCATCAAGCTCTGGCGATTGGAGCGGGTACTTTTTGCAGAAAATCGGGCAAGCCTACCACCTGATTTTATTCACCCAAGAGAACCTTTACCCAGAGGACGGCTTTGAGCTGGTGACGGGCGAGGTAGTCCATACTTTCAAATCTGAGCCAAACAAATCCGATGTTGCAAAGGTCATTATCTCAGTACTTGAACACCCTCGTAATCACTCACTTAGTAATAGCGCAGAATTGAAAGGATAACTATGTTGAATCACGCTCAATTATCATTTTTAGCTGTACTGCTTTGGGTTGGAATAACCTATCTAGCAACAGCCAAGAAAGAGTTCCCGTGGCACTTAGTAATTTTGGCAGTAATTATCACGCTTGAATTGCTTTCGAAATAGAAAGGAAATATGTCAAAAATCAAAGACAAAAACGAACGTATCAAACGCAAATATCTCAACTGGCTACAAGAGGCTGAGGGCTTCTCAGAGAAATCAATCACAGCAGTAGAAACAGCCCTCTGGAAGTATGAGGAGTTCAGTAGAGATTCAGACTACAGCACGTTCAATCACAAAATCGCTGAGCAGTTCAAGAAGCACCTGGTGAACAACAAAAACAGAATAAGCAACAAGACACTCTCGCTAAGATCGCAATATCACGTTCTCAGGCACGTTCGCAATTTCTTGACTTGGCTATCTGGTCAAGTTGGGTATAAGTCAAGAATCTCGACTTACGATGTCCAGTACTTGCAGTTGAGCAAGAAAGATCGGCGGGTGGCGACCTCTGCCTCACTTCCCAAGTACCCAACCCTTGAGCAGATCAAACAGCTTTGTAGCTTTTCAGTTCAAACTGAAATTGATCAGCGGGATCGGGCGTTGATAGCCTTTACTGCTCTAACAGGTATGCGGGATCAGGCGATTGTTACCTTACCACTGGGTTGTTTTGACCAAGAGAAAATGCTGGTGCAACAGCTTCCTAGCAAAGGTGTTCAGACTAAGTTCAGCAAGGATATTTACACCACCCTTTTTCATGTTGATGAAACGCTCGTGAGCTACTTCTTGAAGTGGTATGACTATCTGAAAACTGAAAAGCACTTTGGGCTTGATGATCCAATGTTTCCAAGTACGGCGGTTGGTTTTGTTGGTGAGAATCATCATGCTTTTACCTCTATGGGTGTCAGCAAAGAGTTTTGGGCAGATACAAACCCGATGCGTAAGATTTTTCAAGCTCGAAGCAAACAAGCGAACGTACCTTACTACACCCCCCATAAGTTTAGGCACTTTATCATCAATGAAGCCCAGAAGCACATCACTAGCATTGAACAACTCAAGGCACTAAGCCAGAATCTCGGTCATGAAAATATCAGCACGACCTTTCACGGCTATGGTGCAATTGATACTTACAGAGTCAATGAGTTAGTTAGCTCGATTGATTTTACAGGACTCCCTCAGAACCGAGCTGAAGAAGCTCAGCTTGAGAGAATTGCTGATCTTGTGGCTAAAAAATTGGGTAGAACTGAGCTATAATGATTGTGTTGACCCAGCTTGCAATGGTGCATAAAAAAAGGCAGTTCTGCCAGCGGATCGCATGATTGTTGGGTCAACCAGAACTGTCTTTTTATATGAGAATAAGAAAAACACTTACTACCACTAGGTCACGCAAATCTGGACTAAAGAAACAGAATCGGTACATTTTATACGCCCGTAAATCTACTACCTCGGAAGATCGTCAAGTCGCCTCTATTGATTCCCAAATTGAAGTTATGACAGAAGTGGCTCGTGAGCATGACCTCGAAATCGTTGAGGTACTCAGCGAAGCAGGTTCAGGCTTCAAGATAGGTAGGACAGCGTTCAATGCCATGATCGAGAAGATCGAAAATGGTGAAGCAGACGGTATCATTGTCTGGAAGCTCTCTCGTCTTTCCCGCAACCCTGACGATGCAGGTAAGATCATGGGCTTACTACAGCGGGGTGAAATCAAGCATATTCGAACAGTTGACCGCAACTGGTATCCAGAAGACAACGTGATGATGATGTACGTTGAGTTTGGTATGACTAACCAATTCAGCCGTGATCTGAGTTCGGATACTCGCCGAGGTTTAGTCAAGAAAGCTGAGCGTGGTTGGTTGCCAAACGCTATTCTCCCGCTTGGGTATATGCACAGTCCATACAAGAAGTTAGGCGATGAGGAAATTATCATTGATGAAAACCGCTATTTCTTGATCCAAGAGGGTTTGAAGTTGGTAGCCTCTGGACAGCAAACACCAGTTGAAGCTCATGGCTATTTAGTTAGTCAAGGTGTTGTGGGAAAAAGAAGCGAGGCGTTACCCAAGAGTACTTGGTACAAAATGCTGGTTGAACCACTGTATGCGGGTACTTTTGAGTATCCAATCGGAAGCGGTCAATTTTACGAATCCAAAGCACCCAGAGCTATCGAGCCAACTGAGTATGATGCTATTCAAGTAGTTCTAGGAAGAAAAGATAAGCCACGACCAAAGCGACACTTTTTGCCGTACACAGGTTTGATGAAGTGTGGCGAGTGTGGTTGCTCTATCACTGCGGAGAAGAAACAAAAAGTGCAAAAGAATGGCAATGTTCATCACTATGTTTATTACCGTTGTACAAAGAAAAAGGGTGACTGTGGTCAACCTTGTACGAATGTTGATGTACTGGAAAAGCAGTACAAGTCCATTCTGAAACGCATCAAAATCCCACCTGCCTTTCACGAATGGGCAATTGATGAAATCAAACTTGACCAAGAAAAAGTGGTCAGGGATCGTGACTTGAGCCTTGAGCGAGCCAGAAATAACTATGATGACTGCCTAGCTGAAATTGATAACTTGGTGAAGAAATACTTAGACGGGAAAGTGCCAGAAGATTACTATGATCGCAACCTAGCCAAGCTCAACAAAAATAAGAAGATACTAGCGAAAATCCTAGAGGGTATTGATAAAAGTGTTGATGAGAACTTGCAAGAGTTGGATCAAGATCTCGACTTTGCCGTGACAGCTAGAAGACGCTTCAACAAAGGTGACGATCATAAACGCCGAGAGATTATCTCGTACTTAGGATCGAACCTTACCCTGACTGATCACACACTAGGCATAGAGTTGAAAAAACCACTAAAACTGGTTGCAGAAATCGCCAAAGAGGTCAATGAAGCTGTGCAAAGGTTTGAACCACTGGAAAATGCGGATAATTCGGAACAATTCAAACTATATTTGTCTGAAAATCCTACAATGGGTGGTATACCGGATTCGAACCGGCGACCTCCGCTGCCACAGAGCGGCGCTCTAACCAACTGAGCTAATACCACCAGATTTGGGGTATTATAGACTAAGCTGTCTATGCTGAAAAGTCGGGTGCTTACCATACTACTACTGTTGTGTTGGTTGTTTTGCGGTATCGTCGCGACGTTGGCAGGATTTTCTAGTTTTTTTTACTCCTGGCTTTGGATGGTACTACTGTTTCCATCAGGTTTATTTCTGCTTGTTGCTTGGCGGGTATTGCGGCAGTTTTTCAAATTACCTCGATTAGAAAAACTGCTTTTTGCTCTGGTTTTTTTTATTTTGTTGCTACATTTTTTACAAGTATTTGTGCCAGAAACAGGTTTTGATGCGCTCTGGTATCACTTGCCGCTTGCTCAGTTATTGAGTGAAAACCACCAATTTATTTATTCACCAGAGCTATATCAGAGCGCCAATCCCCAGTTTGCCGATAGTATTTTCGCGCTTGGATTTGTAGCTGCAGGTGGTTTGGGCACAAAGCTTGTTGCGTTTAGTTTTGCTACGACACTGCTTTTGGTTTTGTATCAGGTTGCTCAGATATTTTTGGGTCGCACTTGGTCATTGTTTGCGGTCCTCGCGGTAAGTTTATTTCAAGTAGTCTCGTGGCAAGCTGGTAGTTTCTATATTGATATAGCCAAAGCCGTTTTTGATTTGTCGGCGGTTTGGTTGGTGCTTGAGAGTTTTTTTGTGAGCGAGCAGAAAAATAAACAGCGGTACCTGCTTGCCGCTGCGCTTGTCTTTTCTGCTTCTGCAGCAAGTAAAGCGTTTTCAATTTTGTTATTGCCTAGCATAATGTTTAGTTTAGTCTTAGCTGTACCGAAGCTGCGAGCTAGCATGTTGGTTATACCTATTTTGGCATTAGTTTTGCTAGCTCTGCCGTTTTATCTTTTTTCATTTCAAAACACTGGTTCACTTTTCTTTTCTACGATAGTGCAGGCGGATCAGTTGTCAGTGTTCGAGTATGTGGTGCGACAAGTTTTGCGGTTTCCGTTTTTTTTCATTAACTTATTTTTTACGAGAGATTATACTTCCCCACTTTTGGGATTATTGCCATTGGCAATGTACTTTTTGCGAAAACAAATTTGGCAAAACAAGCAGCTGCAAATTCTGTTATTTGTCACTGTCAACCAACTGGCAATTTGGTGGCTTGTGCCTCCACTTTCAACGCGCTACGGCTTGGCGGGGTTTATAACAGGCTTGATCCTTGTGTTAGTTTGGCTGTCTCAGCAAAAACAAAATCGATTGTTACCGTTGCTTGTATTAGTCACCCTGATTTTTTTACTTCCTCGCTTGGTTGTTGCCAAACGATCACTGGCTTACTTGCTCGGTGGACAAACTGAATTTGAGTACGTCAAACAATTTACAGATGACAATAACGCCTGGCTACTTGACGCTTGGTATCATGAGTAAGTGCGCCAACCAGGACTCGAACCTGGGACCTACTGCTTAGAAGGCAGTTGCTCTATCCGGCTGAGCTATTGGCGCCAGAAGAATTTTTCTATTATACCGTAGACATCGGGCGTTGCTTGCCTTTCTATGGCTCACAGGTGATAATAATCACTTATGATGGATGGTGTACGCGTTATTGTTTTGGCAGGAGGGCTTGGTACCCGGATGGGCGGTGAGCTGCCAAAAGTGTTAACACCCCTCAATAATAAGCCGATCATTGGTTATTTGGTCGCAGAGCTCGCCAAACTTCATTTGCCACACTCCCCCACAATAATCGTTGGAGCCAAGGCAGAGATGGTACGAGAGTACTTGGGTCCCGAGTACCACTATGTACAACAGCCGCAACAACTTGGGACGGGCCACGCAGTTGGCTGTGCTCGAGAGGAGTTGCTCGGGACCGCAGATACTATCGTCACTCTATACGGAGATCACCCATTAGTTACGGCAAAAATGGTAAAACGTTTGGTCGAGAAGCATTGTGAGGAACAGCCAGCTATGACACTTGGAGTTGTGAAAGTACCAGATTTTCAAGATTGGAGAAAGGCGCTCATCAACTTTGGTCGGGTTGTACGCAATGCCGATGGAAGTGTTGGGAGAATTGTTGAGTTCAAGGATGCGACTGAGGCAGAAAAAAATATTACCGAAGTAAATCCGAGCTATTTTTGTTTTTCGTCGGAGTGGTTGTGGGAGAATATTACCAAACTAAGTAACTACAATGCACAGCAAGAATACTATCTCACTGATCTGCTTAAGGCTGCTTTTGACCAAGGGGAAAAGGTGGCAACTATCCAAATTGAACCACAAGAAGCACTCGGTATCAATACACCAGAAGAACTAGCCAAAGTTGCTGAGTTTATGGAGCAAAAGCAAGTTTAGCTTTTTTGTGTTTTTGCTTTGGTTTTTTTAGCCTTTGCCACGGTTTTGCGAATCACTTTTTTACCTCGTGCAACTACTTTTTTCTTGAATGCTGTCGGATCTTTTTTATACTCTGTTTCGGCTTTTTTAATTTTTACCGCAGTTGATTCAATTGCTTTTTTTGTTTTTGCCCTATTTTTTTCATTTGAAAGATAGGCCGCTGCCGCGCCGAGTACTACTCCAGTTATGAGCGAGAAAATACCTTTTTGTTTTGCCATGTTTCCTCCTAAGGAATACTTACTATTTTTAATACGTTGGTCATGTTAGGTTGCTTCCAGTGCGAGCCGTGGATAAGCAATACCACTTCTCCACTTTTCGCGATGCCGTGTGTCGCGAGCTGCGCGACAACACCTTGTGTATCTGAAAGATTTTCATTCTCTAGGCTGATGATCCAAGGTTGTATGCCGTAAACTAGACTCAGTTGATGGTAGGTGAGTTGAGAATCTGTGACAACATCAATGCGTCGTATTCGGCGGAAGCGTGCCAGCTGTTTGGCAGTTGTGCCAGTCTCAGAAAAGCAGACTACGCGGTCGATCACCAAACTTTTGCTTGGATCGCCAGAGGTTTTAAGTAGGAGGGAGACAGCATGGGTGAGCCATTGGCTTGCGTCGATATCTGGAGGTTCAATGGTGTTTGGTTTGGCAAATTGTTCGTTATACGCGACGATCTTGGCCTGCGCGGCTACCGCTTTGACAGGGTACTTGCCGATGGTGGTTTCTTCAGAAAGCATAACAGCATCGGTGCCGTCATAGACTGCATTAGCCACGTCGCTCACTTCTGCTCGAGATGGATAGGGAAAATTAACCATACTTTTGAGCATCTGCGTAGCAGTTATTACTGGTTTTGCTTGTTCGAGACACAGCTTGATGATAGTTTTTTGCCAATGTATCAATTCTTCAAAAGCAACCTCTACTCCTAAATCACCCCGGGCGATCATGACAACGTCGGTTGCTAGCACAATCTCATTGAGATGGTCGAGAGCTGATTGATTTTCTATTTTGGCTACGATGTTAGCCATAAGATTTCGCTTATTAAGCTCCTCTCTGAGATTGTGAACATCTTGAGCATTGCGCACAAACGAGAGACCGACGTACTCGACCAGATCATTAGTTGCTGCGTCCAGATGCATATAATCTTGTTCGACAAGAGGTGGCATGTTTATCACTACTCCTGGCGTGTTGAGAGATTTTCTATGTCCGATGCTGCAAGCATTTTTTGCTTCGGCTATCAGACTGTCAGCATTTTTTCCGACAATGACAAATTCTCCCAAGCCATCATCAATGATTAGTGTATTTCCCTCTACTTCAGCATCAATTACTGCTTGGGGAATGATGATAGTTTTCTCAGCAGTATGTTGCGTTGTGGCAAAAGTGACGCGTTCGTTTTCTTGGATTTCTATTGGCTGTTCTCCTGGAGTTTGAATGCGAATTTCAGGTCCTTGCAAATCAATTAAGATAGCTATTGGTACATCCAAGCGACTCGCCACCGACTTGACGCGTAGGATACGTTCGCGATGCCACTCGGGGGTTCCATGCTTAGTATTAAAGCGTGCAACGTTCATGCCGGCGTGGATTAGTTGTTCGATTACCGTTTCTGATTCGGTGGCTGGACCGATGGTAGCGACTATTTTTGTTGCCTTTGGATGTGTACTCATTGTGTCCATTATCCAACGCTTGACAGTTCTTCTCAAGTGGAAGATTATGTTGGTTGTAAACAACATAAAGGACCTCATGATTGCACAAACCAAAACTGGACAAGATCTTGTCGAAGAGGCGTTGGCTAGCACAGATTCTGGTGTAGCTCTTGACGAAATTGTGGAGTCTGATAATTTGGCAGACTCATTGACGCATCTACAAAGTGTGATCGAGCGCAATGCTTTGGAGTCAGAAAAAATAGCGGCAGATCTCAAATTAAAGAGAGAAAGTCTGCGATCTGTTTACGAAAATGATGCGCGGCTTTCTGCGGTTGAAGATGAGGCACAACAAAAATCACAATTGGTAAAGGAAGAAAAAGCTCGCTTGCTTGCCAGCCCACAAACAGTAGCAATTAGAACGTCAATTGCAGAATTGACTGCTCAGAAAAAGGAATTGGAGGAAACACTCAGCAATCATCTGCTAAATTATTTTCAGTTGACCAATTCAAAAAGTTTTGACACAAGCGATGGCGACCAATGGGAGTTTTCGGTTGCTGCAAAAGTAAAAACAAGAAAAAAGTAAGTGTTTAACTCAGTCGTTCTTTGATCCGTTGCAAGACAACGGGTGAGACATTCTTCATGCGTTTGAGACTGCGGGCCCTGCGGCGAAGTCGTTTCATTTCGATTTTCTTGACCGCTCGTTTTTTTGATGGTTTGACAAAGTACATTCTATCTTTGGCAGTCTGTACAATATCTGTTTGGGTTACCGCTTTTTTGAAACGTTTGATAATATCGAAAACGCTATCGCTTTTTTTGGCTCGAATAATGATTGGCATAAGGTGGGTATTATACCGCTACTTATTCGTTTTGGTAAGAGGCTCTGATGCTGGTTGCTAATTTGGCTAGCTTTTCGTCTGGGGCTCGGTGCGAATCGTGCGAACTGAGGTAGCCAGGATACATCTCAAAGTAAGTGTCGATAGGTCCTGATTCAATTGGTTTCCAAGACTTTAGATCACCTGTGCCGTGCATGGGGTATAGTTTGCTATGTAAGTGGTCGACTCCAAAGCCTTCAAAGAACATGCCGCAGCGGGAAACGTCGGAAAAAAAATTGGTCAAGATATTGGCAACTTTTTTGGTTGCGAGTATTAGTGCTTGTAGATCGTCATCTGTTTGGGCAAAGGGATCGCTGCCCAAATGCTGCTTTGGAATAACTACAGTAAAACCTTCGGTATTGGGGAAAATTGAGAGAAAACCCAAGTGCTGTTGGTCTTCCCAAACTTGATGTATCGGAATATCCCCGGTGGAAATTTGGCAAAAAACGCAGTAGTTACTTGCCATAGAGTTCTTTAACTAATGTTTGTATTTGATCCAATGTCAATGGTGTTGGTTTTTGGTTAGTGTTTTTTCTCGAGCCATTGAGTAGCATTTTGCCACTGGGGTGAAAATACCAGGTGCCAGTTGAGTCTTTGGCGGTAATCACTTCGTATAGTTTTTCAAGTGTTAGAGTATTGTCAGGTCGAACTTTTATCCGTATATTACCAAGTTTTGGATCTTTGCGAATCACCATGGCTATACCACGTTTTTGTGCAAGTTTGATTACATCATCGTTTTTGCTTTCGATAGCTAGGCACTTGCCTGCTTGTGTCAAAAAAATGTGCCCCTTTGCGTCCAAAACTTCTTCAGCCTTATGTTGTTGTACCAACACGTTGTACGCGTTGTCCAAACATTGGAGGCCAAACTGAAGCTGGCGCTCGTCACTTTGTTGGTCAGCCAACTCTTGGCCTCGGATTAACTCTTGGATCATAAAAGCGTATCTTGGGTTATCTGCTTCAGGCCAATAAATTTCGCCAAAGTGATCAATTTCTGTGACGAAAGAAACGATTGATTGCAGAGCCTTGTCTTGGGAAATTTCAAGATGCTTACTACCCAAATACTCAAATACAAGAGAGGTAGCGCAAATACTACGACTACTTTTTTCTACTGTGTGGTGGTCGAACTGTCCTTTGCCAGTATCTACATGAAAGACGTCTTGGGGATCGACGTCTGCCTCAGCAAGCTCTGTCGCTGAGATTTTTTCACCTGGATTAACAAAGAAAATTTTTGCGTTGGAAAAGTCTTGTGCTGCAAAGCGGGTAAATAACCAAACACTGCCAACAGCATCCAAATCCGGGGCATGGTGGGTAACAAGAGCTCTACGTTTCTTCATGTCTGGAGTATAACAGAAAACCCACCACAACAGCCAAATTTCTTGCGAAACAGGTCAGTTGTCGTGGGTTGTTCCTCACCGGAATGTATGAGTACTATATGGCGTGATATAGAAAAAACACAGTAGGAAAATGTCTTGAGTTAGAGGTCTATAACACTTTTGCTGCTTTACAAAAAATTAGTTATAAGCCTAAATAATTCACGCAGATTTTTCAGGTATTTTTGCAGCGATTGCAAACTTCTTCAAAACTAATTAGTTGACTAGTATCACTCCCTCGAGCTTTCCACTCTAGCTTGCCATCAGTCTTTTTTGAGACGATTAGTCGATGTGGAATGCCGAGTAGATCAGCGTCGGAAAATTTAACTCCAGCGGATTCTGAACGATCATCCCAAAGCACCTCTACTCCAGCAGCTTGAAGTTTTGCAAATACCTCTGCAGCCTCATTTTCAACGCCAGCAAGTGAGACTAAATGTGCTTGATATGGGGCGATAGACGCAGGCCAAATGATGCCATGCTCGTCATGGTGCTTCTCGACCACTGTCGCCATTGTGCGACCGATCCCAAAGCCGTAGCAACCCATATAAAATGGTTTTTGCTCACCTGTTTCACTGGTGAATGTCGCGCTCTGCATCTTCTTTGAGTAGTGATAGCCGAGTTGGAAAATGTTGCCGACTTCTATACCGCGCTTTTCGACTAGGGTGCTTTTGCCATCTTTGGTTTTAAAGCCTGGCTGGGCCATGGCAATGTCACCTTCGATATCATGAGTAAAGTCTTTTCCATAGTTAACATTGATGGAATCAGTTCGGTCCTCTTTTTGTCCACCGATAAAATTAACAACAGTGCCCAGGGAAAGATCCGCAACATAAAGTACCTGACGATTTCTTTTTCCCGACTTTGTCTTTGTTTGTTTCAAAAATTTGTGTCCCCATGAATGAACATAGCCTGGTTTTGTTCCAAGCAGAGCAAGATCTTCGATGGTTGCCGCTTCCAGTGAAACAAAGATTTCTTTAGTGTTATTATTCAAGACATGAAGAAGTTTTACTTCGTTCACTTCTAAGTCTCCCCTGATTGTAGCGATCACAATATCACCTTCTTGTGTTTTGTAAACGACATTCTTGAGGAAGTAGCACTTATCTTTTCCATAGTGTTTTATGTTGTCTTCCATTGTTTTAACCCAACTGGGTTGTTCAATAATTTGCAGTGCTCGAATTTTTTCATCTGGGTTTATTGTTTCTCGTTTGAACTGTGCAATGTCCTCATGTGCTGAGTATTTACCGTCTGCCGACACAAAGAAGCGACCTTCGCCAAGCTCAGATTCTACCTGAAATTCATGACAGTATTCGCCGCCAATGTAGCCGTTGTCGGCCGCAACTTGGAGTACCTCAAGCCCCATTTTTTCATACATGCGTTTGTAAGCTTCAGCCATATTTTTGTATTCTCTCAGAAAATCTTCTTCACATGTATGAAAAGAGTAAGCATCCTTCATGATAAACTCACGCACGCGCAAAAGTCCACCCCGAGCTCGTAACTCGTCTCGAAATTTATTAGAAAACTGGTAGAGATTAACGGGCAAATCCTTGTGTGAAAGGCGTAGCTTACGGACGATGTCGACAAACATTTCTTCGGCTGTGCCACCAAGAGCAAACGCTGACCCGTTTCTATCTTCAACTTTCATGAGTTCAAAGCCAACTGAGTTGGTGCGATTTGTTTCTTCCCAGAGAGCAAGCGGATGTAGTGTAGGAACAAGCATTTCTTGTGCGCCTGTTTTATCCATTTCCGCTTTGATAATTGCTTTCATTTTTTCGTGTACACGCCAGCCAAGCGGCAGGAAGAAAAATCTACCGGCGCTTGATTCTCGAATGAATCCACCCTTGATAAGTAAGTTGTAGCTAGCAAACTTTGAGTCTTTGCTTTCGTCGAAAGTTGCTTTGCCAAATAATTTTGAGTATTTCATTGTGCTCTATTCTACCAGTCGAGCGAGTTCTAATCTAAGCAAACTGCGAAACCGCTTCGGCAATTTGCGGTGAAATATCTATGATTTTTACTTTTGTATCGTGTTTTTTTTGCTGCACAGAGTTGGTGGTGACAATTGAATTCAGGCCAAACTCTTGCACAATTGTCTCAGTTCCTTGTGCAAAAATGCCGTGGGTGGCAAAAATATTGACTTCCTTAGCCCCTTTTTTCATCAGCAGTTGTGTTGTTTCGATCACCGTGTTACCCGAGACTATAGCGTCGTCATACGTTAGACAAATTTTACCTTTTACGACTCCGTGAATTGCTTCTACCATCACTTCACCGCTCTTAAGGTTGCGGCGTTTATCAATGTTTGCAAATGGTACACCAAGTTCATCGGCAAATTGACGCGCACGCTTGATGCCTCCAAAATCTGGGCTGACGACAACGCAGTTTTTGAGATCAAAATTTTCTCTTGTGTGTGCGACAAATAAGTCGAGAATACTAAGGTGTGTAGTTGGTACCGAGAAAAAACCTGGGATGCTCGCACTGTGCAAATCAACCAAAAAAATACGAGCAATGCTCGGTCGAGATAAAACATCAGCAATGACTTTGGCTGCTATGGCTTCACCCGGCTGAAATACTTTGTCTTGCAGTGAGTAACCAAGCCAGGGAATAACAACAAAAATTTGTTTGGCTCCGAGGCGTTCTGTAGCATCTACCATTAGGAGTAACTGAATAATATTACTATCTACTGGTTGATTGAGTGATTGTACTATTACAATAGTTTCGCCAGATACTTTGGCGTCGATACAAATTTTTTGCTCACCGTTGTGAAAACTTGTGCAGTCTGTCGAGAGTAGTTCCGACTGCAACTGTGTTGCTACCTTGTTTGCCAGTTGAGGGTTTGCCGTACCAGCGATAATTTTCATATCTTTATGCTCTATGCTCTTGTGCTTGGATAAGTCCGCACTTTTTGTATTTTAACCCACTGCCACAAGGACAAGGATCATTTCTACCAATCTTAATTTTTTTTGAGCCGGGCAAAGGCTTTGCTTGTGCCTTCGCCGAACCAAGAGCCGCAGCTAAATCTCCGGTACTACCAGAGGTAGTTTGGCCGGCTGGTGTTGGTATGGCTGCATCAGCCACTTCTTTGGTGAGTGACTCGTTGATGTCATCCTTGTGCTCGATCATTCGGGTTGGTACCGCATTTTGTGTGGTAGAGTCTCGTGGTTGAACGCGGAAAATACGACTTGCAATGGTGGATTCGATGCTTCCTACCAGTTGCGAAAACATGCTAAAGGCTTCCTTTTTATATTCAGAAAGAACTGTTTGTTTGTCACCTCGTAGCCAAATACCATCCCGCAGGCCTTCCATAGCATCGAGGTGATCCATCCATCTTTCGTCAAGCGTCGTGAGCGAGATAACTCGCTCAAGAAATCTCATCTGCTTGGTACCAAACTGTTTTTCTCTTGTCTTATATGCCCTGTTTGCTAGGTTGCTTAACTCCTCGATAATTTCTTCAGTGGTATTTTTTTTACTCAGTTCTTTGGCTAGTTGTTGTTGTGAGGCAGTGTCAAAGGGGATGAGCTTGGAGAACTCGCGCACCAATTCGCCAAACTCACTGTCAGTATATTGTTGCGGCGCATGAAGCGAGACAATGCTCGAGACTTCATCAGATACGTAGCCAGAAATCTCTTGGTGCAAATTATCAGCTTGCTCGAGTAATCGACGCCTTCTCTGATAAATAATCTCACGCTGTTTGTTCATGACATCGTCAAATTCGACGAGGCGCTTGCGCTGATCAAAGAAAAAACCCTCAACCTTGACTTGAGCAGATTCAATTGATTTGCCAATCATCGAGTGCTCGATCGGCTGGTTCTCCTCAATTTTGAGGAAGTCCATTACTTTTGAGATTTGCTCGCCTCCAAAGATGCGCATAATCTCATCTTCGAGCGAAATAAAGAATTGTGACGCACCCGGATCTCCCTGTCGCCCCGCTCGTCCTCGCAGCTGGTTATCAATACGTCTCGACTCATGGCGTTCGGTGCCAAGAATATAGAGACCGCCAGATTTGACGACTGCATCATGCGATTTTTTCCAGGTTGCAACTGCCTTTTGATACTCAGCTAAGTTGTAGTGTGCCGGATTTATAGAAGGAGCGAGCTTGAGTTCTTTGGCAAGCTTTTGATCGGCTGCAGCTGGTTTGCCTATCTTTTTGCTTTTGCGATAATCTTTGAGCTCAGGTTTTGAGCCTCCAAGGACAATATCGACACCGCGTCCAGCAATGTTGGTCGCGACAGTGATAGCACCTTCCTTGCCTGCATCGGCGATGATAAAGGCTTCACGTTCGTGATTTTTGGCGTTCAGGACTTGATGAGGGATTTTTTTGCGTGCAAGAAATTGCGCAACAATTTCATTATGTTCGATCGAGCGCGTACCGATTAAGACTGGTTGTCCAGACTTATGCAGCTCTTCTACTTCTGCAGCGATTGCCGAGTATTTGGCAGCAGCAGTTTTGTAGACAATATCTGGCTTATCGTCACGTCGTACTGGCACATTGGTAGGTATAACCAAGACATCTATGTCATATATTTTTTTGAACTCTTCTGCCTCAGTCACTGCGGTACCTGTCATGCCAGAAAGTTTTTTGTATTGGCGGAAGTAGTTTTGAATAGTGACGGTCGCCAAGGTTCTCGACTCCTGTTGGATTGGCACATTTTCTTTGGCTTCAATTGCTTGATGCAGTCCGTCAGAATAGCGGCGTCCAAACATGAGTCGGCCAGTATGCTCATCGACAATAACTACTTGTTTATCTCTGACAATATAGTCTTTGTCTCGAGTAAAAACAGTTTTTGCTTTGAGGGCGGCTTCGATGTGGTGGATAGTGTCGAAACTCTCTTCATAAAGGTTTTTTACTCCTAGTTTTTGTTCTACTCGTTTCACCCCAAGATCAGTCAGGGTGACGCTGCGGGCTTTTTCATCGATTGCAAAGTCAGCACCTTTTTCGAGTGACGTTACCATCTGCGAGTACTCGTAGTATTTTTTGGTTGGTTGGCTATCGGGTGCAGAAATAATGAGCGGGGTGCGAGCTTCATCAATAAGAATAGAATCTGCTTCGTCAACGATAGCATAATGATGAGTGTCGTTTGGTCGTTGTGCCATTTGATCGAGTGACTGCACCATATTGTCGCGAAGGTAGTCAAAGCCGAACTCATTATTGGTGCCGTAGGTTATATCTGCAAAATAGGCTTCTTTTCTCGAAACAGGTTTGAAGTGCTCAAGTCGTTCATCGCCCCGTTCTTCTGACTCAAATGTTGGGTCATAGAAACTTGATTTTTCGTGAGCGATCACTGCAGTTTGCATGCCAAGGAATGAGTAGACTGGTCCCATCCAGCCTGCGCCGAGTTCTGCGAGGTAGTCATTGACAGTGACAAGGTGTGCGCCTTTTTCGAGCAACGCATTGAGGTAAAGTGGCGCTACCACTGTCAGCGTTTTGCCTTCACCGGTTTTTTGTTCAGTGACAGAGCTATAGTGTAGGGCAATGCCAGCGAGTAGTTGGACATCAAACTGGCGCATGCCGAGTACTCGGCGAGATGTTTCTCTGACAGTCGCAAACACCTCTGGTAAAAGCTCGCGAAGAATCGTGGCATCATCTTTGCCAGATTCTCGTTCTGTCTCGATGTTTTTTTTGAACTTTTTAGTTTGGATTGCAAGTTTTGAATCAGATAGTTTTTTGATATCTGGTTCAAGTTCATTAATTTGTTCAACTATAGTCTGGTACTTGTCAAGTTGTTTTTGGTTAGAGTCAAATAAGCGAGTAAAAAAACCTAGCATACGATTCCTATCGGAGTTTGCATTCTAACAAATTACTGCGCAACTGGAGTGATGAGTTTCTTGCCCATCATGGCTTGTAATACTTTGGGGATGACTATCGAACCATCTTTTTGTTGGTAGTTCTCGACAATAGCTGCGAGCAGTCGAGGTGATGCGGCCATGGTGTTATTGAGAGTGTAGACAAATTTTTTTGTGCCGTCGCTTGCTTGATACTTGATATCTAACCTGCGTGCCTGGAAGTCGTTAAAATAGCTTGCTGAGTGTGTTTCTCGATACTTTTTTTGGGCTGGAAACCAAGTCTCAATATCATACTTTTTGCGCTGGCCCGCTCCCATATCTCCGGTGCACATGAGTAGCACTTGGTATGGCAGTTCAAGATCAGCTAGCAGCTCTTCGCTCAAGTGAGTCATTTGCTCATGCCACTCTCGAGTTTTGTTTTCATCAGCCACGGTATAGACTACCTGCTCTACTTTGTTAAATTGATGGACGCGAATAATGCCTTGAGTATCCTTGCCGTGTGCGCCAACTTCTCTGCGAAAACAGGGTGAAATGCCAGCCATCTTGATTGGCAGATCTTTCTCTCGTAGCAGCTCTCCTGTATGAAAGGCGGTCAAGGCTACCTCAGACGTGCCTGCCAAGAATTGCTTATCTTGTGTGAGGTAATGATCTTCCTGTCCCCAGGGTAAGTAGCCGGTGCCCCACATAGTTTCTTCGTTTACGAGCACTGGTGCCGATAGGAGGGTAAAACCTAAGTTTTCAAGTTTTCTCAGAGCGTACTGCAGTAGTGTTTGTTCGAGGAGTACACCATCATTTTTGAGAAAGTATGAGCGAAAACCGCCGATACGAACCGCTCGCCTAGTATCGAGCATATCTGCTTGTTCCATGAGCTCATGGTGTGGTTTTGGCGTGAATGCAAATTGCTTTGGCTTGCCAATTGTTTTTACTACTTTATTTCCCGACTCGTCTGCCCCGACTGGAACATCGGCTGCTGGAACGTTTGGAATCTCCAGCATTTTTTCTGCGAAGCTCGCTTCTGCTTCCTTTAGTTTTGGTTCCAGTTCTTTGAGTTGGTCTTTAATTTTCTTGCCTGCTTCAGTTTGTTTGGTGGTTGGTTTTTGCCCGGAACCAACTGCCTGCTTGATCGCTTCAGCAATCATATTACTTTGCTGGCGAAGGGTGTCTGTTTCGTTTTGCAGCTGTTTGCGAAGTGTGTTTACAGAGAGTACTTCTGCAACTACCTTTGGGTCGAGATTTTTTTGCTTACAAGCCGCGATAATCTCAGCTTTATTTTCTCTAATGTACTGGATACTCAACATAACAATTCCTTACTTGTTTTGAAAAACTTTAATTAAAAAAGTAATGTGCTCGTCTGGCGTTTTGCCAATGAGTTCAAAGCCTTGGCGAATGTCATCTCGGCTAACATTAGCTGCAAATGACTTATCTTTGATTTTTTTCTTGACTGACTTTGCCTTCATATCGCTAAATCCACCTGGCCGCATGAGCGAAACAGCGTGCATGAGGCCCGAAAGCTCATCACAGGCAAACAGATGGCATTCAATGACAGATTCTGGTTTCTTGCCAGTTCGATCTGGCGCATGTGCTGCAATAGCATCAAGCAGTTTCGTGGGGTATTCAGCGAGTAATTCGCTAAGCGCTTTATTTGGATGCTCGTTAGGATAAGCCTCCCAATCTAGATCGTGTAGTAGGCCAGCTTGATACCAAAGTTCGATATCCTCACCAAGGGTTTTGGCGTACGCTTCCATAGCTTCGGCAACCATATGACAGTGATTGAGTAATGCCGGATTTTTTATGTACTCTTTGAGCAGGTTTTCTGATTGTTGGCGGGTTGGGAGTGGCATGATTATGAAAGTTGTCTTATTCTACTCTTTCTCAACTCTGAATCAATCGAGAGCAAAAACCAAGCTGCGCGTGGGCCAGATTTTTTACCCAAGAATGCTAAATAAATCGCCTGAAAACCTTGACGTGCACCAGGGCCTGCTTTTGCCAATTCAAACAATGCCTGCTGTAAATCAGCTGGTTGCCAGTCTTTTTCTTCGAGTAAATCAAGCGCACCTTGCAAAAATCCTATTTGCTCGCTGCTGAGCGAAGCTGCTTCTTTTGGCAACTCTGCCTTTGGCATGAGCTGGTATTCTTCTGGAGCGTAGCGCATAACCCATTTTTTGGCGTACAGTACTCTATTTTCTAACACTGCTATTTCACTTGGGGTCAGAGGCGACCCTGCTACTTCGGAAAATTGTTTAACCAGATCGATCTCTGGGTGCTGCATCCAGAGTGCAATATCACGAAATCTTGGCAAAAAATGTGCTTTTGGTGTTTTCTCAATTTGCGCGAGCTCAAACGCACGACCGAGTCGTTTGTCACCTGCTTCGGTTTCCCAAAAAATTCGCGCTGCTTGATCATACTCGTCAAACAGATCTGGGATAGACAGTGAGGCAGGATCAAAGTCAATAACTTGGTTGTAGTCTTTGCTTGCAAAGAGAAATCTACCAATGGTGGGCGGAAAGAGTTGGACAAACTCGCGAGCCGAGGTTCCGACGCCTTTGCTTGAGCTCATTTTGGCACCGCGTATCAGAATCCATTCATACGGAATGTCAAAAGGAGACTCAATAGCAAACACTTCCTTGCATAGGGCATTGGCCATATCTCGGGATCCGCCCGCGCTTGTATGATCTTTGCCAGCGCCTTCTACCGTTACGCCAAGTGCCACCCAGTGCGCTGGCCAATCTACCTTCCAGAGCAGTTTGCCAGTACCTCCAAAGGGAGAAGTATTGCCAGAATAACCGCAACCTGCAGCCCAGGTGACTTTATTCACTTGACACTCAAAGCTGACTTCTTTTCCATCCCATCCAGTGGTGAGTGTTGTGCCAACCTTGCCGCATTCAGGACAAATAACCTGAAATGGATACCAATTTTCTGGTAACTCATACTCCGCAACTTCTTTGTAAATTTTTCTTATTTTGCCTATTGAATCGAGGGCTGTTTTTATTACTGCATCCATTTTGCCCGATTCATACAGTTCATGACTCCAGATTATTTTTTGCGAACAGCCGAGGGTACGAAATGCATCAATAAAATCAAAGGCGTAAAATTCTGCAAAGCTGTTCGCATTTTCATATCGATTTTTTTCTGCCGTGGTAGTGTGCGAAAAGTCGATGCCAGATTCTGCAATACTGGGTGCTGGTATTTTGCACAGCGGTACGCCCATGTATGGCTCAAATTTTTCTGCAGGTAAGTAACTTGGAAGGCCATCCATAGGATCCATGTCATTAAAGATATAGGTATTGGTAATTTCAGTTGTTGTGGTAGCTAGTGATTTGGCGACTAAATCGTGTAAAACTACGCCTCGTAGCGCACCGGTATGCACTCGTCCGGATGGAGTTTTCATGTCATCAACGTGTAGCTTTGTGGTTTTTGTCTTTTTTTGCCAGTCAGCAAGTTTTTCTCTCAGAGCATCTACCCAGTGATTTGAATGCTGTAATGTGTTCATCTTTGCCTTGTATTTTATATCAAAAACCCCGCTTGCGGCGGGGGGTCATTTTTTTTGATTTCTATTTTATTTTATGACGATTATTGTGTAGAGTATTTCCCCCGCAGGTGCCTCTACTGCCACATTTTGACCTTTTTTCTTGCCAATGAGGGCTTTACCAAGCGGCGAACCATTGGAAATTTTTCCCTGTTCTGGTTCGGCCTCAAACTCTCCAACAACTGTGACTATTTTGGTTTTTTTGCTACCTTTTTTTTGAATCGTCACCGTCGACCCAAGTCCGACAGTTGTGTGGCTTGTGGTGTTGGTTACTATTTTAGATTTTGATAAAATTGTTTCGATTTCATCTATTCTAGCCTGGAGCAACTGTTGCTCATCTCGAGCACTATGGTACTCGGCATTTTCAGAGAGGTCGCCGTGTTCTCGAGCGATTGTGATACGTTCGATAACTGCAGGTAACTTTTCTTCAATGAGTTGGCGTAGTTCTTCTTTTAGCTCGGCCATACCAGCTTTGGTAAGCGTTATAGTCTGATCTACTGCTGTAGCTGTGTTCTTCATACGCGTTGAGTATAATAGCTTTTTCGGATCTGACAATACTATATCTATAGTTTTGTCTTTTTTGTTCTCTGGGCAACCTTGATTTCTAACAATGCTTTTCGTAGCACTGCTTCTGCTCTAACAAGCTCTTCTTGTTTTTCGCTTGAAACGATCGACTCTCGTGCTGCTTTGACTGCAGCTTCTGCTTTTTGCAAACTGATATCTCGATCCGAGACGGCAGAGTCAACGATTACTATGACTTCATTCTCTCGAGATACAGTCAAAAACCCAGCCGAAACAACAATGCTTTCTTGTTTTTGCTTTGTGGTGTAGTTTAGTTCGCCGACTTGTAGCTTGGCAACTAATGCAGTATGACCGGGTAAAATAGTAATCTCACCATGTTCTGAGGGAGCGGATACCTGTTCGGCTTGGCAGTTTACCAGCTCTTCTTCCTGAGAAACGATTCGTAGGTGCAGTGTTGCCATGTCGTTTCCTAAATTTTCTTGGCTTTTTCGATCACTTCGTCAATAGTGCCAACTAGATAGAATGCCTGCTCAGGTAGTGAGTCATGTTTGCCGTCGAGGATTTCTTTGAAGCCACGAATAGTTTCCCCAATTGGCACATATGCACCTGGCACGTTGGTAAATTGTTCGGCAACAAAAAACGGTTGTGTGAGGAAGCGTTGGATTTTGCGTGCTCTTGAAACAACAAGCTTATCTTCTTCACTTAGCTCATCAATGCCCAAGATTGCAATGATGTCTTGCAGCTCTTTGTAGCGCTGGAGCACTTGTTGTACGCCGCGTGCAACTTGGTAGTGATCTTTGCCAACCTTATCTGGTTCAAGAATCTTTGACGAGGAAGAAAGCGGATCAACGGCTGGAAAGAGTGCTTGCTCTGCCAACTTGCGATCGAGGGAAATCGTTGAGTCGATATGCGCAAAGGTGGTAGCAGGTGCAGGATCTGTATAGTCATCTGCCGGAACGTAGATGGCCTGAATGGAGGTAATAGAACCATCTTTGGTAGAGGTAATGCGTTCTTGAAGGCTTGCCATCTCCGTCGCTAGATTTGGTTGATATCCCACTGCAGATGGTATACGTCCAAGCACTGCAGACACTTCGGCACCAGCTTGGCTAAAACGAAAGATGTTATCTAAGAAAAATAAGACATCTTCATGCTTTTGATCTCGAAAGTACTCGGCCATAGTAAGTGCAGTCAAGGCTACACGCAGACGATTTCCTGGCGGTTCATTCATTTGACCAAAACAAAGCACGGTACTGGCCAACACACCAGAGTCTTTCATTTCGTTGTAAAGATCATTGCCCTCTCTGGTTCGCTCTCCAACACCAGCAAAAACAGAGTGACCTTTGTGTTCTTCAGCAATATTGCGAATGAGTTCTTGGATAATAACTGTCTTGCCGACGCCAGCCCCCCCAAACGCGCCGACCTTACCTCCCTTAGCAAACGGAGCGACCAAATCGATTACCTTGATACCAGTTTCAAGAATTTCGGTTGTTGCCTCTTGCTCTACGAGTGCCGGAGCTGCGCGGTGAATTGGCGCAGTCATTTTGGGTGCAAATGGCTCTTTTTCATCGATCACTTCACCGACAACATTAAACATTCTGCCAAGTGTTTGTTCGCCAATTGGAACTGTGATGGCAGCACCAGTATCAGCAACTTCCATACCTCTGGTTAGTCCGTCAGTTGAGCCAAGGGCGATGCAACGAACTTCTTGGCTAGAAATTTGTTGTTCGACTTCGAAGTAGAGGGTGCCAGAATCTCTCTCTAGAGTGAGTGCGTTATAGATAGCTGGAAGCTCATTTTCAAATTGAACGTCGACGACTGGGCCAGTGATTTGTACAATTTTTCCAAGATTTTTTTGTTTTGACATATTTTCCTTTTTACGTATTGAGTGTTAATGTTGCAGTAGTAATATCAAGCAGCTCGCTCGTGATGCTTGCTTGACGGGACTTGTTATAGAGCAATTGTAGTTCTTCTTGCAGTGCTTGAGCGTTTTCACTCGCATTTTTCATGGCAACCATACGCGCTGAGTGCTCACTTGCTTTGCTTTCTAAAAATGCCTGAAATATGGCATTTTCAACATAAAATGGTATAAGTTTGTCGAGAATTTCTGAGGCTGATGGTTCGAAGAGATACTCTGTTTTTATTGCTGGTGATAGTGTTGTTTCTACCGCCTGAGTATCGAGCGGCAGTAGTTGTTGTAAGACTGCTTTTTGTGACAACGTGTTGATGAAGTCCATAAAGAGGATTGTTGCGTTGCAAAACTCTCTTTGCAAGTAGCCCTCAAGCACCAAGCGTGTGACTGGCAGAGTGTCTGCCAGCGAAATAGGGTCGGGCATGTCTGTAAACTGGGCGTACAAGTTTACGCCAGCAAACTGAGAAAAAGTCACGGCTTTTTTGCCGATGGCAACAATTTTGCCTTGTGGGTGATTTCTTTTCCAGTTTGTTAGTTCTCGAAATAAATTTGGGTTGAAGCTACCAGACAGTCCACGATCCGTTGAAAGACAGACAAGTAGCTCTTGTCCCTCCTGGTGTTGTGTAAATAGCGGATGCAATGCTATATTGCTTTCTCTTGCTAGAGTGCTCAATGTATCAGTTACAGCCTGTGTGTAGGGACGAGATCTCAGAGCTTGAGCTTGCGCTCGTCGCATTTTGCTTGCCGAAACCATTTCCATTGCTTTGGTAATTTTTGAAATATTCTTGGCTGATTTTATCCGACTAGTGACTTGGCGTGCGCTCGACATAATTAGCTTGCCGTAAACTCTGAATGAGTTTCGTTAAATGTCTTGATGACTAATTCTAACTTTGCCTCAGTTTTTTCTTCAAACTTTCCGTCTGCAACGAGTTGTTCAAGTAATTTTTTGTGAGTAGACTTCATGTGTGTCATAAACACCGCCTCCCATTCTGGAACTTTTTCTTCACTAACTGTATCGAGCAGTCCTCTGGTAGCTGCAAAAATTACCACAGCTTGTTCTTCTACCTTGAGCGGTGTATCCCAACCCTGTTTGAGTACTGCATTGACTCGTCCACCGCGTGCAAGCTGCCGCTTTGTTCTCTCGTCGAGGTCTGAGCTGAACTGTGCAAATGCTTGCAACTCTCGATATTGTGCTAAGTCGAGCTTCATTGTGCCAGCTACTTGCTTCATAAGTTTGATTTGGGCGGCCGAGCCAACACGAGAGACGGAGAGACCTACGTTGATAGCTGGTTTCATGCCAGCGTTAAACAAGTCAGCCTCGAGATAAATTTGTCCGTCAGTAATCGAGATGACGTTGGTAGGAATATAGGCAGAAACATCATTAGCTTGCGTCTCGATAACTGGTAGCGCTGTGATTGAACCTCCACCATGCTTTTTATTTAAGCGACATGCACGTTCAAGTAAGCGCGAATGCAGGTAGAAAACATCACCAGGATAGGCTTCACGACCAGATGGTCGACGAAGTAGAAGAGAAATTTCTCGATACGCTTGTGCGTGTTTTGAGAGATCGTCAAAAATAATTAAAACATCTTGGCCTTGTTCCAAAAAGTACTCCGCAATTGCTTGGCCTGCGTACGGAGCAAGAAATTGCTCAGCGGCTGTATCAGAAGCTGTCGCGGCCACGATAGTGGTGTATTCCATTGCGCCAGCTGTTCTGAGTGTGGCGGTAATTTGAGCAAGGTTGGATCTTTTTTGACCAATACAAACGTAGACGCAGGTTACATTTTGATCCGCTTGATTAAGGATTGTGCCAAGTGCAACGGCAGTTTTGCCTGTCGCCCGATCGCCAATAATTAATTCACGCTGTCCTCGCCCGATAGGTATCATTGCGTCAATTGCTTTAATCCCAGTCTGGAGTGGGACAGAAACAGATTGTCGTGCCATGACGCCAGGGGCTATTTTTTCTAACACCATATTTTTAGTTTTGGTCAATGTTTTGCCACCGTCGAGCAAGGTGCCGAGTGGATTGACTGTTCTACCAATAATATCGTCAGAGACTGGAATGGAAAGGATTTGACCAGTACGTTTTACGGTTTGACCGGTGCTGATATGGCTTGCAGAGCCAAGTGCAACAATAGCCGTTTGTTCTTTTTCGAGACTCAAGGCAAGGCCAAATTGACCTTCGCCAATATCGACTAATTCACCAGCCTGAACTGCGTCGAGTCCTCTGACTCGAATAACGCCATCACCAAAGGACATAATTGTCCCAACTGACTCTGGTGTGGTGGTAATATTTGCCCCAGCAATGAGCTCGCCGAGTAGGGCTTGTAATTGGTCTTGCTTCTTCATACGCTACTTTCTTAGGTTGCTATTTTTTTGAGCAACACTTGCCGCAAAGTTTGCAACTTGCCTTTGAGTGTGCCGTCATACTCTTGGTTGTCCAAAACAATTTTTATGCCCCCAAGCACGCTTGGATCGACAACAATGTTGTACTCAGCTGGTCCAACTTTTTTATCTACAATCTCTTCGATTTTTTTGCGCTCAGCCGTTGTCAGTTCTACCGCAGTTACCACTGATACAATTGGGAGTTGTGAGTGTAATTTTTTGATTTCACCGATAATACTGCCGTCGATTGTTTGCCCGTCGATTGTTATCGTTAAACCACCAATAATAGCGGGGTCAACCAAGAATTTTGGAGTTACTTTACCCACTTTTTGCTGTAGAAGAGCGACAAGGCTTTTCTTTTGTGCGTCTGATACTGCTTGCGGGGTGACGATGGTTACCGCTTTGTTTTTGCTCATATTACTTTTATGCTGTAGCAATTGACTGTAATTCTTTTGCAATCAGGGCATGGTGATCTTTGTTACTAAGTTGTGAGCCGAGCACTTTGGTGGTTGTGGCCAAAACAAGCTCTACCAACTGGGCTTCCATTGCCGCGCGATCTTTTTGTTGTTGGGTTTTCCACTGCTGTTTGAGTCGAGAAATTTCGTTTTCAGCCTGCTTGGTAGCAGCGGCAATAATTTCTGCAGCTTGTTCTTTGGCACTTATCGTAGCTTCTTTGAGGATTTTTTCTCGCTCTTTCTCAATTTTTGTTTTTGAGCTTTTCTTCAATTCCTCAATCTTTTCTTGTTCTTGCAGCGCATTTTGTGCTGCTTTTTGTCCCTCTTCAATCCTTTTTGATCGTTCTGCAAAAATTTTCAAGATTGGCTTGTAAAGCAAATACGAGAGCGCGCCAAGCACAATCAAAAAGTTGATTGCTTGGTACAAGAGTTGTGCTAACTGTATATTCATGAATACCCTTCTTGTTGTCTGTCTGCTTTAGACAAACTTGAGAATAAGAGCTACCACCAACGCATAAATTGCGATCGCTTCTGCAAAGGCGATACCCAAAATCATGTTTGTCTGGATTTTACTGGCAGCTTCTGGATTGCGGCCAATAGCTTCTAAGCCTTTTGATACCAGCATCCCAATAGCAACTGCTGGTCCGATGGTCCCAAGACCCATTACAAAAGCGACGGCGAAATCTGTCGTCATAAATCCTCCTCAATGTTCCTCATGGCTCATTGTAGCCATGTTAAAAAATACTAGTGAGAGCATAGAAAATACTAGGGCCTGAATGAATCCAACAAATAGTTCTAGACCATAAAACGGCAACGGGACACCAAGTGGCAGGAGAGCTGCGATGACGACCAAAAGTACTTCACCAGCAAATATATTGCCAAATAGACGAAACGCGAACGAGATTGTCTTGGCAAACTCAGAAATTAACTCAAGTATTCCTACAAAAAACATAATTGGAGTACTAAAATCAAAAAATTTCTTGAAATATGATAGTTTCAGAGCGTGCGCACCATACAGCTGTGTAGCGAGAATTGAGATGACGGCAAGCGCAAGCGTGGTATTGAGATCGGCAGTACCAGCGCGAAAAAGTGGCACCGCAGGCTCATGTTTTTCTTCTAAGGCAATTGGCTGATCGTGTGAGTCTAACTCTGGTTTGGCTGCGGTGACAACTTCATGTTGTTTTTCTGATTTTAAAATTGTACCGACCCCCGGCAATAAGCCGAACCAGTTATTGAGTAAAATAAAGAGAAAAAACGTGGCAACTAGAGGAAAAAACCGATGAGTTTTTTTGAGATCGTGTGTAATTGAGTGAACTAGATTAAACAGTGCTTCAACCACCCATTCCATCACATTTTGTAAGCCAGTGGGTCGAGAAGTTGGAGCGATTTTGCGATTTGCTATGACTGCGATCAATAGCAACAGAAGACTGACGACAGAGGTCGTGAACATCGAGTTGGTTATAGCAATTCCACCAATATAAAAAATGGTTTCAGCTGAAAGTGAAATGTGAATGTTGTCGGCCACCATAAATTACATTTTCATTATGTAGTAATTACGCACAACACAAGGCAGGATTATACCGACTCTCTCGATGTTGACAACCACTAACCTTGGTTATTCTGCTAGGACCAGGACTATATCATAAGCACCTGCTGGGTCTTCTGTGTCTTTATTTTCCAGCTCTGAGACGGTTAAATCTGTCGCGCTTTCAACCAAATCAATCAACTCGGCATTTCCTTTGTATGCATCAGACAGTAGGACAAATGTGCCTTCTTCATCATATGTCCCCTTAGCATTGCCCGCCGAAACATCGGCGAAGTCTGCTTTGGTTAGTTGTGTTTTTATTGTCCCGGCATAACCAGCTTTGGTGGTAGCGTTGACGACAAGAACCTTGAGCTGCTTAGTATTAATAGCAGCTGCAGGGGAGGCCTCTTCCGCAGGAGTAATTGTGGGCTCAGGCGTCGCAACAGGCTCTTCGACCACTACAACAGGACTTGTTTCTGGTTGTGAGTTGCCAGAGAATTTGAGGAACAAGAGGCCGACGCCGATTCCGACTGCGACCGTAACTGCGAACGCTGCAATGGTGATAAATACCATTTTGAGCATTGGCGCTGCTGTTTGTTTATTTTTGATGATTGGTTTAGTTTCAGTTTCTGGCATATTGCTCGATTCTACGTCAGTTTTATCAGGTTCTTTATTTGGTGTAAACTGTGAAATATTGATTTCAAGCTCTGGTAGCATCTCTTTTTTTGGTTCAATTTTTGACTCAGTGACTGATTCTGGCATATCGTCATTTTCAACTTCTTCGACAGTTGGTGCCTCGGTCACAGCTGAAGTTTCTGTACTAGATTCGAGTTGTTTTTGGTTTGGTTCGGGTAGTTCGGCTTGTTTTGTTGGCTTTGGCAGATCTTCGGCAGGCATGGTTTCTCCTTTTGGCACGGCAGCCAATTGTGCTTTATACGAGGCAATCTCTGCTTCTGTAGCTGGAGCAAGAGAGAATTTTGGTACTGGATAGTCCTCAATTGAAAAAGTTCGCATGCTTGACTCAATAATTTGTCGTACATATGATGGCATTTTTTCTGCGTCATCGGAGAGAGTGCTGAGTTGCTGGAGCGGTATGGTGCCAGAGAGTAGCTCTGCTAGTCGTTTCTCGACTAAGTCATTTGTGAGTAAGTAGATAGTCTGGATGTTTGGTTCGGCACCCTTGAGTGTTTTGATAGTTTCTGCGATGACTTCAGTTTCTGCTACCGTGGTCTGCATCGTCTGGTCGACACCGATATACTGGAGTGCACTATGTAGTGTGTTGCCGATTTGCAACACAGTAATAGCTGGCTCGAGGGAGACGATAGACTTAATTGCCCAACTGAGAGGCGAGATAGAAATTATACTCACTTTTGCCGCGTGCGCGCCAACTCTAATTGGAGCCAAGACAGAGTGTTCAATAGCAGAGAGCTGGACGCGTGCGCTGCCCTTTAGTTCGGTTAGAACAAAAGTTTCTATAAGGTGTGTTTTGGAGTCGAGTGTCAATTGCGGTAGCAAGGTAGTTCTGAGGTACTGTTTAATTTTAGCGTCGGAGGTTTCCTCAACATTGACAATAGTATTGGTAAACAAAAAATCTGGCAGCACAAGTGTGTACGACTCATTTTCATCGAGTTTGGCAAATAGCTTGAAGACGTGTTCGGAAATGAATTCATTGTCATCAAGAAAGGTGCCATTGATCTGTCGGAAGGCGTGAATGGAGAAAGCGTGTGGTTTTTTGGTCGGAAGCAGCTCTGCAATGTAGGCCACATCCGGCAGAATGTAGAGTAATTTTTGTGTATTGAGCATCACCCGTTAGTATACCATTGGAGCCAGGCTGGAAATCAAGG
>PFDI01000008.1:0-474 GCA_002772695.1 Candidatus Pacebacteria bacterium CG10_big_fil_rev_8_21_14_0_10_44_54
CAAGGTAAAAAAGATTTAGGGCAAACGCTGTTCAGCGTTTGAGAAGCTGAAACCCCGACCGTAAGGTCGCGGGAGTGGCTTCATAACAATCCAAGCAGATAATGGTTCTGAGTTTAGTGAAAATCTATACATTAACTTAAAGAAAGTAAGTGTCAAGTTCCGGCACACAAGAGTTAGAAAACCAAACGATAATGCTCACGTGGAGAGGTTTATCAGGACAATACAGGAGGAAGGAAAAATATCCCCGATAGTTAGTGAAAAAGAGGTTAAGAGAAGATTAAAATGGTTCCTCACATACTATAACTATGAAAGATTACATTTGGCTCTACAGTGCAGAACTCCCTATGATTTTGTTTCCAAGGTGCTGAAGTAATTACGCTAGATAAGTTTCAGTTGGTTATGCCAAAAGTGTTTCAAAAACTACTTCTGTGGATGACTATTGTATTAGGAGTACTTGGTGTAAGTTATCTGCTA
>PFDI01000008.1:486-19597 GCA_002772695.1 Candidatus Pacebacteria bacterium CG10_big_fil_rev_8_21_14_0_10_44_54
ATGGCAATAGCACTGGCAGGACTCACGGCTGCAGTTTCGGGCACTATTATCTACGGCGAAGAACGACTGCCGCTGGTTGTGGGTGGTTTAGTGCTACTTTTAGCAGGTGGAGTAACAGATTTTCACCATCTTATTGAAGGAATGGAGTGGGTTTTATTTATAAAGTTAGTTGGTTTACTTACTTGGGTAGACTTTCTCAACCACAGTGATTACTTTGACTACCTAATTGAAAAGTACCTGCCACGACAGTTTCAAGGTTTTTCACTCATAGCAATATTATTGGTTCTCAGTAGTTTTTCTGCTGCCTTGATTGACGAAGTAAACTCGGTAGTACTCATGTATGCAGTAATGAGGGCCATCATTGGCTTTACCAAAAAAGGTGTCTTCAAACTGTCTAAAGCAAGCTGGCTGGTACTGGTTATACTCTTGGTCAGTGCCACTAATATCGGCTCGCAATTTTTACCGCTCGGAAACCCTGTTGGTATAGCTATTTCTGTTATCTCTGGTCTTACTGCTCTTGATTTTATCAAGTTTACATGGGTACCAGGCTTACTGACTCTGGGTTACTTTTTAGTGAGAGTTCGCTTTGGATATCAGAAACTGCTGAGGGATTTTCAAACGGTAACAGTGGAGAAGGAAGACTTTGAGGTGCTCGATGAAATTCGAGAGCAGTACGAAGTTGTTGAGACTGAAGATCCAGTCTCAACCCAAGAGTCACATGTTGTTGCAGGAAACCCTATTCCGATCAAGATACTGCATTGGTTGTTTGGCGCTGGGCTGGTTGGATTACTTATTGCCTCACCACTTAGTGGACTACTGGGTATTGATCCAGCCAATGGAATGGGTATTTTTGTAATGATCCTTTTTGCAGTAACACTCTTTATCGGTAGTAACTACAAGAAACACAACGAAGTGTTACTGAGTCAACTCCCTTGGACTACCTTATTTTTTATAATTTTCTTGTTTGGGATTGCGCATGGTTTAGAAGTCACTGGTGTGACTGATGTTATAGCCGAGCAACTGTTTGTCATGTTTGGTGCTAACCAAATTTTACTTCGCTTGGTGATTGTAATCGTAGCTGCAGTAGTGACTGCTATCATGGATAATGTGATTGCCATTGCTGTGGTAGCACCAGTTATTTTGGCACTGGGAGACAAAGGTTTGGAAACAACGGGGCTATGGTTCACCTTGCTGACTGTGGCAGTGGTGGCTGGAAACCTAACTCCTATTGGCAGTGCTGCCAATATTATTGCAAACGCAAGAATCCGTGCCAGCTGGGGGCAGTGGTGGCAAACTGCTGGCGTGCTTGCGCTAGAGTGTTTGGCCATTAATGTAGTAGCTCTTTATGTATGGGAACTACTTATAGCAAAAATCTGATTATTAATGACTTGTGAGATGTCAATACTCCAGTTTTGGATATTTCTATAAGCCATGTGTTTCCACTTGTTATTTGTCGAAGATGATACATACTAATTTTTTGATATGAAAACACATGATTAAGTTTATAAAAAATAGCACAATGTACGTCCCCGACCACCAATATCGCGATCGACTCAAACTCATCCTCGACGAAGGCACGCGAGTTACGTCCCAGACAGGCACCGATGCGATTAGCTATGTTGGTTTACCGCCGATGCGATTTAAGCTTGCCAACGGCTTTCCGATTATCACTGAGCGCAACATGGCACCCAAGGTAAGTGACCGTCTCCCCGTGACTATTTGGCGCCAGGCCATTGGCGAAATCATTGCTTTTATCAATGGTGCTCGTACACAGGCAGAGCTCGAATCATTTGGCGTAACTTGGTGGTCGTCTTGGGTGACGCCAGAAAAATGCCACAAGCGCGGCCTGGAAACAGGTGATCTGGGTCCTGGCTCATACGGCGCTGCCTTTCATGATTTTCCGACAAGTGAAGGTACATCATATAACCAGTTCAAAAACATTGTCGAGCAGATCCGCGAGCTGCCGCACCTAAAAACGCATTTTATCTCGCCGTGGATTCCCCAATACACGATTCGTGGCAAAGGTAAGCAGCAAAAGGTGGTGGTGTGTCCATGTCATGGCTGGGTGCATTTTTTGGTGCATGGCAATAAGCTTATTTTGCATATGTTCCAGCGCTCTGGTGATCTACCCATTGGGGTGCCAAGCAACATGGTGCAGTATGCAGCCCTCCTCATGATGGTGGCGCAGGTGACGGGTTTGGTTCCCCACGAATTTATTCACACTATTTCTGATGCTCATATCTATGTCGATCAAGTGCCAGCAGTAAAAACCATGCTTGAGCGAGAGCCACGACCGTTTCCTACCATGCATTTGGCCAACCAAACGTCCGATATTTTTGCTATTCGAGCCAGTGATTTTGAGTTGTCAAGTTATGATCCGCATCCGGGGATTAAAGGCATTCCGGTGGCGATTTAATAGTTCTAAAATTCTAGAGTTTCTATAATCTCCTGAAGTTCAAGTGCAACGTTCGAGTTTTTGTCATCGGCAGTAATGTCTATGCGCCAAAGTTGGTTGTTCTCCATCCAAGCAATAGATGTCCTTAGAGCAGTTTTGGTCATTTCATCAGGATAAACCATGACGTACGCATCCTTACTCTTAAATTTTACTTGATTTGATGGAGCGTTGAATAAGTTTTCAGCTGACGTAATTGGATGAGAAGAACCGCCCTCTCTGGAAGTTGGATTTTCAAGAATGAAAATGATTGCCTTGTCATCTTTGTTTTGAGTACTCTGTATTATTACGTATGTTTTTGCCCACCCCATCGTTTCTTTAGTAGTTACATTAAAATGTTTTACCGGATACTTGAATGAAAATGCTTCATCGACGTACTTTTCCCATTGTTCTTGTGGCGCAACACTACTTGCAGTAGTGGTAGGTTCTTGAGTCATTTTTTCTTGGTTTTGAAATGTAATTGTTTGTAGTGTCTTGATGAGTAGCCAGCCAATGACGAGAAGAGAAAACACAACTGTGAATCTAGCAAAATAAGTCTTGCGAAAATTTGATGGAAGATTCTTTTTTCCCATGATTGTTATCATAGCAGTATTGAATGAATGCTTGTTCGTAAGATACAACCAGTTTTTAAAAAAAGTGGATCAGACTCTCAAAATGTGCTAACATACACATACATATGCTATCAAAAAGAACAAACATACTATTCGAAGAACACATGTGGCAGCAGCTGACATATCTTGCTGAAGAGCGAAAAACCTCAGTTGGAGATCTCGTTAGATCTGCAGTGCAATCTCGGTATCTTACTACCAAAAAAAAGAGGTATGATCAAACAAAGCTTCGCGCTCTCGATGCGATGCGGAGTGTTAGATCGCAGCTCAAGAAACATGCGATGCGTAATATCAATATTAGAGAACTTATTGCTGATGGTAGAAAGTACTAAAAAGCTTTTTGTAGTTGATGCATCTTTTGTAGTTGCTTTTCTTTTGCCAGATGAGAAGAGCGCTGAACCTGAGTCTATCTTTGATCAATATGCTGCCGGGAATCTGGCACTGTTTACAACCACACTTTTACCATATGAGGTGCTCAATGTATTTCGGTCGGCGGTAGTAAGGAAGAGGTTCACTAAACAGCAAGCAATGGATTTTTATGAAGCGTTTAGTCAACTTGGTATTCCTGAGAAACCTGTTGATTTTCCTGCATGTTTGAAGTTGGCAGTAGAAAGAAATATTTCATGCTACGATTCCTCATATCTTATTTTAGCCCGACAGAAGAAAGCAAAATTACTGACTTTTGATCGAGCGCTGCAGGCCTTAGGATAACACAGTATGACAAACTCAAACACAAAACACGTCGATATTTCTAACGCTCGTTACGATGACCAGCGTGAGGAGATGGAGAAAATAATCGCAGCCGGTCACTGTCCGTTTTGTCGCGAGAATTTGCATTTGTATCATAAGGCTGCAACGGAGCGAGAAACAGCGTACTGGACGCTCACCCCAAATGCTTGGCCGTATAAACACACTAAAGTGCATTACCTAGCCATTCTCAAGCGCCATGCCGAGAATTTGTACGAACTGATCAAAGAAGAGGGCGCCGATTTATTTGCGCTGCTCGGCTCAGTTCAAAAGGAACAGAAAATTCCTGGTGGAGCGATGACGATGCGGTTTGGGGACACCAAGCTGTCAGCTGGCACAATACGACACTTGCATGCTCATTTTTTGGTGCCAGATAGAGATGACCCTGAATACCAGCCGGTGCGGTTTAAGATTGGGTCGGATAGAAGTTAGTTATACGCAATTTAAAAGGGGAAATGAAATATAATACCCTATAGGAAATCAAAAAAAATTAATGGCAAAAAAAAATATAAATTACGATAGTTGGTTAAAGGATGAGCTTATCAAGGAGTTAAAGCGCATCAAGGAAACCACATATGGGCTTGTTTGGCATCGTGATGTCCCCCAAGAGAAAATTGATGTGCTTATCAATCCTGATGCGCGCACGCCAGAAGAAATGTTTACAAATGAAGTTTCAGGCAAGCCATTCCCTGTTTTGAAGGAAGTAAAAGGCAAAGAAGTTGTTTCTGATAAGAATGACCAGACCCATATTTTGATAGAGGGTGATAATTATCACTCACTTGCAGTATTAAACTTTACTCACCGAGAAGCGATCGATGTTATTTATATTGATCCACCGTACAACACAGGAGAAAACGATTTTATATATAACGATAATTTTGTTGATAAGGATGACCCCTATCGCCACAGTAAATGGTTGTCTTTTATGGAGAAGCGATTAAAATTAACCTTGCCTCTGTTAAAGCAAAATGGAGTGATATTTATCAGCATTGATAACAATGAATTTGCACAACTAAAACTTTTGTGCGATGAGATTTTTGATGAAAAGAATTTTCTTGGATGTCTCACTTGGATAAAAAGAACTAAATCTACAAATTCAGGTAAAGCGAAGAAAATGATACAGCAAAAAACAGAATACGTATTTGTATACGGTAGGCAATCAGCCATGAATTTTAGCGGTTTTAACTTACTTTATAGCGAAGCACTAAAAAAATATCCCCACAAAGGAAAATTGGGTAAATGTCGGTTTGAAAATCTTGAGGCAACCGATTATGGTCGAAAAAAGAGAGATACCATGAAATTCCCAATACTTGGAGTTAAACCAAGAAATGGGAGAAGGTGGCAAATTGGAGCAGACAGAGCTCGTGACCTTGTTGAGCAAAATAAAATTGAGCTTGTTGACGGCGTACCGATGAGGGCAGTTTACCCCGAAGACGAAGAATCAGAATCTTTTATTCCGTTCTGGTCACATCTTGAAGAAACAGGATCTGCAGAAAGTGGTAAAAAAGAACTGAGCGATATTGTGGGGCCAAATCATGGTTTTGATACAGTTAAGCCAACTCCTCTGATGAAGCAAATCTTTGCAAGGTTTGATGATGATATTACCATTTTAGATTTTTTTGCAGGGTCTGGAACAACAGGGCATGCAATTTTAGACATGAACGCCAATAGTGGTAATAGAAAATTCATACTTTGTACCAATAATGACGCTGATATTTCAACAAAGATTTGTTATCCAAGACTTCAAAAAGCAATTAAAGGATATAAAAATAACAAAGGCGAAAAAATTGAAGGACTTGGTGGAAACCTTAAATATTTTACTGCTTACGATTTTGTAGAGTCTGAACCTTCTGACAAAAACAAACATAAACTGGTCAATAAGTGTACTGAGATGCTTTGTATTAAAGAAGGCATTTATGATCCTGTTGCAGAAACTGATGATTACAAAATCTTGAAAAGCCATGATCACAGGTATCTTGGAATAATTTTCTATGAAGATGCGATTGATGAATACAAAAAAGCAATCAAGAAAATCGACGTCCCAATAAATACTTACGTGTTTTCACTTGGAGATGATCCGCACACAGCACAATTTGCTGATGTTTCGGATAAGGTCGTACTGCAAGCAATACCAGAAATAATCCTGAAAGTGTATCAGGAAATATTTAGATAATTATTATGATTGAATTTAAAGACTACCAAGAAAAAGCAATTGTTAAGTTGAAATCAGAAGTCAATGAGCTTTTGGAATCTCAAAATGACGAGGTTGTTATCTTCAAATCTCCGACAGGGTCGGGAAAAACTTTGATGACGGCTGATTTTTTGCGCCGTTTAATTGATGCACGAATAGACGGCAAGAAATTTGCCTTTGTTTGGATTGCTGTAAATAAACTGCACGATCAAAGCCGAAATAGTTTGAAAAAATATTACGATGAACACGGTGTTCCCTTGCGTTGTTCGTATTTTCAAGACCTTGAAAATCGTCAAATAAGACAAAACGAGATTTTATTTTTGAACTGGGCAAGCATCAATAATGAGGACAAGATAATTATCCGCGCCAATGAGCGGGATAACAATTTGGATATCGTGGTTGCACGAACGACAGAGGCTGGAAGAACTATAGTTTTGATAATTGACGAAAGCCACCATACGGCAAGTAGTAATAAATCACAGGAAATTATCAGAAAACTTGGACCAAAAGTAACAATTGAAGTTTCTGCTACCCCACAAATCAAGAGTGATTATATTGTTCCTGTAAAAATAGAGGACGTTCGGAAAGAAGGAATGATCAAAAAAGAAGTTGTTGTAAACGACGGCTTTGAAAATTATGTAATAGACAAAAGAAAAAGCGATGAATCCGCTGACGAGCTTATTTTACGAAGTGCGATTGAAAAAAGAAACGAGTTACAAAAAATTCTTGAGAAAAAAGAAAATTCATCAGTTAATCCTCTCTTGCTCATTCAATTACCTGACAACAAGCGAGGCGTGCCTGATAAAAAAGAAGATGTTTTACGCTTGCTCTCAAAATTTGGTTATGGCAAAGATGATCCCCGTCTCGCTATTTACCTAACTGGCAACGAAAAAATAAATCTTGATAATATTGAAAAGCCAGAAAACGAAGTTGAAGTTATGTTGTTTAAACAAGCTATTGCGCTAGGCTGGGACTGCCCTCGTGCAACAATTCTTGTTTTGTTCCGACAATGGACAGACCAAAATATCACCTTCTCAATTCAAACACTTGGTCGTGTAATGCGCATGACAGAGCATAAACACTATGGGAGCGACGAGTTAAACAGAGCATATTTATATACCAGTTTGCCCGATATTGATACAAGAATTGATAAAGATATTTTACCTGATTTCAAAGTGCATAAAGGTTTAAGAATTGAATCGTACAAAGCTATCAATCTTATTTCTCATCATTCAAAGCGTTTTCGCGAAGAGACTCGTCTTTCTTCTGATTTTTATCCTATTTTTGAACAAGCAGCGAAAGAATTGGATTTGGCAAAAAGAGTTTCGTTTAAACATAGCATTGTTGATACAAAACTGATTGCAAGCGGTCGCATTATAGATACTGATAAAGAAGCAAAGGATATTGAAAGAGCTGGTACTTTGAAACTACCAAAAACGGAATCGGAATTGCAGTTTGCTTTTGATATGTTCGTTCGAGATAATCTTGATCCTTTTGCACCCGAAACACGCTCAATTAAGCGAATCAATAGTTCTCTTTATGCTTTCTTTGGAGCTTCAAGAGATGAGGACAGATGGCCTGAAATTCAGGCTGTTGTCTTGGCAGAAGATAATAGGCAAGCGGTTATTGATATTATCAATCGGGCAAAAGAGCTATATCAAGAAAAGATTGGTAAAGGAAAAAATAAACTGGTTGAAAATGAAGAACCTTGGAATGTTCCAGAGGTTATCAATTACAACATTTCTTTCAAGAAGAAAGATTATAAAAAATCTGTAATACAACCTTACTTTGCAAAAACGGCAGAAAAAGGTCCGCAACAAAAACTTATTGAAGAAGATAGTAGTGTTGAAGTAGATTTTATGGATTTTCTTGAAAGTGCAAAACAAGTCAGTTGGTGGTTTAAAAATGGAGTTAGTGATGCAACATATTTTGCTGTTCCTTACATAGAAAATGGTGTTGAGTTACCATTCTATGTTGACTTTGTTGTGCAAATGAAAGATGGGAGACAACAGGACTTTTTGACACAAAAGGTGGTATTTATGCCAAAACTGCAAAAGAACGGGCCGAAGGATTGGCGAAATATATTAGAGAGCAGAACAAGAAAGGCAAAAAGTTATTTGGTGGAATTGTGATCAGAGAAAAGAAAAGTTGGCGTTATAACAATTCTGAAAAATACGAATATAATCCAAATGACTTGAAAGACTGGAAGTTTTTAGAATTAAAGTAGCCGCAGAGCAAACAAAATATGTCTAAACGTAATAGAAAAGTATTTTCAGTCAAAAATGAGTTGATACAAAAATCACGGGAAGCCATGCTGACTGCGGCTCAAGTTTTCAATAATCCACAAATATACATTTTAAGAAAAATAAACCCATAAAAAACATTGCCATATACCAAGCCAAAAATGGATCCATTGAGTTTCGTGGTGATTTTGAGCGAGATACGATTTGGGGAAACTTGAATCAAATAGCTGACTTGAATATTTTAATCTTAGGGTGTTTCCAGGAAATCGATTCAGATTGAAGCATCGAAACTAATGGAAGCATTGTTAGAACTCAAGAAGGACCTGTTGGGGGATGTTGCCAAAATTATTCTTGGTTTTGCTTTTAAAAGTAGAAATTTTGGGATAATTTTGGAGTATTGGTGGTCAAGCAAAAATAATTTCCACCCCCGCACTTTTCAGTACCCGTTCTCCATCAAGTAGCGTATAGCCATGTTGGTAGTAAAGCTTGCTAATTCCAGCTGCAGCAATCAGTTTGGCACAAGTCGGGCAAGGAAAGTCAGTCACATATAGCTCACAGCCAGCAAGTGACACGCCATTTTTGGCAGCTTCGCCGATAAGTTTTGCCTCGGCATGGATAGCAGTGGTAAGCTCAATTTCTTCACCTTTATGAAAATGTGCGCGGGCATCTCCTTCGGTATAGGGTTGTTGTTCGTCTGGCAAGTGGGTGTTGTGTGCTTGTGCAATGATTGCCCCCTCTCGCACTACAACAGCTCCAACTTGACGCCACCAATCGCTGCTCTTGAGCCCCTCAAGCCGCGCGATATCCATTACTTTGTCAGGATGCGGTTTTGTGCGTTCAAGAATTGCAGCCTTGTCCCAGCGCAGAAAAATGCTCGATGTCTCCACAGGATTGTTTGGCAAATACTTTGCCACGTACTGCGTGGTTACGAGCTCATCGGGGATAGCAAGGGGCGTACGTTCTGCTGCAAGCTCGACAACAGTTTGTTCATCAAGTACTTTGACTGTTTTAAAAATATTCCAACTGGTAATGGCTGTAACAATTTTTTCTTTTGGCAAAGCACGGATTTCTTTGTGAGTTGGCGTGAATTCTTTGGCCAATTTACTTGGCAGCAGGAGGAGTATGTTGGCTCTTGGAAACTCAGTAAAAAACTGCAAGTAACCTTGGTGTAAGACTGGAATGTAGCCAAGTAGCGTCGGCGCACTCATGGTGTTTTGAGTTCTAGCAAGACTTCTTCTATTGCTTTTACGAGCCGAGTAGAAAGGGTTTTCTCGATTTTTTTGGCAGCACCGACTTGCACTAAGCGCAGTTTTGCACTCGTCGAAGTTGTTGCCATAGGTTCGAGTACTACGATTTTTTGGCAGTACTTTTTGAGTTCTTCTAGTTCAGTTTTGGTATACGTTTTTTTGGTAGCTATCAGGGCATCTGGTTGAATCAATTTGATCAATGCCCAGCGTTTCGCCGTTTGTGGTTTGAGTACGACGTGATCAACCGAGTTGAGGTGGCCGAGCATTTCTAGACGTTCTGCTTCTGGCACAATAGGGCGATCTGGACCTTTGCGTGCGCTGACTTTTTCGTCTGAATCAACGCCAACAATGAGCACATCACCATATGACTTGGCCTCTTTGAGGTAGCGCGCATGCCCAATGTGTAGCATGTCAAAGGTGCCTTGTGTCAGGACAATTTTTTTGTGTTGCCTGCGGTATTCAGCAATGAGATCTGGCAAATCTTGATAGGTGCGAGTGGTGGCGAGCGTCATGAGCTACACACTAGTGTAATAGAAACTTGGTGCAGAGTGGAGGACAGATTTAGAAGCCGTTTTCAGCTTTCCAAGCGTCGATCTTTGCCTGAGACTCTGCTTTACTCTTCTCGAAATCTGCTTTTGATTGAGCTGAAAATGCTTCAAACTCTGCTTTACTTTGTGCCGACTTAGCCTCAAATTCAGCTCGTGATTGCGCACTGCGTTCTTTAAACCAATCTGGTGGTTCGTAGCTTGGATTAGTTTGTGAAAACTCAAAGTTGGTTGTAGTTTTGTTTGATGGAGGTGGAGCAGACGGACTGATGTAGCTATGCACTGTTGTGGTAGTTACTGTGTTGGTATCATTTTCTTGTGCTTCTTTGAACTCTCGCAAAAGGCTTTCTGCGGTCAGTGCCTTTTTGCGTTTGGCGACAAACTCGGCTTCTTTCTCACGTGCTAGCTGAGAGATAGAGTGAGCGCGAAATGCTTGGACTGGCTCGATAATTCTTTTTTGAATTTCGCCTGTTTTCCAACCGACATACACCGTGACGACAATCAGCATAAATAACAGCAAGAAGAGGGCGGGAAAGATGCGACTGGCGCGCTCGACAGTTTTATCGCAGTTGCGAAACGGAGATTGCATGGTCGTTATTTTTTGACTGCAGGTTCTGCCAAAAAGAGTGGCTGCTCGCCAAAAGCGAATATATTGGCAACCAACAGATTGGGGAAGGTCTGAATCATATTATTAAATCGTTCGACTGTTTTATTGTACTCTTCGCGGTAGCGGGCAACCAAGTTTTCTGCCGAGAGCAGATCGCGGTGGAGTTCTTGAAAGTTTTTATCCGCCTTCAGTTCTGGATAGGCTTCGGTCACCATCATGAGTGAGCGGAGCGTTTCGGTCAGCATGTTGTCAGCCTTGGCTTTCTCACCCGCAGTTGCAGAAGTGTCGAGCGCGGCGCGTGCTTTGGCGACATCAGTAAATGTATCTTTTTCGTGCTTGGCGTAGTTTTTGACGAGCTCAACAAGACTTTGGATGATAGCAGAGCGACGATGGAGTTGGACATCGACGTCAGACAAATCAGTTTTGACCCGATTGCGCAAGCGGATGAGCGCATTGTAGGTAGTTAGTAAGTACAAAAGAACCACGCCGATGGTCGCAGCAACGATACTGAGGATTTGAAAGATTGTCATATGGGAGTATTGTAGCACAAAAGCACAGAAAAATATATTATAGGGCTAAATTAGTTGAGACAATAATGCATTTGTTTCCGAGGTAAAATACGTCTTAATTTCAAGCCACTCCTCATCGACAATCTTTGCCCGTTTCAAAACGTTGTAAAATACTCTGTTCGTCAAACTCCTGTGGTGAGTAAATATCTAGATCATAGGAACTGCGATGATCTAGGTGGAGTGCAAGTGCGGTGCCACCAGCCAAATAGGAGTTGGGAGGCAAAAGCGGTCTTAGTATGCCCATGAGCTCTTGAGTCCAGAGCGGAATGTGGGTTGTAAACATGCCAGTTCACTTATTGGTACTTTATAAAAAATTGACCAAATTTGAACATCTTTTTTCTTCAGGTTGGTGGCAGATTTTAGTACAGCAATAATGTCACTTTTGGGATAGGTTTTGGTCATCCATTGCCAGGCTTCGAGTGTGGCATTTTTGAGCAACGTTTCGATAATATAGGTTTTGTCTCGCTGTATTCTTAGGTCAGTTATTGAGGATGAAGGGAATAGATGCTGATAGGACTTTGGCAGTTGCATACAGGCGTATTATAGCAAGTTGTGCTACTATTTACCTATGCCAGACCCAGACCAACTCCCCGGTACCAACAAGACCATATACGAAGCAAGCTTTGGCGAAATTTTTGTTCGTAATTTTGTAGCAGGAATGGCGCGGACGCTCGGGGGGTTAGTTGTTTATGCGATTGCGCTTTTCGTAGTTGGCAATGTGCTGTATCAATACGCTTGGCCGATACTACAGCCGCAGCTCCAGTTATTTGAGAAGCTGACCACTGATTTGCAGGGAGTAACTCAGCTGACGCAGCCGAAGGCAGATGGGTGGAGGTAGAGAAAATGTTGTCAAACAATTGAGCATCACACTATGCGTGAACCAAAAGGAGAAGTTGAACTTAGTTTTCGAAGCGAGGAGTTTCTTAAGATTGAAACCCAGTTACGCGAACTTGTAGATGCATTCAAATCGACCGAGGAATATCGGACCGCAAGTACTAAATTCTCGACTGGACAAGAAGATCCGAACCTAGAGAAACAACTTCGGGCTGCTGGCGAAATTCTTTCAGAGCATATTCTAGAACTGCTGATCGACGAGCAGCTAAGTCTTGAAGAGATCGTACTTTTATTGCATGAATCAACGACGCCATTGTGGGTTATGCAGGATGGAGATGAAACGCTACAACATGGTGAGTTTCGAGCCTATAACGTTTCAATTGGAGAAGAAGTTGTTCCTCCAAGACATGAAGATGTGCAAAAACTAGTTGGTGCTTTTCAGAGCAGCTTTATGAAAGTAATGGAAAGCGCGACACAAGAAGACGCGAACCTCATTGCGCTATGGTCTTTGATAATAATAAATGCGATACATCCATTTGCAGATGGAAACGGGAGAACAGCGAGAAAGATGGCAGACTATGTTCGCAAATCGCTTTCTCAAAGGTTTGGATTTGAGTACAGGCCATTAAATTATGGTTCAGCCAGCACGCCGGAAGGCGAAACTTTAGCTATGGTCGTGGCTACTGTATTTTCAGAACTCAATTTGTTTCCTGCCACAAGTGATGAGAACGCATTTACTTCATACAAGGCAAGAGCATCAGCCGGAAACGCTGAGAGTTACTTTGATGGTGTCACAGCACAAATTCTTGATCACCTCAAAAAAGTGAACACTGTTGCTGATTTGCGAGTATTTGGAAAACTTGCATTGCTTAGTTCTTCACTCGATAGAATTCAATTAAGTAGTAAGCACAAAACAAAATCGCTCGGAGAATTAGGAATGGCTGAAGTAGTTGGTGCGCAATCTAGCTAGCTGTTGTCCGTGCTACACTTACCCCATGCATGTCTTTCTAATCGCCGCGCTCTCCGCTGATGGTTTTATAGCCAAGACAGTCGATCAGATCTCAACTCGCTGGACGAGTAAAGAAGATGCGGCTTTTTTTGCCCAAAAGACTAAAGAAGCCGGCGTTGTAGTGATGGGACGTACGACATTTGAGACTATCGGCAGGCCGCTTCCAGACAGAAAAACCTTTGTATACACGACGCGGGAGCTATTAGGATTTCCTCCGGAGTTGGTTGAGGCGACACAACTACCACCAGCCGAACTATTGGCGAAGCTCGAAGCCGAAGGATACACGCAAGTCGCCATCTGCGGCGGGTCACAAGTGTATACAAAATGGATGCAGTCTGGCCTAATTGACAAGATATACCTTACTATTGAGCCTGTATTTTTTGGTACCGGAATTCGTCTTTTTACCGAAGAAATAACCAATACAATTCGACTCAAAGAGCGACATTTGCTTTCTGACCAAACGACAGTTTTGGAGTACGAGGTGCTGCGATGAAGCCAGTACTAGTTGGGATTAAGCGCTTTGACACGAGTTTACCGCTGCCAGCGTATAAATCGGTTGGAGCTGCCGCTCTAGATCTCGTGGCCCGACTTGAAGTAGAGATCGCTCCCCACGCTGTTGGCTACGTGCCACTCAACATCGCACTTGAGCTGCCAGAAGGTTACTGGGCGCTCGTGGCAGCTAGAAGCAGCTTGCACAAGCGAGGCCTCCTTTTGGCCAATGGCATTGGGGTAGGTGATCACGACTTTCGTGGTGATGGGGATGAGTACGTTGCTGCACTGCTTAATTTTACTGATAAACCCGTCATTATTGAACGTGGCGAGCGGATTGCCCAGCTCATGATTCAGCCTGCAATTCGCATCGAACTTCAAGAAAAAATGCAATTTGTGAGCAAAGATCGTGGCGGATTTGGTTCTACCGGGCGTTCATAATGCAGGTTTAGTTCGATTCTTCGCAGCGCTCATACTTTATATAGTTTTTCAAGTATTGCTTTGGCACAAGATGTTGTGGTTTAGTAGCTTTTTGGAATATGTCATCCAAAAATCAAGAGCGCATTACAGCGCCCGCACTTTCAGAAGCGGAAATTAAAAAACATTGGCCGGATGGGCAACCAGAAGCCATTATTTTTGCTTCAGCAAGTCTTCGCAAAGGGTTGCTCTTGCATTTGTGGTTGCAAATGCTTGAAGGAAAAAGCCAGATCCAATTTTCTACCCCAGATTTTGTAGGTGCAGTTAATCTCGACTTTTCAAGTCCGCTTGCTTTTCAAAAGTCGGTCGAAGATCAAATTAGAAATGGGGATGGTACTGCCAAGCAATCAGTAGTTATTGGCTATTTTTTTGGTGTGCCCATTATTCTTGATCCGCAGGATGGAGAGACAAGAAGTCATGATGCTCTGGCGGAGTCAAGAAATAAAATTAATTCAGTCAGCGAAAAATATGCGGGCAGAAACGTTGTTATTTTTGCCTGTGACACAGTTGGGGAAGTAGAAGCAGCGTTCGGTGAATGGAAGCGATTTGGCAAGCCAAGAAATGAGCCTGGATTTCATGAGGATGTAGAGAGACTTGGGCAAGAAGTTTGGAAGTTATTTTATCTTTGGGATCACTATTGGAGAAGTGATGGGTTGTCAGTGCCTCTGAAGCACCAAAACGCTCTGCTGATGAGAGGTGCAAAAAATGGACAATCTACAGAGACCGTCCATAACACTACACTCGAACTACAGGTTCCTCATGATTTTGAAAGTGTATTTAGAAATCTAAATGTTTTTTTGGAATCTGGAGGTGGTGGCGTTTTTCAACAACTTATTGATTGGACAATCAGCATCCTTGATAAGATTTCAGATGACGAGATGAGAAGCGTGTTGGCTCAAATGCCAGAAGAACAACGACCTTGGCATTTGATGTTGAATATCATGGGCATGCAGGCTTGGCAACTGCTGAGCGCATTGAGAGCGTCAACTGGCTTGCAGTATACTGATACAGAAATAGAAAGCGTCATAGCATGAAAATAAACAATCCTACAGGCCTCCTCATTACCCTCGAAGGTGGCGAAGGTGGTGGCAAAACCACCCAGATAGTGCGCTTGCGCGACAAATTGACCGCGATAGGCAAGGATGTGGTTGCGCTGCGCGAACCTGGTGGCACAACCGTCAGCGAGCAGATCCGCGAGGTGGTGCTTTCAGCCAAAAATGCGGGTATGGCCTACACGACCGAAGTATTGCTTTTTCAGGCGGCTCGCGCGCAGATATATCGAGAGATTGTGTTGCCTTCACTGGCGGCAGGCAAAGTTGTGCTGATGGATCGCTCGCGCGACAGTAGCGTGGTCTACCAAGGGATTGTGCGGGGGTTTGGCAGAGAACTGATTGATCAGCTCAATGATATTTCGACCAAACAAACTGTGCCAGATGTGACACTACTACTTGATGTGCCAGTTATGACTGGTTTAGCTCGGGTGGCAGATGCAGGCAACAACAACCGTATGGAGATGCAGGGGACAGACTTCCACGACAAAGTACGCGAAGCCTACTTGCAGTTGGCCAAGGGAGACACGAGTGGGCGTTGGCAGGTGATTGATGCGAGCAAATCAGTTGACGAGGTTGAAGCGGCTATTTGGCAAGCTACTCAAAATATCTTCCCTTCAGCACAAACAGTAGGGTAATAGACGCAAGCGCAATTGGTATAAGGTACGCAGCTTGGTTGAGTGAGACGGCTTGGCCGGTGAGATAGAAAAGTGGCGCAGTGGTGACAATATGTGCCAAGTGATAGCCGATCAGAAACTTCCAGCGTGACAGCTTGAGCAGCGGTGCGCCCCAGATCAAGGCATCTGATAGCATACCTGTACCAGCTAGTCGTAGCATGAATGACGTTTCGACTTCACGCGTCGGCTTAATTTTGATACTTGCCAATTTTTTCAGAATTTTTTGGCCAAAAATACGTCCGATGATGTTGGTTCCATAGCGCGCACTAATACTGTAAGCAATGTTCGCAGCGACGAAACTACCAGCTATATCAATCAGGTATGCGGGCAACCAACCGATTACAGGGATAGCAGTGAGGGTAAATAGACCACCAGGGATGATTGGAATAATCAGACCAAGAATTTTGGCGACGAAAATAGCAGGAAGGTAGATGAGTAGGTTTTGTTGTAGAAAGGCAATCAGTTTGAGCAACATCTCTGGCATAGTTTACTATTCTATTCTATAGTATGGCGGTATGTTTAAGCTTCCCCGCGCGGTGCGCGAATTGACCGAGACCTTTGAGCGCTTGCCGGGCATTGGGCCGAAGTCTGCCCAGCGTTTGGTTTTTTACTTGCTTCATAATCCAGAAAATAAACTGCAAGAATTTGCAGATCGTCTGACGGCCCTCAAGCGGGAGACAGTTTTGTGCAGCAAGTGTCACACGGTCAGCGAGCACGATCCTTGCAGCATATGCGATGATCCCAATCGAGATCGCAGCATTCTCTGTGTAGTAGAACAGCCGCTCGATTTGGTCGCGATTGAGCGCGCAGATTCCTTCAACGGTTTGTATCACGTCTTGCACGGAGCGATTGCGCCGCTGAATAACATCGGACCAGAGCAGTTATTTTTGCACGACATTACCAAGCGAATGGAAGGGGTAAAAGAGTTGATATTTGCGACCAATCCGACGATGGAGGGTGAAGCAACCGCGCTGTATATGAAAGAATTTCTTGAGCAGTCAAATATGGTCGATACTACAGCAATACAAATCACGCGCATCGGTCACGGTCTACCGATTGGGGCAGATATAGAGTACGCCGATGGCGTGACGCTCAAGCGGGCGCTGGAGGGTAGGCGGGGATTATGACTTTTTTTCTTTGTCTAACTTTTTATCAAACGTGAGTAGTTCATGAGTGTGTTGTTTTGAACAGGCAAGAAGATAACTATCCACAAAGTGTAAACCCTGTTTGTACCAGTGCCATACGTTTGATATCACTGAGCGTTCCTCAACGACAAGCCATTTTTGTGCAACAATAGATTCAAGCGCGGTGGCCACTGCATCTCTATTTTTCTTATAGACTGATTGCAACACAAAACTTGTTTCTGCCAACACAATTGGCTTGAGTATAAACTTAATTTTCCCTGATTCAGCTTGCTTGAACCACTCCCTCGTGAGCTCTTGTTGGCCTTTGTTATCTCCTACCAAAAAACGCACTAAAATATTGGTGTCCAGCAAGTAGCTTTTCACTCTTGTGCCCATGTAGTTTCAAACTTCTTTCTTGCTGCCTTGAGCTGCTTGTCAGATAATTTTATATCAGACGCAAGTGATCCCTCAAGCGACCAAAAATCCTTTCTTGGTTTGACCACAATTGTATCGTCTACCACTTGAATGGTGGCTTTTGCACTCCCAAGTATGCCAAACAACCTTCGAATAGCTTTTGGAATAGTGAGTTGTCCCTGAGTAGTAATAGAAACAGTACGTTGCATTTCATTACTTTAACTCAAAAATAATGTAAAGTCAAATAATAGTTGAAAAAACATGTGCTACCATATACATAACCCTATGATTCTTGCTCTAATCTTGTAGTAGTACCACCCTGTATCTTGGGTGGTTTTTTGTAAAGGAGGACGCTATGCAGCTCCAGGTTTTATCCAAACAAATGCAGGTAACCCCAGCCATCCGTGCATTTGCTAAAAAGCAATCGACCAAACTTGGCAAGCTGAGTAAAAAAATTACCGGTGCGCGATTATTTCTTGAGACTGTTAGCAAAAAGCATAATGACCCACAAGCAAATACGGCGACATATGAGGTAGATGTACCTGGCAAAAATGTAGTAGTAAAAGCTCACGCCAAAGATCTTTATCAGGCAATTGCGTTAGCAAGCAACTCAGCGGCACGGCAAGTTCGTAAGCTGTTTGAAAAACGGCGAACGAAGCAGCGACAACAGGAACGAAGTATAAAAGAGTAGCAGCTTGCACACACCAGCTTACTTGAGCTACCATGAGTGCATATGCCAGATGACCAACAACAAGACCCGCTCAAAGCTCTTGAGGACTTAATTGCCCAGAGAAAAGCAGGCGCGCCTGCAGGCGATACATCACCACCAGCTCCGGTGGAAGAATCAATTGCACCACAAGTAGACACAGAAGCTCTACTGGCAGAGGCGCAAGCACGCGATGCGGTTGATATAGCGACGCAGCGACAGAAGTTTGAAGAGCTCAAGCAGACATCGCCTCAATACCAAGCGGCGACAGAGCAAAAGCAGGCAGCGCAAGCAGAACAAACACAAGCCGATGTATTTTCGGATGATTACAAGATTCGACAAATTGATCACACAACAATTCCAGAAGAGATAACAGGATGAAACCAGGAGGTTCCAAAGGACCAGTGCTTCGTCCGCGTCCTGGCGGCGGATTTAACCAGGGATTAGGTCAATTTGGCGAACATCTTGATGAAAATGCGGGCCAGGTAAGTGCTCAACAAAAACAACTTGCGCAGCAACAAACACAGATTGCAGGTACTCCAAACCCAGCCCAAAAAGGCACTGGTCAGCAACCGGCACAACAGCGACAACCACGCGAAGTTGGCAGCATTGTTGACGAGACGATCAGGCGACCGGTACAAGATATCTGGCAAGAAATCAAGCAATTTTTCAGCATTACAAGTATTTTGCAGATTGATCCTCAGATCGACTCGCCAGAAGAGCAGGCCAAGAAAAAGCAGCTGCACTCTCGCTACGAGCAGCTGACTGAGGAGCAAAAGCAGGTAGCGCAAAAAAGATTTCAGGAAGAACAGCAGCGTAAAAAACAGCAGGAAGAAGAGGAGTTGCAAAAGAAGCAAATAGAAGAACAGCAACATCAGTCGTTTGTAATGCCATCCTCACCAGAAAAAGGACCAGTGGGACCAGCGAGTGGCAAATCAAACAAGCAGAATATGATTGATAAACTCAACATGGATCGCCAGCGAATGAGTCAGGGGCAGGGGGCGGGGTAACGATACAACAGCGTATGTGATGTGTTAACTTCCTAAACGTTGTGTGCAATTAGTACAATTCTTATAGTGATCTACCATAAAGTCAAATGGAGTCTTTCCTTTTAGAGAAGAAT
>PFDI01000021.1:0-9602 GCA_002772695.1 Candidatus Pacebacteria bacterium CG10_big_fil_rev_8_21_14_0_10_44_54
CCGTGCATTCTTGTGTTGTGTATATGTGTGCAGCATACTTGCTCCTTCCTGGCCGTATTATCGGTCATGAATGCACACAACGTTCGGGGATTTAACATGTGATGTTTATAAGCACTATCAGCAAAGGTGATCTTTATATCAAATTGAAACCAACAGTTACTTGGTCGCCATTTTCGAGATTTTTTAAGATAAATGCATTATTTTTTACTTCTTCTTCTCCCACAATCACCGCAAACTTGGCGCCGATTCGATCGGCATACTTGAGTTGCTTTCTTATATTTCCAGTGCTTGGATACAATTGAGTACTTTTCCCCTCACTGCGCAGCTTTTTGGCAATACGTGCGGCAGTCGCACGAAGCTGTGGTGAAAACACGGTGACAAGATACTCAGTTGAGCCAGTGATCGTAGGGATGATTTTGAGTGCCTTGGCAGCTTCGACCATACGATCAAAGCCAAAGGCAACGCCCACGGCTGGCATGACGGTGCCGCTCAAGTTTTCGATGAGGTTGTCATAGCGTCCACCACCCCCACAAGAACCAGAGTTGTACGCTGGCACCACAATTTCAAAAATCATGCCCGTGTAGTAGTCAAGTCCACGCGCAAGGGTAGGCGAGAAAACCAGTGCTGACTTCGGTACACCGAGACTTTCGGCGATGGTCAGAATTTCTTGCAACTTTTCAGAAACAGTAACGCTTTGGATTTTTTCGAGCAATTCACGAGCATTGATCTGTGAAATACCTTTGCCAACCAGCTCAGCAATCACTTCGCTAGTAGTTTGTTTATCAAGTTTATCTACCGATTGAATCAGCGAAAAAACGTCAACAGCATCTGTTGCAAAAGGAGAGAGCGTCGCCAGCAGTGTTTCGCGATCATTGACCTTGAGCAGCACCTCAGTGAAGCCAACAGTGCGAAAACTCTCATAGCTGCAGGCAAGAATCTCGGCATCAGCGATAGGGTCTGTACTGCCAAATAGATCAATATCACACTGGGTAAACTCACGGAAGCGACCCTTTTGTGGCTTGTCGGCACGAAAAACGTTCTGAATTTGGTAACGCCGAAAGTACTTGGGCAATTCATTTTGGTATTGGCTCAAGACGCGTGCGGTGGGAACTGTTTGGTCGTAGCGCAAAGCCACCTCGCGCTCACCACGGTCGGTAAACGAGTAAACGAGTTTGTCGGCTTCATCGCCATATTTGCCGAGTAGGAGCGAGGCGTACTCCAGCGTTGGTGTCTCGACTGGCTCAAAGCCGTAGCGGATAAACGTTTCCACCACTTTGCTTTGAACAAAATCGCGCGCGCGCTTTTCATTTGGCAAAAAGTCGCGAAAGCCCTTTAGTGTTTGAACGGTTTGTTTTTGCATATAGTTTTCTTTCTTTATTGTAACCTAGATTTATCCAAGTCGTGCTTCACCGGTTGCTAGCTGTCTTCTCCACTCAGCAAGTACTTCTGGACTTTCTCCAGTTTCCTCCAAATCTTCTATCCACCACGGCATGATTTCACCACGCACCGGCGCGTTTTGGATTCTAGAGCAAGTCATTGGCCATACGAGTTGTTCGATCAGTAATGCCACGCTCCTCATCGGTTAAAAATAGTTCCTTACTTCCTTTATTCATATATTCTTTCAATGTACCAAACCAGAGAAAGGGTGGGGAGCACAAAAAAGCTCCCTGTTTGGGAGCGAATTCTTCTCTGATTTGGTTTGAAATAAATTACTATTTATCTACGAGAAAACACTCCCACTGTATGTAGGGAGTGATGATGGGCGCTAGTTTTTGAGCATACGTTGAATTCCATTTCGGTGTGGTACCACCACTTGTAATATATGTCAACGTATTAACACGTTGATATTGAGCGGGGGTCAGCACATCGTATACACTTTTTAATATACATGTCTTGATGTTTTGGCACGCTTACTTTTTCGCCCCTCAGCGTGTACACTACTTCCCACTATGCCAGAAACAACCAAATGTCCAAAATGTAATGCGCCATTAAGCGAAGTAACCGAAACACCCAGCGGTCGTAAATTGCAGCGCTGTAGTACCGGCACCTGGAATAAAGAAACACGCCAGACGGATGGTTGTGATTACGTACTTTGGTTGGCGGTAGATCCCGAACCGCTCGATGAAAAATGTCCAAAATGTAATGCGCCATTAGTTTTGCAGATAACTAGATTTGGCAAAAAAATGAAAAAGTGCAGTACCAATACTTGGGATCCAACCACCAAGACTGCGTCTGGTTGTGACTTTGTAGAGTGGATTAATGGGACAACTGAACCTACCGACGAAACGTGCCCAGAGTGCGATGAGCCTCTCGTGATTTTTACAACAGCCAAAGGTAAACGCATGAAGAAATGTTCAACTTCTGGTTGGGATAAAGAAACGCGCCAAGCGACGGGTTGTACCTACATCGAGTGGCTCAACGCGGGTAAGTAATTATCAAAATTAAGATTGATAAAAATTTTGTTTTCCAATATCACTTCGTCATTCACCCACACTGTGGGCTCACTCACCAGTCCGTCAATATGAATTGGCACATTATTTTCTCCACCAATAGCGCTACTATTGCCAAAGGCGACATGAACCGTACCGAAGGCTTTTTCCGCTTCAAGTAAGTTATTTGTAATCTTTGCATTCTTATTTGTACCAATACCGATTTCTGCTACAGTCAAGCCTTTTTTGCCAAAGTGAGTTAATTTTTTTTCCAATCTGTAGGCAGCCTCACCACCCGAAAACTTAGTGGCAATTCCGTCGATAATTTCGATTGAAATTGGCTTGTCGAGCACGTCATCAGCAATCGAGCCGTCGATGACGAGCGTACCGTTTGTACTTCCCAGTATGGGGGCAAAGAATACTTCACCGCTCGGTAGGTTACCGATTTCACCTGCTCGCAAAAAGCCCGTTTCGGCCTCGATACCTTTTTGGCGAATTGCTGCAGTTAGGTTGGTTCCTTGCGCGCTACTAATCTGCATGGTTTTGCCAACTTTGAGTTTTTGTTCGAGTGCAGTACCAAGCGCTCGTAGTGCTACATAATCTGTTTGCAGGGCGAGCTTGATAAGCTCCATGTCTGCGCCAGGCAGACTCAAAGCACGACCACCACCAAAGAGCGCCTGCTTGCCAACTTGGGTGTGGGTGAGCGAGTGGGTGGTTTGCAAAATAGTAAGCTGTGCTTTGTTGGCAACTTTGATGAGTTCTTCTGGTGGTTCTTCGCCAGAGTGCTGCATATCGTGAACACAAAAAAATTCAAGAGAGTCAGAGAATTCACGAATCGCAGAAAGCCATAATACGGCCTCGAGCTCGAGCATTTCTGGTACAGTCACGAGTAAAATCGGCTTGTTTGGTTTGAGCGCGAGATTGGTTGCCAGAAACATTTTTGCTAGATCAACAAGCTTTTTGATTTCTGGAGTAGTGTTAGTCGAGATTGCTGGTTGTGAAAGATGCATACACTGTCAGGCATTGTAACAAACTTTGTTACAATATAGCCTGAACAAGGGCCGGTAGCTCAGTTGGTAGAGCGCTGCATTCGCATTGCAGAGGTAGAGAGTTCGATCCTCTTCCGGTCCACCAAGTTGGTATTAGCCGATAGATTGAACTACGTTTCAAGCGTGCATACCATGTATTGACCTCTGCTGATTATTTTCGATTTTCAGAATTTATGATTGGGATACTTTTTGGTATTTTTATAACGTTTTTCTTTCGTTGGATGGTACAAATGCTACAATCAATGAGCATGCACCTCTACAACACCCTTACTCGTCAAATAGAACAATTTACTCCAAACGACTCTAACAACAATGTCTCACTTTATGCCTGTGGATTAACAGTTTACGACTATACGCATCTGGGGCATTTGCGTAAATATACTCTCGATGATGTGTTGGTGCGCACACTGCGTCATGCGGGGTACAAAGTAAAGTTTGTCCAAAACATCACCGACGTAGGTCATCTTGTATCTGATGCCGACGAAGGTGAGGATAAACTCGAAAAGGGTGCCAAGAAATACAATAAATCTGTTTGGGATATCGCCAAAGAGTTTGAGGAGTATTTTTTCAAAAGTATGGACAGCATGGGAAATCTGCGTCCAGATATTAGTTGCAGGGCGACAGAACACATCGAAGCTCAAATTGCTTTGGTCAAAAAATTGGAAGAAAAAGGTTTTACGTACAAAATTGAGAATGATGGTATTTACTTTGATACGAGCAAACTGACAGATTACGGCAAGCTCAATCCACAAAGCTTGGGCGATCTCAAAGAGGGAGAGCGGATTGGGGTTGTAGCAGGCAAAAAGAATCCGACAGATTTTGCACTCTGGAAGTTTGAGCGGCCAGGCGAGAATCGCCAGATGATCTGGTCAAGCCCTTGGAGTGAACGAGGATTTCCTGGCTGGCACATCGAGTGCAGCGCGATGAGCATGCAGTACTTGGGAGAGCAGATTGCTATTCATACCGGCGGCATTGACCATATTCCGGTGCATCATACCAACGAGATTGCACAGTCGGAGGCGGCGACCGGCAAGGTACCATTTGTGCGCTACTGGGTGCATCACAATCACCTGCAGGTGGATGGAGAAAAGATGAGTAAATCGCTTGGCAATTTTTTTACCATTGATGATGTGATTGAGCGCGGTTTCAACCCTCGTGCTTTGCGATTGTTATTTTTGCAGGGTCATTATCGTGATCAAATGAACTTCACCTGGGATTCGCTGAGTGCAGCCCAAAAGGCTTGGGAGCGACTGAATCGGTTACTGCAGACTTGGGGGAGTGAACAAGTTGGATTGAGTGCAACAGGAATACGATTTCAGCGAACCTTTTTTACTGCACTTGAGGACGATCTCAAAACTGCCCAGGCAGTGGCGACAGTTTGGGTGATGGCGAAGTCTGATTTGCCCGATGGCGAAAAATTGACTTTATTCAAACAGTTTGACGAAATTTTGCAACTCGGATTTGGTGCTGAGTCCAAAGTGGAACCATCTGATGTGGTGCGCCGGCTGATTACTGAGCGTGAGCAGGCGAGGAATAAGAGTGATTGGAAGCTGGCCGATGCATTGCGAGAAAAACTTGCTGCACTGGGCCACAGAGTTGTAGATTCAAAGTGATAAGGGGTATACTCTTGCTATGCCAAAGTCAACAAAAAAACGAAAATTGGTGTTGCCCAAACGAGGCAAAAAGATTGCAGGTGTGGCTGCTGCATTAGCCAATTACTTTAATCTCGACGTCGCACTAGTACGAATCGTCTGGGTATTATTATTGCTGCCTGGTGGTTTGCCGGGGATTATTCCGTATCTTATTTGTTGGGCTTTGATTCCGAGTGAAGAATAAGCTTCTGCATCAGGTGCATTGGTGGTTTGTTTTTCTTACTCTTTTTGTTTTTGGACTGAGACTTATCCCTATTTTGGTTGGTTCCTTTGCATTCATGTACGACCATGCTCGAGACAGTCTGGCGATTTGGGAGATGGCAGCACTAGGCAAGCCTGCTTTGTTGGGGGCACAAACAAGCATCCCAGGACTCTACTATGGTCCAGCATGGTATTACATGGCGTTGCCGCTCAACTTGCTGCTGAGCTTTCATCCTTTTGCAAGTGTGCTAACTACGATTCTATTAGCGGCGGCGGCGGTGATATTGGCTACACGTAGTTTTGATAAAATTACAACAGTATTGTTTGCAAGCAGTATGGGGCTAGTGGCAGCCCAACAGTCTGGCTGGTCGCCATACCTGACGAGTATTACCAGTATATTTATTTTGGTTTTTGCTCAAAAATTAGTGAAATCGAGTGGCAGGCAGCATTTTTTATTTTCGATTGCTTTGGTTGCAACACTTTCATTGAGTTTTCATTTTCAGCCAGCCTTTGCGATTGTGCAGTTGCCGCTTGTGCTGTTTGCGTTGCGAGCGGAGTTTTGCAAATTTTCACTACAAGAATTGGGCGCATTGCTACTGGTGTTTGTTGTGCCGTTTTTCCCTCAGATTTTGTTTGAAATACGACATGATTTTCACCAAGTTAGCCAGCTATGGTTGTTTATCTCACAGTATGGAGCAGAATCTGCCAGGGTAGGCCAGAACACAACGGGTTTTGCGCGTGTGTTTGAGATAGGCAGATATGTTCTGGATAGTGGAGCGAGCGCGTTGCCACTCCAGGTGCCATTGGCGGGTTTTGTTGTCTCAGGTTTGAGTGGTTGGCAGTACTGGAAAAGTAGAAAAGTAAAGATAAAAGATGTTTTACTTTCACTGTCCTGGCTGTTGGTAATTGGTTCATTCTTCTTGTATTTAATTTTGCCAGCCAAGTCCTATTACTTTGTTGGTCTGACACCGTACTGGATATATATTTTGGCAACAGTTGTTCGTAAAATTCGAGTAGTAGAACAGCGGTTTGTATTGGCTGTGATTGGCGTAGCTGCGGTGACACAGCTTGGGTTAAATATGCGCGGAAGCCAGACACTACTTATGACGCGTAATGCATATGACTCGAAACAAGCTGTGATTGAAAAATTGGTTGAGTTAGCAAGTGACGAGCTATTCGTGGTGTATCACTACACGCCAGAGCTATATGATTATACTTACCAAGTACTGCATTTTCGAGAAATGAAAAAAAACACAAAGTATCTGCCAGCAGAGTTATCGTATGAACCGAATAAAACTTTGTATCTAGATGAGTACTCGACAAATGAGTGGGCACCTTCTGTTAGCCGAGAGGAAAATAGCCGCACTTTTCTTGTTGTAGAGGCAGACGAGCGGACAGAGTTGTTTCAAGCCTGGTGGGAGCGGGTTGCAGCTGGATTTACTGTCATTGAGACATATACAATCAATCCAGAAATTAGTATTTATGAGATAGCACAATGAATACATTTTTTGCTGATGTTGTTGCTTTTGTGGGTCATCTGACTCGAGCGCAGCGGTTATTTGTTCTAGTATTTTTATTCTTGGCAGTTTTTTTACGATTTTATCCAGGACAAGATAACTATATTTGGACATATGACCAAGCCCGAGACGCCTACACAATCCGCTCTATTATAGAAGAACACAACCTCATGCTGGTTGGTCCTCAGACGGAATTTTTTGGCTTGCGCCATGGAGTGTTATTTTATTACTTTCTGTCACCATTTTACTATTTGTCACAAGGTGATCCCAATCTGCCCGCTGCAGCACTCATTGCATGGAATTTTACTGCGCTTATTCCGATCACATTGCTGGCATATTCATTGCGGAAGAGCAAGAGAGACGCGCTAATAGCTTTGGCCTTGACCGCAGTGTCATATCAGCTCATTGAATACTCTCGATGGATCAGCAACTTGTCGTTTGCCGTCGCGCCGTTGGCATGGTTTTATTACTTTTTTTGGCATTTACTTGATAAGAGAAAGTCGGCTGTGGCAGCAGGAGTAAGTTTGGGATTGGCGATTCAGGGTGAATTCTTTTTGGTCTACCTTATTCCATTAAGTTTGGCGTATCTCTATGTTGTCAAAGTAAAGATGGGTATCATTGCCAAATATTTATTGGGATTATTGTTTGGTACAGCAACTTTTTTACTTGCAGAAATGAAGTTTAATTTTATTGGAACAAAAATATTTATAACGGAGTTTCTTGGCAATCATGGAGACAAGGGCCTCACGGCAAGTCAAAGTCTTAGTAAGTATTTTGATCATGTTGGTACATCTACACAGCAGTTGGCAGGTGGATTAACACCGACTATGGGGTTATATTTCTTTTTCTTTTTATTAGTTTCGGTGGTGTTGTTCTATAAAAATGACTGGCGTAGACCTTGGTTGCACTATCTTTTGTTAATTGTTTTCAGTCATAGCTTGTTGTTTAGTTTTCGTTTTGTAGATGCAGTGTTCGTCAATATTCCTATATTGTTTCCTGTTGTGTTGTTGGCGAGTATGGCAGTGAGTGGTTGGATTAGTAGAGATAGATTAATTGGCTGGGGGTTAGTGGCGGCAATGTTGGTGACACTATTGTGGCAACTTTGGTTTAACAGCAAGAATTTTATGCCATTCTCTTGGTGGATTTTGGAACAACAACAAGGCGTCTCTTTTGAGCAAAAAATGGATATAGTTTCCACAGCATACAAATTAGTGAACTCTGATGAGGCATTCAGCCTGAGCGTTCTAGGCTTGCCCTATGGGGTGAGTACTGTTTGGGCAAGTCTTTTTGAGCAGTATCAGGTGAGAACAGGTGCGCCGCTGCCGTTACTGACGGGATTTTGGGCAAACGGCTATGAAGGAACAACTGTTTTAGCCCGCACAGACCATCGAACTAAGCGACACATTACCATTATCGAGTCGAATTATGATGTCTTGATAGATGAGCACACCATTGCAGCCTTTTTTGAAAATGAAGACAAGACAACGCGATTGCTCGAGGAGCGAGAAATTGCTGGTTTTAGGGTGCAGTTGCGAGAGTTGCTAGACTAATTGTGTTCTGTAATGGGGAAAGCCAATACCTATGAACGATGTTTGAATCACTGCCCAGTGGATCAAATTTAGTGGCAAACCTTACATACCAAAGGGAATGAGGCCAAGGGTTGAGCTCACCTGGCAGGTGATACAATCAACCCATGGCACTTCAAGTCGGGATCGTCGGCCTGCCCAACGTTGGCAAATCCACCCTTTTTAATGCACTGCTCAAAGAGCAGCAGGCCTTGGCGGCCAATTATCCCTTCGCCACGATCGAACCAAATATTGGCATTGTCCCCGTGCCAGATTCACGTCTCGATCTTTTGGCGAAGGTTGTTAAAACCACAGTTATAAAACCAGCTACAGTCGAGTTTGTCGATATTGCTGGTTTAGTCAAAGGTGCTTCACGCGGTGAGGGTTTGGGTAACAAATTTTTGGCGCATATTCGTGAGGCGGCTGTCATTTGTCATGTATTGCGAGATTTTGAAGATGAAAACGTTATTCGTGAGGGTGCCGTTTCGCCCAAAGATGATTTGCATACCGTTCGGCTCGAACTACAGCTGGCTGATTTAGCAACGCTCGAAAAACAGGTTGAACCCAAAGGGGCAGTGGACCGAGCCACCAAAGAGCGATGGCAGATTATTTCTGCGCTAAAAAAAGTGCTTATGGATGCGCAAAGCATCAGTCAAATTTTGTATTCCGAGCAAAAAATAGGTGAATATGGATTGACACAATTTGCACCCGAAGCAATCACGATGACAATCAGAGAACTTTCGCTGTTGACAGCCAAAGAAGAGCTCTATGTTATCAATGTGGGCGAGGCATCACTTGGTGGGTCGGTGCAAGAAAAAACCATTCAGTTTGCAGAGCAGCTCGGAGTCAAACCAGGGCGAGTGGTAGTTATGTGTAATCAGATAGAGAGTGAACTAGCAGTGTTATCAGACGAAGACAGAACAGCTTATCTCAAAGACTTGGGTCTAGAACAAGCTGGACTCGATAGACTGATTGCTACCGCCTACAAAGTACTTAAACTACAGAGCTTCCTCACAGCCGGAGAGAAAGAAGTTCGTGCCTGGACGATTGGCCAGGGCACCACCGCTCGCCAGGCAGCTGGAGTAATTCACACTGATTTTGAGCGCAGAATGATTTCTGCAAAAATTACTTCTTATGAAGATTTTGTAGCTCACAATGGCTGGAAGGGTGTTAAGGAAGTAGGTAAGCT
>PFDI01000021.1:9620-11483 GCA_002772695.1 Candidatus Pacebacteria bacterium CG10_big_fil_rev_8_21_14_0_10_44_54
TGGAATTTTTGGTGGGGAAGTAGAGTATATTGCTATGAGTTTAGCCGATAATTTTCCTGAGTTTTTGACCTTAGGAGAGCAAGTAATTTCAGCTAATGAGATGACGGAATTGCGGTCAGCTCAATTTCTTACCACTCATCAGATAAGCTACGTAACCCATTTTTTCTGGCAACAGATCAGAAGGGGTAAGCTTCTGAAGGCGATAGATCCCGCTGAGAAGACTGCAGTACAGTTTAAGGAAACTGAACACAAGCCAATAGATGTTTCTGATTGGGAACAGCTCACAATATTAGAAGGTAGACAGTTTGCTGATAGAGTGGTGGCTGACATCTCTTTTGCAAATGAGATTATAGAGCTACTCCCAGATCAGTTGAATTGCAGAGAGCTATCTTATGGCTCGTTTATACTTTTTTCCGAGTTACTTTTACTATTTGCTAGTTTTGATTCTGCTCAAAAAATAATAAATCGCTTATTTGAAAAAAAGCCTATTAGTTTTTCTTCATTATCAAGCAATGGTTTTGCACTGTTCGAACGCGTATTGCCTCATCTCTCATCAGAGTCAATAGAAACATTTTTTCCAGGAGAAGGCATTGATTTTGATATTTGCTCTGACGCAAAGTTCTTTTTTCATCAAATGATTCTCCAGATTGGATTTGACGAATTTGTGGATAGGTTTTTGCCAGAAAAGGTTTTTATTTCAAGGATTAGTGAGGCGGGAGCCGAACTCTTAATAGATTTAATGAGATCAGCTTTGCGTAGGTCTAATCTATCAGTTTTTTTGGATCGTATAGAATTTGATTTTACTACCGAAGATTCTAATACATACGGTTGGATGGTATTTGAAAGTTTTTATCACTTTTTTTCAGTTGATGAATACAGGTTGGTTGATGACTTTATTTTAAATTCAAAGAGAAGACAGACATTTTCTGCATCAGAAATTGAGGTGTGTGCAAAACTTGGACCGTACACATTTGAACAACTACAGATTTTTCCAATTTTGCCTGAAACCAGCCGTTTTTTGCCTGGCGGCTGGTTATATTTTCAAATTGATAAGGAGTTTGATCGCAGTAAACAACTTGGAAGTAGGACAGGTTTGTATATATTGCCAACTGATTTTCCTCAGGTAATTTTTTCAAACAGGGTTCAACGTTTTGCAAATGTTGCAGCGTATCGCCGCGCAGTCGATATTTTGTCAGAATTTGTAACTACAGATCACTATCCAGAGATTGGTCAACAAACAAAACTCAACGATGACCGTATGCCATTACAAATACGAGAGGTGTATGCAGGTCCGACTCTTTCCCAATTGGACCTAGTATCATTCCCACAAGCAATCTCAAGAGAAATAAGAAAGCAAAAAAATCATATATGTTTTTCACTAGTAAGATATGGTATCCATCATGATCATGCGCATGATGACAATTTCAACATAAGGTTTCTATTAGAAGACGAGCAAGGAGATAAAAAGATATGTTTTGACCCAACATTTGCATTTTTGTATGCAAGAGAGCATGATATGAATTTAACCCCAATTGTGACAATTCGTGATTGGGACCAAGCAAGCGTAAGCTTGTTTTTAGAGGACTATAAAAGCACAGATTTATATTCAAATCTAGGTTAAAACAAATAGCAATCTTAACCTCTCTCAAAGGGCTATATCTTTGATATCGTTTTGTCATCAGAACATCTTATCTTGAGTTGCCTCGCAACTAAACCAGCGTTTGGATTCCATTGCGAACTTATGAAATAGGGTCAAAAGCTTCTGTATGCTATACTACCACCCATACAAACACCGACCTCGTCTTTTGTTCATCGAGCAAAAGAACCAGTAGCTCACGAGGTAGGTTTGACAAGGAGCATACA
>PFDI01000021.1:11494-59597 GCA_002772695.1 Candidatus Pacebacteria bacterium CG10_big_fil_rev_8_21_14_0_10_44_54
TTAGTCCCTGCCAACCTCACAAGTGATGAGATGATGGCGGCACAGACAGAATTGCGCGACCTACTCAAGAAAAATAAAGTCACCATCTTGGAAGAGATTGATTGGGGTAAAAAACAATTGGCTTACACAATTAAGCGCGCAGCTACCAGATATACCGAAGCAAACTACTTGCACTGGATCGTATCTGCCGCGCCAAAGCAGATTGCAAAACTAGAGTTTGAGCTACACAATGCCTCTCGAGTAATTCGCCACCTTTTGGTGATAGCGGAGCCCAAAAAGGAGCAGGCAGCATAACGAGCGCAGGGCTCTACGGTTTAGGTAATGATATTGTATATAGTAGAGATATAGTAGACAGCAGCCGAAAGGGAATATGGCAACAAGATCACTCAACAAAGTAATGCTCATCGGCAATCTCACTCGAGATCCAAATTTGCGCTATACGCCAAATAGTACCGCAGTTTGTTCATTTAGCATCGCGACCAATAGTTCTTGGACTCCTAGGGATGGAGGAGAAAAACAAGAACGAGTTGAGTATCACAACATCGTTGCATGGTCCAAACTTGCCGATATTTGCGGACAACTCCTACACAAAGGTGACAAGGTGTTTGTCGAAGGTCGATTGCAGACAAGAGACTGGAAGGGTGAGGATGGTGTAGAGCGCAGAACTACCGAGATTGTGTTGGAAAATATGTTGTTGCTGCAGTCACGATCTGGCGGAGGATCGCAACCAAGTGCCAATGATAATTATGGCGACGACGATGATGATGTTTCGCCACCAAAAGCCAAGACTAGTAAAAAAAGCACAAAAAAACAAGTTGATGCTCCAGAAGAAGCCATGAGCGCAGAGGATATTGCAGACGACGTACCATTTTAGTCTAAAAGAATAAAAAGGAAAATTATGCCACCAAAACGTAAACCACGAAAAATTATTCGCAAGCGCACTTCGCCGATTGCCGAATCTTTTTCGTACAAAGAGATTGATGTGTTGCGCCAATGTTTGACAGAACAGGGTGCAATTTTGACCCGACCAGAAACCGGCTTATCGCAAAAAATGCAGCGCCGCATGACCATTGCAGTCAAACGCGCCCGTCACCTGGCGATGTTGCCGTTTACGCAGACGCTCTAAATTTCCTAGTTCTCAAGCAAGAACTTACCAGTACAATGGTGAAGCTTATGAAGGTTTCACTGCGGATTGTCTCCCGACTACTTACCATGGTTACGCTAATAGTTTTGGGAGCAGCCCTGCAATTTCAATGGAATATTGTTGGTCGTTTTGTGAGTACGCAGCGTGTACAGCAAACTATTTCGACAACCAAGCTGTCTTCGCTGATCAACACCGATCAACCACCTAGTGTGGCTGAAGTTGATTTTTCTACCTTTTGGCAGGCATGGAATTTGTTGGAGTCTGACTATCTTGAAACGGATAAATTCGACCCAAAAGTGCTGACTGATGGTGCGATTGCTGGGATGACCGCCTCGCTCGGGGATCCCTATACGGTTTATCTCAATGAAAAGCAAACAGAACGGTCGACCCAAGACTTGGCTGGTGCTTTTTTTGGTGTCGGAATTGAACTTGGATATGTCGATGGCACCTTGGCAGTAATCTCACCATTGTCCGGCAGTCCAGCAGAGACTGCTGGGGTTAAGGCAGGAGATTTGATTTTGCGTATAAAAGATGAAGCCAAGGGTATTGATGAAAGTACTGCCAGCATTTCTATTCTTGATGCCGTCGATAAAATTCGTGGTCCAGAAAATACGCCGGTAGTATTGACGCTTTTTCGTAATAACAATGGCAATGAACCGTTCGATGTTAGTATTACTCGAGGTGAAATTGTAGTTAAATCTGCCGAACTTGAGATAGTAGAGCAGGGTGGCAAGCGAGTTGCCCACATACAGCTATCGCGCTTTGGTGGTCGGACAGATGGTGAGTGGGACAGCATTGTCACCAAAATCCTGGCAGAGAGAACAAAAATTGACGGCATTGTACTTGATGTCCGCAATAATCCTGGCGGCTTTTTTGATGGCGCGATTGCTGTTGCGAGCGATTTTGTTCGATCTGGAACTATTGTGTCGCAGCAAGGCCGTTATCAGAGTCAAGACTTTCCAAGTCTCGGTACGGCTCGCTTGGTCGGTATTCCGACTGTAGTGTTAGTCAATCGAGGCAGTGCATCGGCTTCTGAGATTGTGGCAGGAGCACTCAAGGATCAGGTGCAAATTCCTCTTGTTGGCGAGAAGACTTTCGGTAAGGGTACAGTACAAGATATTCGCACGCTCAAAAATGATGCAACTATGCACATCACCATCGCGCGTTGGGTAATGCCAAATGGCGAATGGATTCATCATGAGGGTATTCCAGTCGATATTGAAGTGCAGGATAACCAAGAAACACCAGAAGACGAACAGCTTGTGGCCGCGATAGAGTCACTTTAATTTTTTTGTGCTTGGGTGTATAAATGGGTTTGTGATGCGTATATCTGCTTCTGTTCGCTCATTCTTACTTGGACTTGCCATTTCACTTGTGGTGCTTGCTTCATTTGTTGCAGGGGGTTTGGCAGATCGAGTGTTTGTTATCAAGCCACTTGATATGTTTGCACCTCGATTTGGTTCGGGAAACACACCCAAAGACTCTTCATCTCTTGGTCAACTCATTGACATAGGTGGCTCGCACTCAATTCCCGATGTAGTCGAAGCGGCCTCACAATCAGTGGTGACGGTTTCAATCAAAAAACAACAGCGTGTGCTTTCACCTTCGGTAAACTCTATTTTTGGCTTTAGCTTTGGTCAAACCGAACTCAAAGAAGTCGAGCGAGACATCGGTACCGGCTTTATCGTTGGAACCAACCTGATCGTGACTAACAAGCATGTGGTGAGTGATGGCAGTGCATCGTATAAAGTGATCGATAGTCAGGATAAGGAGTATGAGGTTGGCAAAATCTATCGTGATCCTATCAATGACCTTGCTATTCTCGAGGTAAAGGGCTTGCCAAACGTTGCATTGCCGCTTGGTGACTCCAATACTATTCGCGTTGGAGAGAGCGTTATTGCTATTGGCACAGCACTTGGCGAGTTTCGTCACACAGTGACTACGGGGGTAATCTCTGGACTTGGTCGCGGAATCGAAGCTGGCGACGGCTTTTCTCGTATTGAGACGCTCGAAGGTGTTATTCAGACAGACGCCGCAATTAATCCCGGAAATTCAGGCGGTCCGTTGCTCAATGCGCAGGGTCAAGTTGTTGGAGTCAACGTCGCGGTTACAGCAGGTGCGCAAAATATTGGTTTTGCTATTCCTATTAATGTCGTCAAAGCTTCTATAACCAATTTTAATGAAACAGGACAGTTTGACAGACCATTCTTGGGAGTAAGTTATCGACCAATCAGTGAGCAAGCGGCTTTGTTCAACGATGTACCACAGGGTGCGTATCTGATTGAGGTGCGACCAGATGCTTCGGCTGGCCAAGCTGGCTTGCAAGCTGGTGACATTATTACTGCTATCGACGGTGAGCTAGTGAAAGACCAGGAACTCGCAGTTGTGCTCAACAAAAAGCGGATCGGGGAAGTGATAACTGTCCGCTACTGGCGTGATGGACAGTTTGAAGAGGTTAAGATTACGCTACAGGCTCCTCAGCAGTAAGCATAGGGCAAAGCTTATCGAGAATTGATAACAGAGCTCCGTCCAAAATAACTGGCAAGTTGTACCAAGATTGTTTGCTTCTGTGATCCGTAATGCGATTTTGTGGGTAGTTGTAGGTGCGGATTTTTTCGGCTCTTCGTGCTCTTCCGATTGCACTGCGGGCTTTACCCAGTGTTGTTTGTCGTTTTTCTTCTTCGATTTCCCAGAGTTGTGAGCGCAATAGTTCCAGGGCTATTTTACGGTTTTGTTCTTGCTTCTTTTCTTGGCGCGCTGTAGCAACCAGCCCGGTTGGTTTGTGTGTCAGCCGAACTGCACTGCTCGTTTTGTTGACCGATTGCCCGCCAGCTCCACTCGAGCGCATAAATTGCCACTCGAGATCTTCATCACGAATCGAAATAACACTTTGTGCTACTTCTGGCAAAACAGCAACAGAAGCAGTAGAGGTGTGAATACGTCCTTGCGACTCTGTTTCTGGCACGCGCTGGACACGATGTACGCCAGACTCAAACTGAAATGTTTCAAAAGCAGATAGAGTTTTGCCAGCAATCACAGCAGTACCTCGGATTTTGATTATTAACTCATCAATAAATGTGACCGAAAACTTTTGTGTTTCGCAGAAGCGCACATACATGCGCAAAAGATCATTTGCCCAAATTTTTGCTTCATCACCACCGGTGCCTGGGCGAATCTCGATGGCACAAGGACCTTTGGTTGGCTCAGCACCAACAGTTTCGTCTGCGCCAGAGGCAAATTGGGCCTCAGCGGTCTCGAGCATGGTTTTTTCTGCAGTCAGGCGTTCGATTTCCTGCTTTGCCATCTCGGCATACTCTGGGTCAGTACCAAGTGTTTGTGCCTCGGTAATTTTTTGTGCAAGCACGGCCAATTGAGCGGTATACGGAGAGTCTGACATACGACTAAGGCTAGTATACCTTAGCTATTGAGTTTTCTGGGCTTTGGCAGCTGAGCGAATTGCAATTTGTTGATTACGCAGGATTTCTTGGTAAGACTGTGGCGAAACTATTGGCTCATCCTCACTCTTTTTTGTTTTTTTTGCCTTGGGATCTGCCTTGGCAGCCGCCATTTTCTTGAGGAATTTATCGACACGACCTTGGCGATCGACAAAGCGTTGTTCGCCCGTGAAGAAAGGGTGGCACTTATTGCAGATGTCGACAGTCAGATCGGCACTGGTAGAGCCAATGACAAAGGTGTTGCCACAACTACAGGTAACTTTGCAATCATCGTGCCAGTCAGCGTGAACGTGTTTCATAACGAAAGGAGATTATAGCATATGAGTAGGAAATAGGGAGCGAACTACATGCTGACATCATAGTAAATGATATAGTAGGCTGCAGATGAAAAAATTACTTCCTGGAGTTGACTATATCGCTATCACCTTTACTTTTTTTTGCCACGACGATGCCGGCCGGTTTGTGATGGCCAAGCGTGGCAAGAATGCGCGCGACGAGCATGGGCGTTGGGATTTGGGTGGTGGCAAGCTAGAGTTTGGTGAAGATCCGATTGCGTCACTCAAGCGGGAGATTAAAGAGGAGTATTGCACTGATGTGCTTGAATATGAATTTTTGGGTTATCGCAGTGTGCTTCGTGAGCAAAAGGGCAAGCAGACGCATTGGGTGTCACTTGACTATAATGTTCGCGTAGATCCAGTGCAAGTGGCCAATGGTGAGCCACATAAGCTTGATGCGGTGGAGTGGTTTACTTTGGATACTTTGCCGAGGCCAATGCACTCTCAGGCGCCGGGGTTTTTTGAGCGATATGCGCAGTTGCTGAAGTTGTAGCATGTTGCCACCGCGAGTGGCACAGCGACAGCATCTTGATGAGTCTGTAGTGCCAGCGGTGGTATCGAAGGAGATAGTGAAGCTGCGTTTGGCGAAAAATATGAACACTAGAAAATCTTAGTTTCTTCCCACCTCACCCCAAACTTCTCCGGCAAATAAATCCCCGGCTCAATTGTGAACACCATCCCAGGTTCTAGTACTTGCTCACTGCGAGTGTTGAGTGAGGGTGGTTCATGAATGGATAAGCCCAAACCATGTCCTGTTGTATGAATAAATTGCGGACCGTAACCCGACTTCACTATTACACTGCGTGCAGCATCGTCAATGCTTTTTGCGGTTGGTTTTTTTTGCTTTGTTGCTGTTTGGGCAGCAGCAAATGCTTTTTCGACCACTGTTTTAATTTTGACAAACTCAGGGTCAGGTGTTGTACCAAACCAGATGGTTCTGGTCATATCAGCGCAGTAGCCGCGTACTTTGGCGCCACAGTCAATCAGGACGGCTGTGTTATTTGCGAGGGTTTTATCGGTTGGTTGATGGTGTGGGAGGGCAGAGTGCTCGTCAAACGCGACGATGGATGGGAAGGCAGTGGCGTCAGCACCAGCCAGAAACAACTGCGCATCAATACTGCGTCGCACATCCAGCTCACTCATACCTGGCTGGAGTGTCTGTAGTGCATTTTCGAGCACTTGCTTGGTAATCTCTACTGCCTCATTTATCATCGCTAGCTCTTGTTCATTCTTGCGCATTCGCAGTTGCCAAATAGTTTGCTCGTCCCAGTTTGAGAGAGTGTGCGCGGATTGCTGCAGCTGTATGTACTCAGCAGCAGTGATTGTCTGCATATCTACTGCCAACGGCATGTTGGTAGTGATCTGCTCAAGCACAGCCGCAATACTGCATGTTGGTACGTACGTAATCTCAGGCAATTTTTCGACTGGCGAGAAACTAGCGTACAACAGCGTTGTCTTGTGCTCCTGTACGAGCAGAAACGCCTCGCGTTCTCCTGGAGCCAGGCTCTCAAAACCGGTGAGGTACTGGATGTGATGGGGATTAGCGATGAGCACTGCGGTTTGAGCAGTGATAGTTTTTTGTAGAGTCGCAAGCATGTTACTCTTGGATCTCTAGAGGAGCGAGCGAACGAATGGTGGTGGCTGTTAGATCTGTCTCGTCCTTTTCGGCAATGACAAGAACAGTGAGATCTTCTTCTAGATCTTGGAGCGAGACTTCGGAACCATCTGAGTTCTGATACTCGGTAGATTTAGCGAGCAAAATCGCCTTTTGCTCTTTGCTGCCACGTGTTTGCAGTGACAAGCTATTTCTCTCGAGTACCGATAGTGTGCCAAGTAGAACGACACGCTCTTTTGGCTTTTCTGACGCATTCGAAGAGAGAATATACTTTGGCTCGAACATACCATCAACCTCTATACCGAGGGCGACAACCCAATCATCGACAACGAGATCAGTTACTTCAATTTCTTCCGATTTTCGCAAGACTTTTACCTGTGCATTGAGTGGAATAACAAGCGGTCCTTTGTGGGTAGTGAGAGTGATGGTGTTTTCTGTCACTCGCTCTATTGGTCCAACAAAACCGCGTTTTTTGGTATTAATTTCGGCAAGGGCACCAGCTACTTCTTGTTTTTTTTCTTCAATGACTCGGTCAATACGCTTTTTTATCTCTTGGTTAGCCCGACCGCTTTCACTCGCATCCTGAGCTTGGGTGACAGGAAGGATACAGAGGCTTGCGATAAGGAAGGTACCAAAAATAGCAATTCGATTCATAATTATTCTTCTTCGGCGGCAGGTGAGGCAGAATCGGTAGATTCAAAGAGTAGTGAGCTGACTACGATTGCTCGCTGCGCAGTCACTGTCTCGCCATCCTCATTTACAGCGTGTACTGTCAGTATAGTGCTCCCTTCGTCAAGGTCAACAGTAAAGCTAAAGTTGCCACTAGCGTCACTGGTTGTGATGTACTCCATATCATTGGCAAACAAAACAATAATGGTGTCTGGTAAAGCGGTGCCAGTCACAGTTGTGCTGGATTCTTCTTGCACGGTGTTGTCTTCTGGGTGGAGGATTGTGAGTTGTGCAGCTACAGCAGGTTCTTCGGTAGGCGTAGTTGGGGCTGTAGTGCTGATTGGTTGGGTTTTGGCAGATTGTGTTGCCTTGCGCACGCGATAGAGACCATAGGTGATAACTAGACCAAATGCCAAACCGATAATAATTGCCAGTAGGATTTCTTTTTTCATCTGAGCGATCTGTATTATAAACCAAGACCCATGTTATAGTACAAGCTATGCAGATTACCTACCATGGTCACTCAACCTTTAAATTGAAAGGCAAACTTGGTTCAGTTGTCACTGATCCCTACAATGCCGAAATAGGTCTGCAGCTTTCGACACTAAGTGCTGATATTGTCACTGTCTCACATGCGCATGCCGATCACAATGCTTTTAATCAGATTAAAACAACTGCGAGGCGATCACATCCGTTTGTTGTCGAAAAACCAGGTGAGTACGAAGTAGGTGGTATATCAGTTTTTGGTGTGCCAACCTTTCACGATGACGCACATGGCAGTGAGCGAGGATTAAATACTGTTTTTACTATTTTGCTCGACGAACTTCGTGTTTGTCATTTGGGTGATCTGGGGCATGAATTGACTACCACACAACAAGAGGCGATTGGCAGCGTCGATATTTTGCTCTGCCCAGTTGGTGGCGTGTTTACACTCGACCCCAAACAAGCGATAAAAGTCATCCGAACCCTCGAACCAAGCATCGTTATCCCCATGCATTTTCGTACGGAAAAACATGACCCGACGGTATTTTCGGAACTTGCCACGAGAGAAGACTTTGTCGCTGCCTTTGGTTCTGAGGCCAAAGAAGTGGAGAAACTAGAAGTATCTCGTGCCTCACTGCCAGAAGAAACTGAGCTCACCCTACTACTCCAGACTTGATATGGCACAAAAATCTGTACGTATCCCGCCGCATAATTTGGACGCTGAGCGGTCGCTCTTGGGTTCCATCCTGATTGATCCCGAGGCGATTATTAAAGTAGCCGACAAGCTTACTGCCGAAAGTTTCTACGCTCCAGCAAATCAGGCACTTTTTGCAGCTATGGAAGCCCTGTACGATTTGCGCCAACCGATCGACGCAGTAACACTGACCTCTCAACTCAAGAAAATGAAACAGCTCACCCAAGCGGGTGGAACAGCAGTAGTGGCCGAGCTTTCCAATGAAGTAGGAAGTGCATCCAATGTAGAGCACTACTGCAAGCTCGTGAGTGAAGCTGCGATCAAGCGCAGGCTTATATCAGTAGCTAGTGAGATTACGACGCTGGCTTTCGACGAGGGCAAGGACATCCAAGACATTATGGATACGACCGAACAAGAGGTTTTTGCCGTTTCACAAAAGCAATCTCAGAAATCTTTTTTACCAGTCAAGGATACGTTGGTTGAGAGTTTTGAGCGCCTTGACGAACTGCAGCGCACAGGAGGCGAACTGCGCGGAGTGCCAACTGGTTTTGTGGATCTTGACAATATGTTAGCTGGTTTGCAGCGTTCAAACTTGATTATTCTGGCCGCTCGACCAGGTATGGGCAAAACAGCTTTATCTCTCAACATAGCACATCATATTGGTGTGACAGCCAAGAAACGAGTGGGGATTTTCTCGCTCGAAATGAGTCGAGAGGAACTGGTCGACCGCTTGCTTGTCTCTCAAGCAGATATTGATGCATGGCGCCTCAAGACTGGTCGGCTGAACCAACAAGATTTTTTAAAATTATCAGACGCAATGGGAGTTTTGGCAGAAGCATCACTGTTTATTGATGATACACCTGGTTTGTCTGTTTTTGAAATGCGCACCCGAGCCAGACGCTTAATGTCGGAGCAGCATATCGACATACTCATTGTTGATTACTTGCAGCTTTCGCATGGTCGTACTCGCGATAATCGAGTAACTGAAGTAGGCGAGATTTCCCAGGGTCTCAAAAACATTGCCCGCGAACTCAAAATTCCAGTGCTCGCACTTTCGCAGTTGTCTCGAGCCATCGAGAGTAGAGGAGAGAAAACACCGCAACTATCTGATCTTCGTGAATCTGGCTCCATTGAGCAAGATGCCGATGTGGTGATGTTTTTGTATCGCAAAGACGATGATATTCCCGAGTCTATGTCGGTCAAAGTGGCCAAGCATAGAAACGGGGCGTTGGGTGAGATTGATCTCTTTTTTCGTGGTGATCGCATCAAATTTTATGGAATGGAGACGAAGCGGTAAAACACTAGTTGTTGGCCATCACGGGCGTCATGCCAAACAAAAAGTAAAATAGCCCTCCCGAGAGGACGAGGAACAAGAGTAGGGTGCCGACATTGCGCTTGAAGGCAACAGAGGCGTTGTCTGGGTCAGAATTATCAACGCTCATGACAATGACAATGGCGATGACAAGCCAAATACCCGCTCGAACCAACAGTGACTGCATCGTAGTAATGTCAAATATGGCATGAAAAATAGCAGACAAATCCATAGACAACTACTATGCAGGAGTAGTGGGGAAATTGCAAGTGAGTGCTCGAGGCAGGTGGTATATAATAACCAATCTAGAGCCGAGGTGGCGGAACCGGTAGACGCGTGGGTCTCAAAAACCCATGAGGCTCAAACCTCGTGAGGGTTCGAGTCCCTCTCTCGGCACGAAATTGTTTGTCAAAAAGTTATATAACAAAAGAAATAGTGACTGTTTTTTCGAGAGAGAAAGAGGCTAACAGAGCTTTACTTGGAGATTTTAGAGAACTTACATTTTCTGAGCTTGAGACGCTAATAGATAGTCCCATAGGCATAGTTTTGGGTTGTGTGGCATAGTTGCAATTTATGCCAGTGGTTTGTTGAACGCGCCGGTGCTTTGGAAAGACATTCAATTTGATCCTAAAGCATTTAAGAAAATCTTCGATGGTAGGGTTAATAAAGATGGGGTAGGAAAAAGTAGTGTTGAAGTTTTCAGGGAAAGGTATAAGGAGAATGCTGGGATTTTTACTTTTGCCTCAAATGTCTCAAAATTGCCTTTGCCACAATATTCGTGATTAAGAAAGAAACTCGATAAAATTTTCTTTGTTAATTACTTTGTACTCTGCACCTGGGTACTCTAACCAGCTTTTTGGTGATGTTCTTGATTTCTTCCACTTACATTCATATCCAAAGAGTTTTCCCCCTCGCTCTTCAACTAGATCAATTTCCGCACCGTCATACGTTTTCCAAAAATACTGCACAGCATGCAAGTTTTTAACTTGACGAAGTTTCATCCTTTCTGCAATCAAAAAGTTCTCCCACAGCGCGCCAACATCATTACGCAGATCAAGCGCATTGAAATTATTTATGAGTCCATTGCGAATACCTAGATCATAAAAGTATATTTTATTGAGCTTGGAAAGTGTTTTTCGTTGGTTTGTGTAATAGGGGGGAAGTCGAAACAAAACATAATTTTTTTCTAATAAGTCTATATATCTTTCGATCGTTTTTAAATCTAAGCCGATCAGGTTGCTTAGTTCGTTCAATGAAACCTCAGACCCAAGTTGGAGAGCAAGAGCAGAGAGTAACTTGTTGAGTGAGGCAGGATTTCTCACTTGTTCGAGTGCGAGAATATCTTGGTAGAGATAGCTGCTTGTGATTTCAATTAGTTGGCGTTGTTTGTCTTGTTCATTTATTGTATAAATTTCTGGATATGTTCCGAACACTAAAATGGATGCAAGTTCCTTTTCCAAGTCGAGCGGGTTTAGATCCGAGACTATTTCACGAATTGAGAGGCTAAATAGCTTATGCACGAATTTTCTACCAGTTAGTGATTCTTGCGTGTTTGAAAGTAAATTGAGACTTGAGGAGCCAGTTGCAATGATTTGTTTTTTGTCTTTGTAGTGATCTACAAGTAGCTTCAGCGTGTCACCGATATCGGTAGCTTTTTGCGCCTCGTCAATAAAAACTATCTGGTTGTCGCCAATGAGGTTCTGCAACTTTTTTAAATCTTGGTTTTCTAATTTTTGCCTGTCTGTAGAATTGTCTGCGTTTAGGTAGAGCACTTTCTCAAAATCGGATACGATTTTTGTTACGAGGGTAGTTTTTCCTACTTGTCTGGCTCCAGTAACAATAATGATTTTGCCTTTGAAGAAGTCTCCTCTGATTGCTGCTGAAATTTCTCTTGAGATGTTTTTTTTCATTTTTTATGCCAAATATAAGGAATATAATCCATATATTACGCCTAATTTAATGACTTGTCAAGTGTTGAGTACCGCCCCCGCCACAATATTAGCCAATCTCGGATGAAATGGGGTAGGGATAATATTTTCCGCAGTTGGCTTTTCTACACACTCGGCTAAAGCATGCGCGGCGGCTTGCTTCATTTGTTGGGTGATCTTTGGCAATTTCCCCTGGATTACAGCCCGGAAGATGCCGGGGAAGGCGAGGACATTGTTGATCTGATTGGGCATGTTGCTACGGCCTGTAGCGACGATGGCTGCGCCAGCTTTTTTGGCAAGTTCTGGATCTATTTCTGGTACCGGGTTGGCGAGGGCAAATACGATCGGCTTGTCTGCCATACTTTCAACTATTTCAGGCGCGATTGCGCCTGGTCCTGAAACGCCAATGATCACGTCAGCATTTTTTGCAACTGTGACGAGCGAACCCTTGCGCATGCGTTTATTTGAACTATCTGCCAGCGACTGCTTGTACATATTTTGACTTTCTCTGCCAGAGACAAGAGCGCCAATTCGATCAACAATTATGACATCTGCAACACGGTCAACTTTTGGCAGTAGCGAACAGGTTTTGCCCAGACACTCGAGTCCTAAGAGCATGCGAGCGACCGAGAGTCCAGCGGCCCCAGCACCGACAATGACAACATTGAGACTGTCAAACGGTTTGCCAACGACTTTGGCGGCGTTGAGAAGGGCTGCCTTGACCACAATTGCCGTGCCGTGTTGGTCGTCATGAAAGACAGGAATGCCGATATTTTGCAAGGCTTCTTCAATCTGGAAGCAGCCAGGTGCCTTGATATCTTCGAGGTTAATGCCAGCAAAGGTGGGCGCGACCTGCTTCACAAAAGTAATGATTTCTTCGGGGACTTGAGTGTTGAGTACGAGTGGGAAAGAATCAACACCGCCAAACTCTTTGAGTAAGAGCGATTTTCCTTCCATAACTGGTAGACTTGCTTCTGCGCCAATGTTGCCAAGCCCCAAAACAGCAGAACCGTCGGAGATGACTGCAACTGTGCGACCCTTGAGCGTGTGAGAGTAGGCGAGCTCCGGATTTTCGGCAATTGCCCTACAGACGTCGGCTACACCTGGGGTATAGACCAGTGGTAACAGCTCTTTGTGGAGCTTGCCCATTTTTGCGACCGTTTCTAGCTTGCCGGTGTACTTTTTGTGGAGGTCGAGGGCTGGTTGGTTCATATGGGTGTAGTTTACCCTATCCAAACTTATCTATACACTTCTTTTCTATGCTGCACTGCTTCAATGATGATCAGGTTTTGTTTTTGGTCAAGAGAGTACACAACCCGATACGGCCAAACCCGCAAGGATCTTTTTCCTCGCAATTTTCCCACCAGTTGTTTTCCTAAATCAGGCGTTGTTGGGAGTAACTCAATGGCATTGATTATTCGAGAAATTTGTTTTTTGTCTAGTTGCCTAAAGTGTTTCTTTGTTTTCGGCAGGTAGACAATCTGCATTTATACACCAAGTTGTTTTTTCATATCATCATGAGAGATGAAGTTTTTTGCCGCAATATCTTTTTGCCCCGACTCAATGTCTTTTATCAATTCAGTATCTTGTTGCAGAGCTAGTGTTTCTTGATACATCTCAAATTCATCTGCTGATAGCAATACAACAGGGTCATGACCCCTTCTAGTAATCTGGTATCGCTTAGTACCAGCAGCAGCGTTGGTCAAAATATCATAAAAATTGGTTCGTGCAGTACTTGCAGAGAGTGATGTGTGCAAACTTTTCATAGTACTGTTAATGGTACTATTAAAAAAAAATAATGCAAGTTTTACCGCAACAACCCAATCGCAATCAACACTACTACCTGCGGCGCCAAACCATACACCATATGGGGAATAGAGTGATGAAACTTACCATGAAAGTTATTGATCGGTTTGAGAAATTTTGGTTCCCAACCAAGAAAATTGCGTGGAGCCTCGAGAAAATCGGGCAACAGACCAGCAAATGCGCCGATCCAAATATGGTAATTGAGCGGCTGCCCCTGTTGCCAGAGCAAGTAAATCAGTCCAGCAGTGAGAGCAAGATCGACGAACTCAAGTCGCACGGCCGTCTTTTTTTTGCGCGTGCCGTTGGATAGGCCCGTGCCGACATCCCAGTGGGGAATCCAATCTTGGAGGTAATGTAGTCCAATTGCAAGTGGAACATAAAGCAGCGGGTGACCAAGTTTGGCAGCAACAAATGCGCCGGTGGTGGCGTGAGCAAGTGATAGCATGAGGATATAGTATACCGTACTAGAGTTTCTCGATGGTACAATCGACTGATATGTTTCCAACGTTGTTTGCTCTTGGTCCATTTGAACTTCGCACGGCTACGATCTGTACGCTTATTGCTGTTTGTGCTGCGCTGTATGTATTTTGGCGCAAAGGTAGAGAAGAGCACTACGAAGAGCTACAACTATTTGATAGTTTTTTCTTGGCTGGTTTAGTTGGTTTACTTTTCGCTCGTCTTAGCTTTATTTTGCTACATGTGGCAGATTTTGGGTTTTCATTTAGTAAATGGTTCGATGTTGGGCTTTATCCAGGCATGATTGGCAAGATTGGATTGCTTGCTGCGACGCTTGTTCTTTTGCGACAAGCCAAACACAACAAATGGGACGTATTTGAGGTTCTAGATTTTTGGATTCTATCTCTCACTACTGGTTTTGTTTTTTTGTACCTGGGATTTTTCTTTGATGGCACGGGACTTGGTACCGCAACAAACTTACCAGTTGGTATTATTTTTCCGTCGGTGGTCGAGCCGCATCATCCGATTCAGTTGTATGCCATGCTATTTTTTATCGCGCTGAGCTGGTACCTGTGGAGTGTTGAAAAAAAATATCGCATGTACCGTTGGTATCGAGCCAGTAAAACTGGAGCAGAGACAGGTTTTTTGGTAGGAATCAGCGCGGTGGCGACTGGTTTTTTCTTTACCCTGTTATCGTTTATCACTCCTGACGTGTTAGTTTTTGCAGGCTTCGGTTGGGATTGGCTTGCTTTTGTTCTTCTTACCCTATTTGGTTTTGGCGTATTGTTTGTTCGGTCTGGGCGGACACTTTTCAAACGAAAGCAAGTCTCACGTGTTGTCCAGGGTTAGTGTTCTAGTGATGGTGTTATTGTTTGACCAAGTCAGCAAGTATTTTTTTGCATCGATGACAATCCTAAATCAAGGTGTTGGTTTTGGGTTTGGCGCAGAGCTAGCAACACAGCAGAACACTATCTTGTTGCTGTTAGTTGTTATCGTCGCTTCCTGGTACGTGGCTCGCTGCTTTTGGCAGCGATCTGAGATAGCAACCGGACTTTTCTTTGGTGGGGCATTTAGCAACTTGTTCGACAGAGTACTAGTTGGAGGCGTGCGAGATTGGCTGCCAATTCCATTTACTAGCGTGAGCAATAACCTGGCCGACTGGGCTATTTTCTTGGCGCTGACTTGGATGGCTTGGCGCACTTTTGCAGATAGAGAAGGGAGGCGGTGTGCAGCTTGCTAAACAGATACTGTATGAAGATAGTGATGTGCTGGTAGTCAATAAGTCGGCCAGCATGGTGGTCAACCGAGCTCGTTCAGTAAAAAGCAAAACGGTGCAGGATTGGGCGGAGGAGTATTTGGCAGGACAGAAACAACCAGTTGTAGACTGGCGCTTGCTTTTGCCAGAGGATTTTAGCCAAGAGTATGGCTCTCCAGAAGAAATTTTTGCTCAGCGCGGTGGCATTGCCCATAGACTTGACAGGGATACAAGTGGGGCGCTGGTTATCGCCAAAAATCCTGGTAGTTTAATCTCGCTGCTACGTCAGTTTCGTGAACGGAGTATAAAAAAGGTTTACACTGCATTGGTGCATGGCATACTACCGATGAATGAAGAGTTGTTTTCTGCCCCGATCGCACGTTTGCCGGGCAAGACCGGTAAATTTGGTATTGTGGCCAATGGTAGATCTGCCGAGACGCTGCTTCGTGCTACCAGGCATTTTGAATTACAAAAAAAAGAGTGGCCAGATTTTTATGGAGATTTCAGCCTGGTTGAGGCCAAGCCAAGAACCGGAAGAACACATCAGATAAGGGTACACCTGGCGTACTTATCCCATCCAATCGTGAGCGATGCACTCTATGCGGGCAGAAAGCGTTTACGGATAGATAAGCAGTGGTGCCCGAGGCAGTTTTTGCACGCAAGTGAAATTGCGTTTATTCAGCCGAGGACGAAAAAAGAGGTGGTGGTGCAGACTAGGCTGGCAAATGATCTGGAGGAAGTCTTACGCGGACTTAGTTCGCGTTAAGCTTCTTCATACTTGATGGTTTTACTTGATCAAACAAAGCTTTGCTAATTTTAGCTGTCGGATTTTTAATCAAGAAGGCGGCAAGGATCTCTCTTTCAAGTAGGTGAAAAGAATCTCCTTCTACCATGTCAGCACTCACTAGTAGCATGGTATATCCAATTCTGAGTATGCCAAGATTGATTTCAATTGTTCTGCCCTCTTCGTTAGTAAAAACAAATCCAATTTTTTGATATGAATAATCTGATTCTTTACCGGCTGGAGTTGGTAGTTGTACCATTTCATTGGTATCACCTACCTGTGAAGCAAGGAAATCAGAGCAGGCTACTGAGAGGTCGGAAGAGTCTGCAAAACGGTTTTTAACTTCTTGATGAGTAGCTGTTGTGGTGAGAATAGGTTGCTGTTCAGTTTGATCGCCAGCAATTTCTGGTATTTTTGACATTTTCTTCTCTTTCTATTTTTTTATCCTATAAAACTAGCTATATTATACTATATCAAACATACCTCAAGAACCCCCGTTGCAATACACACCTACTACGCTATAATAGCGCTACTTCTTTTCCAAAGAAAGAAGCGAGGCGGAGACACCATCCAAGTGTTTTCGCTCCCAAGTAACAATCCCTGACTCTGTAGTGAGTAGGGGGGAAACCAAGAGAGCGAGAGTGCTCGAGGAGGTGTTTTTTGTTAGCTACTTCAGTTGAACTTCCAGATTCTGGACTAGAGTGGTTCTTAGAACACTTCAGACAATTCTTTTTGGAATTTCCAGAGATAACTGTTGCAGCTAATGAATTATGGATGCAGGTGTTGGAATTTCTGGAAAAAAGTTTGTCAACGCTTGTCTCACATTGTGGCGAATGCGCGATTGGTCCTTTGCAAAAAGATGATGTAAATAGATTGGTTGCTGAAGTACGAACATCCGTCATTGAATTAGGAGAAGATGCCGAACAGCATAGAATTCTAATTCAAATTTTTTCTAAATTTGAGCAAGAATTTTTGGATGGTCAATTTAATTCTCTTGAATCAAACTTCGAGGAACGAGTGCTACAGGTTGCTGGAGAACTAAACAAAGTAACCATTTTTCAACTCATGTCCACTATGATTGCAGGGCCAGAGTCTCGGCACAGAGGTACAAATCCAACTATTCACACAGCCCGAGTGATTTGCGAGTGGTTGCTCGAAGCTAGTTCCCGTTTTACTAAAGAAAATCTCACGGGAGAAAATCTGTGGTCTTTTCGAGAAGAACTACTAGCGGTCATGTTGCACGATCTTGGCAAAGTTTTGAATCCTCGATTTGACGGACATCATAAAATTTCATGGACTTTGGCAAGGGAATCAGTTAGCGCCTTATTTGCTCATTTTGATTTGGATTCGAGAAGTGATGACAAGGTAAATTTTATGATTAGCATGCATGATATGTGTGGACATATAGCGGCAGGACGAATGCCATATAGTGAAGTTCTTGAGGATTTTCAGAGAGTAGATGAAGACTACATGCGATCCTTATTCTACGTACAACTTTCCGATATGCGTGCAATTAAAGCCATGCCGATGTCGCATAAGCATGAAAATATTACGATCTGGTCTATGCTTTGTTTCGATCTAGGCTTTGACGAGCTTATCGATGAGATGATCAAAAAGTTTCCTCAATTCTCTGACATCCTAAATAGAAGGCTTAGTTTTGCGTGAGAGCAGTGACAATCTGCTGCATAAGTAACTGCACTATGCTATAACTTTCTTGCCCACCAAGAAAGGAATAGCCAGTGTCAGAACAAATATTTTCACTTATTGCCAAAGAACAAAAACGCCAAAAAGAATTGATTGGCTTGATTCCGTCCGAAAACACTGTTTCGCCTGCTGTTTCCAGAGTTTTGAGCTCTTGTCTTTCCAACAAATACTCCGAAGGCTATGCGGGTAGGCGCTACTACGAGGGTAGTCAAGTAATCGACCAAATTGAGCAGCTCGCTATCGAGCGTGTGAGCAAGTTGTTCCAGGTGCCCTACGTCAACGTTCAGCCGTACTCTGGTAGTCCCGCCAACTGGGCAATTTACTTTGCGCTCATGCAGCCGGGCGATACATTGATGGGTCTCAAGTTGGCAATGGGTGGACACCTGACACACGGACATCCAACTGTGACAGCTTCTGGTCGGTTCTACAACTCAGTGCAGTATGGGGTCAAAAAAGATGCTCGGATTGATTTTGCCGAGCTCGAGCGTTTGGCCAAAAAACACCAGCCAAAAGTGATAGTTGCTGGCAACACCGCCTATCCATTTGAGCTCGACTTCAAAAAATTTCGCCAAATTGCCGACCAGGTGGGTGCTTGGCTCGTAGCAGATATTTCGCACATCACAGGGCTGGTGATCGCCGGTGAGCATATGTCTCCCGTACCGTATGCTGATGTGATCATGACGACGACACACAAAACATTTCGTGGTCCACGAGGCGCGATGATTCTAGCCACAGAGCGGGGACTCGAGCGTGATCGGGATTTAGGCAAGAAACTAGATGCTGCGATTATTCCAGGTACACAGGGTGGACCACACAATGCCACAACCGCAGGCATTGCCATTGCGGCGGCAGAAGCAAGTACTACCCAGTTTCGCAACTATGGCAAGCAAATTCGCAAAAATGCCACAGCCTTGGCACAAGAGCTACTCAAGCAGGGTATCGATTTGGTTGGCGGTGGCACACAGACGCATTTGATGGTGGTAGATCTCACCAAGTTTGGCATCGGACTCGGCACCCAGGTCGCTTTTGCCCTCGATGTGGCTGGTATTTACGCCAATCGCAATACGATCCCAACAGAGCAGGGCTCGCCCTTTTATCCCTCTGGCTTGCGCCTGGGAACACCACTGGTGACCTCGCGCGGCATGAAGGAAAAGGAGATGAAACAGATTGGCAGATGGATTGCGCAAGTTATCAAGCACGTGAGCGTACAACAGTTACCGACCGATCGCAAAGAGCGTGCGGCGTTCCTCAAGCAATTTCGCGCTGCTGCCCTCAAGGATCCAGTGCTAAAGCGCATTCGCAAAGCAGTAAAACAGATAACGGCAAAGTTTCCATTATTTGCGGAGTAACCTGTGCAGAAAAAAAATCTAAAGCGGGGCATTCACCTGATGGGTGTGCTCAATGTCACACCAGACTCATTTCATGACGGCGGTTTGTATCTGGATCCAAGAGTTGCCGTAAGTCATGCGACACAACTTATTGCTGATGGAGCGAGTATTCTCGATGTCGGGGCAGAATCAACTCGACCGGGTGCGCAAACACTATCTCCCGAGGAGGAAATTACAAGATTGATGCCAGTGGTGTCTCAGCTAGTAGCCCAAACCAAAGATGCACCAGTGTACATTTCTATAGATACGCGCAAAAGCGAAGTAGCAGCTGCTCTGTTAGAGCAGGGGGCTACTATGATAAACGATGTCAGTGCGCTTCAGTTTGACCCGCAGTTGGCAACAATCGTAGCAAAACATGACGCGTGGTTAGTACTGAGTCATAGTTTTGGTACACCAGCGACGATGCAACAAGCAGTGCGAGATCGAGAAGATGTGGTGGCAGATATTTTGAACGATCTACAAAAGAGCATTCAAGTCGCACGACAAGCGGGGGTTTCTCAGGACAAATTAGTCGTTGATCCAGGGTTTGGCTTCGGCAAGTCGTATGAGCAGAACCTCACCATCTTGTCACAGTTGGGCAGATTCAAGACACTTGGATTTCCGATTATGGTTGGTTTATCGCGTAAAAAGACTACTGGTATCGTGTTGCAAAAAAAGTTGGGTTTGGCACAGGTACCTGCGACTGACAAGCGATTATTGCCCAGTCTGGCGGCTCATTTACTGGCAGTAGAGCGCGGTGCCACAATCATTCGCACACATGATGTTAAAGCGCAACTTGAAGTATTGGCATTTTGGGAGGAACTTAAAAATGTCGAATGAACGTGTTTTTTTAGCATTAGGCTCCAATGTGGGCGATCGATTACAAAATCTGGTCAAGGCTCTACAGTACCTCAAGAAAAAAGTGGCGATCACACAGTGCTCATCGGTGTACACCTCCCAGCCGATGTATATACTCAAGCAGCCAGAGTTTTACAACATGGCGATTGAGGTTGTAACAGAACTTTCACCAGAGGAGTTACTCCATTTTTGTAAAGAAATAGAACAAACAGTTGGTAGGGTACAGCGGCAGCGAAATGGTCCGCGCGAAATTGATGTCGATATTTTGTTTTATGGCAATCGAGAAGTCTCACAGCCAAATTTACAAATACCGCACCCGCGCATTGCTGAGCGCCCATTTGTAGTCGTACCGTTGGTAGAAATTGCGCCAGAATACCAGCACTTAGTCGAGGATTTGGGTGAATTTGAACCGTTGATAAAAAGTGTGTCAGCGGGGAAGTTGCAAACGCTTTTATAGCGTACGTTATACTGCTTTATATGAAAATGAGAAACGTAGGCGCCCACGTCTCAGCCGCAGGTGGCATTGATAAAGCAGTAGAACGTGTGGCTGCGATCGGTGGCAATTGTGTCCAATTGTTTTCGGGTAGTCCGCGGGTGTGGGCCAAGCCTGGTTTGGACCGGTATTCTATGGATAGATTTGTCTCAAATTTGCAAAAATACAGCATAGCACCAGTCTTTACACATGCCCTCTATTTGGTCAATTTGGCTTCCGATAAGCCTGACAATATTCGCAAATCCTTCGACTCGCTCAAATACGAACTGGAGTTTGACAGCTTGGTCAAAGGTTCGGGTGTGGTAGTACATCTTGGTAGTCATCAGGGTCGAGGTTGGGAGGCGGGCAAAGAACAACTAGCAAAACACATTGATGCGTTGCTAAAAGTTACACCAGACGATTCAACTTTTTTGATCGAAAACTCGGCAGGCCAAAAGGGGAAAATTGCAAGCGATTTGCATGAGATCCGCTGGTTACTCGACCAGGCAGAAAAAACGAACAAGTGGGTGAGCACGGGTAGGCTTGGCTGGTGCTTTGACACCTGTCATGGGCATGCTGCAGGGTATCGACTGGGTGATCCTGCCAAGATGCCTGCAAGCGAAAAAACTGCCTACGCCAGTATTACAGAACTTGAGCTCTGGTCGACGTTGCGTGTAGTACATGTCAACGACAGCCGTGATCCATTCGACAGCGGGCGTGATAGGCACGCCAACATTGGTGAGGGCAATATCCCGCAAGAAGATGTGCGATTTTTTATCAACACGCCAGAAGTGCAAAAGTTGCCGCTGATTCTTGAGGCGCCGGGGTTTGATGGCAAGGGGCCGGATGCGGAGAATATTAAGCGGATTGGGAAGTTGATTAGCTAGTTGTTCGCTCCAATTGGTTGCACGATTGGAGTTTGTTCACTAGGTTGTCTTCCACTCACAAATGGGAGCCATTCGTAATACCAAACATCTGGATCTGGAGTAAATTTCACATCCGGCGTTGCCGTCGCAGTAGCTGTTGGGCTTGGGGTGTTTGTTGGCGTACTCGTCGGAGTTGGTGTGTTGAGTTCAAGCAGGTAGCCGTATCCTTGTGCAACCATTAAAATCTCCAATGCCCTGAGCGGATTGAAGTAGCGACTATCGGTGCTTGTGCCTTCAACGCTTCGTCCAGAACTCCAGAGCACTGTGAGTATATCCTCTGGGGACAACTCAGGAAAAACCTTAAGTAGCTGCGCCATTATTCCAGCAACACCAGGAGAAGCCTGGGATGTGCCAGTGAGAGAGCCATATGAATCTTCACGTATTGTAGAGGGAATACTAAACCCGTTCCAAGTCACTTCGCCGCCACCAAGTGAGTATCTGTAACCTTGCTTGTTCATACTTGGATACACCGTTTGATTTTCTCCATCCCAGGCAATAAACCCCCCATTTACGCCTTTGACATAACCACTTGCCGCTGGCCAGATTTGCTGCTCGGGATCTAATGAGCTTGTCAGGTTGCCAGCGAGCGCAAGTATTCTGATAGCGATACTAGTTCTCGAGTTTTCATGAAACGCTATTTTACTCCTTGCAGACATACCCTTACTCAGTGGTATATTCAACCTTGCTGTGGAACACGGTGAAAGTCCGTGACTGTGCCGCAACGGTGTTTGGGAATTGTCCCATGAGTCCGATCTTCAGCACACTACATACTGACGCGCATCGGGAAGTTTGCTTTTTGCTCCCGTCTTTGGGAGTTTTTTGTTCAACCAAGTAGTGTGAAGCCTCCACAGCGGTAGTAGGTGCAATCTGTTTGCATGGCAAACAGGAAGGAGGAGTATGAGACGCGTTTCCGCTATGGAAAGATACGTTAAGTGGTATGGGGAAAAGCCAGAGACACCAGGTGAGCATGATTTAGTCTCACTTGCAAGATTTGTACCAGGCTTGTTAGCAGAGTTACGTTTATTTGGCGAATCTAGTGGGCGACAATTGCAAGAATTGTTTGCGGTGGTCAGCTTGGGAGCAATCGAGCTGTTTGCGGCTGTCAGAGAACAAGATGCAGCTCAGAGATTGCGCGCGCTTTTTGGTGAACCACACCCAGATCTAGAAACTGCTGTTCCAGTTGCAGTTCAATTACATTCTGACGAAGCAGTTGCGGTTGACATCGCGAGAGAGCAACAATTTAGTGTAGAGCAGTTTGTCGAAAAATTTATGCAGGCTGCAGTACAGGAATTTCTTCGATTGCAGGCTGGTTTAGTGGCCATAGAAGCGAGGATAGAAGCCAAAAAACAAGCTGTTAAACAAACAAACACCATGCAACTTCATGTAGAAGCTCAAGCAGACAAGGGTGCATTTATTAATTTTACTGATAAAAGACTGCAAGAACTGCTTCAAAAAAAGAGAGAATTAGAAGTTCAAATTGCTGTGCTTTCTCGAGCATTTTCTCAGATAGCAGGTCCGCTGTTACATACTGCCCAAGAGCTGTCTAGACAGTTGTTTGTTTCAAAGCTTGATGCTAGTCAAGCCATTCCAGTAGGTCCAATCGATGTCCAACCAGATTAGCTACTACTTGTAACCTTACATCTGGTACGTCATTATTGAGTTATATATTTATGTCAGCACGACTAAGAAGATATCCCGTCAAGCATAAAAGATCTATTCCTTTAGTTCCTGCGCTTTCCATTTTGTTGATTGGCGGTGGTCTTATCGCTGCCATGTTGATTTCCAAAGGCGGTTTCGATTTTCGCCGACAAGCATCTGAAAATTCTGGGGAGGTGTTGCGCGATCAGTTTGGGATAGGCTCAAGTTGTGGTATAGCGGCAGAGATGGGAATTCCTTGGATGTATGCGTGGGGTCATGGGAGTAAATACCCAAACTCAGCCGAGGTAGATTGTAACCGGTCTAAGGGTTTGTCGTTCTTTTTTACCATTGGCAAAACAGACAACGCAGAAAAGTATCCCGACTTAGGGCAATGGGAGGCCAAGTGGATTTTGCCTGAGGAAGAAGCAGCGTACGAGGCATATAAGAATTTGCTTGCGCAAAGCACGAAGCCAGAGTATTACCCCAATGCAATCGCAAGCTACGTTTTGATTCCGATGTATATAACCGAGCTTGGCTACAAGGGCGCGTATTATGCTGTTGCCAATGAGCCAGATTTTGAGCCTCTATTCCGTCCCGAATTGTATGCTGACTTTTATAAATTGATCCATGATCGTATCAAAAAGTATGATAATACTGCGAAGGTAAGCGTTGGGGGTTTGCTCGAAGTTGCCCCTGAGTCTTGTAGCAGGCCGCAATCAATTGGGGTGGCCTGCGGACCAGAAGGAGATGCCCGCTTCGCCTGGCTTACTGCAGTACGAGATAATTATCAGGCAAAGCATGGCACATCACTTCCTGTTGATTTTTGGAATATTCATCCCTATGTATATGCATATAACTTCTCTGCAGCTGAGACACTCGATAGAGTGGACCAATTTAAGGCATATCTCGATCGTATTGGTGAGGGAAACAAGAAGATTTGGATTACAGAGTATGCCGTACTCGAACGTGAGGGAGCATTGATCGGCAAACCATGCTCGCCAAATAGAAAATTGCCTGATGGATCGGTAGAGTATTGTCTTCCTTTAGAAGACAGAATGCGTGAGCAAGCGCTTATGGCAGATTTTGTTGAGGAAGTGACGAGGGGATTTATGGCGCGCGACTATGTTGAGCGTTGGTTTTATTTTTATGGCGGAGAAAGTTGGAGCTGGTCACAAAGCAAGACAAACTACGTAGGGGATATTTACAAAGTGCGAGAGACTGGAGAGTACAACGAGATTGGCAAGCGATATATGCAGTTGATACGGGGAGAAGTTTCACAACCTCGTTCTCCAGCAATCTGTGACCAACCGTGTACCGACACATTTCAATGTACAGATGTAGCTAAAGGTGGTAATCCTGAATATACCTGTTATCGACCAAATGCAGGCAATGGTGAAAACAATTGGTCGAGTCAGTGGATAGATATATCAGAAGTCGACACAGTGCCTGTAGAGGGAAGAGTTACGAGCTTTATGAGTTTGACTCAGCCAGATGGTAGCACCAAACAATACCTGACAAAAGGCGGCGAGTTGTATGTGAGGACCTCTGACAGTAATGGACAAAATTGGTCTGGATTAATTGGTCCAAACAAGGCTATGGAAGGTGTTGGGAGTGGACCCATTACTGGATTTTCTGCGGCAATACTTCGCGACGGTCGCATTCGACAGCACGCAGTGAAAGGTGGTGCAATTTGGTCAAGATTTTCACCCGATAACCAAGACTGGTCTACATGGGAAGATCACACCATCAATGTTCAATCTGTGGGGTCGGGAGAAATTACGAGTTTTTCGGTTTTTATCCAACCAGATGGTGTTCTAAAACAATACTATATTCGTGGTGGTGAGCTTTGGGTAAGAACGCAATCTCCTCAGGGAGACTGGGGTGAGTGGACAGGTTCAAACGCTGATTTTGATACTGTTGGCTCTGGAGACTTCACAAGTTTTTCGGGATTATCCCAAAGGGATGGTTCTATAAAACAATTTGGTGTGCGAGGTGGCAAGATCTATGTTCGTGACAATGCAGGAGGTATTTGTCGTCCTGCGCAAAATCCGACTGTTGCCTGTACTCAATAATGCTTGTGTAGTTTCCTGCTACAATAGTCCCTCCTATGAAACAAAAACTACCTATTATCGTTGCAGTTGTGGTTGGTGTAATCGGTGTTGGTGTTTTTTTCACCCAATTTAGTAACAAGACCAAAAACAGCGTTTTGCCAGAGAAAACAATGGACGCAACTGCTGCACCATCCGCGAGCCCAGCCATAGCGTCCCTCTCTTTTGAAGCAATTGTTGATGACCAAACTGCTCTTGACTTGCTCAAGGACTCCGCTCAGGTGGAGTATGAGGAGTTTGACTTTGGCGTGATGGTGACAGGGATAAATGGTGTCGTTGTAGACGAGAAACACTATTGGGCGCTATACGTAAATGATGAGTACGCTACAGCTGGAGCAAGCGAAACTATTCTCAAAACAGGTGATACTATGAAGTGGGTCTATGAAGAAATTTCTCAAACACCACTGGAGTAATCATGCAATTTCGGCAATCGTAGCCGCAGTAGTTTTTGCCACCCGCGGTGGGATGTTACCTCCAAACGTTAGCCCACTCGGCGCATCTGGCTTTTCAACCAAAAACTTTTACTGGTTTTTTGCCGGAATTTTGGCATTCGACTTGTTTCGGGGCGGCACTTATCCGGGCGTTTTATTGACCTATACAGGATTTGCCATGTATCCTTTGCTTGGCCGTTTGGCTGGCAAATCACTGCACAAGCAAGTCATATTCTTGCCACTTGCGTCGCTGTTATTTTTTCTACTTTCAAACTTGGGGGTTTGGTGGTTTTGGTATCCGCGCACACTCGATGCCCTTATGCTTTGTTACGCCTTGGCACTACCTTTTTATCGCAATACTTTTCTTTCTGATCTTGGCTTTTTTGCGACTGTCGTCTCGGTTCGACGAGTTTGGTCGATTTTGCATAAAAGAACCAGTAGAGGATTGGCCGTTGTATGACATCAATTTTTGATGGTTTTAAGGCAGCGCGGGCAAAAGAAATTTTGCTTGAACAGCAGATTGTAGCTGCAAATTTGTTGCAACCCATCACTCTCCAGGCGATTGTATTTACCGAAGACGAGGGGAGTATGTTGTATACACGCCTCAAGGCTGAGGCAGCGGAGCGAGTTGGTGTAGCATATCGCAAGAAAGAATTTTCTTTGTCTGATCCTATCGAAGAGGTCCAAGCGGCTATTGCGGCTGCCAACCAAGACTCTCACATCACTGGTTTGATTATCCAGAAACCAAGTCGTGCGGTTTACGAGACAAATGCTGCCGCATCGTACAGTCAATGGTGGTTGTCACTGGTTACCCAAATTGCTGTAACAAAAGATGTTGACGGATTGCACCCCGAGACGCTAAAGTCGGGAACAATTTTACCTGCAACCTGCCGGGCAGTATTGGCGATTATGACAGAAGCACTGGGTGGCTCGCCAGACAACTTGCAACACCAAGGCAAAAAAATTGCTATTGTTGGTAGGTCGGATCTACTTGGCAGGCCATTGACGCAGCAGCTAGAGCGTCAAGGTGCGGATGTCGAATTGCTCGGCAAGAAAGAGTTGCGAGCGCGCCAATTATCTGGAGCGAAACTGTTTGATTCTGATGTTGTTGTATCAGCCACGGGCGTGGCAAATCTCATTACACCGGATATGGTGAGCGATGGCGTTATCGCGATTGATGTTGGTGAACCAAACCCCGATATTTCTCGAGCAGTAGCAGCTAAAGCAAGTTTTTTTACCCCAGTTCCTGGTGGGGTAGGGCCAATGACGGTAGTGTCGCTACTAGAGAACGGACTTCAGATCCAAGCGGAGTTGCTTCGCAAGCAAATTGATTATTTGAGATAATCTAGTCTCTTTTTACTAGCGTATACTACCCATAGCAATGTCGGATACTTCAGTGCTAAACGCACTCTCACCACTCGATGGTCGCTATGCAGCATCTACGCGAGATCTTTCGGAGTACTTTTCGGAATATGCACTTATCCGCTATCGAGTACAAGCAGAGATTGAGTACTTTATTGCGTTTTGTACAACTACCAAACTTGCCTTGTTCTCGACCGAACAAACTACAAAACTTCGCAGTATTTTCACCAAATTCTCGCTTGCTGATGCTGAGTTGGTAAAAGCGTACGAAGCCAAGTGCCACCACGACGTCAAAGCAGTCGAGTACTTTTTGCGTGACGCGCTTGCCAATCTTGACTTAGCCAACTTTATACCGTATCTCCATTTTGGTCTCACCAGCGAAGACACCAACTCAATTGCATATGGTCTAGCACTCAAGGGGAGTAGGGATCAAGTTGTGGTGCCAGCACTGAAAAAATCTGCGGCAGTCCTGGCTAAGTTTGCCAAGAAAAACGCAGCCATTCCAATACTTGCCCGCACCCACGGCCAAGCTGCAATACCAACCACATTTGGCAAAGAATACGCGGTGTTTCTCACCAGACTCTCTCCAGAATTAGAGTCACTCACAGACCTATCATTTGTCGCCAAAGTCTCTGGAGCAGTCGGCACGTATGCAGCACACGATCTGGTTTTTCCAGAAATAAATTGGCTAGGGTTTGCTCAGAAATTTTTGCAAGAGCTTGGTTTGCAGGCTGATGCACTCAGTACACAAGTCGTTTCGCCAGAAAGCTATATTCGCTACTTTCAAACACTCTCGCGGATCAATAATATTTTGCTGGATTGCTGCCGAGATACTTGGCAATACATCTCAGACGGCTGGATGGTACAGGCGGTAGCACAAGCCGATGTTGGTTCGTCAACAATGCCGCAAAAAGTCAATCCGATTGATTTTGAGAATGCAGAAGGCAATTTTGGTTTGGCCAATGCACTTCTGACACATTTTTGCCAAAAACTACCTATTTCTCGTCTCCAGCGAGATTTGTCCGACAGCACAGTCAAGCGTTCGATCGGTGTAGCACTCGGCTACGCAGCACTTGGTTACACTTCGTTTGTTCGTGGTTTTGACAAAATCTCCGTCAATACACCAAAGACAGAGCAGGCGCTTATGGCATATCCAGAGACTATCACAGAAGGCTTGCAGACACTTTTGCGCGCAGATGGTGTGTCAGATGCTTATGAAATTCTTAAAAAAGCTGCTCGAGGCAAGCAAAACGTCACATTGGAAGAACTGCGACAAGTTGCGCTCAAACACGCCAAAACAACTGCTACCAAACAAAAAATTGCCAAGCTGTCCCCCACGTCATATACTGGTCTTGCAGCCCAAAGTAGCTAACAGAAAGGATCGTATGCCAACACGACCACGCAGTTTCGCGTTTTGTGGCGGAGCCTATGGAGACGAGGGCAAGGGCCGACTAGTTGATCAATACGTCAGTGATTACGCCAAGCAAGGTCGGGTAGTTGTGTATCGCGACAATGGTGGCTCCAATGCGGGCCACACGGTTGCATTCGACAATACAAAAGTTGCGTTGCATCAGTTGCTCTCGGGCACCTTCATAGAAGGTGTTACGACGATCCTTGGTAAAGGGATGGTTTTGCATCCTGGTGATTTGCTTGAAGAAATTGCCACAGTGAAAGCAGCGACTGGCGGTGGTATCCCAGCCAAAATTTTGATAGACGAAATGGCAGTTGTCCTGCTCGACACGCATAGGGCGTATGAGGCAGTGCTGCAAGATTTTCGAACAGGCAATCGAGGCACAACAGGGCGTGGCATTTCACCTGCTTATGTTGATGTGTTGTTGCGACATCCTATTCGCATGCGTGATTTCAAACCTTTGAACAAAAAAAAGCTTTCAGAACATTATCGTTTGTACCAAGCCCTCTGCGCAGGACTCGGACAGGAATTGGAGGAAAAGGAAGTTCCAACCCTATCTGGTTCAAAACAAAAGGTGGGGAATGAAACGGCATTTATCAAGCGTGCGCAAGCACAGGCAGCCGAGCTGGAACAATTTATTTCAGGTGTTTTCGATGTTGTACAGGATGCTTGGGGTGACGAGAAGACTACTTTTGTGTTTGAAAAAGGTCAAGCAGTTGGACTTGATGTGCGTTGGGGTGTGTACCCTGATTTCACTGCATCAGAAACGACCTTTTCGGGTATCTTTTCTTCGACCGAAGGGGTGGTGAATCCTCGAGATATCGAGGTGCGTGCTGGCGTGATCAAGGCCACCTATATGTCGAGTGTGGGTATTCGCCAACTCCCCAGCGTGATGGACAAGAAACTAGCAGACAAGATTCGCGAAGACGCAAATGAGTACGGAGCGACCACCAAACGACCGCGGGATATAGTCTATTTTGATGTACCAGCATCAGCATTTTTCGCTCGAGTTGGCGATCTCACACACTTGGTTGCAACGCACATGGATATTGTGTATCCAAATATGCCGATCAAAGTTTGTGTCGCTTATCTGCACAATGGCAAAACGGTGCCGTATCGACCAGACCAGGCCTATCTGCATACGGTCACGCCGGTGTATCAAGAATTTGCACCTTGGGATGTTGCACAGCTAAAAGCAGCCAAGACGCGCGCAGATCTACCAAAAGAAGCGCAGCGCTACTTGGAATTTTTAGAAAAATCACTTGGAGTGCCGATGTTGGCTATTACGACGGGGCCGAAGCGTGAGGAGGGGATTGAGTGTTAGATAGTGTGTTATACTATCCACCTCTGTAATAAACAACAGGTGATTGCGTAGCTTGAAGTCCTGATTTTTTGCTACCACCGCCATCTGCTCAAAGCCGAGCAGAAAAACAAGGACGCCGTATGAAATCTTTTTTTGCTGATTTACCCGATGTTGCTCCAGACTATAGTCTTGAGGAAATGCTCGAGGCAGGCTGCCATTTTGGTCACCAGAAGGTGAAATGGAACCCGCGCATGGCAGAGTGGATTCACTCCGAAAAAGATGGTGTACATATTTTTGATCTCATCAAGACCAAGCAGCAGTTGCAAACAGCCCATAATGCTGCTTACAAGCTAGGGCAGGAGGGCAAGACACTCGTGATCGTCGGCACCAAGCGCCAAGCTCGCGAGCTGGTTGTCAAAGCTGCGCAAGAGAGTGGTGCTTTGTATATTTTTTCTCGTTGGCTTGGTGGCTTGTTGACCAACTGGGACCAGGTGAAGTTGTCTCTCAAGCGAATGCTCAAGGTAGAAAAAGGATTGGCAGATGGTTCATACAAAAACTACACCAAGTACGAACAAGTGCAACTCGAAAAAGAACTCGCCCGTTTGCGTCGTTTCTTCTTTGGTATACAGACACTCAAAGAGCAGCCAGACTGTCTGTTTGTGGTCGATACTGTGCGTGAACACATTGCAGTAAAAGAGGCAAACAATGTTGGTATCCCAGTGATTGGTGTTTGTGATAGCAACGCCAATCCAGACGATGTCACTATTTGTATCCCAGCCAATGATGATGCTCAAAAGAGTTTGGAACTCATCGTGCATGCAGTGACTGCGGGGTATGCAGCAGGCAAAAAAGCCAAGAAAACTCCAGCAGCAAAGCCAAAAGCAGCAGCTGACTCAGTCAAAGCAACAGAAACAAAATAAGGAGTTGATATGTCATACACCCCAGCAGATGTAAAAAAACTGCGCGAGCAAACAGGCGCAGGCATAATGGATTGCAAGAAAGCACTTGAAGAAGCCGAAGGCGACTTCAAAAAAGCTACTCAGCTGGTTAAGGCACGTGGTCTCGAGCGAGCAGAGAAGAAGCAAGATCGCGAAACAACCGAAGGCTATGTAGCAAGCTATGTGCACAGCAACGGTAAGTTGGCGGCGATGGTAGAGCTCGTGTGTGAGACTGACTTTGTCGCGCGTAACGAAGAATTTCGCTCGCTTGGTCAAGATATTGCTATGCAAGTAGTATCGATGCAGCCAGAGAATGTAGACGAATTACTAGATCAAGAATTTATTAAAGATGGTGGTGCCACAATTGGTTATCTTATCAAGTCGCTTAGCGGCAAAATTGGCGAGAAGATCGCTGTCAAACGGTTTGTGAGATATCAGGTGGGGGAGTAGGGTAGAATCACTTCTACCGTATGTCCGCTGATTTCTCTTTCAAACTACAAGCTACCTTAGGACATGCCCGCGCAGGGCAGGTGACTACGCCGCATGGTGTGGTAAATACTCCGATGTTTATGCCTGTTGGCACAGTGGCGAGTGTGAAGTCGCTCGATGCGCAAGACGTGCAAGCTACTGGAGCAGAAATTATTTTAGCTAATACATATCACCTTGGTATTCGCGAACAATCTTTGTATTCACTCGAAATGAGTGGAGGAATCCATGATTTTATGCATTGGCAGTTGCCTGTCTTGACTGATTCTGGCGGATTTCAGGTTTTTTCGCTTGGTGCACAATTACCGCATAATTCCGGCACTATTCCCGCACAAGTTGACGATTCGGGTGTTTTATTCCGCTCACACCTAGACGGGAGCAAACAGTTTTTTACCGCCGAGCGCTCAATAGAACTACAGCGCACGATTGGTGCCGATATTATTATGGCCTTCGACGAGTTACAACCAGATGCATTTACAGAAACTCAGGCGCGGACATCACTCAACCGTACACACTCTTGGGCAGGGCGATGTCTCGATCACTGGAATAAGCACGGGCGGTTGAGTCGTTATGGCAAATATCAAGCACTTTTTGGCATTGCACAAGGCGGACTACACAAAGAGCTGCGCAGAGAGTCTGTCGCATTTATGGCGGCACATGACTTTGACGGTATTGCTATTGGGGGCGAAACCATTGGGTATAACAGCAAGGGAACAGCGCAGATCATGGAATGGGTGCGCGATTTGTTGCCCAATGACAAACCGCGCTATGCTATGGGTTTGGGGCGTGATTTGTCTGATATCGCGTTGGCAGCCAACATTGGTTTTGATATGTTTGATTGTGTTGGTCCCACACGATTGGCCCGCAACGGCGCTCTTTTGTTTGGAGAGATTGTTTTTGACGGCACTACATTCCGAGTAGATTCTCCTTTCCCTAGAGGAAGATTGGCAATTGGTCGAGAGCAGTACAGCAAGGACCTTTCGGTTTTGGACAAAAATTGTGATTGTCACACCTGCAGGGCAGGGTACAGCAGAGCATATCTGCGTCACCTGTTTCGCTCCAAAGAGTTGAGTTATTACCGGTTGGCGAGTATCCACAATGTGCGAGCCATGCTGCGAGCAGTCCAAACCGTACGTCTGATTATCTTGAAAAATGGAGTGGGGGAGTGAAAAAAACTATAATTCGATTCTTGATCATTTTTGGTTTTTTAGCATTTTTTACTTGGCTTTTATGGTGGCGGGGATTATATTTTTTGAACAAATATACGCCGTACGAAAATAATATAATTTTACTCACTTCATCTAGTATTAATGATGATAAGGGTATTTTTATGCTCGCACATGTCGGATCAGAAATAACAGAACCACGCTTATTTGTTTTGCCAGCAAGCACGCTGGTCCAACTACCCGACGATTATGGCGAGTATGAGCTTGGAGCTGTTTTACCACTCCTAAACTTAGATGAGAAATCAGAGGCATACAAGCGAGCAGTTTTTTCTCGTATTTTTGGTGTGCCAGTTTCTGCTTTTTTAGCAGTATCAGAACCAACCCTTACTATACAAAAATTTGGCAGAATACAACAGATTTTACAGTTTGCAGCACTCAAGCAACTACGATACATGCAAACACCATGGCTTGAGGCAGCCATTGTGCCACTTTTGAGTGAGCGACATGTGGTGATCACCAATACACTCGAGGACATACGTAAGCAGCTACAACAAAATGTCACCCGAACACTTTCTCGCTCTCAGCTGTCGTGTACGCTTGCGATCATCAATACTACCCCAAAGAGCGGTTTGGCCGGCGAGCTTGCAGCTATGTTGGAGCAGAGTGGCGTTCGTGTTGTGCGAATAACGGATTCGTCACAAGAATTCGAGCGCTCAAAATTTGTAGTAGATTTGAGTCGTCAAGAGTGTGGATGGGTAAAAGCATTGGTACAGTCGTGGTTTTTTACTGAGCTCGAGTTAGTGTCGGAAAGCAGTGTGGCAGAAAGTGAGTATAGAGCCTGGGGAGCAGTATTTATCGGAGCAGATGCGTACTAACGAGCTGTTTCTGTGGTGAATTTTTCCTCGTCCGAGATTTCTTCAAAAGACTTGGGTTCTACGTCGACATCATGATTGGTGATTTCTACAGGAATTTCTTCTTTGAGCACTATGTACTCGTCATTTTCTTGGGTTCCGGTATTGGCTCGTACAATTGGGAACGAGTGCTTATCCTTGTTTTTTACCGAGCGATGTGTTTCTTTGAGATATACATCGACATGGTTCGGGGCTACGGCATGAATAGAGCAGTGATATGTATTGCCAGTTTGCAGTAGTTTTGAAAGGCGAAACGAAATATCTTCTGGTAGTGAACCAATATATTTGCCAGCTGACTCAATTGAGATGTAGCGTTGCTTGAGCTTGAACTCACAGTCTTGTCCAATCGCAAGTGACTCGAGTGTTGGTTTGCCTGCCAAACGATGCAGTTGCACTATCTTGGTTTTGCCTGGTTCTTCGATAAATTCTTGCCGGAAGAATGATGGCGCATGGTGTGCTCGTTTAGCCTTGATCGCAGCCAGATGTTTTTTTGCAATGATATTGGTTCGGTCATGCTCAAGTACTTGTAAGAAGGTTGCTTTTGCCTTGTCGAGCTTTTTTAATTGCAAGTACGCTACACCCAAACGGTTGAGAGCCAGGGTGTTTCGTGGTTCTTGTTCGAGTAATTCACTGTTGATGACGACAGCCTGTTCCCAGTCACCATTTTTGGCGGCGGTGATGGCTTGTTGTTTTAGTGAGAGAGTAGTTTGCATGACAAGAAGCGCTGTACGCTCGCGGCAGAATAGCGTTATCACCTCCAATTGTCAACCAGAGTCTCAAGTGTGTGACGGTATATAATGAGAAAATTATGGCAGGACACAGCAAATGGAATAACATCAAGAATCGAAAGGGCGCAGTTGATGCCAAAAAAGGCAAGGTTTTTGGTCAAATAAGTAAACTGATTCGTATAGCAGTCAAGGAGGGTGGTGGTGACGATCCAATTAGCAATCCAGGATTGCGTTTAGCTCTCGAGAAAGCACGAGCAGCTAATATGCCAAAAGTCAACATAGATCGTGCACTCAGTAAAGGCATGGGTCGAGGAGTCTCAGGCAGCGCAGTACAGGAAATCATGTATGAGGCATTTGGTCCCGGAGGAGTTGCACTCTTGATAGAGGCGGTAACCGATAATGCCAATAGAACCAGCTCTGAAGTAAAGCATGCGCTTTCTAGAAATCATGGTTCATTGTCTGGCCCAGGTTCAGCACAGTTTTTATTCACTAAGCAAATTTCAGATGGGATACTTTGCTACGAGCCAATTCACACGCAAACCCTCGACCCAAATCAAGCGGCGACACTCGAGCAGCTACTTGATGCTCTCAAAGAACTTGAGGATGTTGAAGAAATCTATACGACAGCAAACTTATGAGACGGCGTGAAAAATTTGTTCTCAGCGCGATTATCTTGAGTCTTGGCTTGCTCGCTCTGCAGTATGTTAGTTTAGAGTATCGCTACTACGCAGTTGCAGTGCTTGCATTTGTATCGTATTTTGTCAGTGCTTGGGCACTGTCGGAAGATTTGCAGCGAATTGAGTTACTCATGTTAGTGCCAGTTCCAGCACTTTTTGCTACCGCCGTTAGTTTGTTTTACTTTTTATTACCAAGTGATATGTTCTCAAGAATTATCTTGCTGAGCGTATTTGGTATTGGTGTGTACGCCAATTTGCTAACTGCCAACATTTACTCAGTTGGCAAAGGTAGAACTATCCAGCTTCTACATGCAGCCCATGCGATTGGCTTGTTTTTGACTCTTATTACCTCGCTACTACTCTCTAACACGATTTTTTCTCTCAACCTGCCTTTTTATGCAGTTGGAGGGCTTGTTGCGCTGAGTCATTTCCCGCTAATTTTATCCGGCTTGTGGGTTGTTCAGTTGACGCCACGGATAGAAAAAACAGTAGTTTATTCTTCACTTCTGCTGGTTTTTCTCTTGTTTCAATTTGCTACAGTACTCACTTTCTTGCCGTACTCAATCTGGTATACCTCACTATTTCTCATGTCTATTTTATATCTTGGCATCAGTATTTTGCGCAGTTCGCTCGTTGAACGCCTCTTTTCACGCGCTCTAGTCGAGTACGCCCTGGTATTTATTTTTGTTGCTGTGCTGTTCATTTTCAATTTTCCCCTCAAGTAACCAGGCAAAGAAAAACATCTCTAAACCAGGGGAGAGCAAGAGAGAATTTGTCTCAAATCGGGGTATTTTAAGTCGTGTAGTAAAAGCTCTGATGTTCATTCTAAACACCTGGCAAAATACTACCTATAGCGGCACAGTTATTTTGGGCATGGCAAAAATCCTAAGAACAAAGAAATGGGGTAGTGAAGAAACAACAGAGGAGACTCGAGTAAAAAGGGAGAAGTGATATAGTTTGATACATTAATCTAATGTGGATAACCCAGAAAGTTATAGGATATTACCAGGTTACATGCAAGAATTATACAGTTATGTTGTTGTTTGTGTGCGTGAAATCTAGTATCAAGCCTGGTGGAGGATAAACGCATAATACCCGAAGGACAATTTTGAGAATCTCTGGGGGTAGTGCATATTCTGGCAAGATAGTTATGCAGTCAGTCATTGGCCACACCTATTGGCCAGCACACGCTTGTTTAGTTTGTTACAAAAAAATTGGCACAGCATCACTCTCCCCACGTGAGAGGGGGGGTTACTTTTACTCAGTGCTATTTTCAACTTGTATTATGTCGCACAATATTACTTTTGCGACACAACGATATGTTGTTGCGAGAGCATTGTTTGTAGCCTTAATTTTAGTGCGGGTATTGTTACTTCTGTATGTTTTTTTATTTTTTGTCACACTAACCCTCTATCTTTAGGTATATTTCCTCATCTATTTAATAAAAAGCCGATTTTGAGCCCCTCAGAAGCTATAGTCTGACTATAAATACATATTTACTTGATGCATCATAGTTTATTTATTATAATAAAAAGTCACTAAGAAGCTATTAACAGATTGATTCTTTTTGAACTCAATTGCTCGCGAATTCTAGTAGGATTTTAGGGTGGCTTTTAATTCCTGCACGCATGATCTATCATTGATTTATTAGATTGTTTTAGAAATTTTTTTTCTATCCAATGTTTGTTTCACTGACTTTTGCTGCGCGGTATTGTTCATCAGCTTCTGATATTGGATTTTTTTATAACTATCAAACAATATCAAATATAATCAAAATATATCATTTAATAAACATAGATATATCAATCTTTTTTCGATCTGAACTAAATTAGCAATAATTTCACTACTCTGCTAATTTTGGCTTGAGGTTTATAATGAAACTATGAGTACAATTTCTACCGAGCCGACTGTAGCTCTAAAACTATTTCTCGAACACCTTGAAGTCGAGAGAAATGTTAGTAGACTGACTATTCGCAACTACCGTCACTACCTACAACGTTTTTGCAACTGGTTTGCTCAGGCAGGTCACAGTTCCCTGCGCGATTTAGACCTCGAGGTAGTCAGGCAGTACAGAGTGTATCTTTCGAGGTACAGTGACGATCAAGGTAGAACCCTCTCAAAACGTACACAAAGCTATTATACTATTGCATTGCGGAGTTGGCTCAAGTTTTTGGTAAAACGAGACGCTCCAGTTTTGCACCCAGAAAAGATTGATTTGCCCCGGGGAGAGTCGATTCCCATGCGATTTCTCTCGCTAGATAAAATGGAAAATTTATTGTCGCAGCCGTCTATTTCAAAGATTCATGGTCTTCGTGATAAGGCAATTTTAGAGGTACTCTTCTCTACTGGGTTACGTGTCAGCGAGTTAGTGGGTCTCAACCGAGAGCAAATTGATTTCGAGAGTCGAGAATTTGGAGTTATTGGCAAAGGTAGGCGACCTCGAGTGGTGTTTTTGAGTGATCGAGCGGCTACCTGGCTAGAAAAGTGGCTCAACCAGAGATCTGATCACTGGCGACCCGTTTTTATTCGATTCTCTGGTAAAATAGCCGCACCAGACGAAGACGGAGAAAAAATGCGTCTTACTGCCAGAAGTATTCAGAGAATCGTCGACAAGTATGCCAAGAAAGCTCACTTGCCACTCAAGATTAGTCCACATGGCATGAGGCATAGTTTTGCCACAGATCTTTTGGCAAATGGAGCAGGTTTGCGCGATGTTCAGGAGATGCTTGGTCATAAAAGTATCGCGACCACACAGATTTATACCCATGTCACCAGACCTCAGCTCAAAAAAGTTCATCAGCGCTTTCATACCAATGAATAGTGCACCCAAAACTAGCAATCTCTTATTTAGACTGCTAATTTAGAGTTTTTATATATTTTGTCGATTTATCAGTGTTTTTTTGTATTACAGCTTTTTGATTATATTTGACTTATTACTATATCTTTAATCATATTGTTATAGATAAATATGTATTTATTTGGAGAGTTGCACTTCAAAATACTATCAAAATATAAAGTAATAAAACAAAATATATCTTTTGAAGAAATGATACAATATCCAAGTTGAAAATAATGGGCTCATAGCTCAGTTGGCTAGAGCGCCTGCATGGCATGCAGGAGGTCGCGGGTCCGAGTCCCGCTGAGTCCACAAAGAAAATCCACCCTACTCTACTTCTTTGTAGGTCAGGGCGACAGCGACAACAGCATCGTCCTCCTTTAGTCGCATCAAAATGACGCCTTGTGTTGGTCGAGTGAGGATGGGGATAGATTTTTTAGTTAATGGCAGCTTAATTGTCTGGCCATCCTTGGTACTGATAACAACTTCTTCGAATGTTTCATCTACTCGAAGAGCAGCAGCTACCGCGCCAGTACGTTTGGTAATATCAGAGACTTTCACCCCAAGACCAGATCGCTTTTGGGCTGGATACTGAGACAGTGGTGTACGCTTACCCATACCATTCTCGGTAATAACCAATAAATGATCAGTTTTATCGAGATTTTCACTAATTGCCTCGACGCCAACCACATAATCACTCGCACGCAAAGATATGCCTTTAACACCTTTTGTATCGCGCTGTGAGGCTTTGACTTGTGTTTCGCTAAATCGAATGCATTTTCCCTCGTGTGTAATGAGCAAAATATCGTCCTCTCCAGAGGTGAGTTTGCCCCAAACAAGCTGGTCATCACTATTGAGCGTGATCGCAATAATGCCGTTTTGACGGATGTTGTTAAAAAGACTAACTGCGGTTTTTTTAATCAAGCCTTTTTTGGTAGCCAAAGATATGTACTTTTCGGCATCTGCTTGCTCATCTATCACCAGGAGGGAGCGCACTACCTCTTCTGTCTGAAGACTGAGAAGATTTACGACTGCTGTCCCCTTCGCTTGACGCTGCGTCTCAGGGATTTCGTGAGCCTTCAGCTTGAATACCCGACCAAGATTAGTAAAAAGTAGCAAGGTATCGTGGGTAGAGGCAGTCAACAGTGATTGTACGACGTCCTCATCCTTCATTTTTACCCCAATACTCCCCTTTCCACCTCGAGACTGAGAGCGAAACGCGGTTGGGTTGAGTCGCTTTATATAGCCGGTCTGAGTGAGGGTGATAACGGTAGTTTCTTCTGGAATGAGATCTTCTTCGCTCATTTCGCCAATTTTGCCCTTCACAAGTCGAGTTTTTCGCTCATCACCGTAGGTAGTGATTAATTCTTCGGTTTCTTGGCTAATTACTTCGAGTATTGCTTGTGGATCTTGCAGTAATACTAGGAGTTTTTTAATTGTTTCTTGAATTTGTTTGTACTCGTCCTCAATTTTTTGCCTTTCGAGTGCTGCCAGGCGTTTTAGCTGCATTTCGAGGATAGCCAACGCTTGCAGCTCACTGAGGCCAAAACGCTTCATCAGCTGTACTTTTGCAGTTTCGGTGTCGGGAGATTTGCGAATGGTCTCGATTACTTCATCGAGATTCTTGAGGGCAATCAGCAAGCCTTCGAGTATATGAGCTCGTTTGCCAGCGGCTACCAACTCGTACTGAGTTCTGCGGACAATGATTACTTGACGATGACCGAGATACTCAAGGAGAATTTGGCGAATATTCATGAGTTGTGGAGTACCCTCGCTATTGAGCGCCACCATGTTCATTGGGAAGCTAGTCTGAAGTTCTGAGTACTTGAAGAGTTTGTTGAGCACGACTTTGGGGATGGCATCACGCTTGAGCTCGATTGTGATCTGCATTCCTTTTCGGTCGGAGTCGTCATTGAGATCGCGGATGCCAACAATTTTTTTGTCACGCACGAGATCTGCAATTTTCATCAGGAGGCGAGCTTTGTTAACTTGGTATGGCAGCTCGGTTACGATGATTTGAAAGCCTTTCTTGTCTTCCACAATCTCAGCTTTAGCTCGCATGACTACTCTACCCTTGCCAGTCCGGTAGCCTTCGATAATAGCCTTGGAATCGTACATGATGCCGCCAGTTGGAAAATCAGGACCTTTGATGATCTCCATGATGTTATCGATGGTTGTCTCACTAATGAGTGTGCCTGAAAGTACTTTTGGATCAGTTTGTGCCAATTTTTCGATCAGTGCTGCTTGGGTTTGTGTTGTCTCAGTTGCTTCTACCACCTGCGGCTCAATCGTTGCCTTGCTATTTTTGAGAACGAGTAAAATTGCCTGACAGATTTCAACAAGATTGTGTGGAGGGATTTTGGTTGCCATACCGACGGCAATACCTTCTGAGCCCATCAGGAGCAGATTTGGCAATTTGGCAGGCATAACCAGTGGTTCTTTGAGTGAGCCGTCAAAATTGTCGCCCATTGGTACTGTTTCTTTATCTAGATCGACCAACAATTCTGAGCTGATTCGAGCCAGGCGAGCTTCGGTATACCGCATAGCTGCGGGGCTATCACCATCGACAGACCCAAAATTTCCTTGTCCATCAATCAATTGATAGCGCATGCTAAAATCTTGCGCCAGACGAACTAATGCCATGTAGACGGGTGCGTCACCATGGGGGTGATACTTGCCCAACACGTCACCGACAATACGAGCAGATTTTTTATAACTGCTTGTGTGGTGAATGCCGCTCTTGTACATCGAATAGAGAATCCTGCGATGAACGGGCTTGAGGCCGTCACGAACATCTGGCAGCGCGCGAGAGACGATGACGCTCATAGCATAGTCGAGATAGCTTTGCTTCATTTCGCTCTCGATGGAGGTGTAGCGCAGTTTGCCGTAGCGAGATTCTTCTACAGAACCAATTGCTGGCTTGTTTTCTTCTGCTGGTTGCTCGTTTTCTGCTTGATCAGTCATATGTCATTACTTTTTTACTCGATCTATTCCTTGTTGGAGTACTTTTGTGGCCATTTTTGCATCTTGCCAGTTATGTAGCTTGACCCACTTGCCTTCTTCCAAGTCCTTGTAGTGTTCAAAAAAGTGTCGAATTTGTTGCTTTTTAGCTTCTGGAACGTCTGAGAGACTTTCCCAGGCTCCACAAATTGGATCAATCTTAGTTTTCACTGGTACACAGACCAATTTATGATCAATGCCTTCTTCATCCTCCATCTCTAGCATACCAATAACTTTGCAACTAATCGTCACACCAGGCACAACTTGTTGGCTGAGAAATACGAGCGCGTCGAGTGCGTCGCCATCTTCGCCAACCGTCCCCTCGATAAGTCCATAGTTGACGGGGTAGTCCATTGCAACAGGCACCAGACGATCAACAGTCAACTGGTTGGTCGCTTCATCTAACTCATACTTAACCCGAGATCCTTCAGGAATTTCAATGTAGACGGTTACTGTTTCTGCCATACTATGGTCCTTTCTTATATATCCAATTCTGCTAATTGCGCATGTGACTGAATAAACTTTTTGCGTGGCGCGACATCATCTCCCATTAAAGTACTAAAAGTTATGTCGGCAGCATCGGCATCTTCGATCGTAATGCGCTTGAGCATGCGTGTCTGTGGGTTCATAGTAGTGTCCCAGAGTTGTGTTTCGTTCATTTCTCCCAAACCTTTGTAGCGCTGAATGCTAATTTTTGCTGATGGCGTCTCAATCTCGATCTCTGCCACTCGTTTTTCGCGTTCTTCATCTGAGTAGACATAAATGTCATTTTTGCCTGCTGTAATCCTGAAAAGTGGTGGCATTGCCACGTAGAGGTAGCCGCCTTCGACAATTTCGGGCAAATGGCGAAAGAAAAAAGTAAGGCCAAGTGTAGTAATATGCTCACCATCGACGTCGGCATCATTCATGAGGATAATGCGATGATAGCGCAGTTTTTCTGGCTTGAATGTGTCGCCAATACCAGCACCAAGTGCAATAACAAGATTTTTGAGTTCTTCGAAGGCGACAATTTTATCGAGTCTGGCACGCTCGGTATTCAAAATTTTACCGCGTAGCGGAAAGATAGCCTGAAACTTGCGATCTCTCCCTTGCTTGGCAGTGCCACCAGCTGAATCACCTTCTACAATGTAAATTTCACTTTCGGCGGCGACTTTGGATTGACAATCGGCCAACTTGCCAGGCAATGAGCTGCCCTCAAACAAGCCTTTGCGGATAACTGCTTCTTTGGCAGCGCGAGCCGCGAGGCGAGCGCGAGCTGACAACAAAACTTTACCAATGATATTGCGAGCTGCTTGGGGGTTTTCCTCGAAGTACTCGGTTAGTTTGTCACGCAAGATTTTATAGACTGCCGACTGTGCCTCAGTGTTATTCAATTTTGCCTTTGTTTGTGACTCAAACTGCAGGTCGTTGGACGACATTTTGACAAACACAACAGCAGTCAAGCCTTCTCGAAGATCTTCAGAGGTAAATGATTCTTTATCTTTGATCAAATTATTTTTATCGGCGTAATCTCGTACCACTTTGCTGAGTGCCATGCGAAAACCATTGACGTGTGCCCCACCGTCTGCGGTGTGAATCACATTGACGTACGACTCGAGTCGTTCGTTGTATGAGTCGTTGTATTGAAGCGCGATCTCGGCAGCAATCTGAAATTTGCCTGTATCGTCAGTCCAGGTATCTTCGCAGTACATGACTGGGTGCAGCGTCTTCTTGTTCATATTGAGGTGTTCGACCAACGACTTAATGCCGTTTTCAAAGTAATAGTCGTGTTCTTGGTTGGTGATGAAGTCGCGAAACTGAAAGTACAGACCAGCCATAAGGTAGGCTCGGTCCTTAATGGCTTCAATCAATGTTTTGTAGGAAAACTCAGTTGTCGAAAATATCTCCGGATCGGGAATAAAGCGTAAAATAGTGCCCGTTTGATAGCCAACAAATGCACCGTGCTCCTTGGGGAATAATTTTTTAGCCTCTGTTTCGGAGATGACGGCGACTGTTTTCTCTGGATTGCCGCGATTGTAAGATTGATAGTGATACTTGCCATTGCGCTTGACGAGTACTTGCAAAACTGCACTGAGTGCATTTACTGCAGATGAACCAACGCCGTGTAAGCCTCCCGAAGCTTTGTATGCTGAGTCTTCAAACTTGCCGCCGGCGTGGAGTTTGGTCAAGACTACTTCGAGAGCAGAAACGCCAGACGTGTGCATACCAACGGGAATACCACGACCATTATCTACGACTGAGATAGCTTCAGCGCCGAGCGCTCGTTTGCCTGCAAGCTGTTGTTCTATTTCGGTTGGTTTGTCGCGAAATATCTGGATAACTTTGCCGTATCCGACCAAGGCTTCATCGACTGCATTATCGAGGATTTCTTTGGCAAGATGATGGAGACCTTTGCTATCGGTCGAGCCGATATACATGCCTGGACGTTTTCGAACAGGCTCAAGTCCCTCGAGTACTTTGATTTCTGCAGCTTCGTATGATGATACTTTGTCGGCCATAAATGTGTCCGTATTGACGGCCTATTGTATATCACACCTGACTACTAGAGTCCAGTCAGCTGGCGTTGTGCCGACTTAGTCGAAAAAAGAGTCCCTCCATTACCAATCGTGTATTGGTGTTATTTGCTAACTGATCAAGCGCAACTAAACAGTAATCGATGTTTGCGAGTGTTGTTTGCAAGGTTGGTAGGTTTGTATCCTGGGGTAATACTTCATTTCGCAAAAATCTAACCAGCGCTTCTACCACTGGCAGTGTTTCGTCTCGTTTTTTGTAGTTCTCGGCGGTTTTTATCGCATTGCTGATACTGAGTTGTTGCCAGTTGGCATAGTTTTCTGCAGATTTTTGATCTTGCTGTTTTGCGACGGCTATAATCTGTCGCTCGTGGCAGCGGGAGCGGATTGTCGCCAGTAGGGCTTGTGGTTTGGACGAGACGAGGACAATCTGGGTGTTGCTTGGTGGTTCTTCGAGTAATTTGAGCAATGCGTGTTGGGCTTGGACGGTCAACAAGTCGGCGTAGAGCAAAAAAACAAACCGTTTGGTACCAGAGCTGAAACCGAGTTGTTCTTGGAGCTGTCGAATCTGATCAATGCCAGTACGAGTAGCTTCCTCGTTTTGCCAAATACTGGAGGTGTTGTTTGCTACCTGCTTGAGGACAAGTTGCTTTTGGTCTGCTTTTGCTGTCACACTCCAGAGTTCTGTGGGGTAATGTCGGCTGGTAATTGCTTGTGGCGCTGTGATCATTTATAGTTATTGTACTTATAACCTCTGGTTTACTTTGTATGCAACAGTCTGCCCCGACGCCAGCGCCCGCCAAAAACTTTAATAACATTCTTGACGTACTGGTAAGCAAGGGTCAACTCACTGCTGAGCTGGCCAACGTACTGCAGGTTGAGAATATCAGCACTGGCAAGTCATTTGAAGAGCTCATTGTCGAAAAAAATATTATTGACGAACAGTCATTTGCACAAGCAAAGGCAATTTTTCATAATGTACCATACATCAATCTTAATGAGGTTGGTGTTGCTCCAGAGGCAATTAGTCTTTTGCCAGAAGGTTCGGCGCGGCACTACAAAATGTTGCCGTTTATATACGAAAAAGAATCTGGCTTGCTCAAAGTAGCGATGATCGATCCGCTCGATCTGAGTGCGATTGACTTTGCCCAGCAAAAAACTGGCTTACGGGTTGAGGCGTACTACACACCACCCTCAGTTTTGGAGCAAAAATTGGCTGAGTACTACTCCCAGACTCTGACGGGAGAAGTCACCGCTGCTCTCGAACAAACAACGCAAGTAGCAGAAGATTTGGCTGAAAAACAGAATTTTTCAGAACTTTCTGGTAAAACAATTAAGCAGGCGCCGATCACCAAGATTGTCGAAACAGTTTTGGCATTTGCCATGAAAGCTCGCGCCTCCGATGTGCATATTGAGCCACAAGAAGATCGGACCCGCATCAGATATCGTATCGATGGTATTTTGAGTGAAAAACTTATTCTTCCTCGCAGCGTACACGACGCAGTGGTGTCGCGTATCAAAATTTTGAGTAAGCTCAAGATTGATGAGAAACGCGTACCGCAAGATGGTCGTTTTGGTTTTGCACAACAGGGACAGCAGATTGATTTGCGCGTCTCGACACTTCCGACGATTCACGGCGAAAAAATAGTGATGCGTCTACTCAAAAAGGACCAGGCAGTGCCGCCGTTGCCAGACCTTGGATTGACAGGGTTTGCGCTGCGCAACATGCAAGATGCGATCAAAGTGCCACACGGCATTGTCTTGATCACCGGTCCAACTGGTTCGGGCAAAACCACTACGCTCTACTCTGTTTTGCATACGATAAACACGCCAAAAGTGAATATTATGACCCTTGAAGATCCTGTTGAGTACCAAATGCCTGGTATCAACCAGGTACAGATTAATCCGCAGGCAGGTCTTACATTTGCCTCTGGTTTGCGGTCATTTTTGCGACAAGACCCCAACGTAATTATGGTCGGTGAAATCAGAGACAGTGAAACCGCCGAGCTTGCGATTCAAGCCTCCCTGACTGGTCACTTGGTTTTCTCTACTCTGCACACGTCCTCTGCCGCTGGTGCGCTGCCGCGTTTGCTCGATATGGGTGCAGAGCCATTTTTGCTCGCATCGTCGATGACATTGGTAGCAGGACAACGGGTGGCACGAGTCCTCAATCCCGATTTTAAGGAAGCCTACACGCCAGAGCCAGAAGTAGTAGCCGATATCAAACAAGTTCTTGGCGTTCAGTACGAGCAGTTTTGCAAAGAGAAAAATCTTGATCCAGCCAACCTAAAGCTGTATCGATCTCGAGCCGATCGGCCAGAAAACCAGCTTGAGTACAAGGGTCGAGTGGCTATTTTTGAAGTCATACGAATTACCGAGGCAATTTCCAAATTAATCTTGCAACGTGCGCCAGCTAGTGATGTCGAAAAGGTAGCCAAATCACAGGGTTCGCTTGTTATGAAGCAGGATGGTTATCTCAAGGCTTTGGAGGGACTAACTACTTTAGAGGAAGTACTGCGGGTAGCAGAGATATAAGGAGATTATGAATATCCATGACATCATGATGCAGGTAGTTGAAAAGGAGGGATCAGACATTCATCTTAATGTCGATACACCGCCAATGTTGCGAGTTGGTGGCAAACTTGTTGCAGTCGAGGGTGCACCTGTTTTGACCCAAGAGCTATCAGAAAAACTCATTCTGCCGATCTTAACCCAAGAGCAAAAAGATTATGTCCGTGTCAACAAAGAACTCGATTTTGGCTATCAATTTCAGGACAAAGGAAGATTTCGCGTCAATGTCTTCCACGCGCTCGGTACGATTGGTGCAGCTATGCGCCTTATTCCTGACAGAGTTAAGTCGCTCGAGGAGTTGAACCTTCCTCCAGCCATTGCCCAGTTTGCCGACTTTAACCAAGGACTCGTGCTTTTGACTGGACCAACCGGCGAAGGAAAATCGACAACTTTGGCAGCACTCATTGATACTATCAACAAAACTCGATCAGAACACATTGTGACGATCGAAGATCCAATCGAGTTTCGCTACCGAGCAAATAAGAGTATTATTACCCAACGTGAGATTGGGCACGATAGCAATAGTTGGCAGGTAGCGCTTCGCTCTGTTTTGCGAGAAGATCCAGATGTTGTATTGATCGGCGAAATGCGCGACTTCGAAACAATTGCCTCGGCAATTACTATTGCCGAGACTGGCCACTTAGTTTTTGCCACTCTCCACACCGCGACCGCAGCCGAGACAATGAGTCGTATTATCGATGTTTTTCCAGCTGGTCAACAAGGCCAGATTCGCCAACAACTTGCAGCGACCGTCAAGGCTGTTGCGTCACAGCGACTTTTGCCAGCTGTAGATGGCTCACGCAGAGCTGCAATGGAAATCATGTTTGCCAACTCGGCAATTCGCAATCTTATTCGCGAAGAAAAGGCTTTCCAAATCGACACAGTCATGCAAACTTCGGCAGATTCTGGCATGATGTTATTCGAGACACATTTAATGCAACTGATTCAACAAGGAATTATTAGCAAAGATGTAGCGCTTGAGCGGGCCTTTCGTCCTGCTGAGATGGCGCGTTTGCTCGAGAAGTAACCTATGCCATTTTTTGCCTATACAGCCAAGAATGAATTTGGAGAAAATCTGCGCGGCAAGGTCGAGGCACGCAATGTTCATCAGGCAGCGAGCGTACTCAAGGAGAGAAATCTCTTGGTTATTCAGCTCAAGCCTCTAACAGAAGACGCCTTTGCTCCGCTCAAGGCCATGTTTGTTGGTGTCAAGACCGATGACATCGTCAATTTTACTCGCCAGCTTTCTACTATGATTTCGGCTGGTTTGCCGCTCGCCTCTTCTCTTTCTATCCTCGTCCAGCAAAGCAAGCCAGAAATGTCTCGTCTTACCGCCGCAATTCTCGAAGACGTCGAGGGTGGTATTTCGTTTGCCGACGCGCTCGAAAAACACCCGGATGCTTTCGATAATCTCTACACACAGTTGGTCCGAGCCGGAGAGCTTGGTGGCGTGCTCGACGAAGTTCTTGCGCGTCTAGCCGAGAACATGGAAAAGTCCAAAGCGTTTCGAGCCAAAACCAAGGGCGCCATGATTTATCCCGTGATTGTTTTGCTTGCGATGGTGATTGTTGGTTTTATCATGATGATTTTTGTTATCCCCAAATTGACTGCTATGTACACCGACTTTGGTGCAGAACTACCACTTGCGACCAGAGCGCTCATCGGTATCTCAGAATTTATGAAGACTTTTTGGTGGCTGTTTATCGGCGGTGGTATTGGCGGATTCTTGGCCTTTAAACGTTGGATAAAAACAGAAAGTGGGAGAGCAATTTGGCATACATTTATTCTACGTATTCCGATTATTGGTGTCCTGAATACCAAAATTGTGTTGACTGAGTTTGCCCGAACAACATCTCTCCTAATTGGCGCTGGTGTTTCACTGCTTAACGCTTTAGAAATTGTGACAAAAGGCGTGAGCAACCAGGTTTATCAATCCGCACTCGAGGATGCGACAAAGGATGTCGAAAAAGGTGTGCCACTCTCTGAAGCGCTCGAGCGGGGCGCGGCGTTTCCACCAATTCTTTTTCAGATGACAGCGGTAGGAGAAGAAACTGGCAAACTCGATGAAATTCTCAAAAAGTTATCAGATTACTTTGAGCAAGAAAGTGAGCAAGCGGTCAAGAACCTTACTGCAGCTATGGAGCCACTGATTATGGTAGTGCTTGGTATTGGCGTGGGTGCTATGGTAATTGCCATTATCATGCCTATCTACAACTTGACGAGCCAGTTTTAGGTATCTAGATAACCCTGCTATACTATTGGCATAAAGCAAGCACAGCAAAAAACACTATCTACCCGCGGTCTTCATGCACTTATTTGGCAAGAGGAGGATGTGTTTGTATCAAAATGCGTCGAGCTGGAAGTTGCTAGTCAAGGTGCAACCGAGCAGGAAGCGTTGGCAAATCTTGAAGAAGCCTTGCAACTATTTTTCGAGAATGAGCCAGTAAAAGCGTCTGGTCTTACCAATCTACGCATTGTGCCACTGTAGTTATGCCTAGGCGCTATTCTGCCAAGGAAGTGCTTAAAGCGTTAAAAAATTTGGTTTTGTGAAAGTCTCACAAAAAGGTAGTCATATAAAACTGCGTGGCGTGAGAGATGGCAAGCTTCAGACAGTGATTGTCCCCAACCATAAGCAGATTGCTGCTGGTACGCTCTCGAGCATTCTTACATCAGGCTGCTCTCTCTAAGAGAGAGTTTGAAAGCGTTTTGCTATAACTCCCACTTGCATCGAGCTGCAAAATTGGTATAGAGTATATAGAACAGG
>PFDI01000013.1 GCA_002772695.1 Candidatus Pacebacteria bacterium CG10_big_fil_rev_8_21_14_0_10_44_54
GCAGTCATTTACAGCGTGATCTTTTTGAGAATCTTGGTGTACACGAAGTATGTGGCTATACCAAGTCCAGCCGCCCCAAGCAAGGAAAACGGCAGGGCGATGACAGTTGTGTATTCCGTAGTAATTTCTTGCTGTGTTTCGGTGCTATTGTCGATTTCGACCACCACCTTATACGGACCAATGAGGAATGGTGGATTATAGTTAAATAATCGAGGCGTGAGATCGGCTGCGGTGTAGCTGCGTAGCTCTCGAGAGCTAAAGCCCAGAATGCTGTCGGGATACAGGGGAAACTCAGCAAGTTTTTTGCCCCGGAAGTCATTAATGCTCGCACTGCCAGAAGCAATGGTAGCTGCGTACCCCTCATTTTGGACGACTGGCGCAAATTCAATCTGGCCAAAGCTGTCGATAAACTTGGGTGCAGCAAGGTCTTTGAGTGCTATTTTTTTGCTTGCAACTGAGTCATCGGAGACGAGCACAACGAGGTTGCTGACGACTGAGCCAGAGACAGGGCTAGGGTTGTCTCTGTTATCGGCCAGACTCGAATGGAGCTTTTCGGTCGTAAACAGAATAGAGAGCGGGTACTCTTTGTTTTTCGCCCCTGGTGGAACAGAAAATGACAGTGTAAGCTGAGCTTTTGTTTTGGGTGCTAAGGAAATAGGTCTAAAGAGCGAGTCGGTCATGTCAAGGTACGCAAATTCTGTTTTGCCAAGTAGAACAGGAATACCAGTTTTGCCGTCGGTTATAAAGTCGAGTATTTTTGGCGTCACTTCAAGTGTTTGGTTGCCTGAGTTTTCGAGCGTGATTGTGTGCGTTGCTTTATTGCCTGGTAGGATTTTGAGATACGCTTGTGATGGACCGACAATAAGTGAAAACTGACTAGTCTGAGCCGACGCCCCGCCTACAGACAATGCCAAGAGGAGGGCGAGCATGACTAGGGTAGTAGCAAGTAATCTTATTTTCATGCTTTAGTATCCTGGTACCGCGACAAAGACGGTAGCCGTATCGTAGCGTCCTGCTGCCTGACTTGCACTGTTGAGTCCTGCTTTGTAGGTAATGGTAGCAGTTTCGTTTTCTACTATGTCGTTTGAGCTCATGATAGCTTGCATCGACTCGGCGGCAGAGCTGTCGGCAAACTGGCGGAAGTGGTCGGTGGTTAGAAAGTCGCTCGACACATCGCTGCTGCCCGTAGCATTAAAGCCAAAGCCACCAATACTAGTGTTGGTCCAGAGTCCAGCAGATGACTCACTGCAGGTGCCGCTATCACAAGTAGTGTCGGCAATCGTGTTTGATCCATTTTCGTGCGTCAGTGGTTTGGTCTCATAAGTATAGATAGCGTAGCCACCAGCGCCCCCAGTAGTAATAGAAAGTGTCAGCGCATCGGTGTTGTGCGCGCCGGCTGTGAGTTCTCCTAGGTCGATCGCGAGTTTTGAAATCGAAAAAGCAAATTGATCAATCTGGTAAATATACTGAAAGCCACCACCGACAAAGTAGCTAGACACACCGTACTGTCCATATGGACCCGCACCCGTTTGGCCGACTGTATCAGTTACTTTGTATGACGCACTTTCTTTTTCTCCAGCTGTAACGTTGAAGTTACCAAACTGAATGACGTATGAATCAGATTCGAGACGCTCTGCCAGAACTGGTGACAGTGCTAGGTGATAGCTTGTCCAGGTTATCATCCAAGCACATCCCCAGAGTAGTGCTTGCTTTGTCATACTCTAGTTCTTTCGCAGCAGTTTTTCGATTTCTGAAGTAATGAGCGAAAGTTGTGTCGAGAGATCTTTGGGGACAGCTGGATCGCTACTAAACTTCGTTAGCGTCGTGATTCTGGGTTGTAGGAAAGTTGTCAAAAATTCTTCGAGCGAGCGTTCTTTCGCCTCTACTGTCTCGAGTTGTTGCTCTTCGGCAGCAATGATTTCTTCGGCTGCTTTTGCCTCATCATATTGGGCTTTGGCAAATAAAAAAATAAGTAAGAGAACTGGCAGTGAAATAAGTGCCTGCAACATGGCGGCGTTCAGCGTTCCAGCTAGACTAAAGTGGAGCAAGGCGGTGGCAATTGTGGTAACAATAGCAGTTGGTGGTCGAGTAGCGAGGACTAAGAAAAAGAGGTGGATATACGACAGGGCAAAAAATGGCGACTCGAGGTTGCCAGTAGCACCAATTAAGATTAAAAAGGCAAAGGTAAGCAGGGTTATCTCAAGAGAGGCATGCTCAGGCACGATATGCCAAAACTTGGCTTTGGCCAGGCGTTTTATAATAAAGAAAACAGCGATAGTAAGTGCAAAAATTTGTAGCGAGTATGGTTGTAGTACCGGAATACTAAGCCAAACGTACACAAAGCCAATGGTAATAACAAGAGCAGCTGAGTGCAGCACGTTGGACATACAGTCATTGTAGATACTTCTACCTGATACCTCAAGCTGTGATATACTCGAACCTCGAGATGCAAGCAGTACCTTACGATCATATTGATATTGAAGAGCGGTGGCAAAAAACCTGGGAGCAACATGCTTTGTTCCAAAACATGGCAACAACCAACCAGCCCGGTGATGATTGGCTATATTTGCTGTTTGCTTTTGCCTATCCATCTGGTCAAGGGTTGCACGTTGGCCATGTAGAGAGCAAAACAGCTCTCGATATTTTGGCACGATTCAACCGCATGCGGGGCAAGAAAGTATTTTTTCCGGTTGGGTGGGATGCATTTGGCTTGCCTGCCGAGAATTATGCAGTCAAAACAGGAGTGCATCCAGTCGAGACGACACGCAATGCAATCAATACTTTTCGTCGGCAAATCAAGCGCATTGGAATTTCTTATGATTGGGAAGCTGAGGTCGCGACCTCACATCCTGGGTACTACAAGTGGACACAGTGGTTATTTCTAGAGTTTTATAAAAAAGGCTTGGCATATCAAGGAAATGGCATGGTCAATTGGTGTCCATCATGTCAGACAGTCCTGGCCAATGAGCAAGTTGTCAACGGTGCCTGTGAGCGTTGTGATAGCGAAGTAACGCAAAAGAATATGAAGCAGTGGTTTTTTAAGATCACTGAGTACAAAGATGAGCTGATTAGCGGCTTAGACCAGGTAGATTGGCCGGAGCCGACCAAGCAGCAGCAGCTGAACTGGATAGGGAAGAGTGAGGGCGCAAGTATTTTGTTTCCGCTCCATTCAGGTGACAAGCAGATCGGTGAGTTAGAAGTGTACACAACCGCACATGATACGATTTTTGGTTGTACTTTTATGGTTATTGCCCCGGAGCATGAGCTGCTTGCCAGGCACAAATCAGCTATTTCAAACTGGGAGGCAGTGAGTAGATATATAGAAAAAGCTAGTTCCAAAACCGATTTACAACGACAAACAAATAAAGAGAAGTCTGGGATCGAGGTTGTAGGCATCTCACTGCGCAACCCCTTTACTCAAGAGAGCGTACCACTTTTTGTAGCAGATTATGTCCTCGCAAATTATGGCACCGGTGCGATTATGGCTGTGCCTGCGCATGACGAACGGGACCGTGAGTTTGCGACCGCACACAAACTACCCATAAGAAGTGTGGTCGAGGGGAACCCTGATTTTATCAGTTACAGTAAAATTAAAGCGCAGCGTTCTGCATTCAAACTTACGAGTTCTGGCAAGTATTCTGGTTTGGATTTTGAAGTAGGTAGACGAGACATGCTCCAGGATGCCAAGTTGCAAGGTTTTGGCAAAAAATCTACTCAGTACAAGCTTCGCGACTGGCTGATTTCTCGCCAACGCTACTGGGGAGCGCCAATCCCGATTGTGTACGACCCCGAGGGTAAACCACACCCAGTCAAGGAAGAACACCTGCCATGGACACTGCCGACTGACGTCGATTTCAAACCGACTGGGGAGTCGCCACTTACTTCGAGCAAAGCGTTTAAGGCTCGAGTAGAAAAACTCTACGGCAAAGGCTGGCGACCTGAGTACGACACTATGGATACGTTTGTTGATTCGAGTTGGTACTATTTACGATACGGCTCTGCTAGAGATGAGTCGCAGTTTGCCGATCCCACAAAGCTCAAGGAGATGCTGCCAGTCGATTTTTACATGATTGGACCTGAGCACATTGTGTTGCACCTCTTGTACTCTCGGTTTTTTACCAAGTTTTTGCGGGACCAAGGTTATCTCAAGTTTGATGAGCCGTTCACCAAGATGCGCCACCAGGGAATGATCTTGGGTCCAGACGGCAAGAAAATGAGCAAAAGCAAGGGGAATGTGATCAATCCAGACGAAATTATCGAAAAGTTTGGCGCCGACACGCTACGCATCTACGAGATGTTTATGGGCCCAATCGAGTCTGATAAGCCGTGGGATGTGAGTGCCGTAGCCGGTATGTACCGCTTCCTACAGCGCATGCACGCCGCCATACTGTCACAGGTGGGCGAGCAAGCGACAAACGCTCATCCAGAGCAGCAGGTGGTCAGGCGTAAGTTGCACCAGACAATTACAAAAGTAACTGCCGATATTCCTGCCTTGAAATTTAATACGGCATTGGCTGCACTCATGGAGTGCTTAAATCAATTTGAGCGCTCCAGTAGGTCAAGCAGTGTGGTTTTACCAAAAGAAGAAGTCGTCGCTTGGGTACAACTGCTTGCGCCATTTGCTCCCTTTTTGGCCGAGGAACTTTATCAAAAAATTCAAAATTCTCCCAGTCAGTTTATTTCGTTGCATCAGAGTGATTGGCCTCAGGCTGATCCGAAACTCGCAGCCGAGGAGCAGTTTGAAATTCCCATTCAAGTTGACGGTAAGGTCCGGGCCCGGGTGCAGATCGCAGCCGATAAGCTTTTAGATGAAGCGTTTGTAATCGAGCGTGCGCAAGCTGATCCGGTTGTTCAGCGTTGGATTCTAGGTTCGAAGCCCACAGCCCGCTATATTAGCGGCAAAATTTTGAGTTTTTCTACCCAAGTTTAGTCTACTTACTACAGTTCGCGTTACATTTGTTTAGTAGAGTAGTCTCATGTTCGAGCTTTACGAACCATTGTTGGTTAGTGCGCGACAACTCTGGCGATTTATTCGAGTTCGACTCTGGTTAGCTACACTTGTGACAGGAATATTTGTAAGTGGTTTGAGCTTATGGCAATTTCGAGAAGTGGGTCAATCGCAGATTCAAGCAGAGCAAGGCACAACTATCGTTGAGATTATTCAGCCGAGCGACCAAATAGTCGTCGATGTATCTGGAGCGGTACTACATCCCGGGATGTATCAGCTCGATGCTGGATCTCGTATTGGCCAGGCAATCACTCGAGCAGGCGGTTTTCGTATTGGGGTTGATGATCGAGCAGTAGCCCAGCGAATCAATTTAGCCCAAAAGCTTAAGGATGAGGACAAAGTGTATGTGCCGTTTGTCAGTGATGCAGAAGTTATATCTACGACTACTGAGCCAACCACAAGCGATACTATCTCCATCAACACCGCTACAACCGCCCAGCTCGAAAGCTTAGCTGGAATTGGTCAGAAGCGCGCGACCGATATTATTGCGGGTCGTCCATATCAGCAACTACAAGAAGTGGTAGATCGTGGTGTGCTTTCCAAGACTGTTTTTGAGCAGATTAAACAGCAGCTAACGCTCTGAAAAAAACAATACTGAGGTATTTATAGGATTTTTGCGCAAATCTATAGCTATTAATCCCAAATTACTATTAAACATACTATTTCGTGTCAAAAAATAAGAAAATAACTATTGAAAAAAAAGTAATATTACTTTCTATTTTGATTATTTTTGTATTTTTAATAATAACTAACTTTTTGCAACAATTACAAATAACCCAAAAAGTGACGTTTCTCGATCAAAGTATTGAATTATTTCTACCCGAATCGATCTTCGCATTCTCTAGAGGGGCTATTTCACTCGCTGATTTTGCCTATTATGACTCATTTTCCAGATCAAAATACTACAATTTTTTGGCATTTTTTCTAGATAAATCCAGGTTTAGCAGTCGAGTAGCAAGTAGTGATACTGCTTTTTTTATTAGTTTTTTGCCTATAGATCAGTTTTTTCACTCAGTTTACAACTTGCTCAGTTCGGCAAAATGTTGGTTTCCTTGTCAAGTAGAGTGGTGGCGTACTCGGCGAGAAGTAGTGATTGCCCAGCTGCATTACCTGCTTGGCAGAGAAGTTGGTAGCCTGGTTGCAGCCGTATCACTTGGTGCCAATGACGTACTAGATCCGGAAGTGCTCGATTTATTTGCCGATCTAGGACTTCAACACCTCCTGGCGCCGTCGGGCTTTCATCTGGGTATTTTTTTGTTGGTGTTGAGTACATTTGTTCCTATGCGACTGCCTCGATTTTTGCAGATTTGTATACCTGGTATGGCAAGTTTCTACCTGGTTGTTTTGACTGGATTTCGTCCCTCACTTATTCGTGCCTGGTGCATGTGGTTGCTCTCAATGTTAGCCTGGTGGTTGGCTCGACGATCACTCCCACCTCTGGTGCGCTTGATAGTTACTGTCTGCCTAATACTGCTGATCTGGCCTGAAGGGGGTATATCTGTATCTTTTAGACTTTCAGTGGCAGCTACTGTTGGTATTATTTTGTTTGCACCCCTGGCTTTATCAGATAGAAATTTTTTTTTGCGAGCCGAACTTGGTCTGCGGCAACACGCACTCTCCCAAGTTGCTCGATGGAATAGCGCTTTTTTAGAGTATACTAGAGGTACTATTGTTATAGGCTTGATTGCTCAGATCTCTGTTGCCCCCCTTATACTCGATACTTTTGGTGAGATTCAGTTGTTTGCGCCGATTTCTACAGTTTTTCTAGCCTGGTTTTTTCCTTTACTCTTATTTTTTGGTGTAGTAATTGTTTTATTTTCGCCTGTGTTTGCTGTTTTTCCAGGTTTAGCTCAAGTCATTTTTTATCCTATTCGCTTTTCGCTCGAACTTATTTGGCAAGTAGAGTTATTATTACTTACTTGGTTGCAAGCAGTTTTACCGAGTAGTTTTGTTTGGAAAGCAGTGCCGGATTGGTTCTCTGTTGTGTGGTGGGGCGTGCTCGTGCTGTTTCGCATTATTTGGTGGGTTGGTGAGCAACAATCTCGCAAGAAAGTGCGACAACTGGTATGAAATTTTTGAGATTTAGTGTATTACTGTGTTTTCTTACTGCAATTATTTTTTTGCTTTTTTTGATCCGCAAGGAGTCTGTTGCAAAAGGAGATTTGTTGCGTATCACGATGTGCGACGTCGGACAGGGCGATGCTTTTCTGATTAGTCGAAGACAAACGCAGATACTCATAGATGGGGGACGAGGTGAAAAAGTTTTGAGTTGCCTCTGGTCGGAGTTACCATTTCTCGATAAGACTATAGAACTAGTCATTGCCACTCATCCAGATCAAGATCATATTGGTGGGCTACCGCTTGTTTTTGAGCAATTTTCTGTCGAGTCATTACTACTGCCGCCAGTGACGAGAGAAACTGCCGATTTTGCCGCTCTGAGCGATTCTGCCTCGAGTGAAAAAGAACTTATAGGACGTATTACTGCAGCAAAGACTGGCCAAAAAATTATAATTGACAACGAAATCTCGCTCACAATTCTGGCACCAATGGTGGTGTTTCAAGAAAAATTGGCTCAAAATGCAGCAAATGCCGAAACAATACTATCGGCTGCAAATGGATTTATTCCAGTCGATGACGGACAGAGTAATCGCTGGTCTATCGTTCTTTTATTGCAGTTTCGACAGTTCAAAATGCTGTTTACTGCTGACGCTGATTCAGAACTTGAGTTAGCACTTCTCCAGGCAGGAGTACTCAGTGATGTCGATATCCTAAAAGTGGGGCATCATGGGTCTAAATCGAGCACTTCGGAGTTGTTTTTGGAGAGAATTACACCCGAAACTTCTCTAATTAGTGTCGGGGAAAATAACCCGTATGGGCATCCGACAGAGGTTGTATTGGAAAGATTGCGAACACGGAGGATAGACATACTTCGTAGTGATGAGCTTGGTAGCGTCAGTTTGGAAAGTGACGGACAGCGGTACTGGATTATGCAGTGACGAGCTTTGTTTTTTTTGTAGCGCTGCTCTGTTTCGTTTTGAAAATATTTGTTGCGATGATTTTTGTTGTAGCACTTTTTGAGTTTCATTCATTAACTTAGTTTTTGGAGAAATTTTTGTAGCGAATCATTTGGACATTTGGCTGATGAGTTGTTTACGGCACATTCTCTTGGTGTTGTTTTTTTGGAAAAATTTGTAGGCTTTGACAAGACAAACCGAGTACAAAAATTTTTTTCTTCATACTTCGTTTTCATATTTTTTATTCATTTTGAGTACATTTTTTTTCTCTATAAATTATGTTTTTGTAGTTTTTCCTCATTTGGCAAAGAGTAATAAATATACTCTATTTCATTCGCCTTTTTTATGTGACAAGGATCATGCAAGGACGCTGGTGCAAGGTGTACAATACAACTCTATGTCACCACAGTCACTACAAGAATCTGCCGCCAAACAAATAGCAGTTGCGCTCGATCGGCTTTCGCAAGAACTGATTGGGATTGTGTCGGGACAGCCAGAACTTGTTTTAGCTCCCAGTCATATTGCTGCCGATTTAGCGAGCGACTGGCCGTTGGTGTTGTTTAACCAGCTTTCGGCCGACGATCGGTCTCGACTCGAAGTTACGTCGCCAGTACTGCTTGGCGAACTCCTTGCTGAGAAGTTATCGACTGAAGCCAAATTGACAAAACTCGTACGGGAGGTGGTAGCAGCAAAACCTGGCTTTCTCAACTTCACGCTGACGTCACAGGCAGTAGTGAGTCACCTCACACAATTTGCTGATGAAGCAGTGACTTTGGTGCCGCAAACCGCTGCGGGACAACGAGTTCTAGTGGAGTATGCCGACCCAAATCCGTTTAAGGAGTTTCATATTGGGCATCTCTTTAATATTACCGTTGGTGAGACGATTTCTCGCCTTCTCAGAGCGACGGGGGCAGAAGTGATTCCGGTTTGTTATCAGGGTGACGTTGGTATGCACGTAGCCAAGAGTTTATGGGGCATGAGAACGCTGTTCGCCAAAGAACGACTGACATTAGCAGATCTTGCCAATCACCCCTTGGCAGAGCGAGTCGCATTTCTTGGTAGGGCGTACGCAACTGGAGCGACTGCATACGAAGATATTCCTACCGCAAAGCAGGAGATGCAAGAGATCAATTTGCTTACTTTTCTCGCCAGCCAAGAGCGGTTGCAAAACGAAGAAGGTATTGCCCCAAAGGTTGATTACAGCAAAGGCCGCAAGCACGACGCACAGCTTTTGACCGAAATTGCGACGCTTTACACAACTGGTAGGGCCTGGAGCCTACAGTACTTCGATACCATTTATGCGCGATTGGGTACAAAATTTTCAGAGCATTTTTTCGAAAGCCAGTCGGCTGAGTACGGTTATTCGCTTGTCAGCGAGCATGTGACTGATGGTATTTTCTCAGAGAGCGCTGGGGCAATTGTGTATTTGGGTGAAAAAGAAGGCTTACATAATCGGGTGTTTATCAACTCACTGAGTTTTCCTACCTACGAGGCAAAAGAAATGGGTTTGCCACAACTGAAAGAAGATCGACTGGGTCCATATGATCGCTCGATTATTGTGACCGGCAATGAAGTGGATGAGTACTTCAAAGTTGTCTTGAGCGCGATGGCAAAAGTGTTGCCAAAGCACGCAGCAAAGACAACACACGTCTCACACGGTATGGTGCGTTTGCCTGTAGGTAAAATGTCGAGTCGGACGGGCAATATTGTTTCCGGACCCGGCTTGATCGACGAGGCGCAAAAACATATTCTCGCCATTTTGGCAGAGACGCAAGCTGATATGGTAGCAGCTGAACAAGCTGTTCTTGCAGATAAGTTGGCAATTGCTGCCGTAAAGTACACTTTGCTTAAAGCAAATTTGGGTTCGAGCATAGCCTTTAGCTTTGCAGAGTCCCTCAATTTTACTGGCAATTCTGGTCCCTATTTGGAGTACACTGCCGTACGTTGTCAGAGTATTTTGAGCAAAGCAGCACGTATTGGAGAAAATGGATCTATTACGAAACTTATTGATACATTGCTAGCCAATAAAGTAGTTTTTGATGATGAAATAAAATTTGAAGAACGCGATATATTACTTTACCTTAACTCATATTCTGATACAGTTGAGTCGGCTGCCAAGACTCTTTCTCCACACCTGTTGTGCACGTATTTATTTGGTTTGGCCCAGCGTTTTAGTCGCTTCTATGAAGCCTGTCCAATTCTAAACAACACAAACAACACCCTCACTCCCAGACAGCAGCGACAACTTGTAGTAGTGGCTGCAGTCAATCGCGTGTTGCGAGAGGGCATGACGCTTTTGGGCATGCCGGTGGTAGAGCAGATGTAGCCAGACAGTGTCAGCTGCGTTACAATACCGAGCGTGTCACCATCACAAGCTTCCTTGAAAAATTTTGGCAATATCTCAGTACTGCGTATACCGATGCCAGCAGTTGAGTCGGTGACCGCACTCATTTTGGCCAATACTGGCTCACGATACGAAAGAAAAGAAGAACAAGGCATCGCGCATTTTTTTGAACATATGGTGTTTAAAGGCACCAAGAGTTATCCGTCTGCCCAGGCTCTCTCGAGCGCAATTGATACGCTTGGTGCCGACTTCAACGCCTTTACCAGCAAAGAATACACCGGCTACTACATCAAGGCGGCGAGTCGCCATTTGCCGGTTGCTCTGACAGCTCTGTCAGAGATGCTGCTTGCCCCACTTCTCAAGGACGAAGACATCGAACGCGAGAAAGGCGTAATTATCGAAGAGATGAATATGTACCACGACACGCCGATGCAGTATGTCGGCATGCTGTTTGACAGACTTGTGTTTCCCGATGCCGGCCTTGGCCACGACATACTTGGCACCAAGGAGGTAATTCGTGCTATGACTCGAGAGCAGTTTACTCATTTTCTCAACCGTTGGTATGGACAAGAAAATATTTTGTTGGTTTTGGCTGGTGATGCAAGCGCGCTTTCAGATACCAAACTAGAACAGAATATCACTGCCTTGTTTGCCGAGCAGGCCAGCGATCGAGCAACGGGTAAGCAAGACCTAACTTCGTATCTTAATCAAGTCGCACTTGAACCAAACAAACTTCACGTCGAAAATCGCAAAACAGAGCAGGCGCATCTGATTTTGGGTTGGTCGGGCTTGGCGCGTGGGCACAAGGATAGACACATTTTGAGCGTTCTCAACACGATCATGGGTGGCTCGATGAGTTCGCGGCTGTTTAGCGAAGTACGCGAAAAGCGAGGGCTGTGTTATTACGTCCGTGGCGATGTCGATTTTTATCATGACATTGGTATTGTCGGTGCCTCGGCTGGAGTCGATCCAGAAAGAGTAGAGGAAGCGCTCGAAGTTATTCTCGATGAATTTAGGTTACTCGCCACCGGTGAGAAGTCAGCAACAGCAGAGGAGCTCAATCGAGCGAAGGAGCACCTGCTCGGGACGATGACTCTTAGTCTAGAGGATAGTCGTTCGGTAGCGCAGTTTTATGGTATGCGGCAGTTGTTGTCCGAAAAAATTGAGACACCACAAGAAGTTCAAGCCAAGATACAAGCGGTTAGTTTGGTCGACGTAGCTCGTTTGGCGAAAGAACTCTACGTGGCCGGAGAACAACGCTTAGCTTTGATTGGTCCGTTTCCTGATTCGGCAGTTTTTGAGCGTTTTGTTTCTTAATTTTTTTGTTCGAAAATAGAGCGGCAAAACTGCCTTTATTTGGCAGCGTACTTGAGAAAGTGTGATAGACTACCAATAACAAATAACTTGAAAGGAACAACATGGCAAACACCCGCACCGCAGTCCTCGTCAAACCAGATGGCCTCCAGCGCAGTTTGATCGGCGAGATTATCAGCCGCTTTGAGCGCAAGGGGCTTAAGCTCGTGGGTCTCAAGATGGTGAGTATGACCGATGCCATGCTTTCAGAATGGTACGTCGAGCACAAAGAAAAAAGTTTTTTTGGTGATCTCAAGGAATTTATGGGTTCGATGCCAATCGTGGCGATGGTCTGGGAAGGTGTTGATGTGGTCCCAGTTGTCCGTAAGCTCGTCGGCACCACGCTTGGTCGTGAGGCAGAGGCCGGTTCAATCCGCGGTGATTTTGGGATGAGCCAGCAGTACAACCTCATCCACGCTTCCTCGAGCAAAGAGGATGCCGAGCGCGAGATCGATATCATTTTCAACGTCGATGAGCTGTTCAACTACTCTGGTGCGATGGAGTGTGTGATTTATGCGGAAGAGGAGGTGGGGAGGTAGAAACGGCTCACGAAGCACATGGTTTCTGTGAACGTTCCGGATATTTACAAGACTATTGTGTTGGCGAGACTTTAGAGTGCCCCCAGCGGGAATCGAACCCACATCTGAAGTTCCGGAAACTTCTGTTCTATCCGTTGAACTATAAGAGCGTTGTCCAGATTGTAACATTCTGTCTATTTGCATCCGCAGAAAATTTGCTATAGTAAGTTTAGTAATCCGATAGCTTGCCCGCGGAAGGATGCTAGAGTGAGTGCTGTGCTCAGAGAAGAACGTTCACAACATATAAACGGGTTGCCTTTGGAAGCATCTGTGGACAGGACTCAGGGCGTTTTTGAGATTGATTTTTCTAACACAGAGTCATTTTTTGCTGCTATTAAGTTAATTTTTAATCACAGACTCTCGCTTACTACAGCACTTATTTTTATGCTTGCGGCCCAGAACCGAGAAGCTTCTGGAACCTTTTCGAGTACTTTTAGAAATGAGCAGTCAAAACAAGAGGTCCGCAAGAGGCGGATAACTCAAGTCGAGCAGTATGACGGAGAGGCGGCAATACTTACAGGTCATGCGCAAATCTTAGTTGAGATGTTGCGCGATGATTTTATTCGCGACTTATACCTTGCTCTTGAAGAATCAATTGAGCATGCAGCCGAACTTTCTGGAACCGGCAACGAGACGACCTTGTTGCATGCAGCAGAATTGACAGGAAGAATTCCAGAACAATCGCATGACTTTTTGCGTGCGCTGTATTTAATGGCGCTTACTGTGGAATCCGGCGTGCGTCTGTTTGCAGCAGCAGTTATTGAGTATCTCAAGGAAATTTCAACGGAAGCAGAGGAGCCGCCAAACATAGGTTCTCGGCCATATGGTATTAATACGAATATGTCTGAAAAAAATATATGATAGATGGTGCCCCCACCGGGAATCGAACCTGGATTTAGCGCTTA
>PFDI01000011.1 GCA_002772695.1 Candidatus Pacebacteria bacterium CG10_big_fil_rev_8_21_14_0_10_44_54
GGAGGTGGTGGGATTCGAACCCACGAAGCCTTGCGGCTCACGCTTTCCAAGCGTGTGCAATCGACCACTATGCGACACCTCCCTGGCGAACAATTGTAACACTAGCCTACAGGGAGTGATATCGTAAAATCACTGCCTTTGCCAATTGCACTCCTGAGAGAAATACTGCCGCCAAGTGAGCTGGCCAATTCTTTGGCCACCGACAAACCCAGTCCATGTCCACCGACATCATTTTGTTTTGTCCGCGACTCGCTAATACGAAAGAATCTATCAAAAACTGCTTTCAGATGCTTGGGAGCAATGCCCTCACCCTGATCTTTGACTGAAATAAAAACCTGTTGACGTGTTGTTCTGGCGCTGAGTAGAATTTTCGATTTTTCTGGGCTATATTTGATGGCATTATCAAGAAGTAACATTAAAATTCGAGACAAGCTTTGCTGATGCGTCGTAACGTAGGCACGCTCTTTTGTTATAACTATTTCAATCTGAATGTCTTTCTGACGTGCAAGTGAGAGTACTTGCTTGCGGGCAGTTTGCAGTACTTCACCCAGTGAAAGTGTTATTTTGTCTGTTTGTATTCCTTCTCGAAGACGAGCAAGTGAAAGCAAGTTTTCTGTCAAAATCTGTAGGTTTGCTACATCAGTTAGGTTTTCTTGCAATACAGCTTTGGCGAATTTCCCTATTTTTTTCTCGAGTAGACTAACTTCGATCGCGGTCCGCAAAACAGTCAGCGGTGTTTTGAGTTCGTGTGCTGCGTCAGAGATAAACGCTCGCTGCAGAGCAAATACTCGCTCGATCGGTTGTAGGGTCTTACCTGCGAGTACAAAGCTAGCTCCCGCACCAAACCCAAGCACAAGCAGGTTTATTAATATAATTTGCTGCCGCAACTGATTGTGAACACGACTCAACTCAGTCTCAAAAATCTCTGCCCGCATCCTGGTGCGCATTGGCACAGTTTCCTGCAAGAGATCGCGCTGGATCCGATCCTCTAGTCGCTGAGACTGTAAGGCGATAATTTGTTTGCTCCGCCAATAATACAAACTACTGAGTAATACGCTGACAACAAACAATATCATGGTGTACCAAATTGTCAGACGAAACCGCGCGCGCGAGAACTCACTCATGACTTGACTCCCAGCTTGTAGCCAAACCCACGGACGGTATGAAGTAGCGGTCGTTCAGTGGGAAAAGCTTGGTCAATTTTTTTGCGTAGATAACCGATAAAAACCTGGGCTGTGTTTGGCAAAACCGAGCTATCATACTCCCAGACTCGCTCAGTCAATGCTTCGGCAGTAAAAACTTGGTTTTTATGGCGTAATAGAAATTCAAGCAGTGCAAACTCTTTTTTACTCAGCCCAAGCTCTTCGCCCGCACGTGTCACCCGCAGTGAGACTGGATCAAGCAGCAGCGAATCTTCTGTAAAAACTGCTTCGTTAGTTGCTTTTGGCCGACGAGTAATTGCTCTAATTCTTGCTAAAAGCTCAATAAAAGCAAACGGCTTGGGCAAATAATCATCTGCGCCTGCCTCGAGTCCTGCTACGCGCTCAGTCACTTCGTCTCGAGCCGTCAGGAGCAAAATTGGTGTGTGATTATCTTCCTCACGCAACCGTTTGCAGATTTCGATACCACTCATGCTCGGCAGCATCCAATCAAGGATAATAGCATCATACGACTCAGCCAGTGCAAGATCCAAACCGACTATTCCATCATGTGCAAGATCAACTATGTGCGACTTCGTCACCAAACCTTTTTTGAGATACTGCGCAATCCGCAACTCATCTTCTACAACCAACAACTTCATGATGACTATTATACGCAGCCAGTTGAGAAGTGCTTGAGAATAACTTGAAAAAGCATTTCAACGATTTCTCAAACACTTACAGTATCTTCTGGGGCAGTATAAATAAAGTAAGGAGTAGTTATGAAAAAACTCAAGAAATCGACACTCGCGCTGGCCACAGCCACTGGAGTTTTGCTGATAGCACTTTCACCAGCAGTAGCGTTTGAGGGTGAAAACAAAATGGGAATGTGGGATCACGGTCCGCGTGATCTAGCACCAGAAAATAGGCTGATCACCCCAGAACTACACGAGCAATTTCGGGAGCAATATGACAGCCTCTCAGAAGAGCAACAAAGACAGTTGCGCGAAGAGCGCATAACAAGGCGAGAAGAAAAACGGGCAGAAATGGAGGCATTCGTCGGTCTGACCAGAGAAGAGATGCGTGAGGCGCGCAAGTCTGGACAGAGTATGAGCGAGATTCTTGCGTCTCAGGGCAAAACCGAAGCCGATGCCGAGGTGTTCCTCACCGAACAAGCCAATGAACGCATCCAAATGATGGCGGATCACCATGATTTGACTACAGAAGAAACTGCCACACTGCAGGAGCGGGTAACAAACTTTGTGCAGAAAATGCTCGCGCGTTGGTTTAATAAATAATCAACGGGAAAGCTGGACAGAGTAAACGGGGTCGCGAAAGCGGCCCTGTTTTTTATGCGGAAGCGGTGGGATTTGAACCCACGAGCCCCAAAGGGCGCGAGTTAGCAACCCGCTGCAATTGACCACTATGCGACGCTTCCACTGTGGAGCATTATACCAAGTGATTGTGCGATTCCCTACTCACCAAAAATAACAGCAAACAAACCATCTTGGTGTCTGCTACACACGGCGGTGAACTTGGGATTGAGCTGGGCTTCTCGATGTCCTTTGGTCGAAGAATCAAAACACCACTCGATGAGTGCGGTCGCTGTTTGAGCGACAAAACCATCGCCTGTTGTCATGTTGCGGCAGTTTTGGTATGCCAAGTTTTCGCCAATTTTGCCACCCGGATACTGCTTGATTGGCTCAGGCAAGTTGTTGAGATCTTCGAAGTCCTTCTGGAATCCTGCGTGACCGTCTAAGCCTCCAAATGCTACCAAATCTTCCACACGCTTCTGGGCGTACTGACAAAGCAATGGATGTTCGATAAGCTGCGGTATACCATGTGCGCGACGGTACTCATTGAGCGCTACGATCATAGAGGTGTCGCTTATTTCTGGAAATGCTTGCTTGCGTGCGACTGGCACAGTAGCTTGCGTCGTTTGATTTTTTGGCGCTTTTTGCGCAAACATAATGACTGTAATTCCCACGGGTATCTGTTGATACTCGGCCGCACCTGTCGCAACAGCAATTATTTCTGCGTCAGAATCAAGTAAAATCTCGCTCTGATCTACATCTGCCACAAACGCCGCAAATGCTTCGTCAGAACTGGTGGGACCAACTACACTAACGTGGCTAATTGCCGCCAAAGCAGTTTTGGAGTCATGTGCATACGACTCAATCAGCGTCTCGAATGGCATATCGTCGTAAGTGTCTATATTCTTGGCTATTGCGTCTGTAAGGCGCTGAGTAATTGTTATCAGATCGTCATTCGCCGCTAAATCATTGTAACCAAATCGCGAGCGATACTCGCTCGTTCTCTCGAGTACCTCGCTTGCTACGAGCGGCTTCGCGCTCTTTTTTTCCAAACGAGAAATAACTAATTTGCCCTCAGGTGTTGTGGTTACTTGGCTCGAGATCGGTAGTACTTTTGCAACAGAATTGACGAGTGGCGAAAGCAGTGAAGGCACAGCTCTCTGCGTTTGCAAGAAGAAATAAGGCAGTAGTACAGCGGTCAAACCGACAAAAAGTAGTAAAAAAATACCCCTGCGTTTATCCATACAACCTACCAACCAAATTGGCTATATACTTCGCCCGCTTCAACGTATTTGAGTGCGCTTGCGATGTAGTCTACCAAATTACCTGGAACAGAGTCGCTCGTCGCCCAGCAGAAACCATCACATTTGTCGGGTTCTCCATTAGTTACTTCACCCCGCCATTTTTTCGTAGAAAAGAAAAAATCAATCCGTTCGTGATCGTTGCCATTGCGATGAGAAACATGTGCTAATGAGATGTCTTTCTCGTCAAATTCAATACACAGCTCTTCTTGCATTTCTCGCTGTAGTGCAGTGATAGCCGTTTCTTGTGCTTCGACGTGTCCACCGGGCAACGAGTACGAACCGTCTCCGTAGCCAGTGTTTTTTCTCAGTTGAAACAGAATTTTTTCGTTTTGTCTCAGAATAAGATGGACTGCAACGATTTGTTTGTATCTATTTTTCCGCATAGAGATGCCCAAATTCTTTCCACAACTTTTCTAGTTTCGGCACAATTATAAACTGACAGTACGGCTGCTCACTATTGAGCTTGTAGTAGTTGTGATGATACACCTCTGCTGGATAAAAGGCTGCCAATGGTTTGAGCTCTGTCACAACTTTCTTACCGTTTGCCTGCAGTTTCTGTATCATCGCTGATGCCAACTTTTCTTGTTCTTTAGTTGTGAAGTAAATCAGTGAGCGATGCTCGCTGCCTTCGTCATAACCTTGGCGATTGAGCTGGCTCGCGTCATGCGTAGCAAAAAAAACGAGAAGTAAATCTTGAAATGAAATTTGAGTAGGGTCGTACGAGATTTGTATTACTTCGGCATGTCCCGTCACACCGGTCGCCACCTGTTCGTACGTTGGATTTTCCCGATTACCACCAGCATAGCCAGGAAAGACTTTGGTAACTCCTTTGAGATTTTGAAAGACTGCCTCGGTACACCAAAAACAACCGCCACCGAAAACGACTGATTTCACCCAGCAATTCCCAGTTTGGTGCGCGCGAGTAGTTTGTTGTAGATCATATACGCGGCCAAATAAATAACAGGAATTGCCAAAAACAACCCTACACCCAACAATAGTAGTCCTGCAACTAACACCAAAAATCCAAAAATATCAAACCAAAATAACTTCCATTTTATTCCCTCTGTCATCTCTGCACTGAGATCAAAAGCTTCCTTCACACCAACTCCTTTATCAGGAATCAAGAAGAAAACGAATCCGTACTTAATTGACCAAATAATTCCTGGAATTAGGAGTAACAACATTCCAACAAGAACAATGATTCCATATCTCAATGATGCCCAAATATACGGCAAAAGTTTATCTCCTGTTGAAAAAAAGTTGCTCTAAAGATACATCTGCTTGCTCTCGCTTTCGCAAAAGACTCAGCATCACCACGGTTCCTCCCATACCAATAAGTGATTGCCAGAACATAAGTAAAAAAGAAACAAAAACCGCTAGCCCAGATTCGCTCGCCGCATAGTAACTAAAAACTGCCTCAAGAGTAATCTGAGGAAGATGGGCCAACACAAAATAAATCAGACCTACTTTATACACAAGTTTCCAGTGAGTCTTAAAAAACTCCCAAGCCTCGCTGTATGTCTTTCTAATCTCAACCCCTCTTGTTATGTCCATAGTTACATCTCCTCGATAGTATTGTAGCAGAGCGTCACAATAAGCGGAAAGTGGTCAGAGCCAATATTTGGACCTCGCTCAAACTCACAGATCTGCCAAGCACCTTTGGCGAGAGCATGGTCGATCGGAATGCCAAATAATGTTGGCAGCACTGTTGGCCACGAACTGAGGACTCCCCTGCCCACGCGCACGTCAGACAACCCTCCTTCACGGAGCATACGAGCAAACGGCGGACTGAAATTGGTGATATTAAGATCGCCGAGCACCACAAGATTTTCTTGTTTGCTGGCGTGCTGCGCAATATTTTTTAGCGCTGTGTCGCGAAGCCCGACAGTGCGTGCAGATCGAGGTGGAAATATGTGTACAGCCAGTAATCTAAGGTCGGGATACTTTGGCGCAACTACTTCGATAGCTGGCGATAAAGTATCAAAGTAGAGAACTGTTTTGCCTATCTCGCCAACAGAAGTAGGAGCCAAGTAAGAAACTGGGTGAGCCCATGGATCACGGCCGCCCTCTGTCAATAATCCCGAGTACTCGGGCACTAGCTCTCTCAGCTCAGCAAACTGGCCAGCTCCAAGCTCTGCTAAAAACACAAACTCTGGCTGTTGCTGTTGTATTAATTCTGCTAAATCTAGCACTGAAACACTTGAGTAATGCGTATTAGAAAAAATTGCGGTAACTTTTTGTGTAGAAAGTGTTGTATTTGAATCGGGAGATTGTCCATGTAGGTACGGCGCCAAAACAAGGAGTGTGCCCACTAGGTATGTTGCAGACAATAACGCTTGCGCTCGCTTTTTTTTCAGTAGGTAATACAGCAGAAATACTACAGCTCCTACAGCATACTGCATAATAAAATGCGTAAATAACTCTAACCACCACGGCTGTGGCAGCGCATACGCCAGGGCTGCTACGGCTAGGCCCAAAGATAAGACAATAAATGCACCGTTAAATAATTTGTGCATCTTAGGTATGAATCTTGATAGCACAAGTTATCTCATCACCGGCTTTAACCGCTTCTTTGGGCACAGAGACAAAATGCCAACCGGCCTTGCCGGGATAAAGCCAGATTTTGGCTGTAAATTGAACTGTATGGGAATTCATTTACTACCAAGCATTCAGTACAACACCAAAAATTATAAATAGAACCAATTGATACCCACCTTGGATCAAGAAGCGCGCCCATTGTATGTTTTTTGGGTCATTGTTCCACATCGCTCCTGCTGCAATAGTCGGGATAATAAACGCAGCCCAAATCCAGAGTGATCGCTCAAGGCCACTGACTGTCTGCGTATCAGCAATCAGGTGTGCGAGTACCAACACTTGAAAGAGCGTTAGCAAAAACTGAAGCAGATAAAGTGGTCCAGCACTTTTTTGCATTTCTGATCGTTTTTTCTTGTCGTTGGCATCAGCACCAATTATTTCCATCCATTTTTTACCAAAAAGTGGACCGTACCAAACAGCACCAAGCACCATTGAAAGAATTGCGCTTACCAAAACTGCGAGATAGTTTATTTGCATATATAGCCAAGTATACAGAACTATGCGCCAATTTTCCAAACGCCTTTTTCCAGAAATGCATCGATTGTTTGACGATTGGCTTTGTTGAGCAAATTGGAGTGCGACTGCTTGGTCACTTTTGCATACTCTGATAGCGGGATAATTTTCTTGCCCTCCAAGTAGGCTAATCGCTTATGATAACTATTGGTTAATGCTTTACCGACAATCTCTTCCATAATTGCCGATTTGCCCTGCAAATCAAACTCACGAAATGCATCATAGTACTTCTGTTTATCGATATGCTTGATGTTGATCGGAACATAACCTTCGCGAACCAGCAAGTAATTGTTGATAACTCTACCGATCCGCCCATTGCCATCGACGAACGGGTGGATGTGCTCAAACGTAAGATGTGCTACTGCAATCCTCTTGATGATCGAATCATTTGGCGCACCCTGGTATGTTGCTAGTAATCGCATCATTTCTGGCCGCACTTTCTCTGGATCTACTGCAATATAACTCCCAACATGAACATACTCGGTGGCCCTGCGAAATCTGCCGGCTACTTTGTCGCGGATATTGGAGAGCAGCATTCTGTGAAGTGACAAAATAAGGTCGATGGTGAGTTCTTGTTGCGGCGCTTTGGTCTGAATGTACTCAACAACTCGGGCTAAGTTTTTAGCCTCAAAAATCTCTCGCTCCGAAATATATCGATCAAGATCAATTTCATGCAAAATTTTATCAGTTTCTTCCAGTGAAAGAGTGCTGTTTTCAATTGCGTTGGAGTTGTAGACCTGTTCGGCAACTTCAGCCGCTGAAATCAGAGACAAAAGTGCTTCCTTTCCAGTCGATATCTGATAGTAGCGCTGGCGCAGTTCGTGAATTCTTGTGTAGATAGCAAGTGTTTTTGGCATGGCTCTAGTATACAGTTATTCACGTTTTTGTCAATAAAAACGTGAAGTTGTAAGGAAAAACAACAAATATTCACTGTTTTTGCCAAAATTGGCGGTGTTTACTGCAACTAACTTATTCAAATAAAACCAAATACTCGCTATAACCTTCTTCCACCAATTTTTCCTTTGGCACAAACCGCAGTGCTGCGGAGTTGATACAGTAGCGCTCACCTGTGCCTTCCGCCGTACCGACTTGCTCTGTCGGACCATCAGGAAACAGATGGCCCAAGTGTGAGTCTGCCTGCGCGCTGCGGACCTCTGTCCGCTCTACTGCCAATTTATTGTCTACTTTCTCTACTATATTTTTTGGCTCAAGTGGCTTTACAAAACTTGGCCAACCAGTCTGTGAGTCATACTTATCAAGCGAACTAAATAGCGGTTCACCAGAAACAACATCAACATAGATGCCTGCCTCGTGGTGATCCCAATACTCATTGTTGAATGCTGGCTCGGTACCATCTTGTTGGGTTACTTTGTGCTGCATAGGTGTAAGTTTGTTTTGTAAAGCATTGTACTTGCTACCTTGGTCCACTGCTTGTGATACTTGAAATATAGCAAATCCAGCAACAAGCACAAGAGTTGTGGAAATAATCAGTGCTCGTAAATTTGATGTGCGGTTTTTGGCCATATAGTTACTGCCAAATATCACACTTGTCAGGCTCCATAATTTTTGGCTTACCTACTGCAGAATGTGCAGTAACAAACAATGTTATGTATTGCTTATTTTCCTCAATAAATACATCGCGTGTGTACGAAACCTGGCTAAAGTCGTACAAATCTGCAAGACCAGTTTCTTCCGCAACCTCGCGAGCCGCACATTCGAAAACACTTTCATTCCACTCAAGATGACCACCCGGAAACGACCAAGTTCCAGAACCCAATGCCCCCTTACGCTTTCCAAGCAATACCTTGTTATCACGAATAACAATGACACCAACTCCAAGCTGCTGTTGCAATTGTTTATTCATAATTCTAGAACCATTATAACTTCATCAATATACTCACCTTTATGACCTACGTATTAAACCGCCCCAACCCAAGTCGCTTACTATGTGCGAAACTACGCACGAAAAACCATACTGCCAAACTCAAAAACAAAATATTAAGCCCAAAGCTATACAACAATGAGCCCTCATCGACTGGTGCTCCAGCCACAATCGCTCGCATCGTCTCAAAAATATAGGTAGTTGGCACTAGCCTGCTAACAGGTTGCAAAAAGCTCGGCAAACGATCGAGTGGAAAAAAGACAGCACTAAATGGCAACAAAATACCAGGAAGGGTCCATATTACTGTTTGCATCCTTTGGCCATGACGCAATACAATGCCTGCCGAGAGAAAACCAATCCACCAGCCCGTGAGTGTTGTGCCGATAAAAAATACGACAAGCCAGAGTCCAAGCTGCAACACGTTGATCGAGTACAACAAATACACCGCAGGCACCAAAATACACATGGTGATCATCATTTTAAGAAATGACAAAAGTAACACAGACACTACCCACTCCTTGACAGTCAGGGCGGTAGAAAAAATGTTGACTAGATTGTTGTTCCAAATCTCATCCATGAGATTGCGTGAAACTTCAGATTGTGAGCGCCAAATAACGTTCCACAACACAAGACCAAGCAAAATTCCCAATGCAACACCAGAGATACCAGATGCATCGGCGATCCACTGACTGGTGACCCCCCACAATACCGTATCTATCAGTGGCCAATAGGCAAGATCGCTGAGCAAATCAAAATCTCGCTTGAGCGGGTATAAATGTCGGAGTGCTAGGGCGTGTATATGCTTCCAGTTCATATGCTCATACTCAAAAAGTAATCTTCTAGTGTTGGTTTATCTATACTAATCTGCGAATAATGAATGTCTTCGTCAGCTAGTTGCATAAGAAATTTAGCAACTTTTTGCTCATCGATCTCGAGAACTACTTCCCTCCCCTTAGTTTCTGCCGACAATGACTGTTCACAAGCAAACCGCTCGATCCGCTTGAGGCCATCGATCACTTGCAATCGCACTTTTGCCTTGGAAATTGATCTTGCCAAATTCTCCGGTGTGTCTTGTGCTACAATCTCGCCCTTACGGAGAAACAAAACATCATCGCACAAGTCTGCCACTTCATCCATGTTATGCGAGGTGTACAAAATACTCGTACCATGCTGTTCGCGCTGATCGCGTACAAATCTACGAACCTCGTGCGCGATATCCGGATCGAGTGATGCAGTCGGCTCATCTAGCAAAGCAATTTTTGGATGCGGAATAAACGCCTTGGCCAACATAATCCGCGTCGTTTGCCCAGCCGAAAGCTGGTTCATCATTTTATTGCGCTGTTGCCAAACGCCAAACTTGCTCAGAAACTTCTCTGCACGCTTAACAAATTCTCCATACTCCAGCCCAAACAGTAATGCATAGACTCGTAAATTTTCCCAAACAGTGAGGCGCCACGGCATCGCGATGTAGGTACTAGCAAAACCGACTTGGTTGAGGATCTCGCTGCGGTGGTCTTCAAATTGTTTGCCAAAGTATCTGATTTCTCCAGAGGTTGGAGTCAAGACGCCAAGCAGCATCGAGATTGTTGTCGACTTACCAGCTCCATTTGGACCAAGTAAACCAAGAATCTGACCTTGCTTGAGCTTAAATGAAATATCATTAACAGCGACAAACTCATCGCCACCTTTTTTCTCTGGGGGATACACCTTGCGCAGCTGGTTAATTTCTAAGCTTGTTTTCATAACATTTGTTCAGCCTGGAAGAATAGTATAGCTTGCTTCGAAAAAAAAGAGTTTTAAAGTGTCACTGTAATTAACACACCAGAATGCGGAGCATGTGGGTCTGGAACCAGTGTGTCCCATATACACATACACCTTGCTAGGCTAATTATACTCAAAATGAGACAAATGAGACACTATAAAAAAGGAGTGTCTCATTATTTTGTATTAATATCTTTGGGTCTAGTGAACTTTAGAGCGGATTTTGCCTTAATTTTTTGAGCAATATTTTATACAAATCATCATTTCTGTGATTCCATCTCCACTCACTTTCTTTTAAGTGTATCAAAAACTTGTCTTTTTTAACACCATTCTGTTTTCTCATCCGTCTTTTGCAAAAACTCCAAAAACTTTCAATACCATTAATATGTGATTTTCCTCTTACAAACTCATCTTTTGAATGATACACCCGATAATGTTTGAAATTATTCACATCAATTAAACCATCATAGCTTTTCCAGCCATCTGTATGTACAGTTGTTTCTTCGAGTATTTTTCCTTGTAGTATCGGTAAAATATTCTTCTTAGTTGCTCGAGGAATTACTTGTGTATACACATTTCCACCTCGTTTTAAAATACCTAAAACAAGTACTTTCTGACCTGCTCCACGACCTCTTTTTACTCTGATTCTTCGTGGTCCAAAGTAACTTTCATCAACCTCAACTTCACCCGAAAACGGTTTTTCATCTGAGACCCATTCGACAATTCGATTCCTAAGTTTTTCGAAATATTTTTGGATACTTCGACGAGAAATTCCTGAAATTTCAGCTGTTGAGTAGCTATCAAAATCTTTCGCAAAACACTGCAAAATCACTCGAAATTGAGCCTCTGAAATATGAGAACGATTGCAATACTTATTTTTCATTGTCATAGCAAACTATTTTAACACATGTCGTGCTCTAAAGTTCACTAGACCCTATCTTTTATGCCAACCACATATTTTTGAGGCAAACTAGGATCTCTGTCCTTTTCTGGAATTTGGACAATACAAAGTGGCTCATTTAAATTTTTTTCAACCATGTGTGCAAATGAAGCCACTCCCGCGACCTTACGGTCGGGGTTTCAGCTTCTCAAACGCTGAACAGCGTTTGCCCTAAATCTTTTTTACCTTGTTCCTC
>PFDI01000017.1 GCA_002772695.1 Candidatus Pacebacteria bacterium CG10_big_fil_rev_8_21_14_0_10_44_54
ACAATCATCTATAATCGTTGGAAGTTGAATAAATTTTAGTAATTTATTTTCCATACTTTGACGCTCCAAAATGCTTCTTTGCCATTGTAGCAGGATCTGTTTTCGTAATCAGTTTGGCGGCCTCAGCACCAAGTTGTTTGGCATTTTTTAACATTTTTGACATGCATTTACCAAGTTCTGCAATGTCGCCTGGGCGGTATACATATCCCGTTTTATCTTCAATCACCAAGTCTTCACTTGCTCCTACTACATCTGATGAAATAACAGGTAATCCTGCTGCCATAGCTTCATTTATTACCAATCCCCACACCTCCTCGTGCGATGGCAAAACAAGGCAGTCTGCTAGTCCGTAGAGCTGTGGTACTTTGTCATACTCAACATGACTGATGTGCCTCACACGCTTTTGTATAACTGCATCTCGAAGCTTCCCGTTACCAACCACGAGCAAACTTACTTTATTATTTTGCCGGTTCAGGATTTTAAATGCTTCCAGCAACTCCCGTACTCCCTTTCGTTCGATGAGTTGACCAATAAATAAAAAGACAAAATTATCAACAGGAATATCCAAACTTACTTTCTTTTGTTTTTTTTGTGCCTCAGAAAGTTGTGAGTTTTTAGAAAAGTATGCCAAGTCAACACTATTATAAAAAATTTTGATTTTATCATCTCTCACACCAAGACTCTGTAAAAATGCTTTAGCCCTGGAGCCATACGCAATGTAGTCCTGAGCAGACCGCACCAGCAAGTAGATAATCGGAAAAAATAGCGTGCGACGCCAACTTGCTTCGTACTTTGTGCTACCAGACCAAAGTGTGTATGGAATACCATGAACTTTGCAAAATGCTGCCGCTAGCCAGTATGTGGAAGAGTCCCAACCGCAAATTATTATTTTTTCCAAGTTATTTTGCAGTGTTTGAAGTTTTTTTGTAATGCCAGGATTGATATGAAAAGTATGAACATCCTTACCTATCAGTCGAAATGGTTTGCCTGGCAGTATTTCGTATTTAAAATGAATATCTGGAAGATTACTCCAGTGACGATTAATATCCGACGCTGCTTGAAACCAAACCAAAAGTTTTCCCTCCAAGACTTCGTTGATAGCATTATACCGAGCTACTTCGTAGGGGGTAAGAATATTGTCAATAAGAAGTGTTATCTTTTTTTGCATACGGCAATGATGTTGGCTCCAAGTAGTGATGGCCAAAGATTTCTCAATTTTGAAAAAATTCCTGAAGAATCAAGTGAAACTACCTTAAATCCCATGCTTTCGGCAAACGATTTTACTTTTGGATAAGTGAAGTAGTGGATGACTCCCCCGTCCCAGCCACTATAAAAAAGAGATGTGTGAGGAAAATGCCCAAAAAACAACTGTATTCTTCTCCAAACTACCAGAAAATTAGGCACTTCAAAAATAAAGTATCCATCTTTTTTTAAAACTCGGTGCACCTCCTGAAACACTAGCTCTAGATCTACTAGGTACTGCAGGGTCGCAAGTGAGGTTACTAGGTCGTATGATTTGTTCTCGAAAGGCAGTGAAGTGCTTCCTGCATCAAGATCTGAAAACGCAGTAGGAACCAGCCACGATTTTGATTGAGCTTTGTGTATGTTTTCCTCCAGTAAATCTACCCCGCTAATTTTAGAAAATTTGTTTTGGTAAGCAAATAAAAAATCACCACCGCCACAGCCGATGTCAAGGACAATACTATCTTTTTGAGTAATTTGATCTGCAACTGCAGCGTGTCGGTGTATTTCAAATCGTTTGAACATCCTATATAGAAGTGGTGGTTGAACAGTTTTTGATTGCTTCACCACATACTGGCTGCGAAATTGTTGTTTGTTATTCATATGCTTTTGTCATTTGAGTGGAAATTGTGCTCCAACTGAATAGAGATGCAGCTTTTTTGGTGTTCACAGATACTGCGTTTTCAAGCGAAAAAGTCATGGCCTGCAAGATTTCTGAATCAGTATTCTTAATACTCATAACTCCATCAGCTGTTGTCATATTTGGTATAGATGCTTCTTCGGTGGTGACAACAGGTAGTCCGCATGCAAGTGCTTCGAGACAAGCAGTGCTTGTTTCCTCATATGCAGTGGGGGTAAATACAAAGGTGTCTGCAGCTCTATATGCAAACAGCCTGTCCTGACCATAGAGTGGATTGTTAATTATTACTGATTTTTCTAGACCACACGATTTGATTAAGCGCTGCAGTACTTTTAAATATCCATCATCTCTGCCAACAAGCAACAGGCGAGTGTTTGGGTATTTTTTCTGCAGTTTTGGAAAAACCGTGAGTAATTTTTCTATTCCTTTGTGTGGCGAGAACCTACCCAAAAATAAAAAATAAAATGCTGAAGCATCAAGTTTGAGTTTTTTGCGTGCCGCTAGCTTGTTTGGCAGCTTTTTAAACTCACCGAAATCAATACCAAGTGGAATAATTTTAGTTTGTTTTTGACTCAAAAAATTGTGTAGAACAGACAACTCGTGTTCTGTTTGTCCAAAAGAGATACTGATCTTTTTTTTGAGTAAAGGGATAAGTGGTACATCAAATAGCTTTTTGATGAGCATCTGGCTGGAGTTGTAAGGAAGCGTTCCCCAGGGGGATAGAAAGTACTTTTTGGTTTGTCCAAAAAGTAACACAAATAGATTAAGCAGTGTTCTGACTTCGTGTAAATGAATTACATCAAACTTGTTTTGTTGCAAGTAGAATTGTGCTCCAATTGGAATGCAAAAATGAAAGTTCCACATGAGCCAATTGCTTACATTTGGCAACCTAGTGACTGTAATTCCCTCAATTGTTTCTACACCCGCAGACAATGTCTTATCTGCTTCAAATGCCGTGGTAGTTAAAATAAAAACTTTGTGACCAGCCTGTACTTGGTTTTTTGCAATTTCGAAAACGGCTTTGGGTGGCCCCCCATACGCCCATGCAGGAGTAAAATACGGTATTACATGCAAGATTTTCATGACTTATTACTTGAAAAAGATATGCCGACACCAGCTCCTGGGTACCAATGATCTTTTGGCCACTCAGGCAAAAATATAAACTCTCTTTTGCTTTTTTGGCTAAATCTCCATAAAGAATCAGAAACATGCGAATTATCTCCTAAAATTAGTGAGTTATCTGTTAATAGCTTTTCAATAGCAAGATACTCTAAATATTCATAACTTGTTGAATGGTCGCTATCGTTAATAAAAATATTAATCTTTTTCTTAAATTTTTTAAGCGTTGTAATTGAGTCACCAAATAGAATTTCCCCCACTTTGCTATAGGGTGATCTCAAAAGAAATCCATATTCAGGAACTATTTCAGTTCCAAAATAGCGTCCTTCAAATCCTTCAGCTTTGTTCTTAAGAAGTGCGGAGCACAAAACAACAGAGCCTAAACCTTTGTCTACTCCAGATTCGACTATAACTTTAGGTTTAGCTGCTCTTACAATTGCATACCATGCTATGCGCCTACCAAATTTTACGTTTTCATCAGAAATAGATTTAAATTCTGATGCATGTATTTTGTTTTTAACAAAATTTTGTAACGATTTATCTGTTAATAACTCTAGAAAATATTTTCGAATTATTTTTTCATCAACTGCAGTTAAGTGAGAGATCGCAGCAGCAATATACTTTAAGTTTAATTCAGTCAAATCGTAAGTTAGGTTTGTGTCTTCCTTTGATACAACTAGCCACTTTAGTAAATTCAAAATTCGTCTACTAAAATACGTGCTTGCTAAATATATTCTTGGAATAATATTCAATAATCGATTTTTTCTGATGAAATGCATATTGGTTTTATGTGAGTGAGGTTTTGTACCACTTTATTGCTTTCTTTAGTCCCTCTTCAAACCCTACTTCACTAACAAACCCAAACTCCTCCCTCGCCCGACTCACATCCAATTTTCTTCTTGGTTGTCCATCTGGCTTAGCAGCATCAAATACGATTTTTCCATCAAATCCTACAACTTCACTAATAGTTTTTGCGAGTTCCGCAATACTAATCTCAAAGCTAGAGCCGAGGTTGACCGGATCAGATTTATTGTACTTCTCTGCTGCCAGTAAGATGCCACGCGCGGCGTCCTCAACATAGAGAAACTCTCTGGTTGGTTTGCCACTCCCCCAGACAACTACCTCTTTTGCGCCCGATTGCTTTGCTTCCACAAACTTTTTAATCAACGCTGGGATGACGTGCGATGATCCTGGGTCAAAATTATCACCCGGTCCATACAAATTGACGGGGAGTAAGTATATAGCGTTGAAATCATATTGCTGGCGGTAGGCTTGGCCTTGGACGAGCAGCATCTTCTTGGCGAGGCCATATGGAGCATTGGTTTCCTCCGGATAGCCGTTCCAGAGTTCATCTTCCTTGAAAGGGACAGGGGTAAACTTTGGGTAGGCGCAGATAGTACCGACAGAAAGAAATTTTTGTACACCTGCTTTGCGCGCTTCTTCCATCAGATGGACTCCCATGAGGAGGTTGTCATAAAAGAGCGAGCCGGGATTTTCCTGGTTGTAACCAATGCCGCCGACGTTCGCTGCCAGATGAATAACGAGATCAATATTTTCAACTACTTTTTGACAATCTGCTTGGCTGCGCAGATCAAATTCTTTTGAGGTCGGAATAAAAATACTTTTTGGACTCAATGCTTTGAGCTGTTTGACTAAATGGGTGCCCAAAAATCCATTGCCACCGGTGACCAAAACGCGCTTATCTGACCAAAAACTGTTGTTCATTTAATCATCCTATAGATTGCTGTAATGACAAATATATGTGCTTTGTGCAGAAATAACAGCACCTGGTTTGTAGTATACCGTTTGGCGACCGCCAGTTCCTCTGCAAATTGTTGGGTAAACTGAGACCCACCCTTCGAGCTACTGTGAATGCGGAACGCTGCAAGCGTTTGTGGCAAAAAGTGTGGTCGACCGAATTTCTGTTGCAATCTCTGCCAGTAGTCGTAGTCCATGGTAAATTTTAGTGACTCATCGAATGTACCCACTTGGTCAATTGCTTCCCATCGTACAAAAGTAGCTGGCTGTGGAATAGGGTTGAGAATACTGAGTAGTTGCGGAACATAGAGTTGTCGAAGAACTTTTTTATAGATTTGTACAAATGACTGAATTTGTTTGTTATTTTCATCGACTATAGCTGCATCTCCAACTAGCCACTGGGCTTTTTTGTGCTGAGAAAAATAGCTACTTACCAGCGCAAACGCATCGGGCAAGTAATAGTCATCAGAATTTATATAGGCAAAAATGATTTGCGCGTACTCTGGTTCTAGTTTAGAAAAATAAGCGATACCCTTATTTATGGCGTTGGTTTGCCCAGCATCTGGCTCAGAAACAAAGTTTAGTTTGTCTGCATACTTTTCGAGTATTTTTTTTGAAGCATCGGTTGATCCACCATCTGCGACAAAGTAGTGGAGGTCAAAGTCACCTGATTGATCTAGAACGCTTTTGATAGTTTGCTCGAGAAACTGAGCCTGATTGAAGCTTGGGGTGACTATACAAAAGGCTGTCTTATTTTTTTGGCTTATTTTCGGCATCACTATCTTTCAAGGCAAATTGACGAATAATCTGCTCCAATTTTCTGCTGTTATCTCGTTGTAAAAAATAATTTGTCACCACTAGGGTCGTCAGCACCATCAACGCCGCTACTATAAGTAAATCAAACACACGACTAAAACTAATGAGGTCAGTAACCCCCAGAAGTACGCCGGGGAACAAAGAGATGATTACAAATCCTATCCAGAGTGAATACCAACCGACCTGCTCGGTACGCGAAAGGTGTAATTTTCTGCGATGTATGTTTACTACGTAAAGCATGAATAGGGCAAAAAGAAGTGCGATTGATTGAAATATGCTCATAAATTGATTCTTCCGCTAAGTAAATATTTCTTGTTATCTAGTTGAGAACAGATTTCACCTTTTCTAGTAGTTTCTGAAAGCCCGTTGTCTGAGGAAATGATTTGGCGTATTTCCAAAACTTTTTCACATTCAATTGCTCGTAGTCATATTCATCTATCGAGTGACCTTTGAGCCCTTTTGAACATATATAGAGTTGATCAAGCAGAGCTTTTTCTGGTTCTGCGAGTAGCGAGTTACCTTCTTTGCTATAACCCCAAAAGAGTGACTTTTTTATGTGAACGTATGAATATAGTTTGCCGTCCAATTGTTTTGATTTCGACTTCTTTGGCGTTGCAGACGTTGATTCGTACGGAAACTGAGAGAGTATGCTGTAGTGATTGAGCGCAGTTTCAAACGATATGTATGATGGTGAGTACAAAATATTTGCTCTTACAAAGTCATCGACCCTATCATCATTTAGATAATACTTGCCTCTCTCTAGCTTACAAAGTATTTCGTTTGTTACCAAATCTGTAATAAGTCTATACAGAGTTGACTCAGAATTGACCCCCGTATACTCTCGTAGGATTTGGGGTGTGATTAAAATTTGTGGTGAATCCTGCAGTATTTTAATGATTTTAGCTGTATTATACGTTTCCATATACTGTCAATATATGACACTTTGTGGCATCGTGTCAACCTTATAAGCTAATCCTCCAACTCAAAGCTCGTAGTAATATTCGTAGTGTATCAATAAAAGTCATGCCACGGTCAAGTTCATGGTAAATAGTTGTGATTGGAACAGTTACAAAATCTAGTTTGGCTTTAGCTACTCGAGCTGCGATCTCCATCTCGACTGCGTAATCAGTCGAGTTCCAGCTTACTTTTTTGTAGGCTTTTTTTGACAGGGCTTTGAAGCCAGATGGGATATCTGGGATATACGTGCCAAACAAGACCATAAGAAAGAATGAGGCTACCCGATTGAGCATGATACGAATGAGTGGCATGTGTTCGTCAAATGACCGGACGCCAAAGACTACATCGTGTTCTTGGAGTGCGTGTTCAAATAATGCAATTTCTGCCACCTCGTGTTGGTCATCTGCATCAAAAAAGATGACGCCATCTGCGTTGAGTCGAGTAAATGCGTACTCGCAGCCAGTTTTGAGCGCAGCCCCTTTGCCAAGATTAATCTTGTGTTGCAAAGCATGAGTTGTGTATTTCTTTGCTATCTCAAAGGTAGCATCACTCGAACCATCATCTACCACAACATATGCCACTCTGCTCTTGTTTAATTTTTCTAAGACAACCGAAAGCGTTTTTGCTTCGTTGAAAGCAGGGATAATCACCCAATACTGATATTTGCTTTTTGCTGCCATCATGGTTATTTGCTATGCAACGCATTCTAAACTACTTTGTAGAACAAAGTAAGTTAAATTGCGTTAGAATTGTTTGTAGATGACTCGCTATAATCCAAATATTGATTTGATTAAGGCTTTGGCTATCATAGGTGTAGTCTTTCTTCATATTTCTGACGGCTATCTGCTCAGACAAGACTACTTTGGTGCCGGTCCAACTTGGTATACGTTATTTGTTCTGAGAGTAATTGCTGGGAGTAGCGTTCCGCTTTTTATTCTGACAAGTGGCTATCTAACTATTGGAAAAAATTACTCCAAAAATAAACTTTTTATTAGAATTATTAGCCGATTATTTATTCCTTTTTTGTTTTTATTTATCATATCTGTTTGGATGGCTGGTCTAACCTCTTCTGCACTTCACAACTCAGTTTTTCAGACTCCACTGCCATTTCTTGCCGACCTGATAAGACAAATCTTTACAGCTCCTGGTGGTTTGCATTTTCTTGTGGCTTTGATTGGTCTTAACATATTGATTCCAGTTTGGGATTCAATTTTTTCATACTGCAAAAAAGTGCAAGACTTTTTCGTCGTCAGATACATCATAGGACTAGGGTTTCTAGTATCATTTTCGGTAAGTCTAAATCTTAGCTTTAATCCAGACTCAGCTGGTGTAGTATTAAATGAGTGGAGATGGTTGCTATGGGTCGGCTATTTTTTGCTTGGATATTTTTTCAGGCTAAAACCAATGTCTGTCTCAACAAAACAAGCGCTTGGAATTCTTTTATTTGGACTGATTGGTAGTTTGGTAGTTGGTTTTGCCGCAAGATATTTGATGATTTTCAACCCTGGTCATATTTTTTTTGCTCAACTAGCCAACATAAGTCTTGATTACAGCGTTCCATGGGTAGTTGCAATGAGTATCGGATTTTGGTTATTGTTACTCAAAACTAATTTTGCATTTTTAAAGAAAAAAGTTTGGCAATTAGTAGCAAATATTGGATCTTCTCTTAGCTTGGGAATTTATATTTTTCATGGTGTTATTTTCCAGTATCTTGATGTATTTAAACGTATTGGGTTAGATAACATGATTTTTTGGCATCGACCCGCCCTAGCTTTAGTCGGATTGACGCTACTCACGCTCATATTCAGTATTATAGTGACTTTTCTGATAGGTCTCTTTCCTGTTTCACGAATGTTGATAGGCAATGATCATCAGTGGGGATTTTTAGCAAAAAGGGTGCAGAGATAATGAAAAGCTACAAAACAGTTATTGCGATGATTTTGATCGCTATGAGCTTTATTTTTCTACGCCTTTACAAACTTGATCAATCCTTATTTTTTATAAATGACATTGGCAGAGACTTTTTTGTCCTACAGCAGTGGGAGGTAAGCGGCAAGCCTCCTTTGCTTGGTCCAATGACGAGCGCACTACCAATCAATCAAAGTCCGATCTATTTTTATCTCTTGTTTCCATTCTTTCTTATACTACAGCACTCGCTATTTACAACCACAATTGCCGTTGTTTTTACTCATGTAGCCATATTTTTAGTCGGAACCTGGTTTTTGAAATCACACAAAAAGTTCTTGACAATATGGTTTGTCACTTGGTTGTTAATTACTACTAATCCTCAGTTTGTTGACCAACAACGTCTGGTTTGGAACCCATCATTTGTTGGCATCGCAATTGTCAGTTCCTTTTTTGCCTTTTTACTTTGGCGAAGCACCAAAAAAGTAGCCTGGTTAGTTGTTCATGGACTAAGTCTGGCTGCTGCCACTGCATTTTCTTACTCAGCTGCCCCAGTCAGTATTGCCTTTCTACTAATGTACTTTTTTCTTTTGAGAAATCGACAGTTATTTCAGGCAATACTGATTTTTGTTGGATCAAACCTATCAGTTAATCTTCCACTTATAGTTTTTGAACTAAGACACAATTTTACTTTTACCACACTTTTGCTGAGATACGAAAAGCTTGAACAAGTAGATATCTCTCTTCTATCAAAGATGCTCTATTTCAGACAAGTTCTCCTACCAAATCTTACAACAATTCAAATTGTGCTTGTCTTCCTCGTGCTAATTTTTGCACTGCTGTTGAAACAAAACAGTTTGAAGTTGAGGAAGGAAGCTTGGCTCACAACATTACTTTTTCTTTTTTCAATGCTTGTTGTGTTATTTGTTCCTGTTGAGATACAGGCGCATTACATTTTTGGAGTATTTACACTGTTTTTTATTCTAGTTGCGTGCCTACCTAGTTGGCCTAGATTTATACTTTCGAGTATTTTAATCTGCACTTGGCTTAATCCAAACACCGTTAGTTCTTACTTTCGATTGGCTCCAAGAAGCCTAGTAGAAACAACTACCTGTGTACAAAAAGCTTGTAAGCAATTTCCTGGTGAATATTTTGTTAGCGTCCAATCTGCTTATCACTCCTACCATGTAGGTCCAGAATTTCACTATCTTTTGCAGGAAAATGGCTGTAGAACCTACAGTATATATACTCATAAAGAAGCTACTAACCGCATGATGGTGTTTGCAGACGGCTCAACCTATGACCATGACAAAACTGCGTATGATGAGCTCACGTTGTTTGGTCCAGCAAAAGAAATAGGAGAAGTTACTTGCAGTGGTGGTATCAAGGTACACGTTTTAGAACGATAAGCTGTTGGAAGATTTATACCACTCCACCACCCTCTCCACTCCCTCTGCAAACGCAACGTTTGGGTACCAGCCCAATTTTTCTTTTGCCTTAGTTGTGTCCAATGAGCTCGTTATCTGTTCACCTGGACGTTCTGGCCCATACTGGGCCTGGGCAGTAACACCAAATGATGTCGCAACGGCTTTGTACACTTGGTTTGCACTAATTTCTGTCGTAGTACCAATGTTGAATGCGCCAACCTGGTTTGTTTCGAGTGCGAGCGCGTTCGCCTCGACTACATCGTCTACATAGACATAATCTCTGGTGTGGGTGCCATCACCATTGATAACAGCCGTTTTGCCGCTGGCTAACAACTCACTAAAGATCGCAATGACGCCAGATTCACCGTGAGGATTTTGGCGGGGACCATACACATTGGCGTAGCGAAGAACCACATATGGAATTGCGTACTGCTCGTAGTAATAGTTGAGGTACAACTCGCCAGATCGTTTGGACACACCATAAGGTGAAAGCGGGTCTTCTCTCATTTCTTCTGTGAAGGGAGTAGGCTTATTGCCATACATTGCTCCCCCTGTTGAGGCCATGATCATTTTTTTGATCGGTATTTGTCGTGCCGCCTCCATAATGTTGAGGAGTCCTAGTATGTTATTTTCGGCATCAAACTGCGGCTGCTTAACAGAGTTGCCTACCTGAATGTGCGCGGCATGGTGATTAATCATCTCAGGTTGCACTTGTGCAATAATTTTTTGAACTTCAGCTCTGTCAGTGACATCTACCGTGACAAGTTTTGCTTTTGGGTTAACAAATTCTGCCCTACCCGATGAAAGATTGTCAAACACAACTACTTCATGCCCCATCGCACAGTAGCGATCCACAACATGAGAGCCGATAAAACCTGCGCCACCAGTTACCAAAATTTTCATAGTAATTTCCTTTATTATGCCACCCAATGCCCTTGTATAAACTGGATAGTGTTGTACACAAGCAGGCTGATGCTGAGTAGTATGAGTATACTTCGAACCAATCTATATTTCAGTAAAACTTGTGCCCAAATATAAAATAACGGGAAGGCAACAAGAATATAGCGCGGCATACTGGAGAGTGTGCCAGTCAGTGTTGGCAGTAGTAAAACACCAAGTGCATACAACACCCATGACAGCGGTAATCGTAGTTTATTCCGCCGTATGTAGCCATATAACAGTGTGGCAAAAGCAAGAAGGCTGAGCACAAGTTCTTGGGCGTAGGTAATCCAAATTTGACTAAATGGCACTGTAAAGACAATTTTTATACCCCGCCAAATGGTTTGAGGTAGTAAAATTAAAGTCTCTTGTCTGCCCGAACCAAACTCAGACTGAACATGAAAAAAGTAGAACGGATCATGAAACTCAAATTGCAAAAATGACATGTAAGCAAGCAGTCCAATAAGCGAGAGTGGCAGCAGCAATACTGCTCGAATATTTCTTGCTCCCGAGAACGCTTGCCAAATCAGTGCGAGCAAAAGAAACACACCGACCAGTCGTGTCGCAATTGCAAGTCCTGCAGCAGCGGTAGCAAGCAACCAAAGCTTTTTATCTGCAGCCACAAAAGCACCAAGAACACAGGCAAGAAAAAAGGCTTCCGAGTACACGGCACCCAGATAAAATGAGGTAGGAAAAATCA
>PFDI01000005.1 GCA_002772695.1 Candidatus Pacebacteria bacterium CG10_big_fil_rev_8_21_14_0_10_44_54
ACAGATAGTGTAGCAACTCCCAACCAAAAAGATTCAGGGGCTACCTCCATCCCCAAGCGACCTTACGGTCGGGGATTTAAGTGAGGTGGGTTAAAATGCTTGTAAAGTTGTTGGTAAACAGACTCAAATTCGTTAATCGACTCCAGCTTGTATACACCTCTACTGTGCGCGCCTGCAAATGGCTTGATAATAACTGGAAATTGACTTGATTTTAGCAGCCGCGGCGCCTCAGAAAGCTGACAAATGATAGTCCGCGGCCGAAACATGCTGAGATCGAGATCAAGCATAAGCTCATGAAAATTAGCTTTGTTACTAATCTGGTCAACAGCTCGCTCTGACGGACCAGGAATGTTGTAGTAATCGACCACTTGACCATGCAATTTCTCAAGACTATCCTTTCGATTAATAACAGCAACGAGCTGTTTGTTTGCAAGAAATTTTTTGATCGTGGCGAACTCTTTGCCAACAGGCAATTCGAGTCGTCGATCTTCTGGTGCTGAGTTACTGTTGAATGAATAATCACACTCAATAATCTGTATACTCGAGTCGATGTCATGAATATACGTTTGAAATTGCCGAGAAACGCTTCTGCCAAAAACGAGCACAATTTTTTGCATATCTTAGTCGGGTATTATACTAGATCTAGGTTACAATCACCTAGCCCACAAAATTATCTATGCAAAAACAATCCTCCTTTGACAAGGTCACCCTTAGCCAAGAACAACAAGAAGTATTTAACAAGCTTGAGACAACCAACGGGCATTTTTTTATCACTGGCAAAGCCGGAACTGGTAAATCGCTGCTTCTACAGTACTTTCGTACTTACTCACAAAAAAAACTTGTCGTGCTCGCGCCCACTGGGGTAGCCGCACTCAATGTTGGTGGTCAAACTATCCACTCCCTCCTACGTTTGCCATTTTCTGCTATAACCCTCGACTCGTTTCGCAGGCTCCGTGTTGACACCAAGCTCAAAAAGCTATTGCAAAGTCTCGACTGCATTGTGATCGACGAAATCTCGATGGTCCGTGTAGATATCATGGAAGCAATAGATTACATACTCAAGAAAGCTCGGAATTCCTACGAGCCATTTGGTGGCGTACAGATGATTATGTTTGGTGATCTCTATCAGCTTCCACCAGTAGTCACGAGCGGGGAGTTGCAACAATACTTCGACGACACATACGGCGGAGCGTATTGCTTTAACGCCAATAGTTGGAGGGCGGCTAAGCCAGAAATTATTACGTTATCAAAAATTTTTCGCCAATCTGATGCTACATTTATAGACCTGCTCAATTCACTGCGCGACGGCAATCCAAACGAAGATTTTCTTGATCGTCTCAATCAGCGCGCTAGTATCGCACCACCACAAGATGGTGCTGTTACACTCGCAACAACTAACCGCACAGTGTCCGAAATCAATCAGCGCAAACTTGACTCGCTACGTGCGGATGCCCACGAGTACGAGGCGGAAGTAAGCGGCAAGCTCGAAGAGTCTGCATTCCCAACAGACAAAGTGCTGCAGCTGAAAAAAGGCGCACAAATAATGATGCTCAAAAATGATAGAGACAAACGCTGGGTCAATGGTAGCTTGGGTACCATCCACAGTATTTCACCAAGCAACATCAAGGTAAATTTGGACGATATTGTGTATACCGTCCGACCAGAAACTTGGAGCAAAATAAAGTACACCTACGACCAAAGAGAAAATAAGATAAAGGAAGAAGTTATCAGCACCTTTACCCAATACCCGCTACGCTTGGCCTGGGCTATCACCATTCATAAATCTCAGGGCCAAACTTACTCAAATGCGATCATCGACCTAGGAAGAGGTGCCTTTGCCCATGGCCAAACCTATGTTGCACTCAGTCGTTGCGTCTCACTGGACTCGGTTTATTTGAGCAGAGAAGTTTCATCACGTGACATTATTGTGGACAAGTCTGTTATTGCCTTTATGAAAGGTCTTTAGCAGCTTGAGCTTGCAATGCCAATTTAAGCGCACCATGTACCGGTGGTTTGTTGGGAAATACAACCCTAATTTGTGAGTACTTTTTCTGTAACTGTGCTATTAATGGCTCTTTAATCTCCGGCAACTCCACAACCGAACCAGACAAGACGCAATCAAAGGCTGTGTCTGCAATTTGCAACCGAGTGGTAACAGCGACAATATGATTCAATAAATCAATGACTGCCTTGTTCAAAATTCGCTGCGCCACAACATCTTGCTGTTCTGAGGCTGTAGTACAAAGCTTGGAAAGCTGAGCTATCTCATTTTTTGGTAGGGGAGGAGAGTACACTTTTGACTTCAGGTCGCAGATGCTTGCAATTGAGAAATGCTCGCAGACCAATTGTTCAAGAATCGAACGCTCGGTTCTCCCATCAAAACTTTTGACCGCTTCTCGCAGTACCTGTCGACCTATAGCATAACCAGAGCCTTGATCTGCCAACAAGTAATCAGCGCCACCCGCGTTAGCAGTCTGGCCAATTGCATTTTTGCCATAACAATTGGAGCCAGTACCAGAGATAAGAACGATTGCTTGTGGGGCATCGGAACCATTTTCGAGTGCAATCACTGCATCATTTACCAAAATAAAATTTTCGACTGCAAATTGTTCCAAAACAGCATTAAGTGTGCTGTACGCCAAATCATAATCGGCTGAACTATCCATACCTGCCAAACCCATAGCTGCATGGGTTATTTGTGTATCAACAGGAAACTGCTCTGTTGCCTGCCGGATAGCTTCGCGCAAACTAAAGCTCGCTGCACCAACTGAAGTGCTCGTCAGATTGGTCGGACCAGATATGCCGCTCCCAAAAATTGTACCATTGGTATCAGCGCAAACTACGTTTGTCTTGGTGCCACCTCCATCGATAGCAAGAACGTATGACATATTATAATTCGTGAATCAAGCTAGGATCAGCCGGATTCTGCAACTCGAGCCTGCGCTCGAGATATGTAAGTACGGTTTCAATATATACCGAGTGACTCCAAACCAACGGCGTCGCTGATAACGAACTACCATCATACGGATCGAGCTGTTCAGCCAAAATACCAGAGTTGTATCTATGCTCAATCACCCAATCCATGTTGACAAGCAAAGCATCAAGATCTTCTATTTGCGTATCTGGGTGCAACATTGCTCGCTGCATTTCCCACAACGTCGTGATAAACCAAGGGTTTGAAAGATCTTTTGATCTAAAATAATTATCTCGTTCATAACGAATATAACCACCAACCTTGGCCGGATTTAGTAGTCGCTTTCGCACTTGCTCGGCTGTCTTGTGTAGCAGCGGATCCCGTGCATCAAGCATACCAAAATACCAAAGTCCAAAAAGCGAGCTTGAGTCGATTGTTTCATCGAGCACGACTCGACCTGCTTTCATCCGGGCCAATCGCACAAACGCTTGCTGCTTTTTACTATACAAATGATCAATTGTCGCCTTTTTTATTTCTTGCGCTGCTTTGCGATACGCCCGCATGTGATTTCGCTTATCAAGCAACTCAGAAAACTTTGCTGCCGCCTGCAGACCACCATAAACCGCAGCACAAGTGTACGTAGAGATACCTATTTTTTCTTCCCACAAGTCGTATGAAGGTAGAGGCAGCGAAGTTTCGTCGTCTCGGAATCGAACAAGAAAAGTGGCAATTTTTTCGATAAGTGGCTTGTATAAATCTTCAATGAACTCCAGATCTTTGCTTGCTTCATAGTACCGCCAGAGAGCTACCAAAACGCTCGCGCTCTCGTCTTCCTGAATAGGCAATTGAAGAATTTTGTCTTTAAGCCACTCACTTTGTGATGTTGCCGCATGCCAAGTAGAGCCTAAACTCTCGTCAGAGCGATAGCGGTGATGAAGATATCCATCCTCATGCAACACATTCTGGCAAAAAGTAAAAAATGATTTAGTTGTTTCTGCGTAACCAGCCTTGCACATAGTCATAACAATAAAAGCAGCGTCGCGCGGCCACATGTAGCTGTAATCATCTTTGCCATACTCCATCATCGCGCTGTCTGCAGAAGCGATGATGCTCCCACGATTGTCCATGTGACAACGCAAAATAAAAAGAGACGTATCAAAAAGACGCTGTTGCGCCTTACTCAGTCCAGCCAAATCATGGCGTCGGGTTTTGAGCCAAGCATGCCAGTACGACTCGGTAGAGTGAATCATAGAAGCTGGTGTCTTGCGAAGTACCAACTCATTGAGGTCATAGGCAGCATTGAGTGACTCTTCTGCACTAATCCAGTAGTACAGGCGAGCCTTCTTTTCTGGTTCGCACGAAAGCGAAAAGCGAATAACCGAGTCTACCGATCCATGTTCGACTGCATTCTTGCTCAACACACCATCCTCGGCATCTTTGTATGTTCCTTCTTTACCTTCGAACGCATAAGCGCCAACTGAGTAATCGTCGATTGCTGTGCCTACTGCTGTCCGACCATTGACGATGAACACGCGTCGACCTTTGTAATGAACGACCGCATTGTGCGTAGGGTCATAAAACGCGGTATTGCGTTTTTTACTTTCACTAATTGAAAAAACTTGCTGAAAAAAGACGCGAAAATCTCGCTGGTGATCTGCGTGGTTGTAAATATCAACTTGTCGTAAAAAAACGGTTGTTTCGTTGTACACCGCATCCTCCATCACAATTGTTAGCGCCAACGATTCATTTTTGCAGACAAGATATCCCACCATTGTTTCTGGCTTATACCCGATGGTAATATCCCAAGTGTCGTCATCCAACCAAGAAAACTGATTGTCAACCCAAACGCCAATCCTGTGCTTTTCTCCCAAAACTTGATTTTCTAATCCTACATACGGGTAGTACAAATCGCGCACAAAACCGTGTGAGTCGAGACAAACCACAAATTTTCCATTACCAAGTGTTAGGGCGCGCGCCACAATACCTCCTTAAAAAATACTTCAGTAGCTTCAGCAGCCTCTAGTGTAGCAATTTACTTGAGAGACTGACAAGATCTATTCTAGAGATTCTCGCAGGTGCGCTAGTACAACAGCATACTGACGATAAGCCTCAAATGGCGTATCGTATGGACTAAAATAAGCGTGAACATCGCCATCCGCAGACCACTTAGTACACATATAATAAAAGTGATCGCTCGTCTGCAGCAATCGCCAGTTGGCAAGTATGTTTTCATCTCTAGATTTCTTTACTTTTTCCTCGAGAGAATACAAAATATTGAGTGTATCTAGTTGAAATGCGTTGCCCGTCCAAGCTGTCAAGTCTCTATCAACATCCGCCCATGATATCGGTTCAGGTACATCATAAGTTCCAACAGACGTTCGTTGTATTGCAACGCTTGGGGTTACAAAACGATGTTTTTTGTTAGCTAGAGAACTGGATACAAATTTTTGAAAGAACTCAAAAATACCAGTTTCCTGCCATTGGTGCTCACCAAATGTCTCGAAATCCATAAATAGATTGATACAATCACTCGAAGAGTATGACTCAAACCACTCCAAATACCGCTCAACAGTCAGTGGGTACCATTGCCAGTTGCGATCAGAAAAACGAAAAGCAACATCATCCGAAAGCTGTGCTTGCTTGAGGAGTAGCGGGAGACAATCCTTTGTGGCACTCTCGTAAACTTGTGTTGGTGGGCGATCACCTAAATATCTTGGTACAGCCTCTGTCAACATGCCAGCAAACCCAAAAGCTGCAACTTGCTCAGCAATATTATTTGAGTAGATCAACTCAGTATTACGAAAAATGCGTGGAGCAATGCCAAACAATTTTTTGATACATTCTTGGTGTAGTGCCACTTGCATCGCAAACTCCTGGTGAGAATACAAACTCGCCAAGCTGTGGTAGTACGTTTCTGCCAAGAATTCTACTCTGCCTGAATTGCAGAGCTGTTGTAGCAGAGTAATAATTTCTGGCTCATACTCTTGTGCTTGCTCAATAAATACACCAGACAAGGAGAGGGCAAAGGTAAAGTTCGGCTCAAACGCCAGCAATTTTTTGAGCAAACCCAACATTGGATAGTATGACTTTTTGGCAACTTTTGAGAAAATAACTTGATTTTCATCACCACTTGCAAGCGAAAAAAAACTTGGAACTTTTGAGCCGAGCATGGTTAGAGGCACAGCTGCCAATCGCCGTGGCTGATGCAGCTCAAAATACAAACAGATTTGAGCCATTATGCTCCCAAGAAGGCAGTTCTGTACACTTGCTTTACCCTATCAGCCGCTCGCTCCCAAGTAGCTTTTGCAATATCTGTTTGCTGTTTTACGACCTGTGTCTGCTGTGTTTGTTGATCGGTGAGAAGTCCTACTACTTGTTTTGTCATCAATTTGATGTCCCAAAAATCAGCCACGAGCGCGCTTGGTAGTGTCTCGCTGACGCCAGATTGTTTTGAGATAATAACCGGCGTATTTCGCTGTGCAGCCTCAAGCGCCACCAAACCAAATGGCTCCGATATTGACGGCATAATAAAAACATCAGATCTATCAAGAAGTAACTCTCGCTGTGCATCCCGCACAAAACCAGAGAATAATACTGACGCTGTCAGCTGCTTATCTGCCACCCGCCAAAGCAACTCGTGATATAAGTCGCCGTCTCCTGCCATGACAAACAACGCATGAGGAATCTGTCTCAACACACTCTGCGCTAATAAGAGAAAGAACTCGGTACCTTTCTGCATAGTTAGTCTACCCATAAAGGTGATAACTGGTCGTTTGGTTTTGAAAGGAGATTCAGTAGCAGGCAACAATGGTAATTGTTGTGTAATACCATTATGAACTACAGAAATCTTGTCTCTTGGCACACCATACTTGGTGATTAATAATTCTTTGGTGTAGTAACTAACTGCAATCACTCTGGTAGCTGCTTGTAGTCCTTCGTACTCTGTCTGATGGATAAAAGTACTACCGCCCCCCATGGGGATTCTGTCGTACTCTGTCGAGTGAATATGAGCAACAAATGGCTTTTCCATCTGTTTTGCTGCCTTGTGAGCAGCCGGAAATGACATCCAGTCATGAGCATGAATCACGTCGCTTGTGCGGTGCAACAAAGCCTGGTCAACTACTTTTTCACTATATTCAGCCACTTGTGCTTCCAACGAAGACTGAGGAGCAAGTCTCAAATTTCCTGTCTGGTATGCCAAAAATGGCGGTTGCTTTTTATCGAGTGCGACGCTCAAGTCACAGTCCAAAATACGCATATGGCTCGCGCCATAATTACTTTTGTACGGTAGCGTAAAGTAGATTTGTGTGTTTTGCTCAGAGAGAGCTTGGGTTAGGCCTTGACAGGCAACACCCAAACCACCACTGTTGTGTGGTGGATACTCCCAGCCGACCATAAACACACCAGTTGGCGATGTTTGCATAGTACTCACCCTACAGTGTACTCGACAAAACACCGTGAGCGCAACTAGCTCCTTGTACCAATTGTGCGCTACACTTGTTACTGCTGATGTCGTACACAAAAAAAGATTTAGCAGCCCAAGCTCGCGAAATTCGCCGTCATATCATGATTATGCTCGAACATGCCGGATCTGGCCACAGTGCGGGCGCACTTGGTATAACAGATGTTTTCGTCACTCTGTATTTTGACAAACTAAAACACGATCCAAAAAATCCTGATTGGGTAGAACGTGATAGGGTTATTCTCTCAAACGGTCATATTTGTCCTGTTTTATACGCCACACTGGCAAGTGCTGGCTACTTTCCTCCAAGTGCATTACAAACACTACGTAAATTTGAGTCGCCGCTTCAAGGTCACCCGCACCGCGGCGCACTCCCTGGTGTAGAGAACTCAAGCGGACCACTCGGACAGGGATTGTCTATTGCTGCTGGCTTAGCATACGGACTCAAGTTTGACGAGCTCAATAATCGTGTCTATTGCCTAATGAGCGACGGCGAACACCAGGAGGGTCAGGTCTGGGAAAGTTATCTCTTTGCCGCAAAATATAACCTGCACAACCTCACTGTTTTGATCGACCGCAACCAAATACAGATTGAAGGTTTTACCGAAGCTGTCATGCCACTCGAGTCGCTACACGACAAGATTGTCAGCTTTAACTGGCAAGTACTCGAAATTGACGGTCATGATTTGACTGCGATTGCCGAAGCTGTTCAGTATGCTCAAGAATATACGCTGCAACCAACTGCAATTATCTGCCACACCACACCAGGTAAAGGCGTAGCATTCATGGAAAATAAGCCAGAATGGCACGGCAAACCACCGAATACTCCAGAAGCACAGGAGGCACTGCAGCAATTACGAGAAGCACTTGGAGACAATTGGCGTGAGTAACAATCGAAGTTCTACTCGAGACGGCTTTGGTGATGCCATGATTGCGATCGGGGAGACAAATCAAAATGTTTTTGCACTTACCGCAGACCTAACCGAATCAGTTAGACTAGCAGCGTTTGAAAAAAACTTTCCAGAACGCTTTGTGCAAGTGGGAGTAGCCGAACAGCAGCTTGCAGGCATATCTGCCGGACTTGCACTAGCCGACAAAATTCCGGTGGCAGCAAGTTACGCTGCATTTCAGCCCGCCAATTCTTGGGGTGTTATTCGCACGAGTATTGCGCTACAAAACCTTAATGTCAAGCTTGTTGGTGCACATGCCGGACTTGCTACTGGACCCGACGGAGCCACACATCAATCACTCGAAGACATTGCACTCATGCGCGTTTTGCCTAACTTTACCGTTTTACAACCTGCAGACTACCAAGAAGCACGCGAAGCGACACAAGTTATGGTCCAACACACTGGTCCGACATATCTTCGGATAAGCAAGATTTCTGTACCTGCACTGCAGTTTCTAGAGCCGTTTGCAATCGGCAAAATGAGGACAATTCAGGCTGGTAGTGATATTACAATTATTGGTACTGGAGCCGTGTTTTCCGAGGTTCTGGCGGCAAACAAGCAATTGCAGGACGAAGGTATTTCTGTCAGAATTCTCAACTGTTCGAGTATCAAGCCGCTTGATGTCGCGACCATCCTAACTGCTGCTCGAGAAACGACAGGTATTATTACGATTGAAGATCACCAAATAGCGGGGGGTATGGGGTCAGCAATTGCTGAAGTACTTGCAGCTACAACACTTGGCAAACCATGCATTCGACTTGGGGTGCAAGATATGTTTGGCGAATCAGGCCAACAGCCAGAGCTCTATAAAAAGTTTAAAATTTCCGCCCAAGCAATCACAGAAACTGCCGCGCGCATCTTGGCAAAGAAGTACTAGTCGGCATACACTAGATATATGCTGTTCGATAATAATCAAGTTGCAATAATTGGTTGTGGCAAAGTCGGCATGACCGCTGCCTACTCAATCCTGCACGCCGGCCTTGTCAATAAACTTGTCTTGTTTGGACGCTCCAAAGATAAACTCAAGGGTGAACAACTCGATCTCGAGCATGCACTAAGCTTCCTACCATCAGCTCGAATACTTGCGAGCGAAAACTGGCACGATCTCGCCGATAGCGACATTATTATTTATGCAGCTGGCGTCGCTCAAAAACCTGGTCAAACAAGACTGGACCTCGTCGATGCAAACGTCAAAATTCTCGAAACCATGCTACCAAACATACTTCGTCACGCCCCAAATGCTGTTATGCTTATAGTTGCCAATCCGGTCGACATTCTCACTTACAAAGCTTATCAAATTGCCGGCTGGCCCAAGGGGAGAATTTTCGGCTCGGGCACAGCACTCGATACAGCACGATTCCGCTTTCACCTCTCACAGTTTTTACACCTCAATCCCAAGAGTATTCATAGCTATATTCTCGGCGAACATGGTGATCACTCATTTCCAGTAATCTCAAGTGCGACCGTTGGTGGACAACCACTAGCAAATTTGAGCAACTTTAGCGAAAGCAAGGCGCTGCAAGCCTACGAAAAATCACGCGACGCAGCCTATAAAATTATTGAAAGCAAAGGAGCAACCTACTACGGAATAGGAACTGTGATTTCTCATATTGTCAGTAATCTCCTCAGAGACTCGCGCGCAGTACTCCCACTCTCAATTCCGCTGCACCAATATCACGGTCATTCTGGTATTGCACTCAGCGTACCGTGCGTACTGGGTAGGGCAGGGGTACAAGAAACACTCGAAGCCAAGTTTGACTGGAAAGAAAAACAACAACTCGAAAGGGCCGTCACAACTCTAAAGCAGTATCTCTAGATTTTGACGATGGCTGACATGTTGGACAAAAATATGTTCCACGCCCACCAAGCTTTATTTTTTTAATTTTTGTTCTGCATGTTTGACACAGTTTTCCATCTCTGCCATACACCCGAGTAATATCTTGATACGTACCTGCAAAACCGTCGATGTGTCGAAAACTATGAATTGTCGCACCTTGGTGTGCAATACCAAGATAAATCACTTCTTGCAATGCTACCAATACTGCATCTGATTCGGGACGAGAAAGCGAGTTTGCCAACCGAGCGGGATGTAACTTACTTAAGTGCAAAGCGTCATTAGCATAAATATTACCGACTCCTGCTGCAACTGATTGATCCATCACGACTATTTTAATCGGTCGTCTGGTTTGCTGTAATTTGCCGAAAAAATACTCAGAACTTATTTCTGGCGAAATCACATCGGGTGCGAAGACCTTAAGTTCTTGTTGTAACTGCAACTTACTCACCACTTTTATCCAACCAAACAATCGCATGTCATTAAAAAAAACTCGAGAATTACCAGAAAATTCTAGTATTGCTCGGGTGTGCTTGCTTGGCAAATCTGCAATCCAATCGGCTGTGGGGTGCCCGCCTCCCAGTCGCATTTTTTCATCTTGATACAAAACTTGTCCCGTCATCTTAAGATGTATTAGGAGCGAATTGCCATTATCGAAATGAATGAGTAACAACTTCGCTCTTCGCAGTACCTTGGTTACGCACGCCGATTCAACCAAGGTTGTGCTTCCTCGCACACACTTCTGGTGGAGTACAACTATCTTCTGCAGCTTTTTTGTCAATAAATGTGGTGCAATTCGCCTGGCGATAGTCTCAACTTCGGGTAATTCTGGCATCACTTCAAGAGAGTATACCCGTTCGACCGTATTCTTGCTATAATCCACCACCGCGTGGGTCCGTAGCTCAGTTGGTTAGAGCAGGAGCCTTTTAAGCTCTGTGTCCTGGGTTC
>PFDI01000002.1:0-30304 GCA_002772695.1 Candidatus Pacebacteria bacterium CG10_big_fil_rev_8_21_14_0_10_44_54
GTTACTCGTGCGCTGGGAACACCATCTGTCCATCTACACTGCGTTCTTCACATTTGCCTGCATTTTAATTTGCTTGGGGAGGTTTTGAAATGCGCTCTAGTCAAGAAAATTTCTTGAACCCCGATTATAAGGGTTTCGTAAAATTAGATATAACCTCAACATTAAACAACATAAAAATTTTAAGACAGTAAACAAATTCTGTTGACACACTCACCTTAGGTAAGCGCGCTGTTCACCGGGATTTTGGGAGCTTCAAAGCAAAACTCACCTTTAGTATTTAGTCCCGTGTAGTTGAGCAAATGAACGGAAATGTTCTCTAACTCGTTAAACCTTTTTTCTATGCTGGAGGTGGGTTCTCAAGGCTCGTTAGTTGAAATGCTACCTAAATTTTGGTTATTTGCTGTTCCATGATTTATCCAGTTCATAGTTATAAATTTCTCACTAATCTCAATTTTATTCTTTGGTGACGATACCGTTCTCCCCGATGGTGACCCTAAGCCTTCCGCATCCGAACCAGATTATTTCGGATCTAGTTGACCTGTTTAATACATTCTTGCCAGACATAAAATCTCTTCAACTAGGTTATTCCTATGTGTAATTGAACCAGATGTATAATTGTGGTGTGTCACAAACCAAAGGATTCAAAAAAACTCGTAAACTTATTAACGCTGGCGTAGAAATAGCTGGAGGGGCTGTGGGTGGGGCATTAGGATTTCTTGCTGGAGGACCATTGGGAGCTGCAGCTTTGGGTGCAGGTGGAACAGCTATCTCAAAAACACTTATTCATATAGGGGACGAATTATCAGAACGATTACTGGGTCCAAGAGAACTAACTCGGATAGGCGCCACACTTGCGTTGGCCACCAAAGAAATTAGCGAACGTATAAAAAATGGGGAAAATGTAAGAAGTGATGGATTTTTTGAGTATGACGAATCTGGTCGATCAAAGGCTGATGAATTGTCGGAAAGTGTTTTGCTCAAGAGCCAGAGAGAACCAGAGGAAAAAAAGATACCACTTTTAGCTCATCTTTTGGCCAATATTTCATTTAGCACAGAGATTAGTGTTTCACTTGGAGAGCAAATGATTAAGGCTGTTGAGCAATTAACCTATAGGCAGCTCTGTATTTTACGACTCGCTGCCATTAATGAACATTTCAAACTTAGAAAAACAGATTACAGAGGCAGCGACACATTTCCAAGAGAAGTCTATCAGCTAATGCACGAGTGCTATGACCTGTACAATCGTGGTTTTATTAGCAATGCTGGACATGCAGCTCTTGGAATCACCGACATTGCACCAGCAGGTATTCGACCGCAAGGTTTAGGAGCAGATATACATAATTGGATGCAGCTCTGGCAGATACCAATTGAGGATATACAGTTATTGGCTGATGTACTTAGTGATACTGCAAAAAAATGAAAACAGAAAAATCAAAAATACTATTCATTGCTGGAGTTCCAGGTACAGGTAAGACCACTATGGGAGATCACCTATCAAAAAATTATGGTTTTTTTCATCTTGATATGGAGAACCCACCTTCGGGCAAGTGGTCCTCAATTTATAGTGGCGATTACAGCTTGCTTGACCAACTCGCCAATGGTGACAATAAAATCGTCATAACTTGGGGCTATCTTCCAGATCATCAAAATATTTTAAGTATAGTTGAAAGAATTATTGAACTTAAACCAACATACATCTGGTTTGACGGTGACCGCGATTCAGCAAGAAAAGCATTTTTAAATAGGAACACAGTTTCAGAAGAATTGCTTAATATACAACTCGCAAGAATAAATCGCACAAACATAGTAAAAAAGTGGTCCCCGATAATATTTAATACCTTTGATAGCAAGGGCAATTTTTTGTCGAAAGAAAAAATTGCAAAGAAATTGATTGCTGTGATGGAGAGCGGAAATGAAAAGTAAGCTTGGCAGAAATGACCTTTGTCCATGTGGATCAATAAATCCTAAAACTGGAAAAAGACTGAAATATAAAAAATGCTGTTTGATAGACCAAAAGCAAATGCCCACACCGTCGGAAATAGCTCAAATGCAGATAGAAATGCAGGAAGCATCTTTGAAGCGTCGCAAACAATTGGTCCCAAGGGGCATTTTTATTGATTTCCCTGCCCCTATTACGAACTTTAAGGGAAAATCCCTCTGGGCTTTTGGGAGTGGTGTCTATCATTATCCCCATGTGAACATGACTTTTCATGAGGGACTCATTTTTGTTTTGAGGTACGAACTTAGCAAAGATAAGAAATGGGTAAGTCAGCAGGAGTCACTCCCCTTGGAAAAACGCCATTTTATTTTCAAGTGTTTCGAGGCATACAAAAATTGGAGAGAAAAAAATAGTGTTCCAGAGAATGAAATTGAACCAGAAAAATGGTCTGCGGTGCCAGATGGACTCACTAAATCTCTGTTAGCTTTAGCTTTTGATATTGCGTGCATCATTCATGTTCACGAACATGTCCCTGAGAAGATAATAGAGCGATTAAAGAAAAATGACCACATCTATCAAGGTGCTAGATATGAAATTGCCGTTGCTGCAATTTTCGCACGAATGGGATGTACCTTTGAGTTTTTGGATGAAACTTTAGATGGTTTGACTCAAACACCAGGTCACTGTGAGTTTTTTGCAACTGATAAAGAAACTGGTATTACTGTTGCAGTTGAGGCAAAGAGTAAAGTAAGAAAGGGTGTTTTACATCAACCAGGTCAAGCAGAAGGTTTTCAGTTGTGGAACAATGTGACGGGACCATATAGAAACGCTTTAAAACAAAACCCAGAGGATATTCCTTTCTTTGTTTTTGTAGACGTAAATGCCCCTCCTACACCAGGTGTTCATATTTACGATAAACCTTGGGTACAGGAGATTTTAGATAGCAGAAAAAGAACTCCATTGAACAAGCCTGGGAAGCCAGATCCTTGTACTACAATAACGTATACAAACTACTCTTACCACTACCAAACTGACACAGAAGCACAGGCAAATGAAGGTATTGTTGTAGTGCCAGGTTACCCTAAGCACTCTGTTCCAGAAATCTTTCTCAATAAGTTGCGGATGGCAGTCGAGAATTATAGTTTTGTTCCTAACATAGGCTATGACAGTACCATCCAAGGCTAGCAATACTTAAAAGTATTATTTTCTGATATAAATGATAAGATGAATAAATACAAATGGCTGATTGCTTTTCTGCTTTTACTAACCTTTATTGGTATCCTATCTTTTCAAGAAAATAAGGCATTCGTATTAGTGGATAGCCGAGAAATTGAAGTAACTAATGGTGCGTGGTGTGATAATTCAGACGAAGCTCAGAGTTTTGAAAAACCAATCCCTGTTGTATGGAGAGCACAATTTGATGGCTGTTTAGTGAGTTGTCAGGGAGCGTCATTTACAAAAAACACAAACGATGGAAAATATCCTCGTTTCGCAGGATATTACCCAGACACCAAGGGAAACTATGACTCAGATGAGTTTAACCCTATGCCCAAAAAATATCAGGAAGAAGGACTTGTCTTAAAAGTATCTGGAGATTGGATTGGTATTGAAGATGATCATTCACAAACTGTCTTTAGTGGAAAATGCGTCCCAATTGTTAATATTAAGCAGATAGAGATTGTTGATTAGAACGGAAGCAGATCTCCACCCTTAACACGAAGTGCCTTGGCTATTTTAGCAATACTGTGAAGTGTAAGATTTCTGAGTCCACGCTCGGCTTGACCAATATAAGTGAAATGAAGTTCTGCTTTGTACGCGAGTTCCTCTTGAGTTAGATTTTGTTCTTCTCTAAGCTTTCTCAGTCTCTTTCCAAAGCCAATTTGTACACTTTCTTTGTCCATACTTAAAGTATGTGAGCGAGAAGACTATGTATCCAGAGACTATGAGTATTATTTTAATGTCTGGTATGTTGCATAAAATAGAGTTTCGCGAGCAATACGCACGCGTGCGCGCGCGAGCCTGAAAAAAGAAGACTATGAGTATGATTTGTGATATAGTTAATACATGAAATCAAAGTTTATTCAGTCAGATAGTAAGCCTTTGGTAACAGAAAAAGTGTTCCACAGTAGGAATAGAAAAATAGAGGAAAACTAGTGAGAATGAATGAGAATAAATGGTTAATATTATCGAAAATAACCTGGGGTGTTTTATTAGCATACTTTTTTATCATTGGTTTTGTTAACTGGACAATGCCACATGGCCCAATGATTCCGACTGGTTTAGATGTGTGCGAATATGACAAGTTTTGTCGAGAAAAATACATTGAAGATACACGAGGTTTAGATATACCTGAGTGGGCTAAAGTTGTAAGGAGGCACGGTGGTTTTCATGCGCTCTCATTAATATTTTTGGGAATATTTTTTTCTGCAAATAGTAAAAAAGATAAGTCCCATCTTGAGTAATAACTAATAATTTCGACACCATTACGTGCGCCCGCGCGCGCGAGCCTAGCAAAACTCCAATCATATTGACTAACTAAGTAGGTATTGATATTCTTTGATTAAGAAATATTAGTCCAAACCCTTGCAAGAGGACGGCATTTTCAAGTTCGCACTTTATGTGTGGATTTGAGGATGCCGTTTTTTTGTTGCTAAAAATGACAGTTAAACAGGCAAGAAAATTACTTGGATCACACGCTTCATTGCTTACAGATGAAGATATTAAGCATGATATTGAAGCCGCCACATTCTTTTGCAATATCTTCATCGACTTTCACACAAAAAACCGTAAATTAGTAGCTAAAACGCCTCAAAAGTGCCATAATACGGCACTATATGGAAGAAAATAGGCAAGCTATCATCTACACCCGAGTTTCTGACCCCTCTCAAGTCGATAACAACAGCCTCGAAACCCAAGAAAAAATCTGTAAAGACTTTGTCAAATCCAAGGGCTATGATTTGGTCAAGATTTTCCGTGAAGAGGGTGAGTCTGCTAAGCATGTGGCTACTCGCACTCAGCTTACCGAGGTGATTAAGTTTTGTTCAAACAAAAATAACAAGATCACTTACCTCATTGTTTACAAAATGGACAGATTGTCTCGCAATATGACAGAGGGTTTGCAGTTGCTTGCTCAACTTGCCAATTATGGTGTCATGATTTACTCGGCTACTGAGCAATTTGGAACTGATGCAGCAGGAACATTTCTCAAAAATGTATTGATGGCTGCTGCACAGTACGACAATGAAACCAAGGCCGAGAAGGTCAAAGACAATATGCAGAAAGTGTTTCGAGAAGGTCTATGGCCGTTTAAGTGTCCAATTGGCTATCAGCGACCATTTCGCAGTAAAGAAGAAAATAAAGGGTTAGCGCCCATCCCACATCCTGAGCTTGCTCCTATTGTCTCTCGTATGTTCAGAAACGCAGCTACTGGGATTTACAACAAAAGCCAACTAGCTCGCATGATGAACCTGGAAGGGTTTGGTGATTATTATCGAGTGGAAGCTGACCACAAGATTGTGCATGGCATTTTGTCCAAGTCTTTCTACTATGGCAACATGTACGCCAAGAAATGGGACGAGTATGCTGTTGGAAAACATGAGCCTTTAACCGATGAACTGACATGGAAAAAAGCGTATCATTACCTCATCCTGAAAAAGAAAAACTATCAGTATCAAGATGAAGAACTTTACCCACTCAAAGGGACGCTCAAGTGTGAAGCCTGTGGACATCCTCTGACGACGTCGCCCTCTAGAGGCAATAGTGGCGTAGTACCGTACTATGAGTGTCGAAAAAAGGGGTGCAAGAGTGTGCGACTTAACTCGAACGAGACACATAAGCAGTTTGCAACCATACTGGGTCAAATTAAACCAACTAAGCGAGTGATGATTTTGTTTCAGCGCATGGTCTTTTTGAACTGGGATGCAGTGATTGAGCAAACCAGACAAGAGGTAGACAATTATGACCAGCGTATCCAGAAACTCAAGGATGAACTCAAGAGTATCCGTAAAGCCAAGGATGAAGGGCTGTACACACTAGAGCAAGCCAAAGCGGAAGCTGAGGAAGCTCAACAGAAATTAACTATCCTTGAGATTGAGCGGAATGACATCCGTATTGAGCAGTATAACACTGAGATAGTGAGAGAGTTTTCTGAGCGATTTATGAGTAACCTACCGTTGCTTTGGGACAACTTGGACTTACCAAAACGGCAGGCATTACTTAGTAAAGTGTTTCAAGGTACTATCATTGCTGGGAAAGACAAAATTATCCGAACCAGTAAATTATCCCCATCTTTCGAGCTAATCCAGTCTCTTGCCGAGGAAAAAAGTGAAAATGTGACCCCTAGCGGAATCGAACCGCTCTTACTAGGATGAGAACCTAGTGTCCTAGCCGATAGACGAAGGGGCCAAGGAGAGCAGATTATATGGTATAGTCAAGTGGCATGCAACTTATCAGGCGAGTACTTTCATTTATCCTCAAGGTTTGGGCGGCGACCACCATTGGTACGATTGTGTTTATGTTTACAACGATTGGCAGTTTAGTCGCGATTGCGGCTGTGGCTAGCACGATAGGTGATACTGATTTACAGGATCAAAAGTTGGTGTATGGCAAGAGCGATGCTACCAATACGTTTATCAGTATTCCGATCAATGGGGTAATCATGGGTGATAGAAGTGATGTGCCAGAGTGGTATGAGCTGCTGTCTGAGTCTGGCGTGGTGTACGGCTATGAGATTAAGGATCAGCTGCGCAAGCTCGCAGCAGATGACGATGTAGCAGGGGTTATTCTTGAGATTAACTCTCCTGGTGGGACAATATTTGGCTCCAAGGCGATTGCAGACGGTGTCGAGTACTATCGTGATAGTACTAATAAACCAGTTGTAGCGTTTGTCAGCAACATGGCTGCATCCGGTGGGTATTGGTCGGCAGTAAGTGCCGATTATATTATGGCCGATGCTGGCACTATGATTGGGAGTGTCGGAGTGATTTTTGGTCCGGTCAAGTACTATGATGGTGTTACGAGCGAAGATGGTGGGGCATTTATTGGTGGAGTGCAGACCTTACGAGGTATCGAAACTGAGTTTATTACCGCTGGAGCTTCCAAGGATCTCGGCAATCCATACCGACGATTAACACCAAGTGAGCGAGCGCATTTACAGAAAATGGTCGATGGTTCGTACGAACAGTTTGTGGAGTATGTCAGCGAGCGCAGAGAAATTGATCCGAGCATAGTTAGACAAGAAATTGGTGCACTTATTTATGATGAAATCCAGGCTGAGGCAGTTGGCTTGATCGATGGCTCAGATGATAAAGAAGCTGCTTATACATTGCTTGCCACCAAAGCAGGGGTAGCAGCAGAAGATTTTAAAATCATCCGAAAACTAGGTCCTGAGGCGGTGTTTGAGAGTTTGTTTGCTCGTGCTAGCTTGTTGGGTGGTCGCCAGGTCGGCAATCCACTCTGCGCACTACAGAGTAGTGTGATTGCTTTTTATGGTACTGCTGCTGTCCAGTGTCAATAATTACGGTCACTTTTGTTCTTGTTTCTTGGCAGAAAATATTCATATAATGGCTAGTTATGAGTTTTTTGTGCACATTTGCCCATATTTTTCACCCGCAACGCTCCAATAATTATCGAGCCAGAATTTTGCACGCACCCGCATTGTTGCAGTTGTCTGGATTTGCAACTTTGTTTGTTTTATCAGTTCATTTGCTCTCTACTACACAAACTCCAGTCGGGTTGGTGCTTGGTTACGCTACGAATATCACGGCAGAGGAGGTGGTGCAGCTGATTAATACACAGCGATCACAAATTGGTCTCGAACCGTTGTCGATTAGCTCAGAGCTTTCACAGGCTGCGCTTGCGAAGGGGCAGAATATGTTTAGCGAGCAGTATTGGGCGCACGTTTCACCAAGCGGCAAAGAGCCATGGGAGTTTATTCGTAATTCTGGATATTCCTACAGTGTGGCAGGTGAGAACTTGGCGCGTGATTTTATGCAGTCTGACAACATGGTCGAGGCATGGATGAATTCTTCTACACATAGAGCAAATATTGTTAGCAGTGAGTATGAAGAGACGGGCGTTGCTGTTATAAATGGTGAGCTGAAGGGTATGGAGACAACGCTGGTGGTGCAGTTGTTTGGACGGCCAAAATCAAGTGTGATCACAAAATCTGGAATTGTGCCACAAGCGCAAGCTGAGTCAGCGGCAGTGGGGGGTCTTGGTCAGGCTAATTATTCTGGTACTGTGGCGGTAGAAACAACCTTTACCAATCATCAAAGTGGCTTGAGTCCACTAGATCTTACCAAAGCTGTTTTTGTGTCTCTCTTGCTTGTTTTGTTGGCTGCACTGGTTTACGACACTATCGTAATTTCCAAGAAACGAGTAGCGCGTACGGTTGGCAAAAACTTCGGTCACATCATGTTGTACTTAGTGGTAGCAGCCCTCATTATTTTCTTTAAGGGTGGGGTGATTGGATAAGCATGAAAAAAGAAATCTTGGGTCACATCCGCTCATATATCGTAATTGGTGCAATCTTGTTACTCTTTGCCACATCATTCCTTTGGGCTTGGCCAAATAGAGATTTGCAGCGAGTTTTGATAGGCTGTCTCATGCTGAGTTACTTTGTTTGGGGACTGCTAACACATACCAAAAGCAATGTTTTGACAACACATGTTGTATTGGAGTATCTTGGAGTTTCACTGCTGGCTGGAGTGCTATTAATCTTGGTGACGATCTAGACGGCCAGTGTTACACTGATATGTAGTAGCAACAAAAAAAAAGAATGAAATTATGAAGGGTATTATTCTTGCTGGAGGTTCTGGCACTCGGCTTCGTCCACTGACGTCTATCACAAGTAAGCAGTTGTTGCCGCTGTATAACAAACCGATGATATTTTTTCCACTCGAGACGCTGCTTAATGCAGGCATCAAAGATATCCTTATTATTGTGGCCCCAGGTAATGCCGGTGATTTTCTGAAACTCCTCGGGAGTGGTAAGGAGTTTGGTTGTAAATTTACGTATGAGATACAAGATAAGCCAGAGGGTTTAGCACAAGCATTTCTGATCGGAGAAAACTTTTTGGGTAGCGACTCTGCCACGTTGGTTTTAGGCGATAATATTTTTGAAGATAATTTTTCTGAAGCAATTACAAGTTTTCAGTCGGGTGGGCGGGTGTTTGCCAAAGAAGTAACAGATCCTGAGCGATTTGGTGTAGTCGATTTTGATGAAAACAAGCGAGCAATTTCGATCGAAGAAAAACCAAATCAGCCTACAAGCAATTTTGCAGTGACCGGCTTGTATATTTATGACAACACGGTGGTGCAAAAAGTAAAGACACTGCAGCCTTCGCCTCGCGGCGAACTTGAGATTACCGACCTTAATAACGTCTACCTACAGGATGGCTCACTTGATGTTGCGTTTGTACATGGCAAATGGTTTGACACAGGCACTTTTGAGTCATTGTTTGAAGCAACGCAATTTGTACGGGAGCGGGAACTTGCAAAAGCTTAAGTTTCAATTTTTCATTGTTGGCCTCTTTTTGCTGAGTATTTTTATGGTGCCAGCCAGGGCGGTTTTTGCTCAGAACACTCTGCCAACAGATACTATTTTTCTCAAGCGTTTTACTAGTGAAGAGTCGCAGCGGTTGGCGCTGCTGTACCAAGATCAGTATGAGCAGTACCGTCAAGCAGAACGAGGCTTTACGACTGCTCAAGCCCAGTATGTCAAGCTTGGCACACTTGCCTCACTCGAATCTGCTGTGGTTTCGAGTCGCGAGATTATGTCACTTCGCACTGACGTATTGATCACATATCATGAACTCTTGGCCGCTACACTTGTAGAATCAATTGGTGTTGAGTTGCAACTCAAACAAGAAACGCTTGGTGAACTGCAACAAGCTATTGAAGATCTCAAGAGCATTCGAGAGGAAATAGTCCTAAGTGACGATCGTTTTGCCATTGCAATGGTAAATAAAAAATTTGAAGGGGTGCTTGTTCCCAGGCTTTACTCAGTTGCCTACAAAACTTTGTCACAACTTATCTTGGCCGATGTTCAAGTATTGTTTGATAAATCTAAACAAGTTTACAGAGAATTACAAACCGAGCTTGCAGACAAAGAGGTAAGTAAATTGCGACTTGAAGAGCGTAAGAGAGCCTATACAGAAGTTGATGCGTTGGTAGCTCGGTTAGAACTGGAACTTGCAGGCAGTACGCAAGCAGTTAAAACAGAAGAAAATCTTGATGATAGATTTTATAATCAACTTGTTGACGATCTAGAAACTACCTATACGGGTATTGGACAATTATTGACGTACATAGAGGAGCTGGAGCGAACGTTGCATGAATAGACGAGAAGACGGAGACCAATCACGTTTTGCTGCAGAAGAGCCGTTGTTTGAAAAAATCGGACAGACAGTACAGCCAGAGTCAGTAATTGAACTAACAACAGCGCAACTTGCGGCTAAGAAAAAGAAAAAAATTTTAATGTTCGCCGGCGGAGTATTTGGCGTTGCTGTTTTGCTGCTTATCGTTATCAGCAGCTTAACACCAGATTCGACCCAAGAGTCTATCGATCCGGTTGTCGTTACAACTTCACCAGAAAAAGAAAAAACTTCACTGCAGCAGCGCATCGAGGATCTACAAATCGAGTTTCGCCGAACAGATCCGGCTAAGCAGCCACTGGTGTTTCCACCACTCAATTACAAGTTAGCAATAACAACGAGTGATGAGTAGTTTTATTTTTTTCTTTTTTGCCGCGGTTGTTTTGGGTCTGCTATTTTTGCTCGCGCTTAAGCGAGTGCGGAATGGCTCATTTTATGGCGACACACCGTGGTTATCACCACTTGGCGTGTATGTCTGGGGTGATGGACTTATTCTACTGCCTTTTTGGTCGCTTATCTCACTGCTCTTTGTATGGTCGGGTGTAGGAGGCACTGCAATTATTCGTCTGTATCTTGTTTTTACTATGGTCCGGTCGGGGTATGAGGTGGTGTATTGGTTGCTCCACCAGTCCGCCAAGGACACCTATAGACCGCCACTCATTCGCAAATTTGATAGTCTCGCGCCGCGAGACGGAGCAATTTTATACCAGCTAGCGCACACCTGTTTTGTTGTTGTGTCGATCTGGATATTGGTATTGCTGTAGTAAGACGATTACAAGAAGTACCCAAAAACTTACTGAGAGCATAGAAATATTGCTTTGTGGTAGTACTATTTCGGTCCATTGATTGACTACTTCTGCCAAAACCAAGATGTGCAGCGTAAGCTTAAGGAGAACAGAGAACTTCTGGCGCTTGCGATAGATTCGCAGTACAAAATACAAGAGAGTTGTTTCTAAAGCCAAAAACAAGCTGCGAGAAAGAAGAAAGTTAGCAAAAAATAGTATAGGTAAAAAATATGACAATAGTTTGAGAAATCGCTCAGCTTGAACGACAATATTTTGCGTGTGAGCGAGGATTTCGGTTTTAGAAAGCATAAATTTTTCTTGACCAAGTAATTCAGTTAGAAGGATTTCTTGTGTTTGCCCATTTACTTGTAGGAAAATGGTTGTGGTAGAAACATTGATGAGTTTTGATTTTTTTTCTGGGGAAGAGGCAAACTGGAGGTGAGCTAGAGAGATGACTTGTTGTGGCTCGATGCGCAACGTTGTTCCATCCCAGATGAGCTGTGAGTCGGCACTGAGTTGGTTGTCGATTTGAATGGGAACAGCTTGGATTTCGTTTGAGATTGTTGGTAGCACTTGTCGGGAGAAAATAATTGTCACCACTATAGAAAGCAGAGCATATGAAATCAGGACAAACCAGATACTTTTTCGCAGTGACGCTATAGCGAGGTTCCGATAAAAACCAAAATCAGTCGTGAGTGAGACCCAAGTTTTTGCATACCACTGGAGTAATTTTATGATTTGCATGTAGTTGGTAGTATACCTCGGTCAGTTTTTGATACAATGCATGTTGTATGGCATTTTCATTTACTGCATTTGAAGAACGAATTCAAGCAACTTTGTCGCACATTCATGGTGAGATCAAAAAGCTTCGGACTGGTCGGGCATCTGTCAGCGTTTTGGACGATGTTTTGGTTGCTGCCTATGGATCGAGGATGCATGTTACTGAATTAGCTAGTGTCACTGCGGCAGACGCCAGCATGCTCATTGTTTCTCCTTGGGACAAGTCATTGACTGAGGCTATCGAAAAAGCAATTCAGATGGCCGAACTAAATTTACATCCTGTTGTCGATGGGCAAATTATTCGCATCGCCATTCCCCCACTTACAGAAGAAAACCGCAGACTCTTGGTAAAAAAACTACACCAGAGTGTTGAGGCAGGTAGGGTGGCAATTCGTGCTGTACGTAGTGAAACAAAGCGACAGATCGAAGAACAAAAAGGTACTTCAGGAATAAGCGAAGATGATATAGAGTCATCGGTAGCTGAGTTAGAAACTAGGGTTAAAAAAATTTTGGGAGAGCTCGAAGATACTTTGCAAAAGAAAGAAAAAGAGTTGCTAACTCTTTAAAAACTATCCATGACGATCGTGCTGATTATTCTAGCTTTGTCACTGCTTATCATCATTCATGAGCTTGGCCATTTTTTTGCTGCTCGATGGAGAGGTATTAAAGTTGAAGAATTTGGTTTGGGTTATCCACCACTCGCAGTTAAACTTTTCACCTGGAAAGGAACAGTTTTTTCACTCAATTGGATTCCATTTGGAGGTTTCGTCCGTATGGCAGGCGAGAATGATTTGCCAGAGGCAAAGAAAAAATCAGTTGTTGGCACTTACTATGCGGCTACCGTACCCTCGCGCTTGATAGTTTTGTTGGCTGGAGTTACTTGTAATTTTGTATTTGGTGCGATTGCCTTTGCAGTTATCTTCACTCGTTTTGGTATTCCCCAAGAGTTGCATGACGCTCGCATTGGCTGGATTGCGCCTGACTCACCTGCTGCTCAAGTTGGTATTCAGACTGATACGTCGATTGTTGCGTTTTCGAGTGGTGAGCAGCGAGTTGAGACTCCTGATATAGAATCAGTAATTGCATTCGTGCAGGAGCATCGAGGTCAAGAAATTTCCCTGATTACTCGTGGCGATTGCGACGCGACAGCATGCTCAGGTGAGGAACAAGTATTTCAAGTCAAGCCAAGAACAGTTGGTGAAACTCCGGACGGAGAAGGATCTCTAGGGGTTGTATTTACGACTTCAGCTCCTAGGTTTTATCCAACCTGGCAGATGCCAGTTCGTGGCATCATCTATGGTACGCAGCAAGCGATCAAGATGGGCGAAGTTATTTTGCAAGCACTTGGACAGATGGTAATGACTTTGGCACAAACAGGTAAGCTCGAGCAAGATTTGGCAGGGCCAGTAGGTATAGTTTCCCAAGCCGAGACAACAGGTGTATTTCAGGAGGGTTTTTTCGTCGCACTCTCGTTTGTTGGAATGTTGTCGATCAATCTTGCAATTATGAATTTGCTTCCTATTCCACCACTCGACGGAGGTAAGGCGCTACTCACTGCCTTTGAGAGTGTCATCAATAGGCGCGTTATTCAACGGATTGAGTTTTATCTCAGTTATGGTGGCTATGTCGTATTGCTTGGACTGATCATTATGATTACCATTAGAGATGTCTACCGATTATTTTAAAATGATGAAGAAACGTCGTACCAAGCAGCAAAAGAAGCGAGCAAAGGCGCCAGATTTAAATAAACCTGAAACCTTGATGGCTGAGATGCCACTAAAGAGTGCGCTGATTCAAGATGTGCGGGTGATTAAAAATGATCTAAGCAAAACGCTGCTTATTTCTGTAGTTTTGGTTTCCCTTTTGATTGGCATTTTTATGTATTTACGCTAGAATGGAGTTCGTTATCTCAGGAAAGAAAACTACCATGCAAAAGAAATTTCTCATACTTATTCTAGGTCTGTATTTGGTCTCCGCCGTTGGTTCTTTTGCGGCATTCTCTTATTTTTCTCCAAGTACCAAAACCGGAGTTGATACAATGATGCAGGGAAGTGCTGATGGTGACGAACCAACTTTACTCGCTACATTACTAACAATAAACCCGACTGATCCCAAGGATCAAGAATGCCCGCTCAATGGTGCCTATTTCACAAAACAAGAGCGTGAGGCTTGGGAGAAGCGCCGACCATTGGCGGTTATGATTGAAAATGCTCCAGACGCACGTCCACAGTCTGGTATGGCTGACGCAGATGTTGTTTTTGAGGCAGTAGCAGAAGGCGGAGTTACTCGATTTATGGGTTTATTTTACTGTGCTGTTCAGGCAAATGACACGACTCTTGCTCCTGTTCGATCAGCTCGTACCTACTTTATTAACTACGCATCAGGCTTCAACTTGCCTCTTTATGTGCATGTTGGCGGAGCTAATCTAGATGGACCAGCTGATGCACTTGGCCAGATTTCACAATATGGTTGGGCCCTCGAGAACGATCTCAATCAGTTCTCAATCGGTTATCCGACCTTTGTTCGCAACAGCGATCGTATCAAAGGTAAAAAAGTTGCGACAGAGCACACTATGGAAACTACCACAGAACTGCTTTGGGCAGTTGGTGAAGAACGTGGTTGGACCAATCTTTCACCAGAGCGAAAAGTAGGGAGAACTGTTGTCGCTCCAGAAGAGTGGTCTGAAGGATTTACTCCCTGGACGTTTAGCGATACAACCAAAAGTGGTAGCGAAGCAACAAACGTAGCCTACGCCTTCTGGACAGGTTATGACCAGTACGCAGTGTCTTGGCAGTACGACTCAACTACCAGAATGTACAAGCGTACTATGGCAGGTGAACCGCATACAGACCTCAATACAGGAGAGCAAATCAAGGCTGCCAATGTGATTGTTTTATTGACCAATGAAAAAGGTCCAATAGATGAGCTCAAACATATGCTTTATACCACTGAGGGTACCGGTAAGGCACTTATTTTCCAAAATGGTGACGCAATTACTGCCAAGTGGAACAAAAAGACGCGCGAGTCTGAGTTGCGCTTCACAGATTCGGCGGGAAAAGATATTCCAATGGCTCGAGGCTTGACTTGGATTTCAGTTGTTGATACTTCAACTGACGTAACTTACTAAGATTATGACCACTTTACAAGACTTCATGATTTCGCGGGTGAGAACCCGTGTTTTGGAGTTATTTTTTTCGAATGTAGAAGAAATGTATTATGTACGTGAAATTACTCGTTTGGCAAAAGAAGAGATAAACGCAGTTCGCCGAGAGCTTGAGAGACTGCTTGGATGTGGTATTCTCAAGAGTGAGGAGCGAGGCAATCGACTATACTACTCACTCAACAAGCGCTACACCTTTTTTCAAGAGCTTGAGAGCATGGTGACAAAGAGTACCGGCTTGGGACTCAAGATACGCAAGCTTCAACGCAAACTTGGAGAGCTTAGTTTTGTGATGTTCTCGGGTAGATTTGTTCGTAAAATGCAAGTCCGTCAAGGTGATGTAGATATGCTGGTAGTTGGTACAGTTGTGTTGCCAGAACTAGAAATTTTAGTAAAAGAGGCAGAGAAAAAGCTAGATCGAGAAATAAATTACACGGTATTGACTGACGAGGAGTTTGAGTTTCGAAAAACACGCCGAGATCCTTTCATAATGGACGTGCTATATGGTACTAGAATCATGGTAATTGGCAGCGAAGATGCATTTGTGGAACGCAAGGTGCAAGGGATATAAAGTAGTTTTGCCAAAACAATATGTCGTCTGTTCAGAAGCGCTATCTCGTCATTGTTTTTCTCACTATTATTGCAGCCAGCATTGCGCTACCCGAAAAGTTACAACTGAGAATTCCTGGCTTAAATCGAGAAATTTCACTCGGCTCACCACGTTTTACGCGGCTGATAAATGGTGAGCCAGTCACTGTTGCGTTTTCCTTCAAACAAGGTCTAGATATTCAGGGAGGTATGCAAGTGATTCTTGAGGCTGATATGAGAGATATTGCAGCCGAAGACAGGCAAACAGCGCTTGAATCAGTTCGCGAAGTTCTGCTTCGGCGAGTCGATTTGTATGGCATTAGTGAGCCCGTTGTTCAGACCGCTGTCGCGGGAGAGAGCTATAGGATTGTTATTGAGCTACCGGGGGTAACCAATGAGGCAGAGGCTTTGGAGTTGGTAGGAAGAACAGCTGAGCTTTCGTTTCAGTTGCTGCGGGAAAACCCTATTGATATATCCCCTGACGCCACAGATGCTGCTCAAATTGATTTTTCACAGGCTCTATCGTTAGAAGAAACAGGTTTGGGTGGAGCACAACTCAAACGAGCAACGGTACAGTTTGATCAGAATACTGGTGAGCCGCAAGTTGGTATCCAGTTTGATGAAGAGGGTAGCAAGTTATTTTCTAAAGTAACGAGCGAACATACTGGTGAGAGACTTGCTATAGTGTTGGATAGCTCGATTATTATGGCGCCCAATTTGACTGAGCCAATTTATGGCGGTCAAGCTCAGATATCTGGTGGATTCACGCTCGATGAAGCCAAACAATTGAGCATTCAACTCAATGCGGGAGCGCTGCCGGTACCGATCGCTCTGCTCGAACAGCGAACAATTGGTGCCAGTCTTGGTGGCGAGTCTGTTCGTGATAGCTTACAGGCTGGTCTACTCGGTATTTTACTTGTTAGCTTGTTTATGATGTTGTACTACGGCTGGAGTGGTGTTTTAGCAAGTGTTGCGCTGACTATCTACGCTTTGCTGACTGCTGCTTTGTACAAAATTTTTGGTGTCACCATAACCGTTCCTGGTCTAGCAGGTTTGTTACTTTCGGTTGGTATGGCTGTCGACGCAAACATTCTTATTTTTGAGCGCATGAAGGAAGAAGTGCGTCTCGGACGGCCATTTATGCGAGCGATGGAACTCGGGTTTGGTAGGGCTTGGGATAGTATCAAGGATGCTAATTTGGCTACAATCATGACGGCGCTAATTTTAATCAATCCACTGAATCTACCGTTTTTGAATAGCAGCGGCTTGGTGCGTGGGTTTGGGGTTACGCTGCTCATCGGAGTACTGCTTGGGCTTTTTACAGGTGTGTTTGTGACAAGGACGCTGGTCAGGATGTACCTACGGGAGAAAAAATAGCATGCAATTTTTACGTCACAGTACATGGTTTTTCTTTATATCTTTGCTGGTATTAGTTCCAGGTGTTTTTTCGTTGTTTCGTTATGGCCTGCGGCCAAGCGTTGATTTCACTGGTGGTTCATTGCTCGAAATCCGTCTTCCAAGTGGATCGAAAGTTACACGAGAACAACTGGATGAATTGTTACCAACAGATTTTCAGTTAGCGACACTACAACAGTCTGGAGAAAGTCAGTATCAAATTAAAGGAAGTGAGCTTTCGGTAGATGAGCGACAGAATTTTCTTTTGGCGTTGGAATCAGAGTTTGAGCAAGTAGAAATCTTACGCTCTGAAACAATTGGTCCAACTCTTAGTGCAGAGCTGTTGCGCAAAACGCTCAACGCAGTCATCTTGACAGCAGTATTGATTACTTGTTATGTCTGGTATCGATTTCGCGACCTGCGCTATGGTGTGTGTGCGACCATCGCTATGTTTCATGATTCGCTCATACTGCTTGGTAGCTTTAGTTTGCTTGGCTACTTTTTTGGTGTTGAGGCAGATGTATTATTTGTCACCGCGCTGCTTACTACGTTATCGTTTTCGGTGCACGACACTATAGTGGTATATGATCGTATTCGCGAGCTACGACGAAAACACCCACGGCACACGTATACTGAAATTCTTGACGCCGCGGTAACAGAGACACTAGCTCGTTCGATCAATAACTCAGTCACAATTATTTTGATGCTGCTTGCCCTGTCGCTTTTGGGTGGGGCGACAATTCGTTGGTTTTCTATAGCGCTGCTGATAGGCGCAATTACTGGTACGTACTCATCACCATTTACAGCAGTACCACTACTTGGTATTTGGGACAGGCTACAGCGACGAAGACAGCTCGCTCGCAAGCGTTAACAGCTTGGTTTTATTATTTTTTTCGGGAGTTTCGAGCACTACTTCAAAGAGTGCTTGTAGCAATTTGCCAATTTTTGGACCTGGTTCGAGTTGCAGTTCACGCATGAGGTCGTTTCCGTCGACCGCAAGATCAGTTATGGCAAATGGCTGATGCAACTCAGCAATCATCCGCTGTTTAAATTCTTCGAGTCGCCAACTTGTTTTTTTTGCCCCACTTCCGAGTCGGTCCCCTTCTCGAACCGCTAGAATATCGTCAATATTAGTCAGACCAACTTTTCGCATGAACCGACGAATTGCAGCATCGCTCATATTTGGTTGATAATAAAACATGTGATAGCGCACCAAGATAAAAATTCGATCAATGTTTCGCTTTGAGAGCTTGAGTCTTTGAGCGATAGTCTTGGCAATGCGCGCGCCAATCACTTCGTGGTTATAAAAGCTGGGCGTGCCAGTACTTATGTCAAATGTTTGTGGTTTGGCCACGTCGTGTAGCAACGTAGCAAGCTTCACAATTGGATCGCGAGAAGGACACTCTGCCAATGCATCGAGACTATGTGTCCAAACGTCAGTTGTGTGATGCCCACCCTGGAGCACACCTTGCATCGCAAGCAGCTCGGGCAAAATGTGTTGTAGAAGATTTGCATCATGCAATAGCTCGATACCTTCTTTGGGGTAGGGGCTGAGTAAGATTTTAAAAAGTTCATCACGAACTCGCTCAAAACTGACATGTGACAACAACTCTGCTGCTTGGGTGATTGCAGTCATCGTCTCATTTTCAATAGCAAAATTGAGTTGAACCGAAAACCGCACAGTCCTCAATAAGCGCAGGGCATCTTCGGCAAAGCGTTTGTTTGGATCGCCGACCGTTCTTATTTGATGATTTTCCAAGTCAGCGATACCGCTGTATGGATCAATCAAGTGAAAATCACTTTGTTTGAGTGTTACGACTGTTGTGGGAGTTTGTGCGAATAGATCTTGCAAAAATGTGTTATCAAAAGTGAGGGCAATTGCATTGATAGTAAAATCTCGCCGAGCTAAGTCGTCTTCGAGCGATCTACCCCACTCTACGACTTCTGGTCTGCGATGGTCTTTGTAGGTGCCATCGCTGCGGTAGGTGGTGATTTCATATGGTGGCAGGACTTGTTCTTTGGATGCATCTTGTGTCACAGCCTCAGTTAGTGAGGGGTGCAATTTGGTGGCTCGAGCAACGTCTATAACTCGATCATGACTTTGGACTGCATTTGGTGGTATTGGAGTAGACAAGCCGGCTTGCTTGGCAAGTTCTTCAGGTGTAATACTCACAGTTCCAAAGTCATTTTCATAAAAACTCTCAGGAAAAAGTTTGACAATTTGTTCGGGTCTCGCATTGGTTGTACAGTCAAAGTCAGTGATGTTTGTTTCTCCTCGCAATATATCTCGTACTGCTCCACCAACAAGAGCAGCTTCAAAACCAGCAGTTTGGAGTGTGTGAAGAATAAACAACGGCTTGACAGGAAGCAGGATTTCGTCTGGAATTGGCATTTCAGTCATTGTACACCACTTGAGTAAACGGTAGAGTACCTGGATATGCGATGGGAAATTCTTTCTCCAGAAATTCCAGAAAATTTGGAGACACTCGCCAGTTTGTTGCTCAAGAACCGCGGCATTACAGATATTGAGAAGTTTTTTCACCCACCGTCTCCAGTAGATCTCGCTGTTGCTGAAGTAGGCATAGATAGAAATGCTCTAAATACTGCGGCAAGTAGAGTAGCAACCGCGATAGAAGAAAAACAAAAAATTGTCGTATTCGGAGATTATGATGCTGATGGCATTTGTGCCACGACTGTTCTCTGGGAGGCACTAGCAGCGCGAGGGGCTGAGTCTATTCCATTTTTACCCAGCCGACAGGAACATGGGTATGGCTTGAGTGTCAAAGCGCTCGAAGATCTTTGCCAAACAGAACAGCCAGATCTCATCATTACGGTAGACAATGGTATTGTGGCACACAAGGCAGCTTCATTCGCAAAAGATCTCGGTATTGATCTCATCATCACTGACCACCATATGCCAGAAGCAGGTGTGGATAATTTACCTGCAGCCCTAGCAATTGTACGCACCACCAAGTTGTGCGGTACTACAGTAGCCTGGTTTTTAGCACGGGAAATTTCGCCAAAATCGGCTAGTCAGCAACTAGATCTTTGTGGAATTGCGACGATCGCAGACCAGGTCAAACTAACAGAACACAATCGCTCATTTGCTTCTCATGGTTTGGACGCATTGCGCCAGACGAAGCGACCCGGCATAGTGGCCCTGATACAAGCAAGCTCAATTGAACAGGCAAACATAACAAGTGGTTCGATTGGTTTTCAGTTGGCGCCACACATCAACGCGGCTGGAAGAGTGGGTGATGGCTATACTGCGCTACGACTGCTCTGTACTACCAATAAAAAAGCAGCAAATGCTTTGGCGTACGAACTTTCTTTGATTAATACTGAGCGGAAAGATTTAACACATAACTCTGTCAGCGACGCAAAGCTACAAGTTGGAGATCAGGAAAATTCAAAATTATTAATAGTTGCTTCGAGAACATACCATGAGGGAGTGATTGGTCTGGTCGCAGGCAGGTTGGCAGAGCAGTACCGCAAACCAGCTATTGCTATTGCAATTGGCGAAACAGAAGCAAAAGGTTCGGCTCGATCTATTCGTGGTATAAACATAGTCGATATTATTAGGGAGGTTCGCAAAGATCTGTTGAGCGTTGGCGGTCATCCGTTGGCCGCTGGTTTTTCGTTGTTGAGCAGCAAGTTAGAACTAGTTGTATCAAGCTTGCAAACAGTAGCGCAAGAGAAAATCGACGAGAATTTACTGCTTGAAACCAAGCGGGTAGAGTGTGTGCTTTCGCATGGTTTGGTTACAATTCAGACAGCCGAAGCACTTGAGCAATTTGAACCATTTGGTATGGGCAATCCCCGACCACGATTTTTGTTGCGAGGCATCAAGATTATTGATATTCAATCAGTAGGAAAATCAGGCAAACATTGTAAGCTGCTCATTCAGCTGAGCACAGAAAAGCGACTGCCGGTTTTGTGGTGGAATTGTGGTGAGATTGATCAGAATGAGTTGGCAGCAACTACCGAGCTAGCTGTGAAGTTGGAGATCAACAACTGGCAGGGAAAGCGGAGTTTGCAGGGGGTGGTGTAGGTGAAATAACTCTCCTTTTTGCTTATATGTTTGGAGGAAAGACTCTCAAACGATCTGTCAAAAATAAATCAACTCCCAATATTGGAGTAGACCGCCTCGGCTTGTTTTGGACAAGTGACAATTTTATACTGCCATCAGAAGCGTACGGATCCAACATGTCAGGGTTTTTTGTTCCATATAACGCTTCAAATGAAAGAAATTGATCGTTTTGTACTCCGCTTTGCTTAAATAAATTAGCAAAATCATCTCCAGATATTTTTGATTTTGGGAGACAGACTTGTACATGTGCGTGTGCTTTTGTGTAATCACCAACAATTAAAAAAATTGGTTCAATGTCACACATTTTTTTCCAATGAATACCGACAAGAAGGGCTGCTGCAGAACATGAAGTTGATCTATCCTGTAGAGAAAAGGGATTCATTTTTCTTAGTGGCTCATCTTGGTACCAATGAAAGTGACGATTAAATCTTATGATAATTTCATTTGCCGCCTGTGCGTTTCCAAAAATTCTTGCTGCGAGGTCTTCATAGTGCTTGAGAAGCGCCTGTCTCATATTTTTTTCTCCTGCTATTTGAGCAGTTTTAAGTGCAATTTTTTCAATTTTTCTACCAACTTCTTTTGGACACATTATTTCTGCAGTAGCATTTAGGTTAGCAAGAGACTCACGTATTGAAAAAAATCTGGATTCAGGAGGTAAAGTCATTTTTATAACTAAAAAACCCTCCTTGTTGGAGGGTTGGTTTTATACTATGTAATCGAGACTATAAACCACACCCTCCGCGCATAAGTGCAAGAAGAAGCTGATTGGTAATGACCCGATTAACTAACATAACAAAGGAGGATTATATCTGTATAATAGCTTTTATGCAAATGCGTACCCTCATCCATGATATTTCTCAGTTCGTTGGTAAAACTGTCACCCTGCAAGGGTGGGTCGACACCAAGCGCGATCACGGCAAGCTGACGTTTATTGATCTGCGAGATCGCACTGGCAAACTGCAGTGTGTTGGTTTTCAGAAAATGGGTGAGCTGACTACTGAGTCTGTTGTGGAGCTGAGAGGCGAAGTAAAAGAGCGTCCGGAACGATTGGTAAATGCAGAACAGGAGTTTGGCGCGTATGAGCTTGATGTCGGCAAGTATGAGGTGCTCAACCAAGCCGGTGAGCTGCCTATCCCAATTGATGATGATGGGTTGTCGATCGGCGAAGAAGTTCGCCTCAAGTATCGTTATCTTGATCTCAGGCGAGAGCGAATGCAAAAGATTGTTCGTCTGCGCTCTCGGTTTACTCGCGCAATCCGCGAAGCACTCTATGCTGAAGATTTTGTCGAGGTCGAGACTCCAATGCTGACTAAGTCGACCAAAGAGGGGGCGCGTGACTTTGTCGTCCCATCTCGTTTTTATCCCGGTAGCTTTTATGCACTGCCACAGAGTCCGCAGCAGTACAAGCAGTTACTCATGACCGCAGGTCTTGAGAGGTATTTTCAGATTGCCAAGTGCATTCGAGACGAAGATTTACGAGCAGATCGTGGCTTTGAGTTTACCCAAATTGATCTTGAGATGAGTTTTGTTGATCAAACAGGGGTGATGGAGTTGGTGGAGGACTTTGTCAAAAAAGCCGTCAAAGAAGTTGGTGGTGTGTTGCGTGATGAGACGTTCCCAGTTGTAAATTATCTTGACGCAATAAAAAAGTATGGTGAAGATAGGTTTGATCTGCGGTCAGATGCAGAAAAAGAGGCGGGAGTACTTGCTTTTGCTTGGGTGGTGAAGTTTCCCTTTTTTAAGCGAGTCGACAAGAAGGATGCAGCTGAAGTAGCTGATGGAAAAAGTGGTTGGACATTCACTCATAATCCATTTAGCATGCCACTTCCAGAATACCTGGAGCAGCATTTGGCAGGCAAAGACTTGGGAGACATTGTGACTACGCAGTATGACCTGGTTTGTAATGGCTATGAAGTTGGTGGCGGCAGCATTCGCGCACATAAACCAGAAATTTTGCAGGCTACATTTAGAGCAATGGGCTACTCTGACAAAGAGATAACCGAGAGCATCGGGCACATGCTCGAGGCATTTAAGGTCGGCACGCCACCACATGGCGGCATCGCCCTTGGTCTGGATCGTTTAGTTATGCTTTTGGCAGGCGAGTCATCACTCAAAGAAGTGATTGCCTTTCCAATGACTTCAACTGGGAAGACTGCGGTAATGTTAGCACCAAATCAAATCGAAGCCAAACAACTCAAAGAACTAGGACTCGAGGTATTGGGATAGTAGTGGTGAGCACAAAACGACGTCGACTACTCGGGTTTCTTGGCACAACACTTTTTATTTTGGGATTACTTGGCTATACAGGTTTGTACATCGAGTCACAAAAAATAGAAGCTAGTCGAGTTACATTGCCGTTTGTTGGGCTTACGCCTGTACCTGTCGATGTTGGAGATGTGCTGCCACCAGAGCTTACAGCAGTAGCTGGCATTGTGATTGATTACGATTCTGGTAGCGTGCTGTTTGAAAAAAATGCCAATACCTATTATCCACCCGCATCTACCACTAAGCTTATAACAGCTCTGGTTGTACTAGATGTTTATTCTCCCGAGAGTGAGTTAACCATTGGTGAAATTCCACCTGTCTCTGGTAGCGTATTGGGAATTCGCTCCGGCGAAGTATATCGGGTTCAGGATTTGCTTGATGCTCTACTTATCACCTCTGCCAATGACGTAGCCCTTGCTTTTGCAACAGCATACCCCGGTGGCAGCACCGTATTTGTCGAAGATATGAATAAAAAGGCAGCAGCACTTGGTTTGCAGGATTCTGTATTTAGCAACCCAGCTGGATTTGATTTTGGCATGCATCACTCAACAGCGATTGATCTAGCCAAGATTGCCCGAGCCGCCTGGGAGGCGCCAGCACTCAGGACAGCAATGAGCACTCGGCATAAGTTAATCACCGATAGAGCGGGAAATAAACGACACGAGCTTGTTTCTACCAATATGCTACTGCACGAAGACAACTCTGTCTTGGGTGGAAAAACAGGTACAACCGAAAAAGCTGGGGAGGTGTTGATTTTACTTGAGAATCGTTTGGGACACACAATACTCGCCGTTGTTTTGGGCAGCACAGATCGGTATAGTGACACAACTGCCCTGATAGATTGGTTATATGAAAACTATACTTGGCTACAACCAACTCCACCCCACCTACCCAAAGCAGAGTGATATACTCAAGACCAGATGAAAATTACAGTCATAGGCACTGGCTTTGTGGGAGTGGTAACAGCTGCAGTATATGCCTCATTTGGCAATGAGGCAATTGGTTTGGATATCGACGAAGCAAAGGTAAAGTCACTTGGCTCGGGGATTGTTCCATTCCATGAGCCGGGCTTGTCTGAGTTGCTTTCAACTGAACTGGAATCCGGTCATTTATCCTTTACTACTTCGTATGAGGCCGCCATTTCTAATTCGGATATTATTGTGATCGCGGTCGGAACACCCTCGAAACCCGATGGCAGCGCAGATCTTAGTTATGTGTTATCAGCTGCTCGCTCGCTGGCACCTTTTTTGACCAAAGATGCAGTTGTAGTGGTGAAATCAACTGTGCCACCCGGCACACTACAAACAGTTGCAGCTGAGATACAAGCAAAAACAGCGGTTGCGTTTGACCTAGCCTCAGTACCTGAATTTCTCAAGGAAGGCACTGCGGTCGAAGACACGCTGCGTCCAGATAGAATTGTCATCGGAGCCGATTCCCCAGAAGCAATTGAACGTCTTAAGGCACTTCATGCTCCACTTAAGGCGCCTGTTGTTGTTGTTTCTGCCAATTCTGCACAGATGAGTAAATATGCTGCCAACGCTTACTTGGCTACCCGAATCACCTTTATCAATCAGATAGCAAATTTGTGTGAGGCTGCTGGTGCAGATGTGCAAGAAGTTATCTCAGCTATGGGATTGGACAGAAGAATTGGTTCGCATTATTGGTACCCTGGACTTGGTTATGGTGGCTCTTGTTTTCCCAAGGATGTGCGCGAACTTGCACATTTTGCAGAGCAACAACAGGAATCCCCAAGCCTTTTTTCACTTCTTTCTCGACTAAACGAAACCAGAGTGAATTCGGTTTTTGAGCACTGGAGCAAAATAATTGGAAAGTGGCAAGACAAAAAAGTTGCAGTGCTTGGTCTTTCATTTAAGCCAAATACTGACGATACTAGAGATGCACCAAGTCTGCAAGTTATCCCATGGCTACTCAAACATGGCGCACGCGTGGTGGGTTTTGATCCAAAGGCGACAGCGCAAGTACGGACGCTTCTTGGTGAGCAGTCAGGTTTGCAATTTGCGGACAGTACAGAGTCAGCAGTTGCAAACGCCGATGTGATACTCGTACTTATCGAGTGGGCAGAATTTATTTTGTTCGACTTTGCCAAAACAAAAGAAGACAAAATCCAGTTTTTTCTTGATGCTCGCAATCAATTTGATCCAACTCAAATTACGTCGTCAGGTTACACATACGCAGGTATCGCTCGGAGGCAATCATAGTGTCGGGAGCCAAACAAATTCTCATCACAGGTGGGACTGGTTTTGCTGGCTCTCATTTGGCAGAGTATTTGCTTGCGAAACAACCAGACATGGGGGTACACCTGACATCTCTTGGCACAGAAAAGGAAAGATTGCCAGTTACACTGCATGCTGCAGTACTGCACAAAATTGATTTGACCAATTTCGAACAAACCAAGGAGCTGTTCCAAGAAATTCAACCAACCGAGATCTATCATCTGGCAGCTTTGGCAGAGGTAGGAAGCAGTTTTGTCCAAGCCGCCAAAATAACTGCAGTAAACATGCAACTACAACTCTCAGTGCTCACTGCGCTGCAAGAAGTTGTGCCGACAGCACGCTTATTAGTGGTTGGCTCTGCACTCGAGTACGGCAAGGTTTCGCTGGACGAGTTACCGATAACCGAACGCCAGCCGTTTCGACCACTTAACCCCTATGCAGTATCAAAAGTAGCGCAAGATTTACTCGGTTATGCGTTTGCTGAGAGCTATGGATTACAAATTTTGCGGGTTCGGGCGTTTAATCACACAGGTGAGCGCCAGACCACCGCATTTGCAATACCGTCATTCGCTGAGCAAATTGTCAAAATTGAACGTGGAGAGCAGACTGAAATTCGAGTTGGTAACTTGGAAGCTATTCGAGATATACTTGATGTCAAGGATGTTGTTCGGGCTTATGAGGTAGTAATGCAGCGAGGTAAAGTTGGTGAAGTCTACAATATTGGTTCTGGTGTGGGAGTATCAATGCGGTCGGTGCTAGATTTGCTAATTCAGCACGCAACAACACAGATTACTGTTACATTTGACCCTGATAGATTGCGACCAGCTGACATCCCCGAGCTTCGTGCTGACATACGAAAAATCACAGCATTGGGTTGGCAGGCAGAAATACCGCTACAAGACACAGTACAAGGCATATTATCTTTTTGGAGATCGCAGACATGAAGAAAGCATTCATCACTGGTATTACGGGTCAAGACGGCTCATATCTTGCAGAATTATTACTAGACAAAGGGTACGAGGTGTACGGACTTACTCGTCGTACCAGTACACAAAATTTTGCTCGAATCTCACATTTGATGGACAATCACAATCTTAAGCTGGTGAGCGGAGATCTCATTGATCAGAATTCTCTGACCTATCCACTACAAAAAATCCAACCAGACGAAGTATACAATTTAGCGGCACAGTCGTTTGTACAGACAAGTTGGGAGCAGCCTGTGCTAACTGGAGAGTTCACTGCGATTGGAGTAGTGCGGATGCTTGAAGCAGTTCGACTTGCTTGTCCTCAGGCAAAGTTTTATCAGGCGAGCTCGAGCGAAATGTTTGGCAAAGTGAGAAGTGTGCCGCAAACAGAAGAGACAAGTTTTTATCCACGCTCTCCTTATGGCGTAGCCAAAGTATATGGACACTGGATAACAGTCAATTATCGCGAGTCCTACAACTTGTTTGCATGCTCGGGCATTTTGTTTAATCATGAATCTCCTCGGCGCGGACTTGAGTTTGTCACCAGAAAAATTGCCAATGGCGTTGCTCGGGTTAAGCTCGGCAAGCAGTCGCATGTGGAGCTTGGCAATCTTGAGTCCAAGCGAGACTGGGGTTTTGCCAAAGACTATGTTGAGGCTATGTGGCTTATGTTGCAGCAAGAGTCGCCTGATGATTATGTAATCGCAACCGGCGAGACACACGCAGTGCAAGAGTTTTTACAAGTTGCTTGTGATGAAGCAGGGATACCAGATTGGCAAGCTGTGTACAAGCATAATCCGGCATATGATCGTCCTGCCGAAGTCGATTTGCTTGTTGGTGATTCAAGCAAAGCAGAGCGGGCTTTGGGCTGGAAACCAAAGGTACAGTTCAAAGAGCTGGTGCGACTTATGGTACAGGCAGAATTAGCAAGAGAAAGCAAGTCATAGGTTATGAAGCAATCTGCGGTTATCATCATTCCAACTTATAATGAACGGGAAAACATCGAGCGCACGGTGCAGGAGATACTAAAAGTATTTGTCAAAATTTCCGATTGGAAGATGAGGATCTTGGTTGTCGATGATTCTTCACCAGACAAGACGTATGAGGTGGTTCGAGAGATGCACAAGAAGCATTCAAATGTTTCGTTGCTTTTAAACAAAGAGAAAAGCGGCCTGGGTGGCGCATACCTTGCTGGAATGGCACACGCATTTGGTACATTAGGGGCTGATGTAGTGTTTGAGTTTGACGCTGATTTATCACATGACCCGACTAAAATACCGCTCTTTCTACAAAAGATTGCAGGAGGTGCAGATTTTGTGCTTGGTTCCCGCTATATTCCTGGCGGTAGTATGCCAAAAAACTGGGGAATTCATCGCAAGTTTATGAGTCGAGCTGCTAATATTCTCATTTCGCTTGTGTTTGCAAATTTTGCAATAAAAGACTGGACTTCGGGTTATCGAGCTATTACCAAAAAAGTATATGAACAAGTACACCCACTACTACACTCAGGTCTTTTTTCTGGTTATACATTTCAAATTGGTTTTTTGTATTACGCCCTACGCAAGGGTTTTAAAATTGACCCAAACGTGGCATACCATTTTGTCGACAGAACCGCTGGAGAATCAAAAATGGGACCTGAGTATTTGGTAAAACCACTGGTGTTTATTTTTGATATGAGAATTCGAGAAATTATAGCAATGCGGGTATTCAAATTTTTAGTAGTTGGAGCGACCGGAGCTGGGGTGCAGCTGGGCTCGTTAATGCTGTATCGTTTTTTGCTTCCCTCATTTGATGCTGGCTTTTTTACTACTTTTTTTGTTGCTTCGTTTCTGAGTATTGAAAGCGCAATTATTATCAACTTCATACTCAACAATGGCTGGACTTTCGCCGATCGCAAACTGGAACAGGGCAAAAAACTTTGGAAGTTTTTACAGTTTAACCTAACCTCAGTGGGCTCAATAGTAATTCAGCTGGCTCTCGCAGCAGTAGGTGAGGCAACAATTGGCTTGCGCCCGCTCTTTACGCTACCGATTATCAATTTCACCATAGAATCAGGTTTAGTGTTTGCGGTTTCTGGTATTTTACTTGGCATGGGTTGGAATTTTTTTGCATATAACAAATTTATTTGGAAAAAGAAGTAGCTCGAGGCAAGTTATGCAAAGGCAGCCCGCGAGTATTATGTTTGTAGTACTCATTATTTTGGCAGCAGCAGCTCGCTTTTATAATTTGGAAGGATCCCTGATGTTTCTTGGCGATCAAGGCAGAGATGCGTTGATTGTGTCCAAGATATTTTTACAGCACGATCCGGTGTTTATTGGTCCAGTCACGAGTGTGGGCAATTTATACTTGGGCCCATTTTACTACTACTTTATGCTGCCCTGGTTGTTTCTGAGTTATCCTAATCCAGTTGGTCCAGCAGTAGCAGTGGCAATTGTCAGCCTGCTTGCAATTATTTTGCTACATAAAGAAACAAAAGCTATTTTTGGGACAAGCACCGCATTGCTTAGTTCAGCATTTTTTGCTTTTTCGAGCACTGTTGTAACCTACTCTCGTTTTAGTTGGAATCCAAATATTGAACCATTTTTTAGTATTTTCTTGCTCTTTTCACTTTTTCGATTTTGGCAGGATCGCTCACACTTTCAACTCCTTTGGATTTCGATAGCGACTGCAGTGTTACTGCAACTCCACTACATAACATTATTAGTACTGCCAGTAATTGGCGTGATTTGGTTGCTAGATCTGGTGCGAACTTGGCAACATAAAGATTCTAGAAGATCGCTTGCTGCGTGGACTGGCATGGCTGTTGGAGTGTTGTTGTTTAGTTTTATTCCGCTTGTTTTTTTTGACATCAAACACGAGGGTCTCAATAGCAAGGGGGCAGTTGAGATTTTCCGTAGCGATAGTTTTCACGAGGTAGCACCCTGGTGGGAGCGAGCACAGCGCATTTTCATGGAGTTGCACGGCAGAGCTATGCACATTTTCTTTGAAGTACAGATCGGCAATAATCGCCTACTAAACACCTGGATGCTTGTTGTCGTGCTCGCTGCAGTTACCTTACTGCTAGTGCGATTGCGCGGAAGGCAGCGAGCGTTCCTAATTTTGCTTAGTTTATTTTTAGTTACTGCTATTATTGGCTTAAGCTTCTACACAAGTTCTGTTTTTGATCACTATCTGCTGTTTGCAATTCCTTTTGCTTGTTTGGTTTTTGGCATTATTTTAGGACAGGTTTGGGAGTCAAAATTTATTTTAGGCAGAATTGCTGTCATAGTTATTGTGATTGGATATTTGTTTTACAACCTGCCTAAATATCCACTACAAAACTCAGGTTTGAGCACGAGCTTTATACTCCAGACTACAAGAGAAATTCACAAAATCATAGAACCAGGTGAAAAGTACTCAATCATGCTGTTGTCTGCATCACGAGACAGTTATGGTCAAAATTACCGCTACTTTCTGAGCACTGACCCCGAGAAAATCCCGGTTGAGCCCGAGCTACATCAATCGGCGGATACACTTATTATTATAAATGAGGAGCGAGTTGCGGCAGAACCTTTATCTTTGCCAATTTACGAACTCGTTGTTTTTCCCAATAAATCGCCAGCACAAGTTCTACAATTACCACATGGTCCAGAGCTATTTGTCTTGCGTAGAAATTCCTCAAGAGTATGATGAGTAGTATGAAGCCATATCTTTCAGTTGTAATACCATCGTACAATGAGCAGAAAAATA
>PFDI01000002.1:30315-69028 GCA_002772695.1 Candidatus Pacebacteria bacterium CG10_big_fil_rev_8_21_14_0_10_44_54
GCTATACTTGGGAAGTTATTTTAAGTGACGACGGCTCAACAGATGGAACGCTCGATGAGTTGTATCGTTTTGCCGCTGCGCAGCAGAATGTAATTGTAGTCGCCAACAAACATGCTGGTAAGGCAGCAACAGTTGCAGCAGGAATGTTGGCAGCAACAGGAGTTTGGCGCTTGTTTACTGATTTTGATCAATCAACACCGCTGAGTGAGGTAGAAAAGTTATTATTAGTTGCGAAAAATAAGCACGATCTGATAATCGGATCTCGTGAGATTCAGGGTGCCAAGCGAGATGATGAGCCATTCTATCGACATCTCATGGGTAGAGTATTTAATCTGGTGGTGCAGATTATGGCTGTGCCTGGAGTTTATGATACACAGTGCGGCTTCAAGCTTTTTTCAGAGCGAGCCACAATTGAGTTGTTTTCTCGATTATGGGTGTATGGCAATCTCACTGAGCGTGCTGATGCTTATACTGGTGCGTTTGATGTTGAGCTGCTTTATATTGCACGTAAACAAGGGTATAAAATTGCAGAAGTGCCAATTTATTGGGAGCATCGAGAGACAGACAGGGTGAGCCCAATCAAAGATTCGCTACGCATGTTTTTTGACATTTTGCGCATCAGGTTAGCTGCTCTGCGCGGCAAGTACGCATAGCATGAAGTACGCAGTCGCATTCTGGCTGAGTTTGCTTGGTTACACAATTTGGAGCTATGGCTTGGCAGATCCCAACCTAGTCTTTACCGCTTGGCAACCATACTGGCAGTTTCAAAACTGGGTTTGGTTGTTGGCTAGAACTTGGCCAGCTATCTACGCCGCTGTCTTTATCATTCTTATAATTACACTTTTTTGGCTTTCGCTACAATTACAAAGTTGGTTGAACGATTTCAAAAAAATTTCTACCAGCAAAGCTATTTTTTGTTTTTTTCTCTTAGTTTCACCACTGCTACTTTCATACAACGCACTATCTCATGATGTTTTCAACTATCTTTTTAATGCCAAGATGGTTGTGGTATATCAGGCAAATCCTCATGTCCAGACAGCACTCAATTTTGACAACGATGACTGGACAAGATTTATGCACAACACGCACACTGTTGCGCCATATGGCTATGGATGGACTGGGTTGTCACTGATTCCATATGTATTGGGATTTGGAAAATTCACCTGGTCGTGGTTAGTTTTTCGGTTATTTTCAGTTCTGAGTTTAGTTTTGGTATTTTTAAGCTTGAGACAGCTTGCACAGCAAATGGCCAAACATTTCTCGTTTGCCAATGCAGCTGTTTTTTTTCTCAACCCACTCGTACTTATCGAGGTAATCAGCAATGCCCACAATGATTTATGGATGTTGGCACCAGCCATATTTAGCGTAAGCGTGCTTGTAGCACGCAAACATGCATCGCTTGTTGCTAGAGTAGTTATTTCTTTGGGACTGCTTGGAGTTTCAATTTCTATCAAGTACGCGACAATTGTTCTTATACCCATTTGGTTTATTGTCTTATTTTTAGAACGCGTACACTCACGACTGCCCATTCCACAACGTTTTTTGAATATGCTTACTCAGGGCATTTGGGAACATGTATTTCGTCTTGTACCGAATGTCGCGGCTGTTTTGCTGTTATTGCCGCTCTTGACCTTGCAGTCTCAGCAGTATCTGCCATGGTACCTTACCTGGTCTTTGGTTTGGTTGCCGCTTATTAAAGCACCGAGCTGGCGAAGGTTTTGGTTAGTGCTTTCTTTGGCTGCAATGTTGCGGTATGTACCTTGGTTGTATGCTGGTGGATATGAGGGTGACACTGTGTATTGGCAAAAAATTATTTCTCTGGGCGTGCCTGCAGCATATCTTGTTTGGAACTTACTACAAAGTAAGTCAAAGATGAGAAAAGAAAATATTTTGCTAGGAAGAACAATCAATGAGTAGCACCGCAAATAATAATAGACTCTATTTGTTTGGGCTTGTTGCAATTGTGACGCTCTACCTAACTTCGCACCTCTGGAACTTGCTCGGGCTACCAGTATTTGCTGACGAAGCTATTTATATTCGTTGGTCTCAATTAATCATTGATGATTGGCGTCGCTATCTATTTTTCCCGCTTAATGATGGTAAAACTCCTTTTTTTATGTGGTTATTAGTGCCATTTCAGTTTGTATTTTCTGATCAATTATATGCTGCTCGATTTGTTTCCGTACTTATCGGATTGGGCCAGATTGGTGCAATAGTCTGGGTTGTTCGCCTGTTTGGCGGTTCAAGAACCGCACGCATACTTGCTGCAATATTTGTAGCCATTTTGCCATTTTGGTTTTTTCATCATCGCATGGCATTGATCGATGCCACCCTAACCTTGTTTCTCACCGTAAGTTTAGCCAGTCTTTTAGAAGTAGTGACACGTTCTTTTACCTTCAATTTTAGTTCCACCTGGCAGTTAAAAAAAATAATTCGTACAGCGCTTTATGAACCATGGCTATTTGTAGCAGGAGGATTTTTTGGCTTAGCACTGTGGACGAAGGTGCCCGCTGTATTATTTGCACCTACGCTACTCGTATTTGCATTTTTACCTGTTAGAAAAACAGTTCTAGAACGCAGCTTGTTATTAGCACAAGCAAGCATGGCGGTGGTAATTGGAGTTGTCTTGTTTTTGCTGCTCAAGTCACAACCAGTTTTTTCTCAATTATTTTCACGAGGTAATGACTTTTTATTTCCCTGGAGAGAGGTGATGCTTGGTGGTATGTGGCGACAGACTATGATTAATATCCCTACCTATACTGTGTATTTTCTGCAGTATCTGACACCTGCAGCTATAGCATTAATTGGTGTAGGATTGTTTTTTGGCAAGGTAAAAAAGAAAATTTTTCTCTTAGTTTTATCAGCGCTTGCATTTATTTTACCAATCGCGCTGTTTGGCAAAGTTGTGTATCCACGATATTTTGTACCAGCTATTTTACCGCTTACAATCGCCGCGAGTTTAGCGCTGGCTGAGTTGTTGCAATTTTCTAGAAACACACAAGTTTTGCTACAGAAACGAGTTTTTGCGGCGGTAGCGAGTGTATTGCTATTAGCAAATACCATTACCAGTTCTTTGTTATTTATTTTTCCAGTTGTTTTAACACCAGATACCACTCCGTTTGTACCAGCAGATGTAACGCAGTACCTGACAGAATGGTCATCCGGCCATGGCTTGAAAGAAACAATTTCGCTTATGAGAGACAAAACTAAGGAGGGCAACACACTTGCAGTAGCTACAGAGGGATTTTTTGGTACGCTGCCCGACGGCCTTCTCTTGTACTTGCACAACAGAGATGTTTCACAACTTATGGTTCAGGGTATAGGACAGCCAGTGTTTGGTATTCCAGAGGAATTTATAACACAAGCTGCCCAGTATGATACTACTTGGTTGGTGGTCAACTCGCATCGAATGAAGATGGAGACTACAAACTTCAAATTGGTTGCTGAGTTTTGTCGTCCGTATAATGCTCCCTGCTTGCAGGTTTGGGAGTTACTATAGTTCTTTGGCGATGTAGCCAATACCTCTAATAGTTTGGAGTATTGCACCAGAGTTTTTAAGCCGCATTCGTAATCTCCGTATGTATACATCTACAGTTGTGAATTCTGGAACATCATCAGAAAATCCCCAAATTCCATCTATGAGCATCGTTCTTGTAATGACTTGGTTTTTTCGGCGGAAAAAATAGGCCAGTATTTCTGCTTCACGCTTTCTCAGTTGATATTGAGCGGACCCAATATAAAGGTGAGCTGTTTCAAGTTGTAGAGCTACATTTGCCAAGTGGAGTAAGGCTCCGAGCTTATGTTTGTCAAAATTAAGTAGTTTATCGCAGTAGAGATCTAGGCATTTTTTGGTCACCGGCTCCTTAAGGAAAAGATCTGCTCCTGACGCTAGATAGCGTTCTTGTGGTGGATTAGACTCTAGCGAAGCTATAACTAGTATTTTGGTTGGGTATGAAACTTCCCTTACATAAGAAATAAAATCTTGATATTGTGGTACATGTTTTGTGAGCTCTACAATAAGTAGATCAACTTTGTTTTGTTCTATTAAGTCATTGGCGACGACAAGGCTTTTTGTAGTGTGACAAACTGTTGCAGAGTGCTCAGGTTTCGCGTGATACTTGTTGCTCACAACATCAGACTGAACCAAGGCTACTATCTGTTTTATCATTTTTGGTATACTATCTATTCTCGCTCCCGAGTAGTGAAGCGGCATCACAACAGGTTCTGGTCCTGTTATCCTAGGTTCGAATCCTAGCTCGGGATCACACTTTTTCTCAATGAATCAAGGTAACTCATTTCATTATTTGCAGTGATCTCATAAGCTTCCTTTATAGCAAAGGAGGTCGATATGATAGAACGATATGAATACCATCCGTATGCAGAGTTGCAAACACTCGATTCTGGCAAGCAGCCAATTCCAGTATTACAACCCATCGATGGTTGGCAGAATATTCAGATAGATGAGAGTGGCGAGCCGCTGGTTAATCTGCACAAGTACACTGGAAAAAGACTGACAGTACTGCCGCAGTATTTTATCAAGGGGTATAGAGAAGCAAGTTTTGAACAAGAGATTCGAGCCGGTGTCTTTGAGCGTTTATTACTTGCCGCCGAAGCTTTGCCTGCCGAGTATCGTTTGGTGATTTGGGATGCATGGCGACCAAAGTCTTTACAAAGTGAAATTTATAATCGTTTTTATCAGCAGCTAATGCAAGCACATGCAGCTTTGAGTCCAGAAGAGCTAGCAGTACTTTGCGGGCAGTTTGTAGCACTGCCTTCGGCTGATCCGACACAACCCGCCCACCACCTAACAGGGGGTGCAGTTGATGTGACAATTATGGATGATTTTGGTCAGGAGTTGTGGATGGGAACAGAATTTGATGATTTTTCTCAAGTTGCTCACACTCGCTATTTTGAATCTGAAGAAAATTGCTTGACAGATCGAGATAAAGAAGCGCAAAGAAACAGAAGAATACTGCACGATGCTATGTGCAATGTAGGCATGTTCACAGGTCTGGATACTGAGTGGTGGCACTTTCAGTATGGTACACAAGCACATGGCTTGTTGACCAATCAAAAAGCCTGGTATGGAATACCAAGTAGTAAACAAGATGGGAGGGTGGCATGAGTAGCAAGAAGACATTACTAATAGTATTTGGCGGTGTTTCATCAGAGCATGATGCATCAAAAAAATCTTTTGAACACGTGCTTTCACGTCTTACGGAGAAAAAAATTACACAAACATTCGCTGCTATAGAAATAGCATATGTTACAAGAGAAGGAAAAGTAGTCAGAACGACGTATCAGACAGGGATTGAAGTTACAGAGTGTGTCCGAAGTAAAAAATATATCTCTCTTTCTGACTTAGTAATTGACTTGGTCCAACCAAATATCTTTGTTTTTTCTTTACTGCATGGGCAACACGGCGAAGACGGTTGTTTGCAAGGTTTAGCAAAATTTCTTGGTATTAGCGGTTCGTTTGGATCTATTTTATCTGCGTCTTTGGCTATGAGCAAACTTCATAGCAATATATTTGTTGCTGGACTAGGTAGTGAAGCTAAAATCCCAAAAACAACAAGCATTACATCTAACAGTGAAATAGCAAAAGCAATCGAGACTTGGCAGTTAGGCGAGAGAGTTGTGGTCAAACCGAGCTCGCTTGGAGCGAGCATTTTGACTGAACTTGTTACAATCGGTAAAGATAATAAAAAAATATCCGATCTGATCAAAAAAATCTTGAGGTACGATACAGCTGTCTTGATGCAAGAGTTTATCTCAGGAGAAGAGTATTCTTGCGGTTGTCTAGAAGAAAAGGGAAAAATTTTGGCATTGCCTCTAATAAAAGTGATAACTGACAAGCAGTTTTTTGGCCACGCAGAGAAGCATGTATTGGGGAAAAATGAAGAACTTGTTATTTCTTCCGATGATGAGAACGAGACTGAGACGAGAATTCGCCAATTGTCTCAACAATTATTTCGTGCGATAGGATTGCGCCACATGGCAAGATTTGATTTTCGAGTCAATGATTGGGGTGAAATTTTTTTCCTCGAGGTAAATCCATTGCCAGGTATGATGGAAAATAGCATCTTTCCCAAGATGTTGCGCGCTGCCAACAAGAATGTCGAAGATGTGATTTTACTTTCCTTTGATGCTATTAGTCATGACGAGCAAAAAGTAACTGATTTCAGATATCACATAGATTGAAGCAATGCATAAACCTAAAAAAAGCAAATTACTTGGTTTAATAGGAGGAGTCAGCTGGACATCAACGCTCGAGTATTACAAACGATTTAATCAGCAGGTGTATCTTGCAAGAGGTGGCTATGAAAGTGCTCGGTTATTGCTAACAAGTGTCAATTTTGCAGAAATACTTGCGCTACAACAAGCGGGAGATAGTGATTTGGAAGCCGAATTTCTGATTCGTGAATTGCTGCGATTGGAGCGGGGAGGAGCAGATTGTGCATTGATTTGCTCAAATACTACCAATAAAACAATTGATGCACTGAGGAAAGCAGTCAGTGTGCCACTCATTTCTCTTCCAGAATCAGTTGCGGTTGAGGCTAGACGACTAGGAATTCGACGACTCGGGTTGTTGGGCACTTCTTACACGATGTATGGTAGCTTTTATCGAGAGTGTTTAGAGTCCCATGGTTTAGCTGTATCAGTGCCTGAGAAGCAATTAGGCTCGCAAATACACAATATCATCTATGAAGAACTAGTCAAAGGAGCTGTCTTACAGAGATCGGCTGAAGTTGTGGACGCTGCTTGCACAGCTTTTGCTGCTGCTGGTGTGGATACAGTAGTATTGGGTTGTACAGAGCTACCGCTACTGCGATCAAAGTTGAAAACATCTAGTACTTTACTCGATACCATCGATATTCATATTGCACGGGCTTTAAACTTTGCTTACGCAACAAACTAGTAGGTAGAAAAAGTCTTCAAGAGGACAGTAGTGTGCTGAAGCTACTGTCCTCCTCAAGACTTATGTAGACAATTATAGACATACATATTTGATATGTAAATAGCATTTATCCTGATTTATAGATATATTGCCGCTCTGCCCAAGGATTTTGATAGGAAAATTACGAGTATAAAAAAGATTCGAGCCGGTGTATTTCGAGCTCTTTGCGCTTGTTGAATCCCGTCAAGTCTAAGCCAAAATGAGAAATAATTCTTTGAATATGGTTGGCACCAACCGCATGAGACCATACGACATACGTTGCTCCAGCATCATAGAGACGCAATGCATCCTGAGCTGAGCGAGCCGACACCACTGCTTTCATGTGTTTGTGTTTGCTTACCACATATTTTAGTATCAGCAGATTTGTTTCTAGCTCTGGAATGTTGGAAACAATAAGACGAGTAGTGTCGAGCGGAAGTTCTTGTAGAAATTCAACATTACTTGCGTCACCAAAGAAGTGTGGCAACTTCTTTTCTTTCAGATTTTTTATAATTTCTGGGTCATGATCAATAATCGCAAATGATTTGGCAGTTTTCAAGAAATGCGGCAGCAGTTGCGTGCCAAGATCATCACAGCCGAGGAGCAAAACTTCGTAGGTTGCTTGTGATTTGGGAATACGCTTCTTCTTGTTGCGGAATTCAAGTAAGCCAAGAATAGGAGAAATTCGCGCGTAGATAGGATCAGCATAGAGGAAAAAATAGGTTGAACCAGCAATTGTAATCAGGCCAACAAGCGTCGTGATGGTTATTGCAGTTTGAGAAACGTGACCAAGGTTGCCGCCAAATGCGACAAGAATAAGTGAGAACTCGCTAATTTGGGCAACAGTAAGTCCTGTCATGAAGCCAGTTCGACGCTCATACCCCATCAAGTTCATAATGAACATGACTATGAGGGGATTACCAAATAGAACAAAAGCTGAAAGTAACAGTACTGGTCCAAATAAATCGGCGGATGTACTGAGAATGAGTTCTGATCCGAGGAGAATAAAAAACAAGGTGATAAAGAAATCCCTCAACGGCCGCATTCTAGCACTAATCTCTTCGGTATAATCAGAACTTGCCAGCGCAATACCAGCAGCAAGTGAACCAATTTCGGTTGAAAAGCCAAGCAGAGCGAACAAGGCGGCCGCACCCAGTCCCCAAGATAGTGAAAACAAAAATAGCAATTCGCTATTTTTGCTGGCAATACTCACTACTTTTGGCAAAACATACTTAGAAATCAGGATCATTAGAAGAGTGAGACCCACACCTTTTAGTAATGTGTCAGTGAGTGAGGCGGTCAAGCTGTCAGAATTGGTTTGAGCAAAGGCAGTAATGATTATCAGAATAGCAGCAGCTATTACATCCTGAATGAGCAATACTCCTATAGAAATTTTTCCGTAGAGCGTCTGTAAATCACCACGATCACTGAGGAGCTTGAGAACAATGATGGTACTACTAAAGGTGAGGGCCAAACTCAGGTAAGCAGCTTCGATGGCAGAAAAACTAAGTAGCCATAAAATAAAAAATCCAAGTGTAGAAGTAAAGAGCACTTGACCCACTCCAGCGATGCTGGAGACTTTACCGACTTCTTTGATAACAATCGGACTTAGGTGTAATCCAACGATAAAAAGTAAGATAGTGATGCCAAACTGAGAAAAAACTTCAAGCAACTCATAGGCCTGAATGAGATTCAGAGCAGAAGGCCCAACAAGAATGCCAGTGAGGATATATGCAACTATCAGAGGCTGCTTAAAAGCTCTTAATAGAAATGACAACAGCACTGCGATTGCCAAGACGAGAGAGAGCTCGATAAAGATTGGCATATTATTGGTATAAAGTAGTTTGATACTCTTGCAACATGCGACCAGCGTCGAATGTACGTGCTGCTAAAATTGATTGTTGCATCATTGCTACCCAGTTTTCAGGGTAAATTTGTGTATTTCGGCGGTAAAACTCAGGAATAATTTTTTGCTCCAGAGTTTCATAAAGTGACTCCGAGACTCTCTCACTGTCTAGTGTCCAGCCAACGCCATTCCAATCAAGCTCTGCTGCCCACCCGTCGGTGACCGTAAAGTTGATTACCCCGTTGGCGAGCGCCTTCATACCAGATGTACCACAAGCTTCCTTGCCCATTTCGGGTGTATTGAGCCAGAGATCTGAGCCTCGGGTTAAGTGTTGTGCAAGCTCAATATTATAATTGGGAACAAATAAAGCATGTCCCGAGAGTTCTCCTTGCATAGTTTGGATTATTTGCTGCAGCAGTTCTTTGCCCGATTGATCCTGTACATGTGCTTTACCGGCTACGAGAAGAAGCACGGGCTGATTTATCTTTGTTAGAATTGATTTCAGACGCCTGATATCTGCAAACAGCGCATTCACTCGTTTGTAACCAGCAATACGTCGTGCCCAGGATATGACGAGCCAACTTGGATCGTAGTTGTAGCCAGTACGGTTTTGCACCATTGCTCTGAGTTGTTCTTTTTCCTCAAGATGTGCCTGCCAAAGTGTTTTGGGATTTCCCTGTGCAGCAGCAACAGCAGCAGATTGCCAGGTGCCAAAATGTACGGCATTCGTAATGGCACTCCAGTGATACTCAGGCCACATTTTACGCGAGAGCTCTGTGTGTATGGCGCTTACACCAGAAGCTTTTCTTGACGAATTAAGCGAGAAAATAGTGTTTGAAAAATACTCATTTTTGCTCGACATGCCTGAGAATAGCAAGAGATCGACGTTGTCATCAGCCAACTCTGCGTATGGTTGTGCAAAAGCACGAATCAGATGTGGTGAGTAGGTATTATTCCCGGCATTGACAAGGGTGTGGTTGGTGTAGACGATTTTTTCTTTTGCTAGTCGCCATGCAGCGTGATACGCTAGACCCTGACGCTCTTTAAGTTGTCGAATTAACTCCCAAATCAAGAAGCTTGGGCGACCCTCATTTAGGTGGTACACTCGTGGCGTGATGCCAAGCTTATCGAGCAATTTGGCGCCGCCAATACCAAGAAGTAGTTGTTGTTTGAGTTGCAACTCATGACTACCGGCATACAGCTCATGTGTAATACTGCGCTCATGGAGTTGGTTTTGCTCTGTTTCAGTATCAAGTAAATACAACGTGACGGTTGCAGAAATCACTTTTTTCCAGCAGCGGAGCCAAATATTGTTTGCAGCAATCTTTACTGGTATAAATAACGGCTGTTCGTCGTGATAGACGTGATCTAGACCTGCTTCGACAGGATCAAATTTCGCATTGCTTTCATACTGCATTCCTTCTGCAGTGATATTTTGAATGCTACCAATCCCACGATACAAAAGACCAATGCCGACCATATGAACATGATCATCAGCCGCTTGCTTGAGCGTATCACCCGCCAAAATTCCTAGACCGCCGGCATAAAACGGCAAATCACTCTCGAGGCCGAATTCGGCACAAAGATAAGCAATAGGATGGGCGGCAGTGGCAGGCAGAGCAGACATAAGTAGTATTACATACTATACATGCCATTTTGGTAGAGGGGAATCTGCTCTCCAGATGTCAAAGTAGCAATCACCGTGCGGTCACTGGTAGAGACGATATCAGTATGCTCTGCTGAGTCATTAAATCCTCGCTCCAACCAGTCATTTTTGGTTAGCTCACTTGGTTTGCCTCGGAAGCAATCTTTGTACGCCATGCCTATGGCAATATGCATGTTACCAAATGGTCCTCCCATATTTTCATCATAGAGCGTCTCTGCCATTGGATGTGTAATGCGTGATAAGCGTTTGTCTGTTAGAGAGAACTCGCCGATCTTATTGGCGTTTTTAGACTTAAGCATTTCATTCAGAATTTTTTGACCTACTCTTGCTCGAGCTTTAGCAACTAAACCATTTTTGAATTCAAGCTCAATTCCATCAATTTTATTGCCGTATCGATAGACAGGTTGATTAAATTTTACCCAACCACGACTACCTCGCCAGTCTGGAGAAGTAAATAGTTCAAAGCTAGGAATATTCCGATCAACCCCGCCTTTCCAGATCCGATCTGGCCCAAGCTTGAGTTGGAGATTTATGTCATTGCCAGTGATATGAAGTGATTCAATTGAGAGTTTGTTCAAAGCATTGCGCGTTTGTTCTTGCAGCGTTTTAACTTTGCGCCACTCGGCGATCGGATCATCTGAGTCGAGAAAGCAGGCGTGAATAATTTGTTCCCAGTATTTTTTGAGTGAAAGCCCAACAATATCTGCTTTGGCTTGTACTCCCCAGAGGCCAACCGTCCAAGTGTGTTTGCCCTTATATTCTTTCTCGAACAACCACTCGCGGTATTTTTTTCTGGAATCTCTGGCTAACAATAATTTCTCAGGTGGAGTTGACTCAAGTTCAAACGGGTCGACGTCTGCAATTATGGCGATAGTATGATCGATGACATCAGATTTTGCTTTCAGATATTTTGCAGGGAAGAACGTCAGTTGCTCTTTTGAAGCAAGCGAAAAAAAATCTTTTTCGAACCCAGTCGGAACGATTCTCATCAGGACGTGCCCGCCAGCCCGAAGAACTTCATTCTGTAGTGCAAGGGCGAGCGGCTTGGCAACATCAGGTACAATGCACTCGACAACTTCATTTTTGGCTATACCTTCTTTGCTGCCTAAGGCAAAATTAACCAGTACTTTGGCGTATTTCTTGAGTATTGTTGTTGATGGCTGATATGCTGCTGTCATAGATTGATCTTTTGAAGATACTCGACTACTTGAGTAAATGCAATAGAGCGATGAGAAATTGTATTTTTCTTATTTAAACCGAGCTTGGCAAGTACTTCCTTTTCTTCAGTTGGTATAAATATTGAGTCGTATCCGAATCCAGTATCATTCGAAATTTTCATTGCAATTTCTCCAGACATTTCCCCAGTGAATGATCTTCCTACCGCGCTTATTGGGTCATAGAAATAAGCTACAGTAACGAACTTTGCTGCTCTATGTGGATTGTCAGCTAATCGATCAAGTAGAGCTTTATTTCTATCATAGTCACTACCACTAAGCCAGCGCTTGCTCGCAACACCAGGTTCTCCACCCAGAACCGCTACTTGTAAACCAGTGTCCTCAGCGATGCTGGCTATACCGCTCTCTTGAGCAAATGCGCGCGCCTTGAGTTCTGCATTTTCTGCAAATGTTTTACCCGTTTCTGCTACATCAAGATTTGCTACTGTTGGAATCTGGTTTGGAAATAACAACTCAATACCAGATGTTTTGAGCAGCGAGCGAATTTCTTGTTGCTTACCGGGGTTCTGTGTCGCAACCAAGAGCCGCATTAATTTCCGCCACCACCCAACATGCTACCAAGACCGCCGGTCATACTCGAGAGTTTTTTGGCGGCGAGCTGTTGTGATTGTTTGATTGCATCATTAAGGATATCGATTGCTTCATTGCTTGTTACACCTTGTACCGAAAATTGTTTAATTTTTTGGTCACCAGAGATAACGACAACAATGTCACCTTTTTCAACGCGAATTTCTTCGGCAGCTAGATCTTGCTGCATTTGTTTTGCCTGTTGGCGAAGTTTGTTTACATCACCGAGTGCTTTGAATGGATTTGCCATATAGCCTTTCTGAGTATTTGGCAATTCTACTACATGAGGGCGTCTACAGCTAGTTGCTGCAAAGGTGTTTTGCCAACCTCAATTATTTCTGCTTCGCTCGGTAGAGCGGTGGTTGCAACTGAAAGCAGTATCGAGCCTCCAGATATTTGTTCAATTATATCGCAAAGTGTTGTATAGAATTTTGGTTGCAGCAGTTGCTCACGGTGAAAATCATAGAACACCCTTATTTCGAGAGAGTTCTCTCCCAATGCAATTGCTCTGGCTGATCTTAGTAGAGTTGCAAGCCCAAAGTTTTGTTTGGAGCATGACGCAAGTATTTCTTCCCAGTGATCACAAGCTTTTTTTGAGCTTCCTGTATGAGCTTTTGCGGTTTTTATTGGTTTTGGCGTCATTGTTGCTGCTACAGAGACAGTACTACTGCCTACTTTTGGCGGCATTTTTTTACCAGTTTGTTTTTGCTTTATTCCAGATTTAGCAATCATATTGAGCAATGCTAGTTCGAGCGAGAGATGTGGTAGGGGAGAGGAGGAATTTTTTGATATATTCTGTAGTTGTGTTAGCAGATAGCGTAAAACTGTCTCATTAGCGAGAGCTTGAGAATTTTTGGTATAGCTTGAGATTAGCTGTACGTGAAGAAAGTTTAAAAACCCTTTCAGAAAAGCCTGTTCGTCAGTATTATTTATTCGTAATTGTTCAAAAAATGTCAGGAGTTTTGTCGGATTCTTTGCAAGTACCAGCTCAAGTAATTCAGTATATCCAGCAGTTGTCTGTTTGCCGAGTACAGTTGCTAGAGTCTGCTCCGTAATGCTTTTAAGCTCTGCAATTTGCTCAAGTAGCTTAATGCCATCGCGAAAACTCCCATTGGCAGCTTCGGCAATTTGCTCGATTTTTGCTGGTTCTAGTTTGAGTTTTTCTTTTTTGACCACTGTCGCTAGCGCAGTTGCAATTTCTTGCGTACTGGCCTGAGAGAAAAACACTTCTCGACAACGAGAGCGAATAGTATCTGGAATTTTTTGTAACTCAGTTGTAGCAAGAATGAAAATAACGTGTTCCGGTGGCTCTTCGAGTAACTTAAGTAAGGCATTCCATGCTTCGGTGGTAAGCATGTGGGCTTCGTCGAGTATGAAAATACTGCGAATACCAATAGGCGGAGGCGTGAAGGCAGCTTCTTTTAATTGGCGAATATCATCTATGCCGCGGTTGCTGGCTGCATCCATTTCTCTGACCAAAAATGAGGAGCCAGCCAGAATACTTGCTTGATTAGCAGTCAGTTCTCCGACATCTTGTAAGATACCTTTTTGCTTGGTAATGACTGCGGTGTTTTTCGAATCATTGAGCACTGCCGCCAAAACTCGTGCGGCAGTAGTTTTGCCTGTTCCTTTTGGACCAGCAAAAAGCAACGCTTGTGGTATTGAGCCAGATTGTAATAACTGCAGCATTTCGTTGCGTACAGACTCAAGATGCAGGGAAGCAAAGCTGGTAGGACGATACTTTCTATTCCAGTTCATATTTACTCATGGTGATACCCCAACAAATGCATAATGCCATGTTCAAGATAAAAACAGATTTGATCATCGACCAGCTTACCATATCGACGAGCAGTGCCGACTGCCTCGGGAAAACTGATGACAACATCGCCAAGGTGTGGTGGAATACTGCTCGGGAGGGGAAAGTCATCGAGTTGTTTTTTTTCGTGTTGGGGAAACGAAAGCACATCAGTCGTCCCACTATGTTTGAGTTTTGACTCATTTAGTTCTCGAATTTTTCGTTTTCCGACAATTGAAATGTCAATTTGAGCGTGCTCAATGTCATGACTGTGCAAGAAGTCTTTAGCGCGACAGCGAATTTTTTTACGATCTATTGGGTAGCGGGAACCAACAAACAAATTTACTTGAATCATACAGAATGCAGTATAGCTGAGCTGTCTTCGGCTGCAAGTTCTGCTTGAATTTGCAGGATAGTGCGATCAAGTCGCTCGCGCAATGAATCAGTAATCGGAAGCGGTTGCTGTTTTAGCCATTCTGAAATTGTCTGATCATCACCAGAAGTGAGCAGTTCTGCCACCTCCGCTTGGTATGAGGCTTCTGTTTCTTCTAGAAGAATGCTTCTGGCTGTTAGCGCGAGCATCTCAGTGATCATTTTGTCGGCCGCAACCTTGTCTTGCTCGGCAAATCCAGATAGTAGAGAGGCGTAGAGGGCATCTGAAGCATATAGTGTTAACCAACCGACTGAGATCATACTTTGTGTACTCCTGGATTAACTCGAGCTGCATCCGGTATAAAAAATACGCAGACCAGACCCTGGGCTTGTGGCGACCAAGCCTGAGAAGCTCGAATAAGATCTGGTGATCCACCAAATTGGTACTGCATAGGGTTTGGCAAGGTTGCAGCAGCTAGTTCTACAACGACAGAAATTCGATTGAATGGATTGATAAGAAGTAGTTTTTTCCACTTATACCAACGTTTATAGTGAGCATATTTTTGATGCCAATCTTGAAGAAATGGAAGGTGATTAGCGAGTAAAAAATGATTGCTGTCAGGCACAATATCTTCTGTACCCCAGCCAAGTGATGGTCTACTTTTTTGTATATGTGCGCCTCGAACATTTTGTGATCTATTTGTTGTCGTGTGAGGTTGAAGTGAGAATTCGTCAAGTGCTTGAATTTTTCCAAAAGTATGAGTCAATTTTTTACCCTCAAGTTCACTGCTAATTTCAAATCCTAGTAAATCTGAAACCTGTTGTTCCAAATACAGCGACTCTTTTTCTGATAGTTGGGCAGAAGTCGCAGCTACTGTTTCTAGTTTGGCGAAAATTTCATCACGCTCTTGCTTGGGGACGGCAACGCTAGTTTGGGAAGACGTGATAGGAGTTTTGAAATCAAATTGTTCAGAGAATTCTTGACGCTTTTTATCCAAAATTTTTTCAAGCTTATTGAGTGAATAGGTTGAGGCAGGTGCGGCTATCATAGTAAAGAGAGCCGTTCAAGTGTTCGTTTCTTTCCGAGTACTTCAATCATAGAAAAAAGTGGTGGTGTAGCTGTTTGTCCACTGACAGCCAGACGAAGTAACATGAAATACTGGCTCTTGTTCCAGTTGTGTTGCTCTTGTAGGTTGCGGACAACAGTCTCGATGGCTTGTTCATCCCAAGTTGCTATAGCGGTGAGCGAACTTGTCGTAATTTTTAATTGTTCTTTTACCAACTCTGGAGTGGCTTTTTTGCATAAACGCGTTTGATCTACAGAAATAGGTCGATAAAAAAAATCGGTGTATTGCTCAAAATCACTCAGTGTCACCAGTCTCTCTTGTACAAGAGGTAGCAGTTTTTTGACTAATTCTAATGGACAATCTGGCGGAATAAAGGGTTTGAGTCGTTCAAGTAACTCAGTGGTCGAGAGCGCTCGAATATACACGCCGTTAAGCCACCGCAACTTGACAATATCAAAGGCTACCGAGTTTGGGCTGATATCTGCTGGGTCGAAATGTTCAATGTACTCAGTGAGCGTGAGAACCTCTTTTTGCTCAGGATGACTCCAGCCTAGAATCATAAAAAAATTAAGTAGACTTTCTGGTAAGAATCCTTGATCAAGAAATGATTGAGCTGAGACTTCGCCCTTGCGCTTGCTCATTTTTCCTTTGCCATTGGGATTGAGAAAAATAGGGATGTGCGCAAACACTGGCGGTCGCCAACCAAAAGCATTGTAGAGCAAAACATGTTTTGGAGTCGAGCTAATCCATTCTTCTCCACGAAGAATATGTGAAATCTGCATTGCATGGTCGTCTACAACAACGGCAAGGTGATAGGTTGGAAAGCCATCTGTTTTTAGTAGCACCTGGTCATCAACATCAGCTCCAGACACTGTAATAGTGCCTCGGATTAGGTCGCGAAAAGTGATGACTTCTTCTTTCGGCACTTTGAGACGAATAACTGCGGGATGTTTGTCTGCTAGACGATTTGCCACTTCTTGAGAACTCAGCTGACGACAGGTGCCAACATATTTCGGCTGTTGCTTATTTGCTATTTGCTCGGCACGAACTTTTTCGAGCTGCTCGCGGGTACAGAAGCAATAAAATGCTTTGTCTTGTGCCACCAATTGCTCAGCTCGCTCTCGATAGAGAGAAAGACGTTTTGACTGTATATAAGGGGCATATGGTCCGCCAATATCTGGACCCTCATCCCATGTAAGACCATAGGCTTTGATAGTTTTCAGGATGCGGCTGACAGCTCCAGGAACCTCGCGAGTTTGGTCGGTATCCTCAATTCTCAGAATGAATTTCCCGGAATATTTTTTGGCATACGCGTAGTTTTTGAGCAACATCGCCATACTGCCGACGTGAATTTCGCCAGTTGGACTTGGGGCCATGCGGGTACGAACAGTACTTGATTTGTTCATAAGCTTTTCTGTGCAAATTCTGGCGCAACAGCAGGAACATAACCAAGGAAGTTGTCATCACCCTCAAAAACATAAATTGGTTGCAAGTATGGTTGAAAAACAAAGTTATCGAAGTATCCGAGGCGAACACTGCGAATAATTGCCTTCTCTGCTGAAAATTCTGGCACAACGTAGCCTTCACCAGCTTGCAAGATTTCCCATGCTGATTGTACTGAACGGAGTGGGTAGGTGTGGGTAAAGTTGGCAAATGTGGGAAAGTAGTTGTATTCAAGCTCAACAATTGCATTACTGCCTGATAAACCGCCGGCAATAATTGCATGGATGATGCCACGATCTTTGTAAGGTGTGAACATCGGATACATACCGTCTACAGCAGAACGATTAATCTCAATTTTAATAAATTCTGCATCTGAAACCGAGACGGCAGGTTGCAGTGTTCTACCAACTAGCTTTTGGTAGGTGATTTCTCCTGAGCTCGTGGCTACATCATCAGGTAGCAAACTTGCGCTACTCAAAAATTGTTTGACAACTGAGACAGCCTGAAATCCATCAGGCAATTTAGGGCTAGCAAGTAGTTCTGGTCGACTCATAAAGTCGGTAGTCAGGGAAAATTGATTAGTGTTGATGTCCATCTCAAATACTGTCACGAGTGGTTGTGATTTGGTCCAACGGTATACTGTTTCATCTATGGCCTCTGGAGTAAATACAAAATTGTAGGTGTTTGCAATGTCTTTTGCATTTTGATCTGCCAAAAGACTTGGTGTCGCTTGTGAATAGAGAAAGACTTTTGCCCTATCTGGGAAGGTAGGAAATTTTCCCGTTGGAAGCTCGAGTGAATAGCTGAGTGGCGATTTTGAGAGAGATTCATCAAAAACTATGCCGGGCAAAATGCCAAAACCAACCGTTGGGGGCTCAGGTTTTGGTGGATTCATCGCTTTCCAAAAAGCAACCAATGATGTAACAAGTACCCGACCGACAATCATAGCTACTAGGGAGATGACTCCCCACTTGACTACCGCTCGGCCAACCATGGTGGCACGTGCAAGGCTGGATGTGTTTTGTGTTACCGGCATAGTAGTATCTTATCAAGTATACTATCCTTTATGAACCTGAAAATACTTTCTCTTTTTCCTGATTATTTTTCTTCTGGTTTGGCGACGTCACTTATGAGACGGGCAATCATAGAGAAAAAGCTTGTTGTCGATCTGGTCAATATTCGTGATTACACAACTGACAAGCACAAAATTACTGACGAGCGACCATACGGTGGTGGCGCTGGTATGGTGCTGAAGGTAGAACCTATTGTGCGGGCATTGCGAGACATTGATGTCAAGCGACACGCTGCAAAGAGTAAGGTTGTACTACTCTCTGCGCAAGGATCACCCTACACACAGACTGATGCTGTCCGCTATGCACAGATGGATGAGTTAATTTTGATCTGCGGACACTACGAAGGGGTCGATGAGCGAGTCGCAGAACACTATGCAGACGAGGAAAAACGCATAGGCGATTATGTTTTAATGGGTGGAGAAGTAGCCGCAATGGTTATTGCAGAAAGTGTGACACGATTACTGCCGGGAGTGCTTGGCAATCCTGAGAGCAATAAAGGCGAGTCGCACAGCGAGCCAGGATTTTTGGGTTTTCCTCAGTACACCAGGCCAGAAGTATTTGAAGGACACAGGGTGCCAAAAGTTTTACTTAGTGGTGACCACAGAGCAATTAAAAAGTGGCGGGAGGAGCAGCGTAAATAAAATTCTAGAGCTCAATCAATTTGAGCGCCTCGACGACCGACTTCTGTTCTAACGGCAAAATTTTCAAGAGTTTTTTGCAGTTAAGTGCAGTATTGGCTTGATATGGCCTGGTCTGTTGCTTTTGGTAAGCGTCGAGATCATTTCTTTCAATTTTCCCTGGTAGTGAAAGCGCATTTTGCAGTGCTACACCAAAGTCATAATCACTCCATTTTTCGCCACTTGTTGCATGAAAAATACCAGAAATTCTACTTTGAATCATAAAATCTAGAACTCGGACAAAGTCGTCGATAAATGTTGGACCGAAATAATGATTGTCAAATAATTTGGCAGCGCCTTGAGAAATCTTCTGGGCAAATTTGTGGGCAACGTCGAGTTTGGCAAATGGGTCAGAGCGAAACGGTTGGTCGATACGCGCAATGGTCCAAGAATGCAAGGAACTCATGACGATCTCTTCTGCATAGGCTTTGGTCTGACCATACCACTCAATGGGGTTTGTGGTATCTGTTTCGGTGTAGAGTGTATCCTTTTTGCCGTCAAACACGTAGGCAGTTGAGACAAGAATGAGGTGTTTATCAAATTTACTTGCTGCACGAGAGAGCACTTCTGTTCCGGTTACATTAACCCTATATACAAGCCCATTTGTATCTCCCCGCTGCTGCCAAGCAGCAGTCACATCAGTAAAAGCTGCGAGATGCACACACGTTTTTGCAGTTGATTTTTCAAAAAAAGAAAATACCGTTTGTTCATCGGTTATATCAACTGGTTGGATGGGATCAGAGATATCGAGTGTTTGCAGCTCATATTTGTCTGCATATATTTGTGCAAATTTGCTGCCGATAAGACCACTGCTACCCGTGATAAGCAGTGCTTGTTTCGCTTCATTTTGCATACTAACCTTTGGTCATTTCCCAAACGTCAGCACCAAACTGGTCCCAAGATAATCGAAACTCGTCTGGATCTGCTTTATCAAATTGTTCGCTGGTGTAGTAAATCAAGTTGGCAGCTACAGCACCAAGATTTGCGACACCATGGGCTACACCGGGTGGAATAGCAAGCAATTTTGTGTTTGTACCACCAAGCATAAATCTCATATGTGTCTGGTATGTAGGTGAACCTGCTCGTACGTCGTGCAGGTTGACGAGCAGTGAAGATTCTGGTGGCGCAAACCAGACGTCTGTTTGGTTGTGATGTAGGTGATACGCCTTAATTACCCCGGGAGACATGTGAGAAAGACTCACCTGTTTGACAGTGATAGGCTGGGAAAAAACATGGAGTAGTCCAGTTTCGAGTCGAGCTAATTCGACAAAGTAACCACCATCATCTTGCATTACCGGCGTTGGAACAAATTCAACTCCATCAATTTTTGCTTGCTGTTGGTAGCTTTGTCTTGTTACCTGGTTAGCTATCTCTGTATGAATGTCCATGACTATTCCTTTTATTATTTTCTATCCTGATACTGTGTTTTGAAATACGCTTGATTTTGCTCTTTAAGCGGTCGCCACCAAGCCTCGTTGGCTCGGTACCACTCGATAGTCTTATTCAGACCTTCTTGAAGTGTGACGCTTGGTTTCCAACCAAGTGTTTTATTAATATGCGACCAATCAACGCTGTATTTTCGATCGTGACCTGCTCGATCAGTAACGTATTCAATGTTACTCTCTGGAATTTCCATTGCCTTAAGAATATATTTTATAACTTCGAGGTTGGTTGTTTCGATTGTTTCACCTCCAACCAAAAAAGTCGTATTAAGTTGGTCGCTCAAAATAATACATTCTATAGCGGAGCAGTGGTCGAGTACATAGAGCCAATCTCGAACTTGCAAGCCGTCACCATAAACAGGTACTTTATCTCCATCTATGGAGTTGGTTATTGCAAGACCTACGAGCTTTTCTGGGAATTGGTGGGGTCCATAGTTGTTTGAGCAGTTTGAGATCGTGTAAGGCAATCCATAGGTCTCGCCATAGGCGCGGACAAGATGATCGGAGCCGGCCTTGCTTGCGGCGTAGGGACTTCTTGGGTTGTAGGGAGTTTTTTCACTAAATTTTCCTGGCTGACCGAGCTCAAGTGTGCCAAATACCTCGTCAGTCGAAATATGATGAAATCGCTTAACTTTTGATTTAAGCGCAGCATCAAGTAATACTTGAGTTCCAATCACATTTGTTTTGAGAAAGATTTGGGGATCAAGAATAGAGCGATCAACATGTGTCTCTGCTGCAAAGTGAACGACAATATCAACTCCTGCCATTGCGTGATCAACAACTTCTTGGTTGGTGATAGAGCCTTTGATAAACGAGTATTCAGATTCATTTTCGACAGATTTTAGATTTTCTAATGTACCTGCATACGTGAGAGCGTCAAGATTGCGGATTTGATCATTGGGAAATTTCTTGTGCCAATACTGAATGAAATTGGATCCGATGAATCCTGCACCACCTGTTATGAGGAGTGTGATTGAGTGTTCTGGGTGCATACTACTCCTTGCTGTTCTCTTGCATTATACCAAGCTTGATTTGTTCTAGTTTATTATTTTTGTGCACTTCTGTCTGGTAGAGCGCATGATAGTAGCCAGCAAAAAGGGCCAACAATACTATGACGACCATCAGTATTTGGATAATTCGATTGGGGGGAATTGGTTGGTTTTTTGTCATTGTTGTATGTCAAGTGCTTTGTTAACTTCAGCTTGAAAAAGCTCTTGGTTTGTAATTTGGTACAGCCATGTACCATTGGTCATCTTGATGTTGGGGTGAGCAAGCACTCCAGATTCTGTTGCAGATTGTATTGAGAGTACTGCTGACTCTATTGTAAGGCCAGTCACAGCATGCTCACCCAGGGCTTTGCCAATTGCCACAATATCTTCTAGAGGAACAGCAGTTGAGAATCTTGTTTCATAAAATGAGAACAACTTGCCAAGCGTGCTTGGTTGACTAATGAGACGATCACTTATCGCACGCAACACGGCTGCAATAGCAAGCTTTTGACGCTCTGAACGGGCTAGGTCTGTGCCCTCTGCAGAGTCACTGTGTCTACTACGAATAAACTCCAAGAAACGCTCACCAGACATGGATTCTTCGCCTTTGGCAAACGCGACCGTTTTATACAATTTGTTTGGATCTTGCTCGATTGTAACGTCGACACCTGGAATTGGAAACAGGGTATCAACGAACGAATTTGGCACGTTGACAGTCACGCCTCCAAGTATGGTCACGAGTTCAGAGAGAGAATCCATATCAATTACAACCGTAAAATCGATCGAGATATTACTCATCTCTTCAAGAACTTCTTTAGGAAAACGTTCTGGTTCATCTGGGTAGCGTTCAAAGCCGTAAGCATAGAGAGCATTGATTTTTGTTTTGTAGGCATCACTCCAAATATCACGTGGGAGCGGTAATAGGTGGGCCGTACCAGATTGCAGATCTAGAGAGACAAGCAATATTGTATCTGTCAGTGGTGGAACATCACCTCGACCTGCGATGGCATCACTCCCAAGAATAAGAAAAACAGGATTTGTCTTTCTTGATTCAACAATGCTCAATTTTTTTGCAAGCTGAAAGAGTTGTTTTGGAGTCCTGTCTGTTTCATCTGCCACCTGAACTAGATAGCGGTAGCCGAACCAACCTGCAATGATTCCAAAAATGAGAAATGAGGCAATTACGAGTGCGATCGCCAATGCAGTTGCCTTGAGTACGATACTCTTGAGTGAGAAAGTTTTTGGTGGTGCTAGTTCTTGCTGAGTGACTGCCTTCATACTCTTGAGCTATAATGACCTACATCATACATGAGAAGATTATTTACGGCGACTGCGCTTCTAGTTATTTTACTTGCCTGCAGTTGGCCACTCTTACATACTGGTTTTTTTCGTGTTCACGACTATACACATGGTGCTCGTATCGTTGAGATGACACAGGCGGTGACGGATGGACATATCCCCCCTCAGTGGAGTAAACATTTTGGCTATGGCTATGGCATGCCCTTATTTTTATTTTATGCTCCCTTACCATACTATTTTGGGGCGCTGATATATTGGCTTAGTGGATCACTAATTCTATCGGTGTCTGCTTTATTTTGGGCAGCCAATGTTATTACAATTCTTGGTGCATATTTTTTAGGCAAGCGCATTTTCAGCTCACTTGGTGGCGTGTTACTTGCAGCTGCAGTTGCATTGGCACCATATCGGGCAGTTAATTTATTCATTCGAGGGGCAGTTAGTGAAACTTGGGGAATTGCCGCAAGCATTTGGTTGCTACTCGGATTTGTCTTGGTTTTAAAGAAAGAAAAGCATGGTTGGTTGATTTTGTGTCTCAGCACTGTTGCTTTGCTGCTAAGTCACAACTTAATCACAATGATGTTTTTGCCTTTTTTTACAGTATTTGCGACAGTGATCATTTTATACAGACGAGCATGGTCAGAAGCGGTAACAACATTTTTTAGCACAGCTCTTGGTTTCGGAATAGCAGCGTTTTATATCTTTCCTGCATTTTTAGAAAAATCGAACACGCAGGTTGCCGAGAGAATCTTGACTCAATATTTTGATTTTCATTTACATTTTTTATACCTGAGACAATTTGTCACTCCGTATTGGGGGTATGGAGGTTCTATTTGGGGACCAAACGATGACATTTCGTTTTTTTTGGGTTACGGCATGTTATTTGGGCTGGCGATTACGATTGGTCTGTTGTTTCGCCAGGCACAAAAAAGAAAGTTTTTTGAGAAAAAATCACTGATCACACTCCTCTCACTTATTCTTGGAGCAGTTGCTGTTTTGCTTACTACCCAAAAGTCCCTATTTGTTTGGGAGAGTATTTCCCTTTTCAAGTTTATTCAGTTTCCTTGGAGATTTTTGTCGATTGTAATTATCTTTTTTTCGCTCGCACTGACTGGCGGCATTATACGTTTAAGTGGCGGTATCTTGAGATTTATATTGGTATTACTACTTTTAGTTGTTTTATTGGGAAACGCCCGTTATTTCCGACCAGAAGCGTATTTGGACAATCCGGAATTTTTATACTCCGAAGATCAAGGGCAGGTCTCAGAGAATATGAGTGGTATTCTGCCAGACTTTTTGCCACAAGGTTTTGATGAGCAGATTTTGCCTCTCAACCCAGAAATGTTACTACTCGAACCCGAACTTCCGAATCAAAATATTTTGGTTGATCGAACGCACGAGAAGCTTGTTTTTCTTGAACTCGATCTAGCACAAAACATTGTGTTTGCTGTAGCAGATTTTCCCGGTTGGCAGGTAGAGATAGATGGAGAAAAGATCGAGCATAAGACGACGTCAGCAGGGTTAATACAAGTTGCTGTGCCGAGTGGGGCACATTACGTTGGCGTGCTATTTAGCACAACACTTATTCGGACATGGGCAAATAGTATTTCTCTAATTAGTCTGCTAGTGCTACTTTTTATACTGTTGCGCCAAGAGAAGAAGTGATGAAATCAAACGAGATACAAACACTCAAGAGGAAGTCAATACTTGGCGCAGCTTCATACTTTGGTCGTTCAGTTTTTTTACAGGGGATTGGTTTTGTTTCTGCAATCATACTCAGCGCTTACTTTATTCCTGAAGACTTTGGTATTTATGGTATTGTGCTTAGCATAATTGGAATACTAATTTTTTTCTCAGACATTGGTTTGGCGTCGACGTTAATACAAAAGAAAGAGCAACCAAGCCTGACTGAGTATCGCAGTGTCTTTACAGTCCAGTTTGGCCTCTCAGTTCTTATTTTTTTTGCGTGTATTGTGGTGGCTGTTAGCGGATTATTGACAGTCAAAACCGGTGAAGTAGGAAATTATATTCTCTTGGCCTTAGGTATTTCTTTTCCGCTTGCAACGCTCAAAACAATTCCTTCGATTATCTTGGAGCGAAAACTCCTCTTTTCAAAATTGGTTATTCCACAGATAGTAGAGCAAATTACTTTTCACGCAATCCTCGTTTGGTTGGCTATCGCAGGGTGGGGAGCATTTGCCTATGTGCCTGCTGTTTTGACCAGATCGACACTTGGTGTTGTAGTGATGTTTGCTATCCAGCGTTGGAAGATTGGTTTTTCGAGCAACTGGACAGTGTTGCGCTCATTACTTGGGTTTGGAGTCAAATTTCAGCTCAATGACTTCTTAGCAAGAATAAAAGATCAATTATTTTTTCTCATACTTGGCATTATTTTGCCGCTGAAAGAAAATGGTTTTATTCAGTGGTCCAAGAATTGGTCAATGTATCCCTATAATCTGACGGTGAATAATGTGATGGCAATCACTTTTCCTACTTTTTCTCGTTTGCAAGATCACCCAAAACAACTACAAACCGCAGTCGAGAAGTCGCTTTTTTTTATTACATTAGCCATACTACCTATTCTTGGTGGCATGGTGCTATTTATCTCGCCGTTACTCGAATTATTTCCGGCTTATGGCAAATGGCAACCAGCAATTCCCAGTTTTATTTTTTTTACGTTGAGTATCGGCTGGAGTTCAATTTCTTCACCACTGACAACCACGCTAACTGCGATTGGGCAGATCAATTACACGCTTAAATTGATGATTATTTGGACAGTTCTCACCTGGGTATTGTCACCTCTTTTATTATTTTGGCTTGGTTATAACGGAATTGCTTTAGCAGCTTTTCTAATCAGCTTCAGTTCTGTACTTTCTATCTGGTACGTCAAGCGGTTTGTTCAGTTGCGTATCTGGGAGCAGGTCTGGCGTCAATTATTTGCTACGGCCTGTATGGTTGCCGTCGGCTTACTCGGCAGCGGCTTCTGGGTCCACTCAGTTTGGTGGTTGTTACTTGGTATGGTTTTGTGCGGCTTAACATATACTGCTGCTTTGCTATTGTTTGGTAAGTCAGTTTTGATAGCACAGATAAGTAGTCTTTTGGCAGTTCGGACTGAAAAAATTGGTAATTCTGAGTAGAATGGGAAGCAATGAAGCTAAGTATTGTTGTTACTACTAAAAATGCTGCGCGAACGCTCGAGCGCACACTCAAATCAGTGCGGTTTGCAGACGAAATAGTAGTAGTAGATATGATGAGTAGCGATGAGACCCAGCTCATTGCACGCAGGTTTACAGATAAAGTTTTTACTACTGCTGATGTCGGATATGTTGAGCCAGCCAGAAATTTCTCCCTTAGTAAGGCGAAAGGTGAGTGGGTGTTGGTTGTAGATGCAGATGAGGTTGTTTCTGCGACACTACGTGATCAAATTTTGCAGGTAATTGAGTTAGATTCCAATGTTGTTTGCTATGCTATTGCCCGAAAAAATATCTTGTTTGGGAAATGGGTGCAGACAGCTGGTTGGTGGCCTGATTTTCAGCCCCGCCTGTTTCAGAGGGGTTGTGTTGAGTGGTCAGATGCAATACACAGTAAGCCAAAAGTAACTGGAGAATCTGTTCATTTTCCTGCAGATGAGGCGTTGGCTTTTGAGCACTACAATTATGAGAGTATCTCAGAGTTTGTGTCTCGGATGGACTTGTACACAACAATTGCAGCTCAAAATAAAGTTGGACGCGATACGATAGTCGAAGGACCTGTGGACGTATTTCGTCGAGAGATGCTGCAACGGCTTTTTCCACTTCGAGGCATCGACGGTGGTTATAGAGGCTTGCTGCTGGCATTTTTACAAGGTTTTTCTGAGGTTGTGCAGGCAGCAAAATTTTGGCAGTTACAGCGATCTGAGGAAATTGAGACCAAGCCTGAGACGCTCCTTGCACTTGCAGAACTGCGTGCGCAACTTGCCTACTGGATCGCCGATGAGCAGATGCGAAACAGTAATGGTATAGCTGCTCTGACTTGGCGCTTTCGCAGGAAGTTGCGGTTATGAAGCACATTTCAATAATTATTGTAAATTTTAATCAGAAGAAGCTGACTGATAATTGTTTGTACTCTTTGAGTAAAGTAAAAAAAGAGAATTTTGATTTTTCAGTGTTTGTTGTGGACAATGGTTCACCAGAAAATTATCGCTTGCCAGCCAAACTATCGAAAAAGCAATTCACCCTGCTTCGCAGCGATGCAAATCTTGGTTTTACAGGTGGGAACAATTTGGGCATTCATACCGCAATTGAACGGTTTGATTCTGAGTATGTGTTGTTGCTCAATAATGACACTGAGGTTGCAACAGATTTTTTGAAAATACTATTTCAATTTACAGAATCACATCCAAGGATGGGTGTTGTATCTCCAAAAATTTTCTTTTCTCCAGGCAAAGAATTTCATACTAATAGCTACAAGATTGACGAGCGCGGCAGTGTGTTGTGGTATGCCGGTGGCAGCATTGATTGGGATCATTTGGTAGCGTTTCATCGAGGTGTCGACGAGATCGATCGCTCGCAATTTGCTCGACAAGAACTGAGTGATTTTGCAACTGGATGTTGTGTATTGATTCGCCGGGAGGTTCTCGAAAAGGCGGGTTTTTTAGATCGGCGCTATTTTCTCTACCTCGAGGATGTCGATTTAAGCATGCGAGCTCGACAATTTGGCTATCAAGTTGGATATTGTGATGCTGCCAAGATTTGGCATCTTAATGCTGCTTCAAGTGGTGGGAGTGGCTCACAATTTCACTTGTATTATCAGTTGCGCAATCGCTTATTTTTCTTTTTTTATTATGGCACTTGGCAAGTCAAGCTGCGTGTTGTAAAGATTCTTTTCCAGCGACTCATCCAAGGCAATCGGCTTGAACACAAAGCTATTTGGCATTTTTTGACGCTCCAGGATGGCAAACAACCGGTACACTAGGAATGTAGTATGCAAGAAAAAATCACCGCTATTATTATTGCCAAGAATGAAGCCGATATGTTGGCAGCCTGTTTGGCCACTGTAGCGTGGTGTGATCAGGTCCTTGTCCTCGACTCAGGTTCAACAGACGACACAGCAAAAATTGCAGAGCAAGCTGGAGCAAAGGTGGTATTGTTTTCACACTCATCCTTTGCTCGGTTGAGAAACGAAGCGCTCAAACATGTCTCAACTGAGTGGGTTTTTTACCTTGACGCTGATGAGCGTGTCTTGCCGCAACTTGCTCGAGAGATTCAAGTGCATATAGAGACTGGCAAGGATACAACACTACAACTTGAGAGAAAAAATGTTTTTTTCGGTCAGGCTTTTTCGGCTGGCGGTTGGTCTCCAGATTATGTTACTCGCATATTTCGCAAAACTAGTTTGCGAGGCTGGAGTGGCGTCGTGCACGAAAGTCCAGAGTTTGAAGGTGGGGTTGTTCAATTACAAATTCCCTTAGTTCATCTCACTCATCGCAGTGTTAGTGATGGGTTGAAGAAATCAGTCGTCTGGACTGCTCTCGAAGCTGAACTATTGAGTGAGACACTGACGTTTGCTGTCACACCCAGAACGGTAATCAGAAAAGGAGTGATGGAGTTTTTGCGCCGCGGCTTTTTTTGGCGTGGTTATAAGGATGGCACTCCGGGTATGATGGAGGCTTTGATTCAAGGAATTAATAAAATGCTTGTCTACTTACAAGTTTGGGAATTGCAACAACAACCACCAATTGAGCAACAATACAAAGCTGCAGAAAAAGAAATAGCTGACTTGTGGCGAAAAAAATCGTGAAAGTTTGTCTCTTCTCACCCTATTTTCCCGATCACTTTGGTGGGGGAGAGCGACATCTTTTGGACATTGCTGCGCATTTGTCGCCCACATCCCGGGTCTGCATCGCATTTCCAGAAGCAAAAGCAGCAAGCATTGATCTTACTGCCGTAAAAGAAAATTATGAGAAATTTTATGGGGCTTCGCTTGAGACAGTAGCATTTATAACTACACCAGTCGGTACTCGGGAAAACTTTTTTCGCAAGTTATTTTGGACAAGGCAGTTTTCTCATATATTTGCAGTGAGTGACGGCTCGTTATTTTTTTCTCTTGCCAAGCACAATATCGCACATTTGCAAATACCGTTTAGCAGTTATCCTCAAGGTTTTTTGAATCAACTGAAACTGGCGCATTGGCGACTCAATACCAATGCCTATTTTACCAAGCGGGTGATTGAGCATAGTTGGAAGACACGTGTTTCTAGTGTTTTGCAGCCCATGGTTGCGAATGATTTATTCGCACTTGCTCAAAAAAAGGAAAAAATAATTTTGCACGTTGGCCGATTTTTTACCCAATTACATAGCAAGCGTCAGGATGTTTTGGTAGAAACTTTTCGCAAATTACTTGAAAAATCTCCAGCACACCAAGACTGGAGACTGGTGTTGGTTGGCAGTGTTGAGGATGAAGCATACCTGGCGAATCTTCGAGTTTTGAGCAGAGGACTTCCTATTGAGTTTAAAACCAACTGCAGTCGTGTTGAGTTGTTAGGTTGGTATGCTCGAGCTAGCATCTATTGGCACGCAACGGGGTTTGGCGCTGACGAAGAGTCTGAACCAGAAAAAGTCGAGCACTTTGGTATAACAACTATAGAAGCAATGGCAGCAGGGGTTGTTCCTGTTGTGCTGGCAAAAGGCGGTCAGGTTGAAATCTTGAATACTGAGCTCCAGTCGCTAAGTTGGCAGACTCAGGAAGAGTGTGTAGAGCAAACAAGCAAACTACTTGCCTCTGAGACACTACTCAGACTTTATCAAGATATTGCGAGACGGCGAGCCGCTGAGTTTGGTGAAGCAAGATTCGTAAAACAGCTAGAAGCCGTGTTTGGAGTGTAGTTATATGCATGACAAGTCAAAAGCAATTAGTGTGATAATCCCAAGTTATAACGGCAGGACTTTGCTTGAAAAAAATATTTCAACAATCTTGAATCAGCTTGAGAGCTACGACGAAGTAATCGTGGTTGATGATGGCAGTCAAGATGATACGCAAGCATATATAGTCGAAAGACTCGGCCACCCTCAGGTGCGTGTTTACTCGATTGCCTCCAATGCTCGTTTTGCTCGAGCAGCCAATCATGGAGTTGAGGCTGCAAATAACGCATATATCTTTCTTTGCAACAATGACGTACGACTGCAAGAACATTGCCTTACGAGACTTCGCTCACACATTGGGGTAGATAATTTATTTGCCGTAGGTTGCCTGGAGTATGAAGATCATATTGGTGGTAAAAAAAGTGGCAAGAACAAATTGTGGTTTAGTCGCGGTCTGTATCAACACAGTGCTGCTGATACTTTTGAATCAGGTCCAACAGCTTGGGCGAGTGGAGGTAGTGCATTGTTTGATAGGCAGAAGTGGCTACAACTCGGAGGATTTGACGAAAAATTTTCCCCAGCATATTGGGAAGATGTCGACCTTTCATTTCGAGCTCACCAGCGTGGCTGGTTGGTTTTATTTGACGCTGATGCAGTAGTTTTGCACAAACACGAAACAACTAATGCAGCAATTTTTGGCAAGCAGCATTTGGAGACAATTAGCTGGAAGCATGGTCAGTATTTTACTTGGAAGCATGCAAGCTTGTTTAGAAAGTTGTTGTTTTTAGTTTGGTGGCCATACTGGTTTTTACGAAGGAGCTTGACGCAATGAGGCTTTGGTCAAAACAGTTCTGGCTGTTTTTTTCTGCAATTTTAGTAGTGGCTGCAGCCATTCGCCTCTATCAGCTTGGCAGCATTCCCCATGGCGTGACTTGGGATGAAGCAGCAATTGGTTATAACGGCTATGCAATTCTTACCACGCGCAGAGATGAATGGTTGGTGAGACTGCCAATTTCATTTCAATCTTTTGGTGATTACAAAGCACCACTTGCTATTTATCTCAATGGTATTTTTACAGCTTTGCTAGGTATGACACCTTTTGCTATCCGCTTGCCCTTTGCGCTTGCGGCAATTCTTGCGATAGCAGGTTGGATGCTATTGCAAATAGAGCTACGCTTATTTAGTAAATACTCTGCTGAGCTAGCACTGCTTACTGGGTTTTTTCTAACGCTCAATCCATGGCACATACATTACTCAAGAATCGCCTTTGAGTCTGGAATGAGTATGTCATTGGCAATTTGGGGTTTACTGCTATTTACAAAAGTATTGCATTCAAAATTTTCACCAAGATGGTTGGTCCTGAGTGCTTTCTCAGCTTCTACCATAGCAGGTTCACTCTATACGTATCACAGTGCCAAAATTGTCGTTCCGATTATGATCGTTGTGGTTTTTTTCTTTGTTCAAAAGCTACACAAAGCATCGCTTACACTCTCACTACCTACAGTAATTTTTACACTAGTGTTGCTTGTACCTCTGATAAAGGACACACTTTTTGGACCAGGGGCAGCCAGAGCAGGCGTGCTTCTTTTTAATCAAGGACTTGCGGTACCAGAACTGTGGCGAGCTATCATAACCAATGTATTTAAACAACTAGATCCAGTTTTTTTGTTGCTTGGTAAACATATTGCAACACTTCGAGATGGCGGTGGGGTCTGGGGCTTTTTACACCTGAGCACATATGTTTTATCTGTACTGGCCATTCCACTGGCGATACGAAATAGAGGTTATACTCGTCCGCTACTCTTTGGTTTGCTGGTGATAGCAATTGGTAGTTTGCCAGCTATTTTGGCGACCGAGGCACCACACAGTAACAGAGGTCTTTTTGCGGTACTTGGATTTTTGACACTAGCAATGGTGTGTGTACGAATTTTTTTTCGGTACAAAGCTGTTTTTGGTTCCATTATCCTTGTACACATATTTTTATTTGTTAGTTATTGGCAAGTATACAGAAGTGACTTTGCAAAAATATCAGCAACTGATTTTCAAGATGGCTATATTGAGGCATTTTCAATCGCCCGTGAGTATGAATTGGGAAGCAATGGTAAGCAAAAAGTTGATAAAGTTTTGTTTAGTAGTGAGTACGGGCAACCCTATATTTATGCTTTGTTTGTACGGCAGACTAATCCAATCTGGTATAGAGGTGGTTCGCTGAATACCTATGAATTTACCGACAAAATTGGTGTAGGCGATTTGAACAGAGCCAATACACTCATAGTGGCTTCAGCCTCACAAGACATACCAGCAGAAAAAGCAGTCGCCTTGGTGTATGGTAGTGATGGAGAAGTACGATTTAAGTTATATCTGACGGATAAGTAGTTTATGAGAAAGAAATTGCCTGTTTTTCTATTTATTTCAATACTAGCTCTAGCTGTATTTTTTCGTGCTTATAAAATAACAGAGAATCCTCCAGGATTGTATTGGGAGGAGGTGGCCCTCGGATATGATGCTTACTCTCTTCTTAAAACCGGTGCCGATCACCATGGCAATGTATTACCACTAGTTGCGCTTGAGTCATTTGGTGATTGGAAGCCAGCGTTGTATGCTTACACAATTATTCCGTTTATTTGGTTGTTTGACCTAACAGCACTCGCTGTTCGATTGCCTTCCTTATTGGCGGGTAGTAGCATTGTTATTTGCTCTTACTTTTTTGCAAAGAGGCTCGGGCAAAACCCACTTATTGCAATGGGGGTAACAGCAATTGCCCCCTGGGCAATACATTTTTCTCGCGCTGGTTGGGAATCACATCTTGCAACTGCTTTTTTGCTGTGGGGGCTGTATTTTGGGATGTGCAGTATCCAAAAAAAAATACCTGTTATACGAGCAATGATAAGCGTAGTTTTGTTTGGTTTAGCACTCTATACGTACCATGCAGCTCGCATCACAGTCCCGCTTATTGCATTGGGATTACTTGTCTACGTAGTAGTAAAAATGAGAAGAAAAATTACATTTAAAGATTTTATTTCTAAGAACTTGAGCACGGTAACTGGGTTATTTGTTGCTACAGCTTTGTTTGTTTTGCCGTTTTTGCAGAACTTGAACTCCCCAGTACTTGTACAGCGTGGTAAAGAAACAAGCATTTTCACTGACATTACTGTTATCGAGGAAAGCAATCAGTTGCGAGAAAATAGTGGTGACTCGCTACTCTCTAGAATTTTATATCACCGCTATGTTTTGTTTGGCAAAGAGATACTGAAGAATTATTCCTCTCACTTTAATCTAGACTTTCTTTTTGTTTCTGGTGATGCCCAGCCGCGACACGCGACTCAGTTTTTTGGCCATCTATATCACATAGAACTCATCTTTTTGCTTTTTGGTTTTGTTGCTTGGTATCAGAAAAGATCGGGGGAGCGATTATTGCTTTTATTTTGGTTGATGATCAGTATCATTCCTGGATCTATTACTAAGGCATCGCCTCATGCTTTGCGAATGCTGGCAGGTTTTCCGATCTTTGCATTACTAATTGCTGGTGGAATAGAGTACTTGCATCGAGAGTACAAAATGTGGTTAGGCAAATCACACAAAAGATTTTTACCGCTATTTCTTTTGGCAGTTATCGGGGCATACTTGCTGGAACTAACTGCTTTTTGGCAACACTACAGCAAAATTTACCCAGTTGTGCATGCTAAAGAGTGGCAGGTAGGATATCCAGAGATGATAGGCAAGTTGGCAGAAAAAATGCGCGAATATCCCGACCTACCGGCTTTTGTTTCTCGGGATATGGGTCGCCCGGCAATGTACTATTGGTTTTATACCAAGACGGATCCGAAACTAGTTCAAGCTGCCAATGACACAGCCGAGAAGGATCAGGGAGAGTTTTTGGAGTTTGGGAGGATTAGGTTTGTGAGGGGGCTAGAACTTTCAATTGGTCAGAGAGGAATATTTTCCAGAGTTGTTGATGGAAATTGGAGTGTGATGGATTTTGAATAATATGTCAGAATACCTCTTGTCAATTCTCCTCGGATTTTTTGGACTCTTTATTTTTTATTTTCCAGTGGGCTTATTCCTAATAAGCTTACTTCATGTTTTTAAACGAACATTATTAAAGATAGTATTGAGTTTTTATATAGGTTTTGCGTTCGTTAGCTCGATTTACTTTTTTTACGGAAATTTAGTAAGCAATTCTGCACAATTTTTAGACTTTGTATTTCTAATCATTGGAGTAATTTTATTACCACGAACTATATTGTTTTTGCGAAAATCACAAGTGATCAAAAAAGTTTTACAAACATTTCTTTTGAGTCGAAACTCCACTGCTCGGTTTCGAGTTTTTTCAATTTTTTGCTCTCTAACTTTATACTTGACTGTTTCTCTCAGCGGATTTCCAATTGGTGATAAAAGATATATCCAATCTGGACTTGATCATGACAGTTATTGGCATATTGCTCTTGTAAATAACCTCACCGAAAGTATTCCGCCATCTCATCCATCTTCTTATCTAGAAGTGCTTTCTAAATATCACTACTTTTATGACATCCTATTTGTTCCAGTGATCAGAGTATTTTCTACAGATATATTTGCGCTTTATTTTCAAGTTTTTCCACTACTACTCACACTGCTTTTGGGTTTATCAGCCAGCCTGCTTGCAGAACGAGTTTTGAAAAGAAATAAATACTTGCTACCATTTTTTGTATTTTTTGGTGGTAGTTTTGCCTATCTATTACCACTTTTTTTACCAGGGATTCAATGGGGTGAATCAAGTTTTTGGGTGAGTCAGACATTTGCAACGATGATAAATCCACAGGCCATCTATACCTTTGGTCTTTTGTACGCAGTCATTGTTATATTTTATGAAATAACTAAAGAAAAAAGACTAAAACTTAAAATAAGGCTAATTTTTCTGATTATTTTTTTAATTGCTAGTTCAATCGGTTTCAAGAGTTACTCATTTTTAGTTTTAGCAGTTTTATTTTTCTCATTTTTAGGACATTCTTTTGTGCTTACGAGAAATACAAAACTTACTACTATTTTGTGCGTATTGTTTCTATTTTTTTCTTTTCCTTATGTTTATTTTGTAGTCGGTCTTGGCGGTACGTCTTCCTTTATATTTGCTCCCCTATGGTTTCTTACGAGCATGATCGAATCGAGGGATAGGGTCTACTATCCACTATTCAAGTTGCAAGAAGAGCACTACCTTGTACATGGGAATTACTTACGAGTTCTTGAGATTAAGCTTAAAGAACTTCTAATTTTTTTTGTTGGAAATTTGGGTACAAGAATCTTGCTTGTGGTGTTATTTTTGAGACGAAAAATTTTGCATGAGTTTAAAAATGATGCTGTTCTTACCTCGATCTTAATTGCTTTTCTTTTTGCTTGTAGCTTCCCTCTAATTTTTTTGCAGCAGGGCATCGTGTGGAACACTATTCAAGTTTGGTATTATGGCCTTATTTTAGGAAATATTTTAGCTTCAATTGCTATCTCTAAAATTTTAATAAAAATTGACCAAAAAGTTATGCAAACAGCATTCATTGCGACTTTGATTTTCGCGACAATTCCGACTTTTTCTGTAACAACTGTTAACAGACTTATGAATCATTATTCAATAAGTTTAGAAACAGAAGCCTGGTTGCAAAAAAATTTATCTAAAAATGACAGAGTTTTAATTTGTCCCTCTGACGATATTTTATTTACAACATCATTTGTAAAAATGTTTGCAGAAGCAGAAATTCTGCTAGCAGATTCAGTGCAATTAGCTCTGGTCTCTAGTCCTGTTTATGAAGAGCAGGATGCTCTATATAATGCTTTTAGAACTTCTGATCTACGTAAAATAAAAGAACTTACTGCCAAGCATCAAGTTACAAAAGTTCTGTGTTCAAATTCTGACTACTTGCCTCTGATAGAAAAAATCTCGGATGACACTATTAATAGAATTGGAAATATGTACGTTAAGAAAATATAAACATATTAGAATTTAATGTCACATATTTTCAAGAATCAAAAATTAGTGATCGTTATATTACTGTTGATTTTTGCATTGTCAAGGCTAATAACCTGGTTTTTTGGACCAGTTTATTTTACAGAAATTATTTACAGCTACATGCCGTTCGCTCATTTATGGGCTAGTGGTGTTGTGCCATATTTAGAGCAATGGTATGAGTATCCACCTGCTACGATTCCTCTGTTTTATATTCCTCACCTTATTGATTCGCTAACACATGGGACAATTTTACATTTAAACTACGCAGTCTCATATAGATTGCAAATGCTCATAATTGATAGTTCTTTATTTGGATTGATTATGATTGTCCTTAAAAGGAGGCAGGCAAGCGGACTACTTTTTATTGCTCCTCTCGTTTACTATATTTTGGCGACAGCCAAAGCTCATGACTTTATCTATGACACGATGGATTTGAGTTTTGCAGCAGCAATGACTCTTGGACTTACAGCCCCAGAATTATTTAAAGGCTCCAGAGCTATTTTTATTTCTTGGTTTGGTTTTGCTCTTTCGGTTGCCCTGAAGTTAATGAATGGCCCACTGGGGATTGTCTATGCCATTCAAGAGCGAAAAAAGTGGAAAAAATTTCTTATTGTGGGAAGTGTTGCAGTGCTAGCAGTCTGGGCAGTGCCTTTAGTAATCTATCGATCTTCACTTTCAGTTATGTTTGTATACCATCAAATCAGAGGGTTGCAGGCAGACAGTACGGGTGCAGTTATTGTTCGGATTATTGATAAGTTTACACATTCAGAAAAAGTTATTGAGGTATATAAAAACTACGAGATGAGTGGGTTTCTGTCTACGGAAATGCTAAAATTTCTGGCAGTATTTTTTCCTATCAGTATACTTCTCTTTGTACTTTACGCTTCGTATATAGTTTTTAACGCTAAACAAAGCAAGCAGCAGTATCTACGCATTAGTTTCACTATAGGTTATTTACTTTTAATGATGTTAGTTGGGAAAGTTTTATCGAGGCCTTTTATGTTGTGGCTGATTCCGCTCATTGCAGTTCTTCCTTTTAGCTCTTGGAAAAAGCAGATGAAGTTCTTGGTGATTTCGTTGTCTGCAGTGAGTGTCCAGCTTACATTGATACCCCATTTTGAGATATGGGTATTCGACTCTGGTTTGTTGGTTGGAATTACAAGATCGATACTATTTGCCACACTATTTTACTGGTGGTGGCAAGAACTGCGAGTACAAATTTCAAGCTAGTCTATTTTGTAAACGCTGATCCACCTGTCGCTGCGTATAGGCCCAGATCCCGAAGTATTGAGAGTCCGTAAATACAAGAGCGCACGAAATTTATTGAGGAAGCTTCTTTAAAGTAACGCACAGGGACGGCAACCTCCCCAATACGAGCTTTCTCCGCTATTGCTCCGAACAAAACTTGAGAATCGAATACAAAATCATCAGAATACCTATGAAAGGGGAGTTGTTTTAGACATTTAGCACTAAAGGCTCTGAATCCAGTATGATACTCAGATAAATTTTGTCCCAATATAAGATTTTCAACAAGCGTTAGAAACCGATTCCCAAAATATTTATATGAAGGCATTCCGCCAGACAAAGCTTCGGTTCTGGTTCGAATTCTTGAGCCAAGCATTACATCAAATCTGCCACTTATAATAGGGTTGACCATCTCTGCTGTAAGACTACTGTCATATTGGTAATCAGGATGAATCATAACAACTACATCAGCCTTGTTTGAGAGTGCAAGTGTATAGCAGGTTTTTTGGTTGCCACCATAACCTCTGTTCATCGGGTGTTCTACGATAGTGAGACCAAGTTTTTTTGCCTCAATTATTGTTTTGTCAGAACTACCGTCATCTACTAGAATAATTTCATCGACAACATGTTTGGGTATGTCAAGCACCGTTTTCCTGAGTGTTTTGGCTGCATTAAAAGCTGGCATTACTGCTATAACTTTTTGCTTTTTCATGTTTTTCGATTCTTGGGCTGCAACAGTAGTACAAAGATTATAACGATGCTTGCCATGCTTAGGAACTCCGAAAATTTGGTTATCTTATTTTTTTGAAAAAACACTTCAATTTCATCACTATTTTCTGGGATATCTACGGCAACTCTACCCAAATCATCAGTTTCGTATTGGGCGCTTTCTCCATCAACGGTTACTGCTATCCCAGGAAATGAAAACTGATGCAAGCTAATTACCCCCTTGTCTGTCGGCTTCAACTTTGTGATTAATCGGTTATTTCTGATGACAATATTTTCCCTACTGGTATTTAGAAGTTCTTTTTTGGCAGTGATAGGCAGATATTCGTGATAAGTATTTGTGGTTGTTTCTGCTCCGACATACTCCTCAAGTGCATACTGCGTGTACATATTTACATTTCGATGGTTTCTATTTGTATAAAGTGCAATTAAAACTAATGCTATTCCTGAAAAAATCTGTAATTGCTTGTTTTCAAGACTTGCAAGGGAGAGGGTCGCAAGCATTGATCCAGAGAAAACTGAGAGAAGTAGTAAACGAAATGGAAAATCTAAAGCGATGAATTTTGTTGTAAAATTCCAAAATGGCAGTGAAAAATCGAGCATAAAATAAATGCTCAGAATAAACAGAGTGCAGTATCCAATGATAGTTTGTAGGTGTGATTTGTGGACCAATTTGTTTAGAAATTTTAAATTAGTTGCAAATAATAGGACAACACTCAAACCAAATGACAGCCACTGCGCAATTCCAATTTGCATGGAAATGTCACCATCCTTTGCATTCGAAATAATTGGTCCATAGCCCCATGTTGAATAGATGAGTTGTCGAAGTGACGGAAAGTAGCGTTGGAAATTATTGGATAGCCCTCCACCTTCAGCGCTTGCAGTTATGTTTGGCAAATAAGCAAGCAGAGGAAGCAGATAAAAGGCTGAAATAAGTAGTCCTAACAACACTGCTCCAAGTGTAATAGATGATTTTTTGATTATGGATTTCTTTTTTATAGCTTGAGTAGCAAAAAAAATAACTGCGAATGGTGCAATCATGGCTAGTGTCATCAAGTGCGTGAGCACACTACCTGAAATTGCAGTAGCTATAGCAAGAATGCCCCACTTATATGATCGATCAAAGGTCAAATGTATTCCCAGAAAGAGTAGTGGTAGTAGTGCAAACATGAAAACAGTGCCAATAGCAGCCGCTACATACACAGAAAGAAAGTGATATGGCGCCCAAACATAAATCGTTGCACCAACAAAGCTGGCCCAATTTTTTTTGGTAATTCTAAAAAGTAAGACGTACATAGAGGTTGCTGATGTTAGCAAGCCAAAAATAAAGAGAACTCGTATCGAGGTAAAAATTGAAACGCCACTTAGAGTCAAAGGTAAAGCAAAAAGCCATGGTAGATGATATGAGAAAATAAATAATGGGTAACCATAACCACTTGCTAAGCTAGCAACCCAGCGAGGAGGAAAGTCTCCTGCCAAGACTACCTCGTTATAGTGATAGAGACGAGCTACCTGATGCCAAAT
>PFDI01000012.1 GCA_002772695.1 Candidatus Pacebacteria bacterium CG10_big_fil_rev_8_21_14_0_10_44_54
TAGCAACCCAGCGAGGAGGAAAGTCTCCTGCCAAGACTACCTCGTTATAGTGATAGAGACGAGCTACCTGATGCCAAATATCATGTGCAGAGAAAAGTTCACTGTGAAAAAGTGGAAAGCTGGCGAACAAGGTCAAAGAAAAAAGTAAAAGTAGCACTATGATTCGAGGTTTATTTTTCATGATCATGTTATTATTTAGCGACGAACATATCGTATCAGAAAGCGTATTGTTATGTCAGTTTTACTACGGAATTTTAGAAAAAAGTTTCAATCGTTGGCTGTACTTTTTTTTGCAATAATTTTTGTGGTTACGAAACTCCCATTTATTATTGATAGGACGTTTGTTTTTCAGTTTGACCATGGAAAAGACTCACTTGCCATTTTAGAAATGATTGTCTCTAGGTCTCCCACTCTTATAGGACCTTGGACTAGCATTCCTGGATTATTTTTTGGGCCAGGTTGGTATTACTTATTGTTTCCAGGCTACCTACTGTCGTCTGGTGATCCAGCTTCTGCTGTAGTAACCATGATTCTTTTGGGTTTGGTGCAAATTTTTTTTGTACAGAAATATTTTGGACTCAATGCTGCAATTTTGGTATCGACAGTTCCAGCATTTTTTAGCATTGCTCAAAGTGCGTGGAATCCATTTCCAATGACAATGGTATCATTTGCCATTCTTGCTGTGTTGAAAGTACTTGAGAAGAATAAGATATTGACGATAAAAAAATCGCTAATACTTGGGTTGTTTAGCTCTATTGGTTTTCACTTCTCGTCTGCCTTTGCTATTTTTTATCCATTATTTATTTTGCTATCGCTACTCTTGAAGAAAATTCCTTTTAAACTTCGTCACATTTCCATCTTTTTAGTAGCACTTTGTTTCGGATTTATTCCACAAGTGATTTTTGAATTCAGACATAACTTTATGCAGACAAGATCTATAATTTCTTACTTGAATTCTCAAGTTGGCTCTGATTCAGGAATTGTGGAGTTATGGCAGATATTTGGCGCATCAATTGGTGAATATAAATTGGCTTCATTGCCCAATATTTTTGGTGCTTCCAGCATGGTTTCAGAAATCATTTTTTATTTTTCATTGAGCTCATTGCTGATTGGAATATTTCTGATGATCAAAAAAAGAAAAGCATTATATCTATGGCAAGATATATTGATCTGGACAATTTTTCCACTTATCATATTTTGGAAATTACACTTTAATCTTTGGTATCTACTCGGAATTGTGCCAGCAGTAGTCATCTTTACTGCCCAAGTATTAAAAAATATTCCGGTATTTTTTAGAAGTATAATAATTATTGCACTCGTGATGACTCCAATCTCCAAGGTTTTTTATTACTACAATGAGAACAGAGCAGAGTTATTGTTGAGTGCAAATATGTTGTCGGCAAAAATGTTGGCCTATGATTTTATAATTGAAAATGCGACTGGAAGTGCTTACTCTGTGTACTACTACGCTCCCGATATCTATGACTATCCATTTCAATATATTTTCTTTTGGCAGGCTTATAACGGCAGACCGTTACCATCTGAATTTTCTTATAAACCTGGAGAGGATGTTTATGTCAAAGAAAAAACCTCACTTCTGCCTGCATATCAAGAAAGAAATATGCTTCCAGCTAAAATTTTTTTTGTAGTTGAATATCCAAAAGCCAACGAACGCTTATTGCAGAATTGGTGGAATCAGCAAGCCTATGGCAAAATTTTAAGCGAGCATAAAATAGGACCAGACTTAACTATTTATGTAGCAGAATCTTAGAACTTGAGCTTAAATATTCCGAATGTTAAAAGTACAGAAAAAAAAGTGTTCTTGCTCATGCTATTATCATAGCAATAAAGATGCGATTAAAGAATAAATCAAATATTTCATTTTTTGCATTGATTATCATTGCTTTTGCATCATTTCTGCGCTTGTTTCAGCTTGGACAAATTCCGAGCAGTCTCTACATCGACGAAGTAGCCATGCTTGCCGACGTTAAATCAGTCTTAGCAACAGGCAGCGACATTCATGGCAACGCTTGGTATCAACTCATATACCCTTCGTATGGGGACTATAAATTACCCGTGTACATTTGGCTTGCAACTGCTTCATCATTTATTTTTGGGGCAAGTGCATTTTCACTCCGGCTAGTGAGTGCTATTGTGGGAATTGGCACGGTGATAATTGCAGGATTGATAGCGAGGGAGATAGCGATCTCATTTGCTCAGAAGAGAAGTACTCGTTTATCAAAAGTATTTCCTTTGTGCACGATGTTTGTGGTAGCAGTTTCTCCATGGAGCGTGCTATTTTCTAGAACAGGTTTTGAGGGTCATGTAGCTCAATTCTTTTTTTGGGTATCTATTTACTTTCTTTTATTAGCAAGAAAAAAATGGTGGCTAATTTTTATTTCAGCTTTTTTTGGCGTTTTTTCAATTTACACTTACTACTCTGTTCGGTTTGTTTGGCCGCCAGTTTTCTTATCTTTTTTAGTATTCCAGCTATTGTCGCTGCAAGAAAGAGGTGGCTGGCTAAAAGTTAGTACAAGAACTGTACTAAAATCAATTTCAGCGCTATCACTTGTTTTTCTTTGCCTTTTACCTCTAAAAAATTCGCCATATTTTGTTGCGAGCGAGCAGTTTCGATTGAGCACTTCTTCCCTGCTAGATTTTGAAACATACAATCAAGTTGTTATGAGCTCAAACACACTCATCAATCAGGCTGGCAGCACTATCGTAAGCAAATTAGTTTTTCATCGGCATATAATTTGGCTTAGAGAGTTGGCGCTACAGTATGCTAGAAATTTATCTCCAAACTTTTTATTTTTTTCTGGAGACAACAATCTGAGACACGGCACAGGTGAGCACGGTCTATTTCTTTTGCCTTTTGCGCCATTTTTTCTACTTGGATTGATCTGCTTGTCAAAAAATTATCCAAAACTAGCGATTTGTTTAACCAGCGCAATTATTTTTTCCCTTTTGCCCGCATCTATTCCAGCATCAACCCCTCATGCATTGCGTTCCCTCAATGCCCTCGTTCCTTTTTCTTTGGTAATCGGATTTGGAATAGCAGTTTTTGCCGAACATTTAGAAAAGCAATATAACCGAGATACACTACTCGCAACTTCGATTGCCACAACTATTTCAGTTATTGTAATAGTGTCAGTGGTAGGTTTTCTACAGTATTATTTTGTACTGTATCCGGATAAAAGTAAGAATGCATGGTTTGATTGTGAACACTCTTTGATTCAGGAACTAAGTCTCAACTCAAGAGATTTGCCTATTTTATTTATTTCGCAACCTGAGAGATTGAGTTTGTGGATATTAGCTTTCGATGAAGCAGCTTCAGGAACAATTTATTTTGAGTCCAACAATCCATTTGAGATCAAAAAAATTGGTACCAAAATATTTGATGCAAGCATCTCAGATTTTCAAACTGGAACTGATCAGATAGTAGTAGCACACGCTTCTTATGCTAAAGCACTCACAAACTTGAGCACTTTAGAAATTAAGAAAATTAAAGGATTCAACGAACACTGTCAGTATCTGATTGCTCGATCTCGCTAGACTGTCTATGATGTATTTAGATGAAAATCAACAAAAATGTAGTAGTATTGATCTTGGCACTTGCCGTATTATTTATTTCTCGATTTCTTTATTTAGAGAAGTCAGCACGTTTTACTCGAGATGAATCAAGCGATCTTGCCCGAATGCATGCATACTGGCAAGAAAAAAAAATCACTCTAGTTGGTCCAATTTCGAACGATAATATCAAAGTCTTTAGCTCGCTGACGTATTACATGCAGATGCCGTTTGCTGCAGCATATAATTTTCGTCCCGTAGGACCAGTAGTGGGCACTGCGTTTTGGGGTGTTATTACTATCTTGTTAGTTGTTTTTGCATCAGATTATCAGAAAAATAAACTTCAATTTTCTGTAGGAAGTGTTGCATTTTTGTTTTTGGCAGTTTTGTGGACGCCACTGCTTGTGACAAGTAGATGGGCTTGGAATCCGCATCTTGTACCCTTTTGGATTGCTCTTGCGCTTTTTACTAGAACTTTGAGCTGGCGATGGAAGTATCTTCTGGTGGGATTATCCTTTGGTATGGCATTGCACAATCATTATATTGCAATCTTTTCTGTACTTACGTTTAGCATAATAGAGGCAGTGTTGTTGCTGAAAAAAAAATTGTGGCTCAACACCCTCTCGCTATTTGGAGGATTGTTTTTAGCAGTTATGCCCTTTTTGTTATTCGACCTTCGACATCCTCCTGGCTTATTTTTGAGTAGTTACCTAAAGTCTGATGCGCCAAACATTGTCGAATCTCAAGATCTTGCGTTGTTTGACAACCTACTTAGAAACGGAGCATTCGCGCTTGAGGAAGTTGCCGGACCAATCTTTATCCAGATTCCTTGGCTTTTGCTGTTTTGTTGTTTAGTATTTTTTGATCTAAAAAACTCAAAAAATCATTTTTTATTTTTACTACCAGTTCTAGCTCAAGTGATTGGGCCGGTTGTTGTTGACGGATATCATCAACGGTATTTTTTGCCAGCTACAGTTTTTCTGTTGCTATGGATGGCGTTGCAAAGAAAAAATAATGCAAGGAAGGTAGCTTTTTTACTCATTCTTACCACTGTAATTGGCTCTGTATATAGATTGCCGGCAGCGTTTTCTGTCCCTGAGCAAGTGGCACCTATGAGTGTGGTGACAGAGGTAAGAAATCAAATCGTGTCGATTGTGCACAAGAATCATGTTAAGAACCCAAACATTGCCGTGATTACGGGTGAGGATCTTGATTCTCTAGCAGAGAAGTATAGAGACTTGCTTTCAATAGATGGTATTAGTTTTAGAGCGGCTAGTGAGTATGATGCCTCTGAAAATCTTTTTGTAATTTCAACAGCAGATGAAGACTCGGTTAGAAATGACCAGAATGTCAGTATGCAATTATTTGGTGATACGAGATTGATAGAAGTCCGGGACCTCAATGACGGAAGTTGGAAATTATACTGGTTTGGAATATGAGAGGCAGATTTTTCTTACTGGTGATACTGATATTTGCGCTATTTGTTCGAGTATTTCATCTCGACTCGCTCCCCAGTATTCTTAATCGCGACGAAGCAGCTCTTGCCTACAACGGCTATCTACTCAGTGAAACAGGCAAAGACGAGTGGGGAAGAACTTGGCCACTTGCACTCGAGTCGTTTGGTGACTTCAAGTTGCTTGGTTATCCCGCAGTGCTGGCAGTACTATTCAAAATTTTCCCAGAAAGTGACTTTTGGGTGCGGATTCCAAGCGCGCTGTCGGGCGTTGGTTTAGTTTTTCTTGCTTACCAGTTTGGATTGGCATTGGGATTCAAAAAAAAATCTGCAGTGTTATTGGCGGCCAGTGTCGCAAGTGCTCCCGTGTTTATTTTTTATTCCCGTATTGCATTCGAAGCAAATCTTGCGCTATTTCTCTTTGTAGCGAGTTTGTTACTGTTGCTTAAAAATAGCAAGAAACCGACAAGAGGAAGAGTGACGCTCGCCTTACTTACTTATTTGGCCGCTGTATGTACCTACAATACGCCACTACTGCTCGGTGTTTTAGTTGCACCAATAGTTTTATTTATCGCAGGAATGCAAAATGTAAAAAAATCTCTAGTACTGTTTTTGGGATGGATTGTAGTTACATCGCTGGCTTTTTTTGTACTACAGCCTGTCTTTGCCCAAAAACAAAATATCACCCTATTTTCTGATGAGGCTTCAGTGCTCGCATTCAATCAGTACCGCTCAGATCTTCCTGAGCCATTGCAGAGAGTGATCGGAAATAAGCTGGTGTACTTCACTCCACAAATAGTAAAAAATGCAGTTCGAGCATTTTCGCCCCGGTTTTTGGTCACACAAGGTGGTTCTCACCCCTGGCACTCTATCGCGGGGAGGGGTCACATTTACTGGTGGCAGTATCTGGCTGCGGCATGTGGTGTGCTGCTTGCCATCACACACGTTGTCAAAAAGCGTCCACAGTACCAAGGTCCATTGCTGCTACTTATCCTGTTGCTGCTCTCGCTTGTTCCTGCAAGTATTACCACAGACGCACCGCACGCAACACGAAGCTTGCTGTTTTTCTTTATTCTGCTTGTTTTTGGGGCATGGGCATATGACAAATACTCTAAAATTTTGGGTAGACGAGATTTGTATATCGGGATGTTTATTTTACTCATTTCGCAGCTACTGTATGTTCGAGAGTATTTTTTTTCGTACAAACAAAACCAAGCAATGTTTCAGCCAGGATTTGCCCAAGAACTTACTCTGGTTCAGGAGCAATACCCAAACAAGAGCGTGGCTGTTGTCGATGGTGGAGGGTACCAGTATATTTTGGCTGCTTGGTATGCACGTCTCTCACCGAGTCAGTATTTCTCGAGCGTAGTCCGGCAGGCTCCCGATCAAATTGGCTTTCGCTATGGACAGCAGGTCGGCAATTTTCACTTCATAGCCCAGGCACAAGATAGAACTGATGAAACAGTTTTGATTGAGTGGCAGGATGGTATGTGGGTGACAACCAAGTTTTAGGGTAAACTACTACTATGATTTCAGTTGTTTTAGCAACGCACAACGAAGCCAAGAATATTGCTCGGTGCCTTGGTTCTGTCAAAGATTTTGCCGATGAGATTGTAGTTGTTGACGGCACATCGACCGACGAGACAACATCTATTGCAAAGACATTTGGAGCTAAAGTACTACTGACAAAAAACAAAGCTAACTTCCATATTAATAAACAACAAGCTATCGATGAAGCAAAGGGCGACCTCATACTCCAGCTCGATGCTGATGAGGTTGTAGACGAGTCGCTGGCGAGATTTGTTGTAGAGCAGAATAATAAAAAGCAAGCATCACTTAGAAAGAGCGATCCGGTCGCTTGGTATATTCGCAGAAAAAATGATTTCTTAGGCAAATTTTTGCGCAAGGGAGGGCAGTATCCCGATCCAGTAATTCGACTTTTCTATAGAGGAACAGCAAACTTGCCACAAAAAAATGTGCACGAACAAATGGAAGTGAGTGGAAATGTTGGTATGGCTGAGGGCCATCTTTTACACTATCCTTATCCCACACTAGTAAGTTATTTAGACAAATTTAATCGCTACACCTCGTTTGAAGCAAGCAGACTTTGGAAACAAGGCGTGCGACCAAGTTTTGACAACACACTCGCCGCATTTACGCTGAGGCCTTGTCAGACATTTTTTAGATTATTTCTTCGCCACCGTGGGTATGTCGATGGTTGGCGTGGGTTGTTATTTGCTAGCCTGAGTGCGGCACACCACCCCTTGGTCGCAGTAAAGTTGTGGGAACAGCAGGAGGTGGACTGATGTTGCGTATTGCCGTAGACACAACACCGCTTTTGGGCGGCCACGCACGCAGAGGCATTGGCACTTATACTCGTGAGTTGCTTGCTGCACTAGAGCAGGAGCCGATTGAGTTGACGCGAATTACCAAGCGCAGAACTATCCAGGGATCGGAATTTGATCTCATTCACTACCCTTATTTTGATCTTTTTTCTCCGAGTCTAAGACTGCATAAAAAAATTCCATGCGTTGTGACTATTCACGACTTAATACCACTACAGTTTCCCGATCAGTATAAGCCAGGCCTGAGAGGGAGGCTTGCTTTGCTTCGTCAAAAGCGGCAGATACAAAAAGTGCTCCAAGTCATTACTGATTCAGAGTTTTCCAAACAACAAATTGTTGAGTATTTGAGTCTGAATCCAGAACAAATTTCGGTTATACCACTCGCTGGCAATCCGCAACTTGTGCGGCAATCAGATGCTAAAATTTCAGCTATAGTGGCAAAATACAAACTACCTCAAAAATTTTTACTCTATGTTGGCGACATTAATTACAACAAGAATATTCCACAATTGCTCAAGATGTTGAAATTTTTACCAGACGAGATTTCACTCATTTGTGTCGGAAAAAATTTTGTCCCACAGCCAATTCCCGAGTGGGAAGCAATTGAGAGACAAATTGCTCTCAGCAATGTTGCAACAAGAGTACAGTTTGTTACAGAAATAACTGCCGAAAAAACTAACGATTTAGCAGCTGTTTATTCAGGGTCAATCTGTTTAGTGCAACCTTCACTCTCGGAAGGCTTCGGCTTGCCAGTGCTGGAAGCTATGCAGTGTGGTGTACCAATAGTTTGTGCAAATCGTGGTTCTCTGCCAGAGGTAGGAGGAAAACTTGCCTTCTATGCTGAGCCAACCGCAGAGTCACTTGCGGAGCAGGTATTGCTTGTTATAGAACTCAGTAAGAAGGTGCGAGAAGGGCTTGTTGCGCAAGGAAAAGCTTGGAGTCAAACCTTCACCTGGCAAAAAACAGCGCAACTTACTGTTTCAGCATATAAGAAAGCGCTAGCATGAAGCGACTTTTTTTAATGCTATTTACGATACTCAGTTTTTTTGCAGTTTTTAAGCTGTACCTTACTCCACAATTTCCTTATACACATGATGGTGAAAACCACTTAGCTCGATTTGCCAATTATAAAATTGCTTTGAGAGAAGGACAGTTTCCTCCGCGGTTTGCGCCAAATCTCCTCAATGGATTTGGGTATCCTGTTTTTAACTACAACTATCCACTTGCCAATATACTCTCGGTACCATTTTCTCTTTTGAACATACACTATGAACTTACTTTCAAAATTTTAGTTATTGCCAGTCTGATCGTAGGGGCAGTAGGACTCGTGCTATGGCTGAAAAAGCTATCTGCCGCAAATACTGGAGTATTTCTCGCATTGAACACTTGGATATCTGCGCCATACCTAGTAAACTTACTCTACTTTCGCGGCAATATTGGTGAGATTCTGGCATATGCAATACTTCCATGGGCTTTTTTTTGTATTGAATCTCTCAAGACATTGACTTCAAAGCGCAGCCATTTCTTGAGAGTTTTTTATGTAAGCTTGGTGTTTGTAGCTCTCTTGTTGAGTCATAATATTGTTGGTGTGTTGGGTATTTCACTCCTTACTTTGTTTGCTGTATGTAGGTTGCTAGATAATAAAAAAAATCTTTTGCGGTTTATTCTTGCGTTAGCGTGGTCAGTTGGACTAACAGCTTGGTTTTGGATCCCTGCTTTGCTTGAGTTACGTTATATTGTGCTCAGCACTGCGGCCTCAATATATGGGTTCTCGAATCATTTTGTTACACTTCGACAATTTTTGTGGGCACCGCTTTCTTTTGGCTTCTCATACCCTGGCTCAGTGGACTCACTTTCTTTTTCGATTGGAGCAAGCGGCATGTTCACAATACTGACCTCGCTCGCACTTTCCCAAAAAAATATATTCAAAAAATACCACCTACTGCATATCGTAGTAGTACTTGCACTGTGCATATTACAACTACAGTTTAGCGCTCCAATCTGGAATATTGTTCCTGCGCTCAGTTTTGTGCAATTTCCTTGGAGATTGGGGATTTTCATCTCTGTTCTTCTTGCTCCGTTGATTGCCAAAATTGCCCCCAAAAGCACTCTCTTTAGCAGACTGTTTTTGATATTGCTTGTTTTCCAGGTAGCTGTCGTACTAAAAACCAGTCCTATCTTGTACTTTCACCGAGAGGAAATTGAGTACGATCTCTATGCTGCAAGCACAAGTACCGAAAATGAAAACTTACCAAATTCTTTTACCTATGAGTATTTTGAAGAAAATAACCATAGCAAGTCGGTTGTTGAGCCACAAGTGTTGTCTGGTAGCGCTAGTATTTCGCTCAGCAGTTGGAGCGGCTCGAAGCGGTCATACTCAGCCCTGGTAGAAGAAGAGACTGTGTTGGTAGAGCCAACAATGAATTTCCCTGGCTGGGAAACACATATCACTCAGGGAAACACTACGAAAAAAGTTCTATATGTTCAAGACAGAGAAATTGCAGGTAGAATCGCATACTCATTATCACCTGGCGAATATACGGTGATATCAAAATTTACCCAAAATACGCCGGCACGATTACTAGGCAATACTGTTTCAGTCTTAGCACTCGCCGCCGGGGTTTTTGCAATCTGGAAACGTCGTGGATAAAAAGCTAATTAAACAAATTCTACTTGTACTTCTTGGTTGGAGACTGACTCTTTTTCTGATTAGTGCTGTTGCGCCTTTTATAGCA
>PFDI01000019.1 GCA_002772695.1 Candidatus Pacebacteria bacterium CG10_big_fil_rev_8_21_14_0_10_44_54
CCGCTTTTTTAGTGAATAATTAGCTAAAACACTTTTTAAAGTGGCGTGTTGGGTCCAGATATACATCTCTGCAAAAACAAGTTTTAGGACTTGTCTCAACTAATACCCAAACACCTCCTGCGGCACCCGATATTTTTCAATAACTTCTTGGTGTTCGGGAATATCTTTGACAAAAATCACAACCGCAGCATCGGCATAAATCGGCACCCAGGTGTGATCTTGCACGCGCTGGATGATAAACGGCCCTGCCCAGTCGGTAGCGTCCTGGTGATAAAAAAAGATCACGCCCAACTTATATTTTTTTACCACTTGCTCCCAGATTTCTTCAGATGTTTGAGCCGCGATGTAGTCATTTTTGATAAAGTCGCTCGGATATGCCTCGGGTCGGTTGTCAATAAAAACGTGTTTATTTGGATATAGAGTGTATACGAGGTAGCTGCCAATATCGTAATTATTAAAGATATTTCCTGTAGTCTTGATCGAGTGAAAGAAATTGATTGGTGCGAGCATGCTTGCGGGGGGGTTGAGACCAATATTTCGCACACTTGGCGTAAAGAGGCTGGTGGCGAGTGCCAAAATCACCGTGGTAAATCCAAGGGTAGAGATGACCATAAGCCAGCTAGTATTATTGAGCAGCGAGCAAATTTTTTTGCCTTGTGCTTGCCAAAATAGATTGAACACTATCGCCAAAACGGGAATACTTGCCAAGCCAAAAAACGAACCAACACGATTTATCTGTGAAGTTAGCACGCCAAGGACGATAGCTATAAGCACCAATGGGAGTGTGGCAAATTTTTTTTTGTAAAGTAAAAGAACGCTTGTAGAAATTCCAAGCAAGACGAGTAATGAGGCATACCAATACTGTAGATTGCTCGGGCTGTAATGCAAGAAAAACCAGAGCGATTGATTCTCTGCTACTGGATAATTGTACTCATTAAAAATGGCAAACGGTTCGAGTACTCCGGACAGTCCGGATGGATTAACCAAACTGACAAGCGGCAAGCAGAACATGAAAATAGTAAGACCTGTCCGCTGCCACCGAAAGCTTTTTACTATCACTGCTCTGAGTAAAAAGGCTACAGCAATCAGCCAGCCAAAAACAAAAAATAGATGTGTGTTGACCCAAATCATTTGTGTGCCAGCTAGAATAAGTAGTGTCTTCCAGCTCGAACCACGATCTAGCTTTGACAACAAAAATAACCAAAGTCCAAGGAGAAAAAAACTGATCGTCTCAGGTCGTATATCTGCTCGATCGGTAATGAGCGGAAGCGCTACAAGACTTGCACCCAGCGCGATGGTAGTTGAGCTCATTTTTCTGGCAAGCAGAAATACTAGAATTACTCCAGAAACAATGAGGGTGGAATTGACCAGTACCAAGCCAGGAAAACTAGTTAGCCGAAAAACTTGGTATGCCAACCAGCCAAACAACCAGTGATGATTCACAAAAGGAAAATCGGGGTTGGTATAAGAAAAAAAGTTGGTACTAAGCAACTCAGGATGTTTTGCAAGCTCTCTACCATTGATAAGGTGCCGACCAAGATCAAGTGTAGTAATGTGTGGGCGTTGTATAAAAAAAAGACTGGTATAGAGAAAAAAAACAATAGCAATGATAGTAGGCCAGCGTGGGAGAGAAATCATTTTTATTCATTGTACAATAGGCCTAGAGCCAGAGGTATTCGATGTCACAAATTCAAACAATCAAAGAAGCAACAGATATAGTTGCCGTGATTGGCGTAAGAATTTCCCTACAGGGAGCAGGCGCGCAGTACAAAGGTATTTGTCCGTTTCACGCTGAGCGCTCGCCGTCGTTTTTTGTCAGTCCAGTACTACAACGCTACAAATGCTTCGGTTGTGGTGAAACTGGCGATGTCTTTGACTTTTTGCAGAAGTTTGATGGTCTTTCTTTTCAGGAATCGCTCGAAGAGCTCGCGGATGCGGCTGGAATTGAGCTCGAGGCGTATCAGCCGAGTGGTGCAGACAAGCTCAGGGCTGACATTTTGGCAACGCTGGCAATGGCGCAGCAGTACTATCATTACTTGCTCACAGAACATACGGTTGGTAAGCCCGTGCGAGCGTACCTGCGTGATCGTGGTGTGACAAAAGATATTATCAAGCAGTTTTCGTTGGGTGCGAGTTCTCCCAGTTGGGATGGTTTGATTGCGTATTTACACGAAAAGAAGAAAGTAGATCTCAAGCTGCTCGAGCAGGCAGGTTTGGTCATTACGAATCGAGGCAGAACCTACGATCGCTTTCGAGCTAGAGTGATGTTTCCACTCACGACGCATCGCGGACAAGTAGTGGGATTTTCAGGTCGCACCTTGTCGAGTGAGGTCGACAAAGGCGCTAAGTACATTAACTCCCCTGAGACTATGGTTTACCACAAGAGTGAACTGTTATTTGGTTTTAGTCAGTTGCACAGCGAAATTCGCAAGGCTAATTCTATCGTTATAGTCGAGGGAGAGTTTGATGTTTTGGCCTCAGTGCGAGCGCATCAAAATAATGTTAGTGCTATCAAAGGTTCAGCTCTAACCAAAGAGCACGTGCGTCTTTTGCGTCGATCTGTCAAACAAGTAATCTTGGCGCTTGATACTGACGCCGCAGGCAGAGAAGCGACGAAAAAGGCAATTGCAATTATCCAAAATCAGCCGGAGGGCGAAACACCACTCGAACTGCGTGTTGCGACGCTTGTGCAAGGCAAGGATCCAGCCGATTTAGTCGAGCAGGACCCCGGTTTGTGGCGGAGTGCTATTAGGCACTCAAGCACAGCTTATGATTTTCTGATCACTACTGCTCTCACGCAATATGACCCAAAGACAGCCTCAGGCAAGCGACAAATTATGCAAGATCTTGTGCCAGTGTTGCAACAAGTGACACATGCTGTCGAGCGAGAGCACTATGTGCAGCGCCTGAGCAAAGAATTGAGCGTTACCACTGAGAGTATTGTAAGTGACCTGCGCATCAAGGGTCCACAACAAAGAATGTCTAGCAAAAATAAAACAGCAGGTTTGATTGCACCACCAGAATATCCGCAGGAGCTTCGCGTACTTTCTGCCTTTATACACTCACCAGAAGCAAAGCTAGCTGCTCGTGCCGAGCAGCTGTTGCAGTTTTCCTGGAACTCACCAGGGACAACAGAAATCTTACAAACAATCGTCAAACAGCCAGATACTGCTGTCGCCATCATCGACCGTCAACTTCCGAGCGATTTACAAGCAATCGTAACACAGTGGTACCTCACTGATGCAGTGAGTAAAAACTCGCAACAAGAGGTGGGAGAACAAGATTGGAAACAGCTCATCGCTCGGTTCAAAAAAGACAAAATAAAACAGCAGCTGGCAGAGATCTCAAAGCAGCTGGCAGCTTTTGACACCAAAGCAGAGCTGACGACCGAAGAAGAATTACAACAACGCAAGCTCCTCGAGGAAGTTGTGTTACTTCAACGCTTGACATAACATACCCCCTAGGGGTATACTGGTTCTCCATGCAAGACATCGGTAGCACACCATTATCACAACTCAAACGCATTTCTGGCCAACTCAAAGGTGTGATAAAAATGTACGAAGACGAGCGAGATTGCATTGACACTGTGCACCAGATTGTGGCCGCACGAAACTCACTGAGTCGAGTTGCTCGGGATTTACTTACAAGTGAAGCATGCTCGTGTGTAACCAAACAAGATACTAAGCGACTCGATGCCACGCTCAAGGAATTATTAAAGTAGTATAGAAAGGTTTTATGTCAGAAGACAAAAAAGGTGCGGCCCACCTCAACCAAGAAGAATTTACCAAGATACTTGCAGACGCAGGTGACCAACCAGTGATGATTGATTTTTATGCTGAGTGGTGTGGTCCGTGTAAAATGGCGGCGCCAATTATTGATGAGCTTGCGACAGAGTATACTGGCACTGTTGTTATTGCCAAAGTAGACGTTGATGCAGAAAACAAACTAGCACAAGATCATCGCGTCATGAGTATTCCAACAGTGATTATATTCAAAAATGGAGAAGAAGTAGATCGCATGACTGGTTTTGCAGGCAAAGAAGGTTATGTGGGTATGATTGATAAAGCGCTTGACAAGTAAGCATGGAACACACAAAACTTGCGATAATTGGTTCTGGTCCAGCTGGGTATACAGCTGCTCTCTATGCGGCACGAGCTGACTTGCAACCGACACTGTTTGCCGGCCAAAGAAGTGGCGGACAGCTTATGCTCACGACCGATGTAGAAAACTTCCCGGGGTTTCCCGAAGGAGTTGCTGGCCCTGATCTCATGATTGCTATGCGCAAGCAATCCGAACGGTTTGGTACAACCATTTTTGATACAGATATAACAACAGTCGATTTTTCGGCTCGACCATTCAAGCTGCAGAGTAGCGATATAGCAGCGATGACTGCCGATGCCGTCATTCTTTCACTCGGAGCGCAGTCAATCATGCTTGGAGTGCCAGGCGAGTTAGAGTTTATTGGACGCGGTGTGAGTACTTGCGCAGTTTGTGATGCTGCTTTTTATCGCGGTAAAAATACCTACGTGATCGGTGGTGGCGACAGTGCAATGGAAGATACTTTGGCACTCACCAAGTTTGCCGATTCTGTCACTGTGGTACATCGCAGAGATGCTTTCAAGGCCAGTAAAATTATGCAGGAGCGCGTGCTCAAAAATGAGAAAGTCAAAGTATTCTGGAATACACAACTCAAAGAAATTAGAGGTGAGGAGATGGTCAAAGAAGTGGTGCTTGAAGTAGATGGCAAGCAGAAAACCTTTCCAGCCGATGGAGTGTTTATTGCCATTGGACACAAGCCAACCAGTCAGTTGGTTTCGCACGCAATCGAGCTCGACGATCATGGCTATATTGTGACAAGACAAAGTGCAACCAAACATGGTGTGGCAGCAGCATCGGCTGCAGTCACTGACGCTGGTCTGGTTGCATTTCCCAGCATGACTTCGGTCGAAGGCATTTTTGCAGCAGGCGACTGTGTAGATATCAGGTACAAACAAGCAATTACGGCCGCTGGCCAAGGTTGCGCTGCCGCACTCGACGCAGAGCGTTGGCTAGAAAGTCAATAATAGTATGCACAATCCTTATCAAGATGCAGTTACGCAGCTGGAACTCGTTGCCAAACGCCTCGAATCTGAGTACGAAGACAAAAAGCGATTTCAGACGGCAATTTCTCTTCTCAAAACTCCAGAGACTCTGCATGAAGGTATGCTCGAAATAACACTTGATTCTGGCAAAAAACAATCATTCAAAGCATTTCGATCACAGCACAGTAATGTTCGTGGACCGTACAAAGGTGGTATTCGCTTTCATCCGGGGGTAACTAAGGAGGAAGTCAAGGCTCTCTCACTCTGGATGAGTTGGAAGACAGCAGCGGTAAATATACCGTATGGTGGTGCCAAGGGTGGCGTTATTGTAGATCCACGCAAATTGAGCACAACAGAGTTGGAACAACTGAGTCGGGCTTATGTCCGGTTCCTTGGTACTGCGATCGGCCCTTGGATCGATGTCCCAGCGCCAGATGTTAATACAACCCCACAGATTATGGCATGGATGGCAGATGAGTATGAACGTATGCAGCAAGAATCAAATACAGCGCACCTACAAAATCCACTCGCTAGTTTTACAGGCAAACCGCTTGGGCTTGGTGGCTCGCTTGGTAGAGAAGAGGCAACAGGTCTTGGTGGCGTGTACATACTAGAAGAATTGGCCAAAAAGCTAGCTTGGAAACGGAAGCAAGACATCACTATCGCGATCCAAGGATTTGGCAACGTCGGTTATTGGTTTGCAGCACATGCTGTCACAGCAGGTTACAAAGTGGTAGCTGTTTCAGATTCAAAAACTGGCATTTACGACCCAAATGGTCTCGATCCTGTTGCTATTTTGGCTAGTAAGCGAAAAACTGGCCAGCTTACAGCTGCTTCTCCACTTAGCAATCAAGAACTCCTTGAACTTGGCGTCGACGTACTTGTGCCAGCAGCACTCGAAAACGTCATCACAGCAGAGAATGCGGCTATGATCAAAGCAACAACAATTATCGAGATGGCCAACGGTCCCACAACCCCAGAAGCAGATGAAATTTTGGCAAAAAGAAATGTTACTGTAATTCCTGATATTTTGGCAAACGCAGGCGGGGTGAGCACTTCTTATTTTGAGTGGGTACAAAATTTGTCCGGCTCTTACTGGTCCAAGCAAATGGTGCTCGAAAAATTGCAGCCTTTGATGACTACAGCGTTCGATGCCATTTGGTCACTGCACCTGGCAGAAAAAACAACCGTTCGATTGGCGGCATATCAAGTAGCTGTTAGGCGAGTGATTGACGCATTATTCTTACGCGGTCGCGTTTGACGTCGAGTAAGGTATAATGTCCCTCCGCACCACATAATTATGAAGAAAATTTCCAAAACACTCCTAACAGAAATTGAAGTGTTGTACAAAAAGGCCAAGAAACAAGGTTTTATTACCCAAGAAGAAATTCTGCATGTTTTTGTCGAGCCAGAGCTATACCTGGAAGAACTCGATGATCTCTACCAAAAATTAATTTCCAACAAAATTGACATTTTTGAGTCAGTCTCAGAAGAATTTGTTGATGACGAGACTGATGTTTTGGCACAAGAACTCGAGCTCATTGCGTCGCTTGGCAGTACCGGAGTGTCAGATCCAGTACGGATGTACCTCAAAGAAATTGGTCGCATCCCGCTACTCAATCGAGAACAAGAAATTCGACTCGCTCAAAAGGTGGAGGCAGGTGATCCCAAGGCAAAAAAAGCCTTAATCGACGCCAACCTTCGCCTCGTTGTATCTATCGCCAAGAAATACATTGGTCGCGGTATGACGTTTCTCGATCTTATCCAAGAGGGCAATAAAGGACTCATCCGCGCGGTCGAAAAATTCGACTGGACTAAAGGTTTCAAATTTTCGACCTATGCAACTTGGTGGATTCGCCAGGCGATAACCCGCTCTATCGCTGATCAAGCTCGTACCATTCGTATCCCAGTCCATATGGTTGAGACGATCAACAAGTTGATGCGCTCTTCGCGTCGCCTCATGCAGGAACTTGGTCGTGAACCCACGCCAGAAGAGGTTGGCAAAGAGATCGAGATGGACCCCGACAAAGTTCGTGAGATTCTCAAAATCTCGCAAAACACGACTTCACTCGAAGCGCCAGTTGGTAGTGGCGAGGACGAGAGCGTACTTGGTGATTTCATTGCCGACGAAAAACAAGCTTCTCCTTATGAAGTAACTAGTCAGCAGATGCTGCGCGAGAACATAGACGAAGTACTAGAGGCTTTATCAGATCGCGAAGCCAAAGTACTCAAGATGCGATTTGGTTTATCGGGCAATAAAATGATGACGCTCGAAGAGGTTGGTCGCAAGTTTGGTGTCACTCGCGAGCGCATTCGCCAAATTGAAGCCAAAGCCTTGCGCAAACTCAAGCATCCGAGTCGTCGCAAAAAACTGCAAGACTTTCTTGAATAAAAGCAGTAGCAACTACTTTCATGAAAGGACCCCTTATGTCTGATATCATTTCGCAACTCAAGTGGCGCTACGCCACCAAATCGTTTGATCCTACCTACAAACTTAGTCAGCAACAACTTGACCTTTTGACAGAAGCGATTCGACTCTCACCTTCTTCATTTGGCTTGCAACCATGGGGGTTTATTGTTGTATCAGATCCAGAAACGCGCAAAAAATTGCGAGTGGCAGGCTATGATCAGTCGCAGATTACAGACGCGTCACACCTGTTTGTATTCGCACGCAAAACCACACTGACGCAAGCGGATGTCGACGAGTTTGTCGCGTTGACCGCCAAAGAGCGAGACCAGGCTGTCGCGGATCTCACCGGGCTGTCAGAGACACTCACAAATGCAGTGCTCTCGAAACCACAGTCAGAACTCGAGTCTTGGATGGGGCAGCAAACACACATTGCACTGGGGGTGATGATCACGGCCTGCGCGATAGAAGGCATTGATGCCTGCCCGATGGGCGGATTTGACAGTACGCAGTTTGACGAGATTTTAGGTCTCAAGGCAAAGGGACTCACCTCACTGGCGCTTTGTGCCGTTGGTAAGCGCGCCGCCGACGATACCTATGCTGACAAAGCCAAAGTACGTTTTCCCAAGGAAAAAGTTATAACAGTTGTCTAAGTAGCCGGCGTTGTTCCCAAAACTGTTCAGAACGCAGGAGCGCAAACAGTTGCCAGCTTTTTTTGAGCGCCGTGGCAACTGGCCACTTTTGTAATTTGAGATAATTTTTGGCGTGCAGTGGGGCGATGTGTACCTGCAATTTTTTGCTAAAAAAGAATTGGTTCATGGTCAGTTCGAGTAGATACCCAATAGTAGGTTGCTGACAGGCTGCTTTGAGCAGATTTGTTTTGCCGATCCTCTCGCCAGAAAACAAGACATCGGTACTAAGTAACTTAGAGAGCAAAGGGTCACTTTTTTGTTGGAAAATAAGCAAGTCAATTTTTTGATCTATTTGAATAGTGCGAATGCCAGCTCTGATTTCTACTACTGAGAACTGATGCATGTCGGCGTCAAACAGCAGTGTGTGGGTGGTCACGATTTGCTCTAGCCCCAGTCGAACAGCAGCAGCCTTACCGCTATTTTTTGCAAGTGAGAGTATCCGAACATGGGGAAATGCTGCCTTGATTAGTTCGACGGTGTTGTCTGTTGAGCCATCATCGACGCAAATGAAGTGATCAATTTCTGCTATTTTTGTGAGCTGCTCTAGCACAGATACGCAGCGACTGTTTTCGTTGTAAAAAGGGATAAGACAGGTGAGGGAAAATGTCGTCATACGTCGACTTGCTCGCAGGCGCATTCACAGTATAATAGCCAAGTATAACCGCTCGATCCCCTGTAGCTCAATGGCAGAGCATTCGGCTGTTAACCGAAGGGTTGTAGGTTCGAGTCCTACCGGGGGAGCCAGATGGGACGGTCAAGCAACAGATCGTCCTTTTTTGTTGAATCATTGGGCTTTTTAGCATGTTCGAAAGTTCCTTTTTCAAAACCCTCCAAATTTTCCACTTTAGAACAATTGGTTTGGTCTACGGCTTCGGAAAGTATTTTAAATGCCTTGGAGTACTCCCAGCTAAGCTTGCCCTCATTGAGGGTTAACTTGGCGAAGACTAACCTGATCAGGGCTCGTTGTTCGTCCAACATGTCTTTATTTTTGGCGGTTAGGTAGATATCTTTGGCTCTCTGCGAGAGTTCATAGAGATTAATGCCAAAGTTTATGTAGCCAGTGCTGGCGGTGGAATGTCGCTTGATGGTTTCGGTCAGCTCATCTTTT
>PFDI01000020.1 GCA_002772695.1 Candidatus Pacebacteria bacterium CG10_big_fil_rev_8_21_14_0_10_44_54
ACAGATAGTGTAGCAACTCCCAACCAAAAAGATTCAGGGGCTACCTCCATCCCCAAGCGACCTTACGGTCGGGGATTTAAGTGAGGTGGGTTAAACCGGAAAGGTAAGTATTCTTGTGCATTTTTAATTACTTCGAAGCTTCTTCTTGAGGATACATAGCTTGAGTATTCCACATATCCCATTCTTGAATACAAATCTATTACTGCATATACAAAGAATCTTCTACCATTACTTTTAACAAAATGAATAGTGTCTATTTGAACAAGATCTCCAGAACTCTTTACTTTGGGTCTTTTAATCTTCCCGTAAGGTGGTTTGAGTTGTCTGCTTCTTCTGGTTAGTCTATTTCTCCTAATTACTCGCTCTACTGAAGATAAGCTAACTCTGTATCCTGCATTTATCATCATTCTGTGTATAATCGGAGCACACCTACTGTATTTCTTTCTAAACTCGATAACTTTGTCGACTAATTCTTTAGAAAGTTGATTTGGGTGAGATTTTGGAGCTGAAGACATTGTTTGAATATACTCCCTGTGGTTAGGCGAAGCCTTCTTAATCCATTTGGATATTGTAGAGGGGGCTACTCCATATTTTCTAGCCACGACAGATTGTTTAATACCTCTAACTATTACATCATTAACAGCTAACCTCCTTGCTTTTGGAACGTAGGGATTGCTAGTATAGGACATAGCGGGTGTTATTACTGAACTTATTAACTCTAAGAACAGTTTGACACCTGCTATTTAATTATTCAAAAACTTTCCAAGCTCCTGAAGTATTACGTCTAGAACCTATATAAAATAAGGTATTATTGTAACTGGCTAACACCAATTGTAAACAACGCCAATTTGCACTAGCAAAAAAGTAACCCAAAACTCTTCGTAAAGCTGCCTTTTTTTTATGTGGAGGAACACGACAATTTTGCTACGAAACCAAAACTTTAAAAGATATACAGGTGATTGTTTTGTATATATTCCTCAACCTGCAAATGTACCAACCCTACAACCAACGCCCCCAGTGCAACTCTTCTGCGCGCCTCTGTTGACGAAATCTCCATAGGCTCCACGCCTGCAATTACCTTTAATTGATCAAACGGTAACTTGGTAATCGGCGAGCCACCCCGCGGATAGACGTACCAATCGAACTCTGCAAAAACCTTGGGAAAACAAGCTGCTTCCAAATCGCAGCCCCAGAGATGCAATTTGGCGAGTTGATCCGATCCAATGATAAAACTCAGCTTGTGCTGAGGATGCTTTGCCGCAAGTTCCCGCAACGTCCGGTGAGTGAATCCTTCCTTTTTCTGGTCAATCTCGTGCGACTCAATGCGAACGACCTCGCCTTTCTGCTTGTGATCGGTAACCACGAGTGCCAGCATGGCCAACCGATGCTCAGCAGACAACATCTGGGGCTTATCAAACTGCGGATCGTGTACCGCGGCGGGCAAATACCAAACTTCGTCAAATAGCTTTTGTTCTAAAACTGCAGAAACAAGGGCTTGGTGTCCCTTGTGTGGTGGATCAAATGAGCCGCCTAGAATGCCAATGCTGTTCATCTTGATAGATTATCTAGCTGCATCATTCGGGCTGAATTAAGAACTCCGCCTGCTGCTAAAAAGTCTGCGACAAGTAAGAAAAATTCCTGTCGAACACTTTCTATTGGAAATGGTCTAGAAGCAAGTAAGGGAATAAACACATCATCTTTCTCAAGTAAATCCAACATCCCTGGATGAAAAACAATAAGCGTAAGTATTCCGAGTACCCCAGATGCAAAAAGTGCGCCAAGGCAGGGAGCATACTCAGCGTTTATTCTAGCTCGTTCCTTCTCAGTATAAGATTCTCCGCTTGTCATATCCCACTATTTTACTACAACTTTTTTTTCTTAACCGATTTCTTCTTGACTACTGGCTTCTTCTTTGTAAACTTCGCCCGGCGCTCTGCCCTTGCTGCCTGCTGAATCGCCCAGTCTTCCTTAGTCATGGTCTCCCCAACTTCTGGCTTTTTCCAACTTGCCCAGTCACATTTTGGGTACGTACTACAACCAAAAAATGACTTACCCCATCGAGAGTTCTTGACGATTACTTCACCTTTTTGACAAAGTGGACAAACCACACCCGCGATTTTTTCGACAATATTTTCGGTATATTTACACTCGGGAAAACGACTACAGCTCTTGAACTTGCCAAACTTACCACTACGAATCACAATCTCTCCCTGCTCCTGTTTACCACAATCTGGACACATCTCGTCGGTTTTTTCGACTGGAACCTGAACACGCTCTGCCGAGTCAGTTACTTCATCTATTCGCTTATGAAATGGCTTATAAAAAGCCCCAACTACGGCTCGCCACTCTTTCTCACCACGGGCGATGCGATCAAGATCTTCTTCCATCTCAGCTGTGAATTGATACTCCATAAATACCGGGAAGTGCTCTTTGAGAAAATCGGCGACAGTAATACCAACCGGACTAGCAAAAAATCGCTTATCGGTCCGCTCCACATAGCCCCGATCAACGATTACAGAGATAATACTAGCATAGGTGCTCGGTCTACCGATGCCTCGTTTTTCTAGTTCTTTGACAAGTGAGGCATCGTTGTACCGAGCTGGTGGTTGGGTAAATTTCTGAGTTGCAGTGTGTTTCTGATACAACAACGCTTTGCCTTTATCCAAATCTGGCAGTGGCGCGTCATCGCCGGCTGGTAGCAAGCTACGCCAGCCAGGGAATTTGAGAATTGAGCCTGTTGTTTTGAGTGTTGCTGTTTTGAAAGAAGTCACTACTGCAGGTGTAAGTGTGATTGAAACGCTTGTTTGATCATAACGCGCTTGTGTCATTTGGCTTGCTACAAATCTGCGCCAGATTAAATCGTACAGCTTGGCATGCTGCTGTGTAAGTCTGCCGCCGACAATATCTCTGCTTAGTTTAGATACACCAGTAACCCTAATTGCCTCGTGCGCTTCCTGCGCATTTTTACTCTTGGAGCGAAATACTTGGGGTTTGGCTGGCAAATACTCTGGCGCAAAGTTTTTGGCAATGTACTCACGAGCCATTGCTAGGGCCTGGGTGGACAAATTGAACGAATCGGTACGGTGATAGGTAATCAAGCCTTCTTCATAGAGTTGCTGGGCAATACGCATCGTCTGCTTACTGCTCCATCCCAGACGATTGGCGGCTGCTTGCTGCAAGGTAGAGGTAGAAAACGGCGGATAACTAGAATTTTTTCGTTCCTTTTTTTCAACTTCCATCACCTCATATGTAGCACTGGGGATGGCGGCTACTAAGTCGATAGTATCCGCTTCTTTGCTTGGCGAGTACATTTTGCCATCTATCGCTGTCACATGCGTCGAAAAACCCTCATCCTTTGCACCTGCTGCCAAAACTACAACTACTTCCCAATACTCGTCGGGCTTGAAGGTGGTGATTTTTTTTTCTCGCTCGACTATCAATCGAAGCGCTACTGATTGCACCCGCCCTGCCGAGAGTCCGCGTCGAATCTTGCGCCAGAGAACAGGAGAAACTTCGTATCCTACCAGCCTGTCAACAATCCTACGTGCCTGCTGGGCATGTACCAAACTCATATTAAGCTGCACAGGATCCCTGATTGCTGCCAGTACCGCTGGCTTGGTAATCTCAAAAAAACTCGCCCGCTGAAAGGCAGGCGATAGCTTTTTCTTTTTGAGACTTTCGAGTAAAATTTCTCGGACATGCCATGCAATAGCCTCTCCTTCTCGATCAGGGTCAGTGGCCAAAACAATATTGTCTGCTTTGGCTGCCTCTGTTTTGAGCTGTGATAATACCTTTCTTTTATCTTTGGAAACAACGTATTTTGGTTCAAAATCTGCCTCGATATCGACACCCATCTCTGATTTTGGCAAATCACGGACGTGGCCAACCGAAGCCAAAACTTGGTACTCGCTCCCAAGATATCCCGATAGCTTTCGTGCTTTGGTTGGTGATTCGACAATGATTAACTGCATAAACAATACCGGTGACTATACTACACCACTGAGAAACTGGCTAATAACAAATACTGACTTTTTCACCTTTTCTATCTATATATCCACCCAATTCAAGTTTGGTCAAACAAGCTTGATATGCTGCAAACGAACACGAAAGCTGCGCAAACAAATCCTCATTTTGTTGTGGTCCTGTCTGAAGAACTGCAATAATCTTCTGTTCCAGCTTGCCCACTGGTCCCTCGCTCTTCGTTGATGCAGGAAGATTCTCTCCGGTTGCTTCCATACCCAACTCAGTCAAAATATCGTTGGCAGAACTCACCAAAACAGCTCCTTCGTTGATCAACCACTTGGTGCCCTCAGAGTACGGACTCTGAATTGGCCCGGGCACTGCGCAAACAGATCTTCCAGACTCAAGGGCAAACTGTGCAGTGGTATGGCTGCCACTTCGTTTGGCGGCTTCTGTCACCACTACCGCCAAACTCATACCAGCCACAATACTATTACGAGCAATAAAATTCCCCTTGGTTGGCCTCGTAGCTGGCGGATACTCACTTATAATCGTCCCTCCCTTGGTTAAAATCTGGTCTACAATCGCATCCTGCGAAGCGGGATACATATAGTCAAAACCAAAACCAAGCACTGCCACGGTATGAGCATTTGCAGCCAATGCAGCCAAGTGTGCCACTGTATCAACGCCATACATACAGCCAGAAACTATCGTCGCTCCTGCCTGACACAGCTGCTTAGTTATCTCGGTCGTAACCGAACAACCATAGCTTGTCACCCGACGCGTCCCTACCACCGCAACCGGCAAAAGCGGACAAGAGTTGAGTGGAGCCCCTTTGGCAAAAAGTAACACCGGTGGTCGCTCACTTTGAGCCAAAAGCTGTGGATACTGACTAGATCCTATAACTATAACCCGAATTGATTTCTCTTTAAGTTTCTCTAAAAAACCGTATATTTCTTGTTCTTTTTTTGTTTTTTGGATTGCTATAAACAATTTTTCTGAAATTGGAATTTTTTGTTGTAGTGAAGGTTCTGCTACCCAAAAATCACTCCAACTCCAACCGTGTTTTTTTTGGCTATAAAAAATCTTAGCAAGAGTGCTTCGACCAACTCCAGGCACTAATGTGAGTGCAACTAAATTGGCAGCAATCGATTCGGTATGCATGCAATTCTTAGCCTACAAAAATTGCATGACTTGAAGCGTAGTACAATGAGTCATTTGCTAAAAAAATACCTTGGATTGCTGCTGCTGCACTACCTTCGCCTGATAGCACGGCTCAAGTTGGCGCGGTGGCGACCACACATCATCGGTATAACTGGCTCAGCTGGCAAAACCAGCACGATGGCGGCGGTTGCTGCTGTTCTAGCAGACTCGCACCAGGTAAAAACAAGCGAAAAAGCCAACTCAGAGAGTGGTATTCCGCTCAATATTCTTGGTCTCTACCCCAAGCTGTACACAACTAAAGATTGGCTCAGCTTGGGAGTAGCTGCAATACCAGCGCCTTTTCGTCCTACGCCAATAGCCGACACATATGTGGTAGAACTTGGTATAGACGGACCAACCTCACCCAAAAATATGTCTTTTCATCTCGGTCTCGTTCATCCAGAGATTGGCGTTTTTACTGCAGTGAACACTGTGCATGGCCAGTACTTCGAATCCTGGCTGCAATCCCAAGGCATTGTCCCCAATCGCAACAACGTCCTGGCTGCAATAGCAGAAGAAAAAGGCAAACTCATCACCAAGCTACCAAAAAGCGGCGCTGCCATCCTCAACGCAGACGAGCCATACATTGCAAAATATGCCAGAAAAACACGAGCCACTATCTATACATTTGGGAGTAAAAAATCTGCCACTGTCCAGCTACTCGAGACTACGCATAGCAGTAGAGGCACCACCTTCTCGTTTTCTACCAAAGACGCAATTGGCAACGTCAACTTCCCCCAGTATCTGCTACCTGCTCACTTTGGCATGAGCTTTGCAGCCGCGCTCTGCGTCGGCCTACACTCTAACCTCTCGCTATCATCTGCCTGTCGCTCACTCAAAAAAAACTTTGTCCTGCCACCTGGTAGAGCTACGCTTATCGAGGGTAAGCACAACACGACCATCCTCGATAGCTCATACAACTCTTCCCCCGAACCTTTGATTGATTTTTTAGAACTGCTGAAAGAAATACCAGGCAAAAGAAAAATTGCTTTGCTTGGAGACATCCGTGAGCTCGGTAGTGCCAGCGCAAGCGAGCACCAACGCGTTGGCAAGATAGCTGTCGCAACATGCGAGGTGGCGTTTTTGGTTGGGCCAGCCATGCACGCCCACGTCTTGCCACTCTTTCAAAAGACCAAAAAACCTGCCTTTGTCTGTAGCTCTGCTATTGATGCGGCAGAGAAGCTCGAGGATTACTTGCAACCAGGAGACACGCTACTGGTAAAAGGATCGCAAAACACTTTGTTGCTCGAGATTGCTATCGAACGCCTGATGTTGCATCCAGAGCAAGCAGAAGCCATTCTCTGTCGGCGGGGGAAGTTTTGGGATAGGGAGCGGAGAAAACTCCAATCAAAAGTCAAGATCTTTCAGTAAATTTTGCCACGCTTTGATATCTGCAAGAATCTTTGACACTGGCACAATAGAAGAGCTGACTACCACCGTCCCGTCACTGCTCAATAATAGTGCAAGATTTGCCATTATAAGTTTGCCAAGAGATTCTCTATGTGGAAAACTTATGCCTGGTATTGTTTTCTGTTTTTCAGCAGTGTAAGCCTGGCCACTCATCGTAAGAGCTGCAAGCGCTTCCTCCCTTGATCCAAATGGACACTCCTTGCTTTGCAGATAACTGCCAAGGTATGTATTCAATTCCTTCTGTCTTGTCACCATAACCTGCTCATACACACCAACTTGCCCAAGCTTTGCTGTCTTAATTTCGGACGCAATCCTCTGATTTTCTAATCCCAAAACAGCATTGGCTTGAACCGTTATTTTCAACAAATCAATCTTTGTTTTTATGTGACCAGACAAATCAGTGATACCTTGTGACGTTTCGTCACCAGACAAAAAAACAAGCAGTTCGCGTCTGGTGTGATCGGGCTGCAAGTATCCCATCTCAAGAACCTTGGCTTGCTGAGTAGTCTTGCTAGCATCAAACGGCTCGAGTTGGTTGGTAATTTCATCTGCATCTCCAAAACCGTCGGAACCTAAAAGGGGAGCAATAAACGCAGCATCATTATCATTGATTGAGCTTGTAATTTCTCCCCATTTTTTCATTGCTGCTTCTAACTGATCTTGAAACTTTTTGACACGTTCGTTCTCAGCCTGCGCCCACTTCCTTGCCCTTTGCCACAACCAAAACAACTTTTTTACCTGTAAATTGTATTTTTCAATTTGTTCTCGTTCTGATCGAGTTCTTTTTTTAAAATCATCTTCAGACTCGTTTTGATTCTGTGGAGGAATTTCGGGAGGTAGAACAGAAAGATTAAAACTCTGAAGCTCTGAATTTTCTGGCTGTTTTCCTTGTTTTGTGTCCAAAAAAGAGTCCGGGGAACCAGGGTTGAGACAACCAAAAAGCATGTTGTGACTACCGTCAAATTGACGCAATAAATGATCAAGATTGCGCATTGCCATACTGTGATTTGAGCCAACAAAAACGTGCCGAAGACGAGGAAGCACCCCAATTCTTTCTAGCTGTAAATTTTCTGGGAGAGTACGCCATACTTCATTCAAAGCAGCTAACAAAAAACCCTGTTGTAGTGTTGGCATGCCAACATCATCAAGACTTGCTTTAAAGTTTTCAAACGCGCGATCACTTCTTTTTGGATCTAAAAGCAAACCAAAAAAAGCTTCTAACTTCTTTTGAAGTGCCAAAAGAGTTTCTGGCAATAAATCTAAAGGTTGAGGAGAAATTACTGTCTCTGTATACAAACTCATTTGTCTCCTTCTCCTGTACCAGCCTCCATCCATTCTAACAGCTTCGCCACCACTGGTGCCGCATCACGACTTCCCTCACGGAATGGCTCGACCTCATCACTCTCTACCAATACAGTAAAAGCCAATGTGTCCGGCAGACCATGAGCTTGCACTTGCGCTTGCCACTTGGTGTGTAGAGTCACTTCCGCCGAATCTGTTGCAGTCGCAACTGCTGTCTCAAGAGCAGCGCGGATTGACTTCGTTCCTACAACTGCAGTAAACCATGCGTGCGTTTTTTTATGTCCATTCTCGGTATTACCGCCAAACTCAGCTGTACCTGTCTTGCACGCAATTGCACCAAGTTTCACCGCCTCAAACCCACCCAGTTCTGGCTGTCTGTGTGTTTGATTGTAAGCAAAGAGCGGAAACGCTGTCCCACCGCTGCTACACGCGTCGAGCATGCCGTCGAGTACTAAATCGAGCGTTGCTTGTCGTACGCCCAGCCCTTCGCACTGTTGATTAGTTTGTAACACTGTGGGAGGACAATGCACACCCTTGTTGGCAATACTCGCAGTCATTTGGGAAACCTGCAATGGCGTAACCAAAAGCAAACCTTGGCCGATGCCAAAGTGATACGTGTTACCCAAAAACCAGCGCTCACCTAGTTGCTGTTCCTTCCACTTTGGATCGGGCACCAGACCAGCTGCTTCGCCACTCAACTCCACTTTTGTCCGTTCCCCATAACCAAAAAGACGCGCAAATTCTGCCAAACGATCTGGCCCAATCGCCTCGGCTGCTTTATAAAAATAAATGTCGTTACTACGAGCCAATGCTCGCTGCAGCGACAATGTTCCTTCGGTACGGCCGTACTGTGAGTAGTACCAATTGGCAAAATCAAAATCATTGACGCTCAATACACCAGTATCCTCGACCGTAGTCGTAGCAGTAATGGCACCAGTCTCGATTCCTGCGACAGCAGTCACTAGCTTGAAAACAGAACCTGGAGGATAGGCACCAGCAATGGCTCGGTTAAAAAAAAGATTCTTGGGATGTGAGACGATTGAACGGACTGCCTCGCGTCGCTCTTTCTCTGCTTTGGCGTCGAGTCCTGTCTTTGAAAACAAGTTTGGATCAAAGCTGGGAGAACTGATAAGCGTCAATATCTGTCCAGTTTTTGGATCACTAATAATCACACTGCCCTCTAGATCTCCCATTATTTCTGTCGCCATACTCGAGAGATACGGATCGAGCGATGTCTTAATAGTTTGGCCTGATTCTCCCACTATACTTTGCTCAACTGCAAGGCGGCGACCTTGGGCATTGATCGTATAGCGAGTTACTCCCGTTTTTCCCCGCACTCGTTTTTCAAATGACTTCTCAAGACCAAACTTGCCAATACTGTCGCTCGGCAATAAATCTGGCTCTGCTTGGAGATCCTCGACAGAAACAGAGCTTGTATACCCAAGTGTGTGCGCAAATGAAGTACCGTAAGGATATGAGCGCTCCATACCGATGACAAGCTCACTTGATCCCGTCGCCGTAGTGGCAAATGCCAATGCCTCTGGGGCAGAAATTCTCGTAGCTGACGCAAAAAGCTTGGTCGCGTCACGCAAAAAGTAGGTTGGCGCATTAAATGCTATTGCTTCGCCATATCTATCCAAAAAAACACCTCTGCGACGAGCTGTGATCTCCTGAAATGATTTGTTATCTTCTGATAGTTCAAAAAACTCTTGACCACGTACCAACTGTAAGTCGATCAAACGTAGGCTCAAAAGCGAAAACACAAATACAAGTAAACCAACAAGAATGCGGTATTTCTGGAGCGAGAGAGTTTTATTTTGTTTCATAGACGCAAACGCTTTTGTAGCAAAACTTGACCCAACTGCTTGCGACTCGCTGGAGAAACTACAAGCAACACAACAAGCACCAGCAAAATTTGCCAAATAACCACAATTGCACTGCGATAAGCAGAAAAAATCAAGGCCAAAAATAACACAACAACTCCTATCACTACCGTAGGCCATCCTTGCCTATAGCTCTTCTCGGCAAACCAAAAACTACAAAGCAAAAATATAAAAACACCAAACCAAGAAAGTGAAAAAAGCACGGCAATCATAAATGAAATTGCAATAGCCATCAGCAACCGATGGTGCCATGCTTGTGAAAAAAACCAAATCGAACACAACACAACTGTTAACACTGGTGCACCAAGCGGGTACTCCAGCACGGCAATAACTGCAAGAGCAGCACATTGCAATAAAAATCGGAGTACTATTCTGAGTGTATGTATTGTATTCATCTCACGCTCACAATCGGTGCAGAAAAAAATGATACATACTGCTCAAGCAGTACTTGCTTGGTCGGTTCAGCTTGATCCCCATCTATTCGTGCGACTGTACCAAGAAACAAGCCTGCCGGTACTCCCGCTTGACCAAGGGTGGTAACTTTTTCACCCAATTGAATCTCCGAATCTTGTGGCAGTAGACCTAAGAACACTGACTCTCCGTCACCATGTATCAATCCTTGTACGCCCCCATCAGTAACTGCAAGAATCGACTTTTCTCTCGGATCAGACAGGAGGCGAATCACCGAGTGATTTGGCTCAACTATGCGCACTCTCCCTACAATCGTCCGAGCAACCAAAACCAACATACCCTCCTGCACTCCCTGTTTGCTACCTGCGGCAATTTCTGGATGAGCATATGAAATGCGTGTTGCTGTCAATAATTCCTGCTCATCCAAACGTGAGTCTTTTAATACCTCTCGCAATGCTACGGTTTCTTGAGCCTCTCGTTGTAGTGCGCTTATTGTCGCTAGCGCATTTGCTTGTTCAAACTCGAGCTGCGCCAACCGCTTGCTCATATCGAGTTGTTTGCGAAACAAACTGCTTGGGAGTTCGAGCAGCTTGGCTGCCTGGGTTAATCGGACATATACTGGCGTTGCCAGGGGCTGGACTGCTGCTCGCACCGGCCTGATCCAGCCCTGCCAATCTACTAATCCAATAAATAGTAGTGCTGCAAATATCACCAGCCACTTTTTTAGTTTGAGTTGCAGACCTGGCTGTGAGACTTTCACACCAATCCCTTCACACAAACAAGCTCGGGATTTTTGGCGACAGTAACTCTACAAGCCAATTTCTCTTGCAAAAACTCCGCCAAGCCAGATAACAAACTCCCACCACCAACCAATACAATACCCTCTTCTATAATGCCACTCGCCAACTCTCTAGGTAGTCTGGAAAAAAAAACAATAATACCATCGAGCAATTCAAAAACTTGTGGCTGGATTACGGTCGAGAGTTGCTCTCGAGTCACCACTAACGTCTTACCTATTCTTTTTGTCATATCTTGGCCACGCACCACGCTTTTGTGAGCGCGATACTTTGCCAGCGTGTGCGAAGTAAAAACAGCGGCCAGTGCCCGCTTGAGTCGCTCAGCCTCGTGCCAACCGACTGCAAACTGCTCTGTTTCGAGTAAATGGCGCTGTACGTACTCTGTCAGTTGTATACCACCCCAGGGTATGCAGTGCGACTGAACGTGAGAACCGTTTGTCACAACACTGCAAACAGTTGTGCCGCCGCCAATATCGATAACACAGCTTGTCTCTTTGGCAATACTTTCCGGCCGAACAACAAGCGTCGCTCGCAAGCCTGCCTGTTGTAGCACACTGTTGAGACGCGCTTTTTGTGCTACGGTGCAACAAGGATTGCAGGCAGCCAAGACTTTGCGACCAAATACGAGTGACGAAAAAGAACTGGGCAACACCCTTCTCTGCAGCTTCAGCACCTCTCGGAGATAGGCAAGCAAAGTACTAGTATCAGCAACTACTCCAGCAGATACGGGAAACAATAAATCAAGGTTTTTGGCAGTCTTGCCAAGTAGAGCATAAGCAGCCGTGCCGGTTGTAACAACCTGGCGGGATTTTTTCTCGAGAGCAATGCAAGTAGGCTGCTGGAAAATAATCTCACTACCAACAGCAACTCGGGTAAAAGTCGACCCAATATCAAAAGCTATAGTAGGCATGTATTGCTATTGTAACTCAGGAAGCAATCAGGGCATTGAGTGATGCGGCAGCAGAGTGCCAAGTACCGGCTGCAACTTGTTTGGCGGCTGTATCAAGGGTCGCGAGTTTATCTGGGTCGCCAGCATATAACTCACGCAAGCCAGAAATTCTCTCACGCACCATGTCACCTTTGAGCTCGAGTGCTTTCTCAAGCATAATCTCTTCGAGATCTGGAATCAACTTCTCAAGGTATATTACAACGGCCTCTTCTTTGGCTGCTTCGTCTTGTTGGGCGTCACGAATCTTTTCTAACTCGGCATACTCATCTTTTGTGATCAAAAGCTGCACATCGTACTGCAAGAAATCATCCCAAAGTACGCGCTGCAACTCGAGCAAAAATGCTTCTTTTTCTTGGTCAGTGCCATCGCTAACTCCCAATAACTCAAAAATGTTTTGATCTTCAAGTGATTCAGACGGAGTACTGGTAGTTGCAGGAGGAGTCGAAGCTGGAGTACTCGAAATTGCACTGGGTGGTTGATACTCATCGACATATGAGTTTTGTAAAACAGGTTGGTCTGCTACTGGATTGGGTGTGGCGGCAGGATCTTGCATGGATTCAAGTATAGCAGGCGCTGTATACTCATCACAAGATGCTAAGTTCGAGAGACAAACTAGATCGGCAGCTGGTAAGAATCATTCGGATGTGTTTTGTACTGTTATTGCTATTTGTACCGCTGTATTTTGCTTTTGATACCAAAGAACTGTTTGAGTTTAATAAGATGCTAGCAGTCTATTCCTTGAGCGCAATTATCGCCGGTGCTTGGATTGGTCGCATGATCCTCCAACAACGCTTTATTTGGCAGTCAACGATACTCGATATTCCCTTGCTTGTTTTTCTCATCTCTCAGCTTTTATCTACCATTTTCTCGATTCATCCGCGAACTTCAATTCTGGGCTACTACTCGAGATTTCACGGTGGTTTACTCTCTACTATTTCATACATGCTGCTTTACTGGAGTTTCGTCGCACACATACAAAAAAAAGACTTACCTACCTACTTTTTGAGCGGGCTGCTCGGTGGATTATTGGTCTCACTCTATGCCATTCCAGAACACTTTGGACACTCGCTCAGCTGCGTGCGTGTTGGTTCTGGCTTTGATGTCTCGTGTTGGAAACAAGATGTGCAGTCTCGCGTCTTTGCAACGTTTGGACAACCAAACTGGCTCGCTGCATACGTCATCACCCTCTTGCCGCTCGGTGGCTTCCTTGCTCTTTTTTCTGACAAGACGAAAAACCGATTATTTGCCATCCTCACTACTACTGCACTCTTTGTCACCTTGCTATTCACACAGTCTCGCTCTGGCTTGCTTGGATTTGTAACTGGGCTGATAGTAACAATAGTTTTCGCAGCACTCTACGTTTATCGCCGATCAAAAAAACACTCATACCTAAGCTCAGGCAACGTGCGACGAGTCACCTTTCTTGTCTTGCCACTCGCAGTTGCATTGCTCACATTTGGTTCTGTCTACACTCCTTCACTACAAAAAATGCTGACAAAATCAACCACTACATCTGAGGTTGTAACTGATTCGCCAGAGGTTGCAAATCGTTTGGAAATAGGCGGCAGCAGCTCGGCAGAGATTCGAAAAATCGTCTGGCGTGGCGCAGTAGCGGTCTGGAAGCGATATCCCGTGCTGGGCTCAGGAGTCGAAACATTTGCCTACAGCTACTATCTAGATCGACCCGTTGAACACAACCAAGTCTCAGAGTGGAATTTTCTCTACAATAAAGCTCACAATGAATTTTTAAATTTTCTTGCTACAACAGGCATTGTTGGCTTAGCCAGTTACCTCGGTATTTTGATTACTGCAGGCGCTATAGTGCTAAGAACACTACAAAACAAGAACACAACTAACAAAGATGCTGCAATCAGCATCGCAGTGATAAGTGGTATTGCAGCTCTTAGTACCAGCAACTTTTTTGGCTTTTCGACTGTAATGGTGACTGTGCTCTTGTTCTTTTACCTAGCAATCGTGGCTATTCAGACTAAAAATAACACTACCACCGAAAAGAAAACCACTCTCTCCACTTCGAGCATTTCCACCGCTGCATCACTGCAACTAGTACTACTCGCGGGTGCAACGGGCTGGCTATTACTCAACATCCTGCAAACCCGACGTGCAGACGTGCTCTATGCGCGAGGAACAATCGAATCAGAGCAAAATCTCTGGGAATCAGCCTTACGAAACCTCACGGCTGCCAGCCTTATCTCTAGCCAGGAGGCCCAGTACACAGATACATTAGCGCTCACCTATGCTAGAGCGGCTGCCACACTCGCCCTCACAGGCGAGGCAACAGCCGCCGCTCAACTTGCCAAAACAGCTATCGAGCTGAGTGATCAAACACTCTTGCTCAATCCTGAGCAGCGCAATTTTTATAAAACCCGTGCACAGATCTTTCTCTTGCTTGCACAACTCGATACTAGCTTTCTTACTCAGGCTAAGGGTGCTCTAAAACAAGCAATCGCGCTCGCACCGACCGATGCCAAAACTTTGTATAATCTGGGAATTGTCACTGCCAATCAAGGTGATACTACGGCTGCTATCGAGTGGCTAAAAAAAGCGGTAGCATTCAAGCCAAATTATGATGCAGCGCGCCTCGAATTGAGTAAACAACTGCTACAACAAGGAAAATATTCCGAGGCGATTGCCGAACTTGAGTATATTTTGACTCGACAACCAGAAGATACGCCTGCGTTAGAATTGATAGAGTTTGCCCGCTCGCAACAAAAACAATGATGCAACGAACAAAAGCCGTACCTATCGTACATATTCCTCACCCAGCACTGCGACAAATTGCGGCAGAAGTGTCATTGGTTGACACACAGCTCCTCGAGCTTTATAACACACTCGCCTACACACTACGTGCAACCCGCAATCCGCGTGGCGTCGGCTTGGCAGCACCACAGATTGCAGTTGGACGACGTCTATTTGCTATCCAACTTGATGGCGAGTTGACTGTATACATCAATCCCATCATTACTACACACTGCAAAAACCAAGTGCTCGGACCACTGGGTGAAGAACCACAACTCGAGGGATGTCTCTCAATCCCCAATATCTACGGTCCCGTACCTCGCTGGAAATGGATAGAGATCGAGTACGATACACTGCAAAAAGACAAGCTCGTCCGGACGAGCGAACGCTTGAGCGACTTCCCCGCTCGAGTTGCACAACACGAACTCGATCATCTAGATGGCAGACTTTTCATCGATTACTCGCTTTCTCTTGGACTACAAGTCTATAGCGAAAATGCAGAAAGTGAAAAACTTGAGGTGATCTCACCAGAAATGCTTGTCGCTCTGGGAGCAAAAGAGATATGATTTCAGTTGCAGTTGCCGGCTCAACCAAGTACACCACCTTGTGCGTAACGTCTCTCGCTTCTGAAAATGACTTCGCACTCACTACGGTACTAACCCCAGAAGCAAAGCCAAGCGGACGAAAAAAAATACTCCAAAAAAATCCTCTAGCTCAGTTTGCCGAACAGGCCGATATTCCTACCATTGCTATTGCAAGTAACATCACCAACGAGACGAAGCGCGAAGTCGAACAACATACTCGTCCAGACTTCTTACTCGTGGTCGATTTCGGCTACTGGATTCCCCAATGGCTTCAAGTCTGGCCAAAAATAAAATCTCTCAACATTCACCCGTCAAAATTGCCACGCTGGCGTGGTAGCTCACCAGGACAATTTGTGCTGTTACATGGAGAAAAAACCTCGGCTGTTACACTGATCGAAGTGATTTCAAAACTGGATGCTGGTCCACTCTACTGGCAGCAAGATTTTACTATCCAACCGACCTGGACTCAAACAGAGTACTACGGACATGCCTTCTCACTCGTTGCCAAACAGCTGCCAGACTTGCTCCGTCAAATTTACAGCGGTAAGCTGCAACCAACACCACAACCAACCGACTCACCTACTCCTATCGCTCGCAAGCTAACTCGGGACGATGGCTTTGTACCCTGGCAAACAATCAGCGATACTATGGATAAACTCCCTCCCTCACTCGAAGCAGCTACAAGAGCCTACTCTCCTTGGCCACAACTCTGGACCGAAGTCCCAACGCGCAAGGGACCAACACGAATGAAGCTCTTGCCCCACAACAAAGTACAACTAGCTGGCCAAAAACCAGCAACTTGGAAACAGATACAAACAGCTATACTTGAGTAATTACTTCTCTGTGGCAGACTTGTGATGTGTGGTCATACCCGTGCGCTTGAGCATGCGTAGCATCTTGGTGGGCACTTTCATGCGATGCTTCTTGCCATCGACGATCATGGTGACTGTGTGCAAGTTATATCGAAACGTACGACTTGTGCGATTTTTGGCGTGAGAAACATTATTGCCAATATGAGCAGTGCTAGGAAATTTAAACTTGAATGCCATAACAGGAGGGTATTGTATCACTCGGGATGTCAGGCTACAAGCAATGCGCTATACTACCCACCATGGGCCTCATCTCGCTTCTCACCCAAGATCCAATTGCCTTCGTCATGCTCGCTGGTGTGCTCGTTGTTTCCCTCACCATCCACGAATTTGCCCATGCCTGGGCGGCAGATAAACTCGGCGATCCGACTCCAAGACATCAGGGTAGATTGACGCTCAATCCCCTGGCGCATCTAGATCCGCTCGGTAGTGTTGCGCTGCTACTGATTGGCTTCGGTTGGGGCAAGCCCGTTCAGTTTGATCCGTACAACTTGAAGGATCCAGTCCGTGATGCCGCCATGATCGCCCTGGCAGGACCAGCAATCAACTTGATAACTGCCCTACTGCTTGCCAGCGCCCTGCCATTTTTACCAGCAATCGGCAGCGTCATTGGCCTCAGTATTTTTTATAACGTCATGCTGGCCGTCTTCAATCTTGTACCAGTTGCGCCACTCGATGGCAGCAAAATCCTGCTCGCCCTCCTACCACAACAAATTGCCTATGAATATGAATCTTTTATGAACCGCTACGGCACGCTCGTGCTTGTTGGACTCCTCATGCCATGGGGCGGCCAATCGCCGATCAGCATGCTAATTCGACCAATAATTAATATTGTTTTATCTGGACTGCTCGCCCTTGGTGGGTTGTTCGCCTAACCACAATCTTCGCAACAGCCGTGACAAATCTCGCAGGGTATGAATGGTCTCGACTCCAGGAATACTAGATTTTTCTTGGCTCTTTCGGTTAATCCAAATAGGATGTAAATCCGCACGCTCTGCCAAAGGCGCAAGCATGTCCTCTCGATCATCCACAATAACAGAGCCTCCCGGCATCTTAGTGACAATACTTTGGTCTGTTTTTCGCGGGTGAATTTTTTCTAGATCCGGTTCAAATAAGGAGTATGGTACACCGCTGTGTAGCAGTTTTAGTTGCTGCCAATACGTAACTCCTTGAGAGAAAACGCCAAGTCGTAAGCCGTGAGTAAAAAAGCTTCTAACTACATGAGACAAGGTTGAGACATCTGGAAATGCAGTGTCTATTATGTTTGCGGGATCCAGTAGCTGATTCGCCAAATCGGCAGCCTTAAATTTTGGTTTTTTATTATCATCAAGTAGTTGTTGAGAAATATATTCAGCAAAACCTTTGGGATCAAACTTGGTTGATTCACCGATCAACTCAACATATGCATTGAGCAGATTTTCAATATCTGCAACCGTAACCGAACAAAAATCTGCCAAACGCCCAATGAATTTCTTTTTGATTTGCTTTGTATCAATCAGCGTACCATCAATATCCAAATACAATCGTCGCTCTATCCGCTCAACACTCATACCGGTATTATACCTGCTAGATGCACACAACAACCCAACACGACCAACTTTGCATCACCACCATCACCCTCGGCGCCCTAGCCACCAACTGTTACTTCATTTGGGACAGAACTTCTCGCCAAGCAATTATCATTGATTCTGCAGATGCTGGCGAGTTTTTGGCTCAGATGATTGGCGAGATAGATCTCAAACCAACAGCAATTATCTTCACTCACGCTCACTTTGATCACATCCTGGGTAGTTTTGCGCTGGCGACACTCCTTCAATTACCAACCTGGCTGCATCCTGCAGATGCTTCTCTCTTACGCAAAGCTCAAAAAAGTGCCGAGTACTGGCTCAAACACCCTGTTGATCCAGTACTTCCTGTTAACAACACAATCACAAGCCGGACAGAGTTTTCTCTTGGAAAAAAGCAGGTAAAAGTGCTCCATTTGCCTGGTCACACACCAGGCGGAATTGGTATTGGCGTTTTTTCTGGTGCTGCGCCTTTTATTTGTAGTGGTGACCTCATAACTGACCAAGGAATAGGCGCAGCTACTCACACATACTCAAACAAGAAAGATCTAAAAAACTCCCTCAAAAAACTGACAAAATTACCGACCAACACAACCTACTATCCAGGCCATGGCAAACCTCTAAAACAGATTGAAATCAAAGCTATTCTTGCTCAGCATCTCGGCGATAGCGTACAGTAGTACTTATGCGCCATCGCTTTCGCACCAGTCACCCGAGCAAACGATCGCGCTCAATTTTCTCATTTCCAAGCGTCATTGGGTATCTGGCTACAGTACTCTTTTTTTATATAGCAGATGGCATCTTGGCATACGGCTTGCCAGTAGTCACCCAAGAGCTCGGTGTCTCACTCATGACTGTTGGCATCATACTTGGTATGAGTTCGTTGACTGGTCTCCTGAGTGATCTAATTTTCCCCGACCTGTTTCCAACCAAATCGTTTCGTTTCTATGTCAGAATGGGGACCATTTTTGGCCTCGTGACTGCCTTCAGTCTCTTTGGCATACCCCATAGTTTGACCATTCTCGCTATTGCCAGCTTGTTGTGGGGAGTTTACTTTGAGAGTAGTAATTTCGCTCATTATAACTTCATTTCGCGCGTCGTCGAAGAAAAACATCGGGCTGCGACGTGGGGCTGGTTAGAAGTCGTAAAAGCAATTGCATACACCGCTGCGCCACTGCTGGCGATTTTCTTACTCAAATTTCATACTCGAGTACCATTTGTAGTTGTGTTCGGGTTTTTTCTGCTCAGTTTTACTGTGTTTGAGTTGAGTAAAAAATGGATGCAAAATACTACAAAAGAGAAGGCTACTGAGCACAAGCATACCCTCAAACAAGAGCTGTATGTGTGGCGAGTACTTATGAGAAAAGTCTGGCACATTTATGGGTTCTATCTTGCCATCGTGTTGCTAGATGTGAGCTTTTGGAGTGTCGGGATTCTATTGTCGACAGAACTTTCAAAGGACGCTTCGTTTGGCAACTTACTCTTGCCCGCGTATATTGTTCCTTCCCTATTTGTGCCGATGTTGATCGCGAAAACAGCCAAACGACGATGGAGTAAAACAAAAACTGCCTTTATCAGCGCTGGAATCGGCAGCGGCGTCCTCTGTCTGGGTTTTTTGTTTGCTGGTGGCTGGCAGCTACTGCTTACGACATTTATCGGCTCAATTTTTGTCTCGCTGGCACTTCCAGAAATGAATGCTACCTTTGAAGAATTAGTCGAAAAACTCGGTCTATTTGGTGGTGACTTGATAGGTCTTCAGCGCTCGGCCAACAACCTCAGTTGGATCATTGGACCAGTCTGTGCTACGGCGATTGCTACATTCATCGGCACACAAAATGCCATGGCAGTATTTGCTAGTTTACTCTTGGCTGCCTCGATCGGCGCAACCCTAGTGGTACCAAGATTTATTCGGATCTCACAACGGTCAGTGTTATGATACAGATGTGAAAATTACTATTCTCTACGCCACCTACTCCAACAGCACTTACGCTGCCACCGAAGTGCTTTGCAAAGCACTACAAAAACTCAATCATGAAGTCGCAGTTAGTCTAGTCATGACAGCAAACGTCACAATTTTGGTCGAGTCAGACCTCACCATTTTCGCCTCTCCCAGCTGGGATTATGATGGCAAAGAAGGACAGCCTCACGAAGATTTTTTTCACTTCTTCTCTAGCATTTCTCAGGATGCGGTCGCACCATTTTCGTACGCTATTATGGCGTTAGGAGATACCAACTACACCTATTTTTGTGGTGCAGCAGACGAGCTTGAGTCACTGGCAACTGCTAAAGCAGGAAAACAAATAATCGAACCACTCAAACTCGACCAGTACTATCTCAACGAGATGACATGCGGGGCAGCAATCAACACCTGGGCACAGCAACTAACTGAAGCCACGACATGATGGCAAAACAACAAACAGCATTCTTGTGGAAAGTTGGCGCACCAGCCGGCCAAGGCGTTATGACGACCGGCTTGTTGTTTAGTAAACTCTGTGCTCAATCCGGCGGTAACGTCTTTGACTATGCCGAGTACCCGTCTCTCATCCAGGGTGGTCACAACACGTACGAAGTACTGTGCAGCACTTCGCCTGTGAACAATCGCGCTTGGCAGGTCGATTACCTAGTTTGTCTCGACAAAGTCACGCTCGAAACCCACGAACATCGATTACGCTCAGGCAGCATTGTTCTGTTTGATCCTGCTGCAGGCAAGATTTCTCCTACAGGAGACTACACAATAATCGCACTCCCATTGAAAGAGCTTTTAGCAGAACTCAAAGCAAACAGCATTATGGCTAATATGATTGCTCTCGGTGCCAGTTGGGCGCTAGTCGGTGGGCAGCGAAAAAAGCTAGAAACTTTAATTGCAGAACAATTTGGCAAAAAAGGTGCTGAAATCGTCAAACTTAATCAGAATTGTGCCGATCGCGGCTTCGAGACGATAGTAGGTAACACAACGACTACTATAACTTTCCCCTGGCACAAGCCAGAAAAAACTCCCATCGTACTTGGAGGAAATGACGCATTCTCACTTGCTGCAGCCGCGGCAGACTGCCGTTTCTATGCCTCATATCCGATGACTCCATCCTCTTCTGTTCTGGCCACACTTGCTGCCTGGCAAAAAATGACCGACATGGTGGTTCGCCACGCCGAAGATGAAGTTGGTGTCGTAAGCGAAGCGCTTGGGGCTTCGTTCGCAGGGGTACGTGCTGCCGTTGGCACTTCTGGTGGTGGCTTTGCACTCATGACTGAATCCCTCTCGTATGCTGGCATTGGCGAGATTCCGCTCGTGGTATTTTTGAGCCAACGACCAGGCCCAGCTACTGGCTTACCCACCTGGACCGAGCAAGGCGATTTACTCTTTGCCTGCTACGCTGGTCACGGTGAGTTTCCCAAAATTGTCCTGGCACCTGGTGATGTGACAGAGATGGTAGTGCTCACCAAACAAGCATTTGATCTGGCAGACATCTACCAAACTCCCGTACTTGTTTTATCTGACAAATTTTTGTCTGAGTCACGCATGGTGCTGGATAGTGAAGTTGTCGAGCGAGAACTATCTACTCCACCAGAGTACGGCAAGACAATTCGACAAGTAGATGAACTCCCGTACCTGCGCTACAAAAACACTGATGATGGCATCTCTCCACGACTCATTCCTGGTACACCCGGTACCCATTACCAAGCCAATTCATATGAACACCTCGAGGACAGCCACACAACCGAGGATCCAGAAGAGCGCAGCATGCAGGTAGAAAAACGCTTGCGCAAGCAAGCAACCTATCTAAGTAATCACTGGCAAATGCCAAGTATCGAGGGTTCTCTCGAGAGGGCTGAGTATATTTTTGTCACCTGGGGTTCGAGCAAGCTCGTCGTGTCCCAGGCGCGTGACATGATGGACCAACCGACAGCTCATATTCACTTTACCCACGTCTACCCGATGGACCGAGAAAAAGTCGCAGCATTATTTGCACCAAACAGACACTATGTGTTGGTCGAAAACAACGCTACTGGTCAGTTTGGGACGCTTCTGCGCAGCGAGGCAGGAGTGGATATCAAACACAGCATTCGCAAGTACGACGGTCGTGCATTTTATAGTGAAGAAATACTCGCAGCACTGGAGAGCGCATGATGGATATCAACCCAAGTTCACTCGACTTCACTGGCTACACCCCTACTTGGTGTGCGGGTTGCGGCAACTGGGGTATCGGCAAAGGCATCGAGCTTGCCCTCAAAAAGCAGCAGCTCTCCCCCGACAGAGTGATCATGCTGTTCGACATTGGCTGCTCTGGCAACATGAATGACTTCATCAACGCGTACGCCATGCATACGCTCCATGGGCGCGCGCTCGCGACAGCTGTCGGCGTCAAAATTGCCAATCATAAACTACCCGTCCTCGTGACCGGTGGCGATGGCGCACTCTACGGCGAAGGTGGCAACCACTTCCTGCACGCCTGCCGCGGCAACCATGATTTGACAGTTATTGTCCACGACAACAGCGTGTACGGCCTGACAACTGGGCAAGTTTCTCCGACTGCGAGTAAGGGTAAAAAATCTAGATCTACACCAAGCGGTATTATCGAACAACCCGTCAACCCACTTCTTCTGGCACTAACACAAGGCGCAACGTTCGTAGCACAAGGCTTCACCGCCCAACTACCACAACTAGCCGAGCTCATCACCGCAGGCATGCAGCACAAAGGCCTCTCAATAATTAATGTGCTACAACCATGTGTGACCTTTAACAAAGAAAACACCTACGCCTACTACATTAAAAACACCTACAAACTACCAGAAGATCACGACAAAAGTAATTTTTCCCAGGCTTTGGAACAGGCCCAGTCGGTATTTAAGGAGCGCTTTCCGCTTGGGATTTTGTACGAAACTACTCGACCAACGTATCAGGATGAGCTGCCGCAGTTGGCTAGTGAGGCGTTGGCAGAGCGTGGGCGGTTTGAAAAGTCAGTGAGTCTGCTCGACAATTTTAAATAGTGAAAAAACTAGAACGCGACTTTATCTCTTGCTAAATTTGTTACAACTTCCTTATCTACTGCTGCAAGAGCCAGAATTGCAACCGAAAAATGTTTGAGTAAGGTGTCAAAAGCTCGTTGTAAATTCCTGTAATCAGAAAAATCAATTCCAGATTTGTGTATCACAGAATCACGAACTCTTCTAACGCTTGTCGCCTGGACTTCTTCAATTAGAGACGGGTCTACTTCGTAAACATCTAGCAATAAAATACAAGTCGCTAGAAGCGCATGATTTTCAAAAGTTGAAATCTCCAAGCATCTACTTGTAAATTGGAACGCTCTATAACTTTCAATACCTGTCAGCACTACAAGCTCCGATCTAGGCAGAACTAATCCGCCAAATTTTCGGTTATTGTAGCATCCTGTTGAACCGCCGGTTGAACACTAAAATCCGGCACAAATTCCTGGTGTGTAATCAACCCGTCAACCAACGACCGCGTCCCCTTCACCCCCAACCAATTGAAAAACTCGCCCATGCGCCACTCGATCGCCTGACTAATTTGCTCTGCGACACCTGTCGGCAATTCCCACAACTCTCGTTTAAACGTACCCCATGCACGCTTACGCTCTCGATACACAAGCTGCGCGTCGCTCATACCCTCTTTGCGCTCCGAAGCTCGCTTTTCAAAAATCCACTCTGCGAATTTTTCTGTTAATTCTTGCGGAAACGCTGGATGGTCAAAGACAAGGTTTTGAATGCCAGTCGCCAAATGAACTTCAACCGCCTTGACTTCTGGCAACATCGCAAACGCCTCATCGGGCAATGTCGACGCACCGTGCTGCACCGTGCCAGCCAAACCAAATCGCGAGCGAATATACTGGGTTAATTCGTTATGTAAATTAAAATCTACCGTCATTTTTGCCAGACTGCCATCGACATTTACAACACCGCCGTGTTCTGTACCAGTCTGAATGCTCAGCTTACGCAAGCCAGGTACTTGCGACAAAAACACTTCGCACTCTTGCTTGGTAGAGTTAGTGCCACCAATGTGACCAAGCTCGCCGCCAACTGAAATCTCAATGCCAGACTCAAGCGAGCGAATGTATGACACCAACTCATTGGTATAGCGAATATTTGGAATCTGTTGTTCTGCAACCGACTGCTTTTCTAGATCAACTAGGGTCGACATATCGATATCAATATTGAGCATGCCAGCCGCTAGCGAAGAATCAATCAGCGCTTTGATCGTACCTATCTCACCCGCCACTGGGATGCCAGAACTAGTCGCCTTTGCCTGGTAGTGATCGCCCTGAATAAACACCGGACCGCTCCATCCAGCCAACAGTGCACCGGCCAAAACCAGCGGAACATACATGTTCGGTGGTTGCTTGGTGTAACCCATCTCGGAGCGTGCGAGCTCAAAAATAAAAGCGCCAACATCTCCCTCCCGGGCAGCGCGAAAAATTGCTGCTGCTATCTCCATCGTGAGACCTCGTACATTTACGGCCGGAACACTCAGCTTCTGTGCGACTCTGCCTGCTGCAATAGCTTGGTAGAATTCAGCAATCGAGGACAAGCGAATATTTGCGGCTGTTGCAGCTGCATAAATCTGTTTACTTGCGATCTGTTGTTCATTTAGATTGCCAAGCAACACTTGTTCAGCTAGAGATTTAATTTGTCGGTCAGAAATTGTTTGCGTCATAAAACAATCTTACTTGAAACGTAGTTGTTTTGCACCCATCCCCAGTCGTACAATGAATGCTAATGCTCATCCACGAAATCTATCACAAGGATCCTGTTACTATCAGAGATGACGTTACTATTCGTGACGCCCTCAACACTATCCTCCATAAACGCATTAATGGTCTGGTAGTAACCGACAAAAACAACAAGGTCATCGGAGTGCTCGCCATCCAAGATATCGCCGGTGCTACTATTCCAACACAGTTCAAAAAAAATATCCATATGGCGGCAGCTATGTATCGCAAGGGCTTTTTCTCCGAAAGTTGCATCGCTATTCAAGATGAGCCAGTTAGTAAGTACATGCGAAAAAACTTCGTCTCAGTCAACTTACAAGACAACATCATGGCGGTTACCGCCGATTTTTTGCAAAATGACTTGTACATTGTACCGGTGATTGAAGCTGGTGAGCTCGTCGGTGTCATCACGCGCAGTGAGATAAAAAAAGCCCTCGCCTATGGTATGAAAATCAAAGGATACTCCTAGCACAAAACGCACCTTGCCATGCCCAATCTCGGACTCACCTTCTTCTCACTCCTCTCGCTTCTTGTTTTGTCTGTCGTGTATTTTTTTCTCATTAGCGAGAAGTTAAATAAAGTTATCGTCTCGATGCTTGGCGCAGTTTTTCTCATTTTTATGCAGGTGTTTCGTAGCTTGACCCACACCTCACAAGAAAATGCCTTTTTGTTTATTAGTCACAACCTCGATGTGTTGTTCTTCGTCATCGGTATGATGATTCTAGTAGGCATCATCCGCGACTCTGGCTTGTTTGAAGCGATTGCTATCTGGTTAGTCAAAAGAGTCCGCGGCAATCCACGCCTGCTTCTCATTTCACTTGGTTACCTAACGCTCGTTATGACGATGCTCTTTTCAAACATTCCTACCATATTAATCATGGTGCCAATCATTCTTATTCTCATTCGCTCTCTCAAGTTACCCTATCTGCCCTACCTCTTTACCATTGTGATGATGGCAAACATTGGCGGTGCCATGACACCAATCTCAGATCCGACAACTTACTACCAAGCCAAAACAGTTGGCTTAGGATTTTTTGAGGTCTTGAGTAACTCAGGTGTAATCGTCCTTTTGCTCTCGGTTGTTTCACTTATCTATACGCTTTGGTTTTTTCGTAAACCACTGGCAGCGATCAAGGTGTCTCGCTCCGCAGTCGCCCTCTATAAACCAAGTTCTGCCTTGGGCAATCGCCGCGTCCTCTACCGCGGCACCCCAATCCTAGCACTAGCCATTCTCCTCATGATGAGCAAAGAATGGATCAAAACAAACACAGGCATCACGCTCGACAATGCCTCAGTCACACTGGGGGCAGCCTTTCTCTGTATGCTACTGTTTCATCGTGAGCCAAAAAAAGTTTTTCGCGACCTGATCGACTGGGAAATTATTTTTTTCTTCATGGGTTTATTTGTTGTTGTTGGCGCACTTGAGTTTACCAACGTTATTGAGCTACTCGCACATGGACTAGTCAAACTTTCTCATGGCAGCATGGCTCTGCTTACACTCCTGATAGCGACTGGCTCTGCCTTGCTCTCGACTTTTATCGATAATGTGCCGTACAACATTACTATGGTTGGCGCTATCCAAGCTATGGAAAAATCTGGCATTGCGGTGTACCCGCTCTGGTGGGCGCTCAATCTCGGCACGAGCATTGGCGGCGCAGGCTCGCCGATCGCGGCGGCTTGTAATGTAATCGCTTTTGGCCAAGCAGAAAAAGAAGGCTACAAAACGGGCTTCGTGCAGTACCTCCAACTGGCACTGCCACTCGTGATCATTAATAGTCTCGTGGCGTTTGGGATTTTGTGGTTGCGGTTTTTATAAGACACTCGTTTGCAAGTGATAAAACGGCTCACGACCCTTATATCTATTGATTGTCAAAGCGATAATTTTTTCTAAAAAATCTCCATACTGTTTGCCCTGGATCGCAAAAACCCTCGGCAGACAATCGCTACGATTTATCGACGGATTTGGATTGAGTTCGAGCACAAATGGGTTTCCCTGGGCATCCACCTTAATCTCCACCCTACCGTAATCGTGAGCGTCGAGTATATTATATGTGTCCAAAGCTATTTCAGAAATCAACGACAGTAGTTTTCTACTGACTTTTTGCGGTGGTTCTTGTATTACTAGATTGTCTTTGTAAACCTTGTTTTCTGCAAACTTGGCATCAAACGGATAGATATGCCAGTATCCTTTTGGCAACTTGGAGAAAATGGTACGAGACAATGGTAAGACTTCCAAATCTTCCGACGTATTGCCGATTATCGACACATCATACTCGTCACCCGCTATATACTCTTCTACCAATGCTGGACGACCAAGTCCGACAACCACTCGCTCTAGTTGTTGCTTAAGCTGCTCTTTATTCTCGACCACAGAGTCATTATCGATACCAATAGAATTATCTGTGTTAGCTGGTTTGACGATCAGCGGAAATCGCAAGTCATCATTGATTTCATCTGATAGTTCATAGATGTAGTCCCATTTTGGCGTGGGAATAGAGTGATAGCTCAATAATTTCTTGACACGAATTTTATCAATACAAAGACCCAATGTAAGCGGATTAGATCCCGTATATGGTAGCTTCATCGCATCGAGAATCGCTGCAGCATGCGGCTCCAACAAGCTAGACTCATGTATTCGCTCGCAAACATTAAATACCAAATCAATGCCCCTTGTCTGCAAGGTGCGGATTGCTTGCGATAAATTATTAAAATCAATATACGTTGTCATGTAACTTCGAGACTGCAATTCTTTCTGTATATTTTGTCCAACACTAGCCAGTTCTTCCTCAACTGCGCCAGTTCCGCCAGCAAACGAGTTGCACGCTACACCAATGTGTAGTTTTCGCTGGTCCTTCAGCGACATGCGACGAATGCGATCAATCTTTGCAGAATGAGCTGCTCCACTTCTGAGTGATGCACTCGCAAAACGCGTGGCACGAGATGTTTTTCCCAAGGTAGAGCCACCATCAAATGGTACTACGTCATACTCAACTGACTTGCGAGCCATTTTTAAGTTTTCTTGTGCATCAGAAAAATTATCACCAGAAACGGTAATGTAGCCCAAGTAATCATACCCATCAGGAGGGACAAAAACTGACTCGCCAATTTCTTTGCCAAAGTAGAACTGCTCGATCGGCAACTCCTTTAGTCTTGCTTCGTCGATGCGAATTGAAGTGAGGACACCAGATTGTTTAGTATGCAGGGCTTCTGTCATCACCTGCTTTTTTGGTGTCAAATCATATCTAGTCGGTATGTACTCACCAAGCGCAATAGCTACACCAGATTCAATTAAGTCGACTCCATACACCTGTTTGCTCGATATATAGATTTCATCTGCCCCCATGCGCAAGTTACACTCAAGCGGCACCGGACCAGACTTAGTTATTTTTGCCTCAAAATGAATGGTACCAAACTGTAAACCCAAGTGTTCCAATACTTCACTGGCCATACGAATCAGCGTCTGTTGTGCATCGTCTGGCAAGCTACTCGGCATTGCGTGAGTAGTCTCAAGAAAAAATGGCTCAGCAGTACCATAATTATCAGCAACAACAGCGTACTTCACCCTTCCATTCTGAACCAACATATCAATGTCAACTTCGTCTCCATCTATGTACTCCTCCACCATGATGTCGACTCCATCATAAAACTGAGAATCTAACTCGGGAGTAGCAGTTTTGAGAACATATTCATATGTCTCACGTAATTCATCAGGAGTATTTGCCTTAACTACCAAAATACTACCACCACCCCAAGCTGGCTTGACAACTACAGGAAAAGAAAGCTCATGTATAGCTTGCTCAAGATCTTTCTGCGAAGTGAGTTTAAGATACTTGGGCGAAGCAATGCCATGCTTTTGACAAAATGTTCGAAATTCAAATTTGTTGCGTGCAATTTTGGCAACCAAGACAGAAAAACCTATTAATTTCATTTTTTCAGCAATCTTGCTTGTTAAAACAACATCGTTTTCCCAAAAATTATAAATCCCATCAATTTTGTTTGTTTTGCAGTAGGCCTCTACCTGAGCCACCCTCCTATCGTGCTGCGACATATCTCCCAGTATCCAATCAGCTGCATAAGGAGCTGCCCAATTTTTTTCCCCATTTACGATCACAAGCGCAAGACCAAGCTTATGGAGTTTTTGCAGGATAAAGCGCTTGATTGGACCACCGGTACCAACAATTAACAGTGTTTTACCTCGAAAAATTGGTGCAAAATTTTGCATACTTGTATGCAGAAATTATACGCTTTCTACACAAAACACAATTGGTAGGAATCCGGCACTAGTAATTGCCTTGACTAACTGTATAATTCCACTCTAGAGTTATAAATTCTTTTTATTCATATTTTAAACATTCCCCTATATAGTCCTTGACCGTGAACCGTACCTTTTCTTTCTCTCGCCATTTATCCTGTAGTACTAGTAGTAATTCTCCAGAAAGGGGAAAATATGTCTGATCAATACGATCAACAAGAAAACAAGGCAAAGTTGTTTATCGGCAACTTACCTTGGAGCGTCACCGAGGATCAGCTCAGAGAGCTGCTCTCACAATATGGTGAACTCAAAGCGGATGGTGGCATCGCCATTATTACCGACCATATGTCCGGTAGACCAAAAGGCTTTGCTTTTGCAGAGTTTACAACCGCAGAGGCAGCAGCAGCCGCAGTCGAAGGACTCAATGGCTTCGAACTCGAAGGCCGCGCACTCGTTGTCAACATTGCTCGACCTCGTGCTCCACGCCCAGCAGGTGGTGGATACGGTGGCGGTGGTGGCTACAATCGCGATAACCGCGGTGGTGGTGGCTACAACAATCGCGACAATCGCGGTGGTGGTGGCTACGGCCGAGACCGATAAACCTTTTCACTGAGTGAATCTAATAAAAAAACCCCCGCCATCGGCGGGGGTTTTTGGTTAGTATCTGTAACTAGGCAAAGAACTACTTTGCTGTTTTGCAGTCTTCACAACCATTGCAATCACAGTTGCCTTCTTCACCACAAGCACAGTCATCCTTCTTGCAATCATCGCAGTCATCACACTGACACTTTTCTTCTTTGCCGCATGTACACTCGCCGTCCTCACAACATCCACCTTTTTTCATTTGATCGTCGTTCATGTCTCTCCCTTTTTTATTACTACTACTTTACTCTGGCCAAGGATAACTAACCATCTCGCCAAACAATACCTCTTTTGTCTCTCCCAGATTATTTGAAAGAATAATCAATGTCTCAATTCCGCTTCGTCGGCTACTTTCGTAGAGCAACTGCTTGCATAGATGACACGGATTGATAAATTCACCAGATTTTTTATCTTCTTTGCTGGCAGCTACCGCGATCGCAAGAATCTCACCTTCTCCGTGGGCTGCCGCGTGGATGAGCGCCGCCTGCTCGCCATGGACTGTGAGCGTATAGGTGTCAGAAAAATAGCTTACTGCCGCATAGATGTTTCCCGCTTTGGTCAACACAGCCGCGCTATAATTGCTGTTATTCTTGAGGGCGAACTCATTTTGCAATACTTCTTTTGCCGCTGCGACGAGTGCTTCTTTTTGGGGCTTGGTAATCATTCGGTCATTATAATCTATCCTAATAAGAATCACACTTTCTACCGTAAGTACGTTAGAATAGCCTGATATGAATCAAGCAGCTCCTACCGTCACCTGCAAAGATATCGAAGGCAACGAATATTCCGTTTCCGCAGATAAGCTTACTTTCCGCCCTGCTACCCGCGCGCAGGATATTCTGGATGCGTACAATTTTCTCAACCTGCAAAAGTTTTCTGTAACGAACTCTTAATCAGAGATTGATAAGGAACATCTCTGGCATACGAATTGAGAGCGATCGACCAGTTGGCTTTAAGTTAATTTCTGCCCAATCCACTCTGCCAACTGCTTACGATTAATCAGAACAGTGCCGCTCCGCTTTGCCAGCTCAATCGCCTGGTGAGTAAAATAATTATTCGTTATCACCATGGTCGTATCACACTTATAGTAGTCTCTCCCACCAAGCACCTGATAAATTGCCTCAACGCCAACCAGATACGAGTAGCGTTTTACCTGAATCGCAATTTTTTGGCCATCCTTGCTGACTGTAATATCTGCGCCGAAATCCCCCTCCGCCTTGGTCACGCGAACATCGGAGTAGCCCTGGTGTCTGAGTAGTCGCGCGACATAGTGTTCAAACTTGAAACCATTCATCGTGTCGATCTGCTCGAGCGAAAACAATCGAGACTGCCGCGCCTGTCGATATAAGAAGACCACTGCAAAAAGTACCGCGCCGAGCACAACAATGAGTAAGCCTACTCCCAAAAGTGACAGCAAATGTTCTGAACTTGAAACTCCTGTGTAAAAAGCTGCCAGTGCACCGATTGCCACCAGAACAAACACGCCCTCGGGAATGTTTGATTTAGATCGTCGTCGGTAGTATCTTTTTGCCATCGTTCGGTTCTCACACCAATAGGATAGTATAAGGTATGACCAAGCTAAAAATTCTCGTCGTCTGCTCTCGCAATAAAATACGGAGCCTCACTGCAGAGGTATTGTACAAAAACAACCCTCATATCATTGTACGATCTGTCGGCACCAGTCCAAGTGCGCGTAGGAAAATCACACAAGCCAACATTGATTGGGCAGATACCATTCTTTGCATGGAACAAAAACACATGCAAATTATTCAACAACAATTTGGCAAACATAATCTCCCAACCCTACAAGTACTCGATATTGCAGACGAATACGAATATATGGATCCAGAATTGGTGGAAATGCTGCAGCGAGAGATTGAACTTATTTTGTCTTCAAACCTGGATTAGTTATTTCATCCAAACTTTTTACTAGTCTAATCCCCTTTTCAAGCAATATCGTTCTATTCAAACCAATTGCTTTAAGCACAAGGCTACTCGTCTCAATGCTTTCAAGTAAAACCACCTGGATCCGCATCCCCAAACTCATCGCCATATCCGATACCCAGACTGCCGTCCGCACATCATTTTCAACGAGCACCAACTGGGTGCTGGGAGACCTCTCTGCTTGCTCTTTTAAAAACGCCATCTTCCACGCTGCCGAAGACCAACCACTCGGTTTGAGAAATATTCTGTTTTCGTTCTCAGATTTGAAATAGCTGATTATCTCTAATCGCTCCAGCTCTGCCTCAGTCAGTCTTCGCAAGACGCTCTCGCCTCTACCAGTGAGAACAGCCAACTGCACTACAGGAGAATCTGGATTGGCTAATTCCTCAAGCATCTCTTTCGCATGCTTTTGTAACTCCCTTCCAGAGTGCCACCAGCGCTTCCACGCCGCTTTCAGTCCAGTTTTTTGCGCGGGGCTCCAAACAGACAGATCGGGAAGAGATGTTTCAGTTACTTTTTTTAGTGCTGCAAGATAACCACTCGTTACAAATGGCGTACGAGCCAGCAACTCACTGAATAAAGCGCCCCAAGAAGCGGGACCTTTCAATAACGTACCGTCAAGGTCAAAATAATACTTGCTTTCTTCTAGATCAACCTCAGCACTTGTTTCCATTTCGGCAGATTGTACCGCTATGTCTATCTGTTTTCCACCACCACCGCTACCACTCGCACCGGCGCCGCATCGGCATGCAGCTTCATTGGCAAGGCGATAACGTCAAACTGGGGAATATCCAGTAATGTATCTAGATTCACCAAGTTTTCGATGATCAAAACCCGTATATAAAAGCACGATTGAGCCCCTTGTGACTTTGACAGATTCAAATACCGACGCATCAATCACCTGCTTGCCTCGAACATCCAGCACAACCCCCGGTCCAAAAAAATGCTCCAGCGGCAACGCGTCCATTTTCTCACCATCCTTAATCATGTGCAGCGGCGCATCCATGTGGGTACCAACGTGCATATAACTCTTGAGCTCGTGATCGGTGTAGCCTGCCTCGTCAATATTTGCTACTGGTGTGAGCGTCGCCTGTGGGTCGCCAGGAAATGCTGGCATGTGGTCGATAAATGAATGGGTAAGATCGATGAGTTTCATACAATGATTATAGCTTAAAAACGCCCATCAAATCCCTCGGCTGCTCCACAAACGTGTACAAATCCGACAAGCGATCTTTGACAAAACCTTCTGCAGCATAACGTTGTAGCAATGCGTCGAGGTCGCGATAGTACTCCCCCACAAACACCAATGGGGCGGCAAAGGGCAGTTCGCCAAATCGTTTTAACTGAGTAATGGTTAGTGCTTCGACCAGCGTCCCGATGCCACCCGGGAGTACAACGAATGCCTCGCCCGCTTTCACTAGCGCCTCGTGGCGCGTGGCAAAGTCTGGATAATACGTGACACTTGAGAGAAATTTCGATGGCGTGTCATTTTCCTTGGCTATGCGCAGTCCGCGTACCTCGCCGCCCGCCTCAAATGCACCCTGGCACACTGCATCCATCATGCCAAAACCCGCTGCAGAATTGACCACACAACCTTGCTGTGCGAGAACTTGCCCCGTTTCGTACGCCAGTTGGCGGTAACTTGGGTTTGGAACTGTTTCAGCACAGAAAACCGAAACCGATGTGCTCATTTATGGGGGTAGTGTACTGCTGAAGACTGGATTTGGCTAGTTACGCTCCAGGTTGAGATTTGAACTCAACAGAAATCTCACACATCTCTACTATAATTGATCGTTGTGACATGTCGCCAAGTCAGCAAGCAACTACGATTGGATATGCTCTCGATCTCGAGACAACCGGCATCTCACTCGGGTTCCAACCCAAGCTTGCTGGAGCAAGGATAAGAGGCTGGAGTAACCGCTTTTATCGGACTTTTTCAGGAGAGGCTGACAACCCACCTCCTTCCAGCCAAGATAAGTGGATACAATTGTTTAAGCAGGGATTGCGCCTTCTGCTCCACCACCAGACTTACCAAGAGTAGTATAACGCAAGGCATTGGTTGCTTGAAATGCCAACAAAAACCTATATTTTAAGCGCATACCTAACACTCCGGCCCTTACTCGCGTTTCGCTGTAACATTCCTTTTTCCAATAAATCAGCAAGCTCGCGAAAAGCAGTAGCCTTGCTCACCTTTGTTAGAGCTGCATATGTGCGTGTGGTTAATCCACCCTCAAAATTTCCTTGTCCTACATCTAACAGTTTATTGAGGACTTTTCTCTGTCTCGTACTAACCTCAATTTGATTATTCTTCTGCCAGAATGCATCTTTTACCAGCACAATTTCTATGAGTAGCTTTGACTTTTTAATCGACTTGCAAAACATTTCCAAAAACCACTCCAACCATAAAGTAATGTCTCTTGAGGCTCCCTGATTCTCCTGCAACATTTTGTAGTACCTCGCCCGCTCGTCCATGATTTGAGAGGAAAGGCTATAGTAGCGTATAGCCAACTGCTCATCCTGGGCTAATGCCATCTCAGTCAACACTCGCGCTAACCGCCCATTGCCATCTGCAAATGGATGAATCATCACAAACCAAAAATGAGCGATTGCTGCCCGCAACAAGCCATCAATTTGCGAAGAGTCCTCCCACCAAGTAAAAAATGAGCTCATTTCTTGGTCAATCAGCTCTGCAGGTACGCCTTCATAATGCACTTTTTCTTGTCCAAACGCTCCATAAACTACGGCCACGCCCTCAGTCCTCCACTGTCCCACTTCTATCTGTTGAAACCCTGAATATCCAGTGGGAAACAATGCTGCGTGCCAAGAGAACAATCGCTTCTTTGTTAGAACTTGGTGGTGCTGCACTGTGGCATCCAGCAAAACTTGCACCAACCCATCAACAGGTGGTTCTGTCTGCATATCTCTCCCACCTAGCAAACCCAAGTGTTTGAGAATTGAAGACCTCACTGAGTTTCTTTGGTATATTTCTCCCTCAATGCTAGCAGTTTTGAGCGTCTCTTCGAGCAGCAGCTCTTGCTGGGCTCAAGATTGTTCTTTGATTCCTAGGTTTTTTACCTGAGTCAAAAGTTGACTCTGGGCAGATCGGGCCGCTCCGAGTATTTTCAAGAGTCGATCACTCTGCCAAGTAAAATCTGACCAGTTTCCTAACTGCCAGATGTATTTATTTTGCATAATCACCTCATTTTATGAGGCGATTGTAGCAAAGAGTCACCTCATAGGCAAGAATAAGTTGTGAGAACTTTGCAGGGATTAGTGAGGGATGTTGGAACCTATTTTGTAGCATCAAGCAACTTTAGCCCTTTTGCTTTTGTAGATAAGATTTTGTGATCACTCGTTAACAAAGTCAACTTGTGGACCTTGGCTGTTGAAATCAAAAAATTATCAAAAGGGTCTTTATTTTCAGAATTAGCTACCGCATACATTGAGAGGCTTTTTTGATCTCCAGACAACAAAATCACCCCCATTGACTCTAGATCACCTATAACCGAAGCATCAAAATCTAGCTTGCCAAGAGATGATTTAATTGTCATTTCAAAAAAAGACAGGAAACTAATATATACCTCATTAGTCATTGATAAAACCAACTCTTTACTCTGAGGTCCCAATCTTGGATCTTTTTGTATCAACCAAATAAAAATTTGAGTATCCAAAAGAATCTTCATAGTAACTTACTCCTGAGATCCTGCGAGCATTTGTTCAATGAGCGCATTGGTTTCATCAGTGAAGCTATCTGGTTTCTCAGCTACTTTGTTATGAGCGATAGAAAAGTTCCTCTTTTGACTACTCCCAATGTCAGCCGGTGAAGCTAACACCAACAGTACTTCTGGTTTCCCAAAACCCCCAATAAAAACTTTCTCGCCATTTTTTACAGCGGCAATGTATTTACTCAAGTTGGTTTTGGCATTATGAATGGAAACAGTTTGCATAATGCAAATATATTAGCTAACTTAGCTAAGAATGTCAAGTGTTAACAGAACCTCTTTGCAGGGACTAGTGAACGGTGTTGGAACCTATCTTAGAGATTTTCTTGAATCCAGCTATCAACACTCTCTCCCGTTCGATAAACTAGAGCGCATTTCAAAACCTCTTGAGAATTTTGGTATGATGGATGTCTATGTACATCCTGTCCGATCAGCAATGGGAGTTGCTCCAC
>PFDI01000022.1:0-31385 GCA_002772695.1 Candidatus Pacebacteria bacterium CG10_big_fil_rev_8_21_14_0_10_44_54
TGATCGGACAGGATGTACATAGACATCCATCATACCAAAATTCTCAAGAGGTTTTGAAATGCGCTCTAAGAGAAATTGGGTCAATCATCCAAGCATTGGTAGTCTTTGGGTAGGAACCAAAAACTTCCTTGAACTCTGCCATATACGCATCTATCAGAGCCATTCGCTCACCTTCGCTGTAACCCACCAAAAATACATGTTGCGCCTCGAACCAATTGGCATCTGTACCGCGATACGCTACTTCTGCAGCGGCAGCAAGTGAAGGGGTAATTTCTAACAAAGCGGCGTATTCAAAATCAGGATATCTTTTGATTGCAGCAACAAATGCTGGATCACGCAGCACATCATATCGTATCGAAAATGTTGCAGGCAATGCTCGCTCTTGCAAAGCAATTTGTTGATTTTCAAACGCCTCCAAACTACCGATATCACAACATTCTCGGCCACGCACTTGGTTGATAATAACTGTATAGTGAGGGATGTCTTCTGAGGCTTGAACTGGTTGAACCAAAATAAAAAATGTAGACAGCACTAAAGCAAAAAGTACTCGCTTCATATTATGAGGACCCTTCTGCTAATGCAAAACCGTGCCGCAACTGCGCCTGCATATCGTCTGTTAAGTCAAAATTCTTGATTTCTGCTTGCGAAACCCAACGTACTTGCAGCACCTCGTCTTCTTGTGGCTGCAAGTCTAGCAAGCCTGTGGCTCGTACTAAATACAAAAATCCAACATGTTGTTCGCAACCCTTCATCCGAGTTGGTGCTTTGGCATATGCAATGGGATCTTTGCTGCGCTCGAGATAGTTTTGCTCGCTGATCCAGTGTAGATTAGTTTCCACTGGGGACGGAACATACTCTGTCATCTTTGAATTTCTGGTATAAAAAGGATCGTATGCTACGACAGCTACACCAGTCTCTTCTTTGAATTCACGCTCTGCCGCTTGGTGTGGCAGTTCGCCATCTTCTATATGCCCACCAGGACAGAGCCACAAGTTTAGTTTTTTGTGATGAATGAGCAGTGTTTTATCTTGATGAATCAGCATCCCTGCCGCGGTGTAACAAATTTTGGCGGAGTATTGTTGGAGGTTGGCCATATGATATAACAGTAAGTCGAGTGCAAACTAATTTTACCTCTTTATCGTGAGCACAATGACATATTCTCTAAAAGACTATCTGATTTTAGCCAGTTCATCAATTGCGCTTTTTATAGTTTCCTGGTTCGGTATGTTTGGTGACGAGCAAGAAAACATTACTGCTGGGTGGCTTATTCTCAAAGGACTAGTGCCATACAAAGACTTTTTCTTTCACCATGCGCCGCTACCTTTCTTTATCGCCGGACTCGCAGAATTTCTCTCACCAGGAAATGGGCTTATTGTCTCTAGGATGGTACTTTATTTGCTTCATGTTTTAAGTTGGTTTCTCATCTTATTTTTGACACATAAAAATCTCAGGCCAAGCGTCTATGCATATATGCTTTCTGTAGGAATACTTTCTCCAATCTTTCATCTACACATGCTTTTGGCAGATACTATTATTGTTCAGAGTTTAGCAATAACGCTGTTTGTGATAATTAGTTGGTTACTTTATAAATCGCCTTCGATTGAGGTTGTCATAAAAGTATTTTTAGTAGCAGCTTATTTTTCAATATTGAGTAGTTTAGCTTCAGTATTTATGTACCTAGTGATTGCGGTGTCGCTAGCTTATAAACAAATTCATGATTTTGGTGCACTCAAGACGGTGCTGAAAGTAAAAAAGGAAGCTGGCTGGATGCTTGTCCTTACTTGTGTCTTTCCACTTTACTTTTTTGTTAATGCGGCACTTGCAGATTTCTACTAGTCAGTCATTACTTACAACCAAAAGTTCTACCTACCATTTCGGCTAGCTCATAACGACTTTGAAATCCAATATGGAATTCTGGGCAGAATTTTCCAACAATTTTACTTCTTTTTGCATCGTTCCTCAGAAACTTTTTTTCTCTCTTCTAAAACTTTTTTGATTGCGTTCCTCCATAGCCCTGATAGCTTGATTGGTGGAAGCTGGCAAAACTTTGTAATATACCTTAAAACTATTGTTTTGGATTACTTTACAAAGAACACAACCATTGATATAGCTCTGTTTCTACTATTTATATCTAGCACTTTCTGGATTATACAATTACGGCCCAAACTGTTGTTGCCTGCTTTGCTACTGATGATCTTTGCTAGATTTCGTAGTAACGAAATTTTTCACCTTGGACCATTTGTAGTCACTCTCCTTATTCTCAACACAACGGTGATGCTCCAAAAAAATATTAGTAAGATCAGTAAAGTTGTAATTGCTGTGCTCTCAATTCCACTGATGTTTTTTGCCTTGGAACACTACCTTCTCTTTTTGCAAGAAAAGCCTCCGGTTATATCGTCATATCAGGTTGAAATTTCAAATCAAATTAGGCAATGCAAAAAAAATAATCAAAAGTTACTTGTTCTTGACGGAGATACCTTTCTCTATTACTTATCTGACACACTCCTAGAAACCAAGTATTTTTATTATCTACCTTGGTTTGAGCCAACTGATAAAATTCGCTTAGCAATCAAGACAAAGATTGAATCTGATTCGAATCAATTAATTTATCTTCCACCAACTAACGAAACTGACTACAGATTCTTTTTTGCAGATTACATACGGCAAAATTACAAGCAAGTGTGTCAAAATGTATGGACGATTAAATAAGATCTTATTTTTTACAACAAACTCATCTGCACCCCCGCTTGTTTTTTGGGAGTAAAACTAAAATCTACCGGACAGTCGATCATGCGGTTCCATTTATTGCGAAACTTCACTACTCCTTTGGTCCGCCCATAATCGTAGACGTCTCGCGTTACCGCCACGTCTTGCAAACAATACTTCTCTAGTGCATCGTAGTTTCCGGAGTTGTAGTACTTGACTGCGTCGAGTCCGTTGCCTGTTTTGCCAATGCCGAGTGTTGATTGTGCTACTGCATCCAAACTAATTCTGTGACCAGCACTTTTTTTTATACAAGTGAGTAAGTCAAGCGTTGGAATTTGCGTGATATCACCTTTGTAATAGGGCACCATGGTTTGCATATCAAATCCATCAATGTTGAAACCAATCACCACATCTGCTTGCTCGAGCAATGGAAAAAGTTCTGGCAAATCAGCTTCGAAAAAACTACGCATCTCACCTTTGCCCGAGGTCCCGTCGCGCAAACAAACACCAACAAATGAAATGCCAAGGCGATCGGGAAAGAATCCACCAACGTCATCAAAAATCTTTTTGGTTTCTACGTCAAGAATAATCTGTCGCATGACAGATTACTGTACCATTGCAACGTACCGAGCTTCAACCTGAGACCAATCAAGCACCTGCCAAAAGGCTTGAATGTAGTCTGGTCGCTTGTTTTGATACTTGAGATAATAGGCATGCTCCCAAACATCAAGCCCAATGATCGGCTGCTCTGCTTGCAGCAGTGGTGAATCTTGGTTTGGCGTACTTGAAACAGCGAGCGAAGCATCTGTCTTGAGAACCAGCCAAGCCCAACCAGAACCAAATTGTCCGGCAGCTGCTGAGGCGAACGCTTCTTTAAATTTCTCAATACTGCCAAACGTCTCAGTCAATTTTGCAGACAAAGAAGGTGCTTGTGCTTCGGTTGTACCGACACCAAGAATGCTCCAAAACAGTGAGTGATTGGCGTGACCACCGCCATGATTGCGGATAGCCATTTTGATCTCCTCTGGTAGCGAAGACAACTTACCAAGTAATTCTTCTACCGAAAGCGCTTGAAGACCCTCATGTGTTTCAAGCGCGGCATTCAGCTTATCTATATAAGCCTGATGATGTTTGGTGTGATGGATCTCCATCGTCTGCGCATCGATGTGCGGCTCTAGAGCTGTGTACTCAAATGGGAGTGAGGGTAGTGTATGCATATAACTGCACTATAGCATAATTTCTTTGCTTATCCGCTCCAACTCAATCACTCGATCTCTTGCAGTTGTCGCAAAAAAGTCCGCTACTCGCTCTGGTGATCGCTGTTCGTTGGGTGTTTCTGCAGGCAGTAATTGCGAGCCAATCACATATCCTTGAGCACCACTTTCAAACGATGCTCGCACCTGTTCTTTAAAGACTTCATACGCCACCCCCCGACCCGAGACAATCCAAGGTACATCAAGACCCGCAGTCAAAGTGACTGCAGATAACGGATCGATTGGATACTCGAGCATAAATAAATCGCAGTACTCTTGTAACTCTGCAATGGCATCGAGTTGCAGCTCGAGAAATTGCGCTTGGTACTTTTCTTTGGCTGTCTCGAGGTATAAAACGAGATCAATAATAAAAGCAATACCTTCGTGTCGGCAGTAGTCAGCCAGCTCAACTACCATTTGCTTCTTTGACCGAGCCTCTTCTTCTTGGGGATTGTAGTAGAGCTCAAGCTTGGCCACACCGTAATTATTGCGCGTCTGCTCGATTCCCCACGACTGCGCCAAAACCGGCACAGTCAGAGGATCTTTGGCTCGCAACATATCAGAAAGTTCAAAAACTACGCCAGCATTTTTGGGCAAATCAGTCACTGCAGAAAAACCAACATCAGGGGCTATACAAACGCCAGTAGCATGAGGTGCTAGGATAGCGCTTGCCTCCGAAATAAGCTCGGCAACTTGCGCTTCTTGTTCTGGGTCCCGAAGTAACAGACCTGCGTGTTCTGCTACAGTCAGTGGATCTGCTAAGCTAATCAATGAATAGCCAGATTTATCTCGCAAAGCATCGAGTGTCATCCATTCAGTATACCCTAGCGACGATCAAAACGATCGCGTGGCCCACGGCCACCACCACCCCGTCGATCCCCACCGCCACGACCACCGCGGAATGGCGGTCTACCTTGTGGTCGGTTGGAACGAGCAGCTGCTTGTTCTTCTGCTGTCAAAAGTGAAAGACCAATCTTGCCGTCCTCTTTGATCTCAGAAACACGAACATGGAGCTCGTCGCCAATCGACACTTTTTCATGTGCATCTGGGACAAACTCTGTACTCATAGCAGAGACATGAACTAAGCCTTCTCGCCCTGGCAAAAACTCCACAAAACAACCATAATCCTCGACTCTGGTGACAGTGCCATCAAACTCATCATTCTCGTGAATTTCACGGAACATGTTTTCTATTGCTGTCTTAGCTGCAGTTATAGCTGCCTGATCTGGCGAAGAGATCGAGACTAAACCAACCTGTCTTTCTTTATCCTCATCAACGTCAATCTGGGCGCCAGTCCTTTCAATTAGAGCCTTAATGATCTTGCCGCCAGGACCGATCATCTCACCAATCCTGTCACCAGGAATGGTGATCTGTTCAATCTTTGGCGCGTACTCAGAAAGCTCTGTTCTTGGTGCATCAAGACACTTACTCATCTCTCCCAAAATGTGCAGACGACCTTTGAGTGCTTGTTCAAGTGCTTGCTCGAGGATTTCGCGCGGAATGCCTGTCAGCTTGATATCCATCTGAATGGCCGTAATACCCTCAGAAGTACCAGAGACTTTGAAGTCCATATCGCCGACATGATCTTCAAGACCTTGGATATCGGAGAGTACTACATATGTTTTGCCATCACTCATGAGGCCCATAGCAATTCCTGCTACAGGTCTTTTAAGTGGCACTCCTGCAGCCATCAGAGATAGAGTAGAACCACAAACCGAAGCCTGGGAAGTTGAACCATTAGAACTCATGATCTCAGACACAACGTGAATCGCGTAGGGAAATTCTTCTTGAGTTGGAATCATAGGGAGTAACGCGCGCTCTGCGAGAGCTCCGTGTCCAATTTCTCTACGTTTGGGAAAACCAAATCGTCCTGCTTCGCCAGATGCATACGGAGGCATGTTGTAGTGGTGCATGTAGTGACGAGTCTCTTCGCCTTCAATGCTCTCGATGAGTTGTCCCAAACTTGGAGCACCCAGGGTGGTAATGGTCACCGCTTGAGTTGCGCCACGCTTGAACATAGCACTGCCATGGGTACGTGGGAAAACGTCAACCTCACACCAAATTGGACGAATCTCATCTGTCTTGCGACCATCAGGACGAATTTTGTCATTGATAATCATATCGCGTGCAATTTGTTTGGTAATAGACGACAACGCAGCACTGACTTCTCCTTCAGAGAATGGTTCTTCACTTTCTGGTTGCTTCTCGACAATCTGCGACACTAATTCAGCAAACCCTGATGGTTCAAGTTTGGCGTCTTTGGCCACAACTACTTTTGCTTCATCAGCATATTCTTTCTCGATATGAGCAACAAGCTCTTTTTTGCGAGCAACAGCTACATCATCTACGGTGATCAACTCTTGTTTTTCGCGACCAATTTCTTTAGCAATTGCAGCAATTTTCTTACAGGCTTTGCCAAGTTCTACCTGTGCCTTGAGCATTCCCTCGAGAATGACTGCTTCAGAAACTTCATTAGCTCCTGCTTCAACCATGACAATAGCATCGCCGGTACCAGAAACAATCAAATCTAGATCACTGTTTACTTGCTCTTCTTGAGTCGGATTGAAAACATACTCTTTGGTCTCTTTGTTGTAGCCGACACGAGTGCCAGCGAGTGGACCATTAAATGGAATCGAAGAAATCGCGAGACCAATCGTACTACCAAGAAGGCCAAGCATATCTGGCTCATTAATACCGTCATAGGAAAAAACAGTCGAGATGACTTGTACTTCATTGGTAATGCCGTCGGGGAATAATGGACGAAGGGAGCGATCGATTACACGTGCCTTGAGAATCGTATCGTCAAGTGGGCGGCCATCGCGCTTGACCCAGCGAGAACCTTTGATGATACCTGCTGAATAGAGCTTTTCTGCAAACTCTACAGAGAGTGGAAAGTACCCAAGGTTTACTTTGCGACCGAGCGCAACAGTGGTATGCACTACGGTATCACCCAAGCGGGTGATAACCGCCCCAGAGACTTGCTCTGAGAATTTGCCGATCTCGACTGAAATCACTTTGTCTCCAAGCGAGACAGTTGTTTTATACGTATTGGAATAGTCTGGATACGCCATGCTATGTTCCTTTATAACTAAGTGCGGGGAGTGTGCTGTAAGTATTCTGGAGAAAAGACAGCTCGTTTCTTGTCTGTCATCTCTCTTGAATCCTCAACAGTTTACAATCCTCGCGAATTACTTCGAGTAGTATAACATAGGTTTGAATGGGACTTGCTCAATAGCGTCATATACGATGCCTGTTTTCTGTATTAGCTTCGTGGTTAATTAAAGTACCCCAACCCCCACCGCTTGCTTGGATCAACAAATCGATAGTTCTTGTTTAGTTTGTTTATTTGCATCATTTCATCATCGCTCAGCTCGAAATCAAAAACTTTGGCATTTTCTACGATTCGGTCTGGATTTGTCGACTTAGGAATCACGACAAGTCCGCGCTGCAGCGACCAGCGAATCAGGACTTGTGCTGGCGATTTCTGATGCGCTTTTGCAAGCGAAAGTATGGTTTTGTCACTAATTGGTCGATTATGCTCAGCACCAAATGATCCCAGTGGTGAGTAGGCCGTCACTGCAACGCTGTTGCTATGACAAAAATTGATCAACTCTGGCTGGGCATTGTAGGGATGAATCTCCACTTGATTCATCGCGGGTTGAATTTTTGCATAAGTGAGTAGATCAAACAACATCATGGTGGTGAAGTTGGCCACTCCAATCGAGTTTACCAAGCCTTTTTCTACCAGATTCTCCATCGCGCGCCAGGTTTCTTGGATAGAAACAGGAATAGTCATAATCATGCCATTTTCGTCGAGCAGCTCTTTCTGCTCACTTGGTTTGAAAGCAATTCCCCAGTGGATAAGGTAGAGATCAAGATATTCCAACTGCAGATCAGCTAGAGTTTTTCTACATGCTTTCTCAACTGCATCAGGATGATGCTCGCTATTCCATAACTTGCTGGTGATAAATACCTCTTCTCGGAGAATTTTGTCATCAGAAAAAGTGGTTGAAAAGACTTCTCCAATTTCTGGCTCGTTCATGTAAATTGCAGCGCAATCTATATGACGATACCCTGCATTGAGCGCTGTTTGGACGGCTGCTTTGACTTTGCCAGGTTCTGATCTCCAGGTGCCAAGTCCAAGGGCGGGGATGGTTTTATTGTTGTTGAGAAGAATTGGGTTGGTCATATGCAGGTCATTGTACCAAAGCAAATAACCTAGGCTAAATCAGCCCCTTTTTATAAACCCAGAACTATTCAAAAAGAGATCTTCGTTGTATTTCTAGCTGCTGTTTTTTTCGTAGTAGTTCCGCAATTTCTGTATCTATTGCTCGTAACTCTGGAATCATAGCGTGATGACAAGCTTCACATTCATTCCACGCTTGGCGCAAAAAAGATTTTTTTTCTTGCAGGGTTGCTATATTTTCTTCAAGATAGGCAATTTCTTCTTCTATAGCTTGAATCCTTTCAGATGCAGCTGTAGCCAAATTCGCTTCTGACATTTTTGAAAAAATGATTAAAAAACTACTTGCTTAGCCCAAGTCGCTCAATGAGCTTTTTGTAGCGCTCTTCCGAACGATCGAGTAAGAAGGTAAGCAAACGCCTGCGCTTGGCCACCTGCTTGAGGAGTCCACGGCGGGAATGATTGTCTTTTTTGTGTCCATTGAGATGGTCGGTCAATTCTTTGATCGAAGCAGTAAGGAGTGCAATCTGCACCTCTGGTGAGCCGGTATCTCCCTCGAATAGTTGAAAATCTTTGATGATTTGGGTCTTTTGGACCTTTGTAAGTGCCATGTGGTATTCCTTTCTATATATCCCTTGTCTTATTCGTGCGCTGCACCAACAAGCAAAGTAACCACTTTTACCTGGGGTAGTATACCATTAGTCTGCAACTGTATAGGCAACCAATCTATCGCCAACTGCAAAATCGAGTTTTACCTGACGGAAAACGAGGCCTGCCTCGCCTTTCGTCTTGACTGACTGCACCTCATCCTTGCCGTGTCGCATACTCTTGACAGTCGGCGCGCCAATACGCTCTTCGCCCCTAGCAAGGTAAAACGTATCACTCTTTTTGATCTCACCAGTTTTGACGCGAATACCTGCGATTCGCTCGCCGCGCATCTCAAAAATCTGCAAAATCTCTGCTTCACCCGTTATCACTTCATCAAGTGTTGGATCAATGAGCTTGAGCATCTGTTTTTGTAGGTTTTCGATGAGCTCATAAATCACATCGTACGACTTAATGCGCACCTTGGCTTGTTTGGCCAACTTGAGTATCTGTTTGGAGACTTTGGTGTGAAAACTAACAATGAGTGCCCCGGTAGCAGCAGCAAGTTCTATATCTTTTTCTGTCACCTGTCCGACGGCAGAAGAAAGTAGTTCAGTGCTTTCAGAATCAAGCGTGTCTATAATCGCCTCGAGCGTACCTTGTACGTCGGCCCGAATAATCAACTTGAGACGCGGTTTGTCATCAAGCAGGAAGTTAAAATCAAGATCGACTAGCTCTTGACCACTTAGTGTTTGGGCTTCTTCTGGGACTACATCTTTTGATTTCTCGGCAACTGCATACTCTGCTGATTGATCATGGACTACTTCGCCTACTGCTGGTGGAGATTTAAAACCAATAATTTCTGCTGGACTGCCAGGAAGCACCGCTTCTACAGACACACCGAGTGAATCAGAAAGCTGCTTGACTCTCCCCAACACCTCTCCCGCAATAATGTCTTGTCGCAGGCTGAGTGTGCCCTGGCGAACAATGACAGAAGCGAGTGGACCACGACGAGAATCGAGTGACGACTCAATCACGACTGCCTCAAGAGAAGCATCCGGATCAGCGCTACATTCGTGCAACTCAGCCAAAACTTGAATAGTGTCGAGTAAGGTGTCTACTCCCTTGCCTGTTGTAGCTGAAATCTCGATTGCTTCGACGTCTCCGCCAAAACCCTGCACAAGGATATTGTGTTCAACCAATTGTGACTTGACCAAATCTGGTTGAGCCTCGGACAAATCCATTTTGTTGATAGCCACAATCACTGGTAATTTCGCTTCAGTGATGTGTCGAATCGACTCAATTGTCTGCGGTTTAACACCATCATTGGCAGCTACGACCAAGATAATAATGTCAGTAATCTGAGCACCACGCGCTCGCATTTTGTTGAAAGCAGCGTGACCAGGAGTATCAATAAATGTAATAGCTTGATTTTTGTGTTCTATCTGGTAGGCACCAATATGTTGGGTAATGCCACCGGCTTCACGAGCAGTAATGCGTGATTTGCGAATAAAATCGAGCAAAGTCGTCTTGCCATGATCGACATGACCCATGATTGTTACAACTGGTGGTCGCTTTTGTGCCGCCATAATTTAGAGTGTCTCCCGTCCGATGCGTTCGGCATCGTACTTGGCTTGTTCCACTTCGAATACCGCAATACGTTTGTCGAGTAATTCGACTTGATCTTCTGGCAACTCAAATGCGTGCCATTTGTCTTTGAACCGGCTTAAGTCTCCCAAAGTAGTGAGTTTATGCTCAACAAGTTGTGAGCGAGTTTCTTCACTAAGACCCGTAAAAGTATCGATCTCGTACTCTTCTTTGCCAGTGGCAGATGATTTAACCTCACCCCCAGCCGATTTGATTGTAATTTTGTAACCAGATAACTTGGCGGCAATTCGTGCATTTTGACCACCTCGACCAATTGCAAGTGAAAGCTGATCGTCTGGAGCAGTTACAGTTGCGACCTTGAGTTTTTCGTCAATTTTTATAGTCAGGCTATCTGCAGGTGCAAGCGCTGCCTGCAAGAGTAATTGCGGATTGTCCGAGTAGGGAATGATATCAAGCTTTTCGTTATTAAGCTCTCGAATCACCTCTTGGACACGCACGCCGCGCTGGCCAACACACGAACCAACTGGATCAACCCCTTCTTGGGTTGAGCGGACTGCGAGCTTGGTGCGGACACCTGCTTCTCGAGCTATGAGGGCAATTTCGACTGCGCCAGAAGCAACTTCTGGCACCTCACGCTCAAACAACTTGCTCACAATTGCAGCATCTGCACGTGAGACAATCACTGCTTGGCCGCGATTGGTCTCCCTGATTTCTTTGATCAACACAGTCACATGATTATTAATGCGATAAAACTCGCCACGCATCTGCTCTTCTGGTGGCATGAGCCCCTGGCCACGACCAATGTCGAGTACCACGGTCCTACCATCCATGCGTAGAATTTGAGCTGAAACAATTTCTCCAATTTTGGAAGTGTATTCAGAAATAATCTGCTCACGCTCGGACTCGCGAATTTTTTGCAACACAACCTGCTTGGCGGTTTGAGCCGCAATACGCCCAAAACCTGCTGGAGTTACATCAGTTGCTTTCTTCTCATCCCACTTAAGCACCTCGAGTGTTTCTTCATCACGCTCCAAGACTGGTGCTCCAAAGATTTTTGACTCACCTGTACCTGGGTCGAGTTCCACAAAATAATGTACGTTGTCATTTTCATCGCCATACTGCTTGCGGTATGCCGAGATGAGTGCCTGACGAATTGCTTCAAGGATTGATTCTGGTTCTATTTTTCGCTCATTGGCAATCTGGTTGATTGCTGCCGCAAACTCAGTACGAACCATGCTATTTGAAGACTGTTGCATATGCTTCTTTCCCAATTTGTAATAAAATGGACCCGTCTTTCGAGTCCAACTCCTGTGATTTCGAACCTGTCAGGCAATTATAACTCGAACTCGAGAAAAGGCAAGGATTAGGGCAAGTTATAAGCCAGCTTGTTGTAACTGTGTAACTGCATCTTTTTGTTGTGTGCTTAATTTTTCTGGCACTTCGACTATCAAGCGCACATACAAATCGCCTTTGCCAGATGATCGCAGATGTGGCACACCCTCACCGCGCAAACGAACCAGCGTGTGCGAGGCGGTACCCGAGCGCACTTTGAGTTTAAGCTTGGAATCAACTGTCTTGACCTCAGTACTGCCACCAATAGCAGCGAGGCTAAACGAAATATGATGGTCTACAAACAGATCCGCTCCATCTCGCTTATAATCTGGATGCGTACCAACATTAATCGTCACGTCAAAGTCGTCAAAACGAATTCTTGTACCGTCGTTGGCCCCAGCTGGAACTTTAATTTTCTGCTTTTTACCATTAATTTCTACTTCTTTTGTAACTCCTCTAATAGCTTCTAAAAACTCAATGCGCATCGAGTATCGAGGTCGCCTGGCAGCACTTGAAAAACCACCACCAAAAAATTGCTCGAATATCTCAAACGGGTCGCCAAAATCTGTATTTTCAAACGGATTGCCACCACCAGTTGAATACGTATAGGTAAAAGGTCCTTGGCGAAATCCTCCCGCAAATGGATTTCCCCCCATACCGCTTGCGGGATCGAATGCAGCATGGCCAAACTGGTCATACTGTTGCTTTTTGGTTGTATCCGATAGAACCTGATAAGCTTCGTTAATTTCTTTAAATTTTTCTTCTGCTGTTGCTTTTTTATCTTGATTCTTATCTGGGTGCCACTTGAGTGCCATCTTGCGGTAGGCAGACTTAATTTCTGCTGCCGAGGCAGATTTGTTCACACCTAAAATTTCGTAGTAATCGCGTTTGGTACTCATAAGAACAAGGCAACATTGTAACAAAAAAAATCACAGCTGTTAAGCAGACAAAACTAGTGACTGCTAAGTTTTTTTCGCACTATGAAAAAATATGCCGTGCAAAACGCTGCCGTCAGCATCGAGATTCCCAATCCAAAATAAAATAGTTTCGGCTCATACCACATGCGGATTCTATTCTGACCTTGCTCAAGTGGTATGCGCCGCATACCATTGTAGTTTTCTATGCTCACTTCGCTATCGTTGACGGTCGCGCGCCAGTCCTTATCATAGCGATCGGCAATAATTAAATGACTAGCATCACTTGCGACAACGGTTAATACAAGCTCGTTTGGTGTTTCAGCTCGCAAACTCAGTTTGGCTGGCAAATCATTTTCATAACGAAAACGATCAAGCGCTCCTGGTATCACATAAAAATCAAGATTATCGATGGAAGCAAACTTTTCATCTGGCAGCTGTTCTCCATATAGTGGAAACCATGTGTCTACCACATATTGACCAACCGCCCATTGTGCAAGCAGCTCGTTCGAGCTCTCGATGGTGTCAATAAAATTAATTCTTGGTAAATCTGAAACTTGCCAAATGGCAGCATAGTCTTGTGGTAAAAGGGTGGTATAACCATGCACCACAGGCACTCCAACCACCATGTTCCAATTTGGTGTAAGCCCATCTCGCAACTGTTGCAAAATAGCTTGTTCAGTCAATTCTTGCTGTGTAACATACGAATCAGAAAATGGCTCTCTAACCACCAGTGCCTCCCAATATGATCCAAAGTCTGCGTATGGCATATTGCTATTTCTCGTAAGAAAGCGTGCTCTACCTTGATTGTCTACGTAGGTTGGTGTCAAGCTACTTCGTAGTTGCTGTCGAGAGCTATACACAGAATTATCTGCAAAAATAAACATGCCATGTGTACTAATCACAATGTCTAGACCAATGCATATTGCTGCCAAAAACAACCGCCGTTTATAAAAATAAACCAATCCGGCACAAGAAATTACTGTAACAGCTAGCAGCTGAGAAAGCAGAGTCCTCAAGATAATAGTATCTCTTTCAAACGTATGAAAAGCACTACCAACAAGACGTCCTCCGCTTAGTCCATTCATCCACTGCCACAGTCCGTTCGGTTCAAGCCAAACTACCAAGAGGAGGCTAATAACTACCATGAATAACAAAACAAATGTTGTAAAAACAAGCCAAAAAAACTTTTTGGAGAAAGTTATTTTAGAAAAATTTCTAGCAATAAGCAGAATCAATGATATGTTGGTTATGATAAGCAACATACTTGGATACCGACCGATCCGCAAAAGTGGCAGCATTCTCTGTAGGGCCGCATAAAACGGCAAATACAAACCAAGTGACAATACTATTGTGACCCCGCTTAAAAGCAACAAAAACATATCTAGTTTGGGCAATCGTCTGAATCCAGTTAATACAAACCCCAAAATTATAATTCCCAACCAACTCACATAAAAAACCACATTTTGTTCACCGCTCCAGGCAGGACCCCACTTGAAACCAGCGACAGGATTATCAAACATTGTCACCAAAAATACTTTTGCAAGCATCACTGGGTGTAGCGAACCAACCTGTGCCTGCTCCACTGTCTGCAACATTCGCGTAGAGCGAACAAATACATCAACAAATGGTAACCAAAACACACTGGATACTCCAACTACTATCGCAGCTGCCAAAAGCCACTGCTGCAACCACTGCCAATAATTCCCCTTCCGCAGAAAACATATGGCAGAAAAAAGCACTGCTGTCCCAATTGACAACAACACATGCTGAGGATATCCACCAGCTAACTGCAGCATAACTAGAAAACTAAATACAAGAATTGCTCGTTTGCGAGAACCTATTTCTAAACCAGCCCAAATAATCCAGGGAAACCATGGGAGAGATTGAATAATAGACAAATTATGAATACTCCCCATCAGGTGAGTCGAAAACATCCAAAGCACACCTCCAACTACCATGCTAGGGAGATCTGATTGCCATCTCCTCACTAAAAGAACCATGCCAAAAAAAGCAAGAAACAAATGAATAACTATCGTGATATTCAAAGCAATTGCGGGACTAAATAAGAAAAAAAATGCTGTAGTCGGATACAAAATCGATTGGTTAATATCGCCAATCCAAGGAATGCCAGAAAAAATCGTAGGGTTCCAAAGTGGCAGCACTCCACTTTCTAGCCACTCAACAGTAAAAAGCTTGCCCGGAATCATGAGTGAATAATTGTCGCCAAAAAAAAGTGTTTTTCCAAATAAAAATGGATGAAACTGAAAAAATAAAAAAAGAGCAGCAAGTAAAAATAGCTGTTTGTACTTCACAGGGACATTGTAACGATAGAGAAGCTAGGGAGCCAGTCGGAGACGTATAATCGTCTGCACAGCAGAAATACCATCGAGCCAGGTAATTTTTTTACCTTCGGAAAAGTCCCGACCGATGTAACTAATTGGGACTTCAAAAATTTTGATCCCTCTCTTGAGGAGCTTGCAGGTGATTTCGGGCTCAATGTCAAATGAGTTGCTCACCAAATTGAGATCGTGCATTACTTTGGTCGGTACCACTTTATAGCAAGTCTCCATATCTGAAAGAGTGGTATTAAAAAGAATATTGACCAAAAAATTGAGCAGAGAATTGCCAACTCTGTGCCAAAAAAGCAAGTTGAGATGTGGTCCCAAAAAACGTGAGCCATACACAACTTCTACCCTACCTCGCCGAATAGGTTCAAGTAATGCTGTAATATCCTCGGGGTCGTACTCCAAGTCTGCATCTTGGATCAAGATGTGTGTACCGGTGGCATGCTTGAGTGCATAACGTATTGCGCTGCCCTTGCCACCATTCTCTTTGCGAAAAATCTTGAGCTTTTTGTGCTTGAGTTGTGCCAAAATCTTTGGCGAGCGATCTGTCGAGCCATCATCGACTACGACAACTTCGCTCACCTGTTTTACCGCAAGGACTTTTTGCAGCACCTCTTTGAGCGTCTGTTGCTCGTTATAGATAGGTATTAAAACAGAGAGTTTGATGGCGTTTTTCATACGCCTATCATACATTACTCTTTAATAACTTCACCTTCTTCTGCGTCATCCTCAGACTTTTTATCACTCTGTTTCTTGTCCGGCTTTTCATCGGCTGGTTTGGCATCGCCCTCTGGTGTTGGCGTTGCCTCTGCCTGTGCCTTCTGCATTACCTCGCCAATCTTTTGTGCTGAGGCAAAAGTTGCTTCGACTGCCTTATCAAGCTCCTCTTTGGTGGCGTCATCTTTTCCTGCCAACTCTTTGAGTTGCTTGACGTTGGTTTCGATAGATTCTTTATCCTTAGCTTCGAGCTTGTCGCCATACTCCTTGAGCTGCTTTTCAATCTCAAACGAGACACTGGTTGCTTGATTGCGAGCCTCGACCAGCTCCTTCTTTTTCTTGTCTTCGTCAGCATGTTGTTCGGCATCTGCCTTCATTTTCTCGACTTCCTCTTCCGATAGGTTGGTTGAGTTTTGAATCGTAATCTTTTGCTCCTTGTTGGTATTCTTATCCTTGGCAGTTACATTGAGAATGCCGTTAGAATCGATGTCAAATGTGACTTCTACCTGGGGTGTACCACGCATAGCTGGTGGAATACCGTCAAGAATGAAACGACCAAGCGACTTATTATCAACAGCCATTTCTCGCTCACCCTGCAGTACGTTTATTTCCACCTGCGTTTGGTTGTCGGCTGCCGTCGAAAATACCTGCGATTTGCTAGTTGGAATGGTGGTGTTGCGCTCGATAAGTGGTGTTCTTACTCCTCCAAGCGTTTCGAGTCCTAAGGTGAGTGGAGTAACGTCTAGCAATACTACGTCTGAAACATCACCACCAATTACACCAGCTTGAATAGCTGCACCAATCGCAACAACCTCATCTGGATTAACACCCTTGTGCGGCTCTTTGCCAAAAAACTTTTCGACGGCTGCGACGACTTTTGGCATACGAGTCATACCACCAACCAAAACTATGTCGCTTATATCTGACGGTTTGAGCTTGGCATCTTTGAGCGCTTTTTCGACTGGCGCAAATGATCTCTTGATCAAATCGTCTACCAACTCTTCGAGTTTAGAACGAGAGAGAGTCAGCGTAAGGTGTAGCGGCTGTCCCTCGTCTCCTTGGGTAATAAACGGCTGATTAATCTCGGTTGACTGAGCACTCGAGAGTTCAATTTTTGCTTTCTCTGCAACGTCCTTGACGCGCTGGAGCGCTTGTGGGTCTTTGGTCAAATCCTTACCAAACTCTTTTTTGAACTCTGCGACAATCCATTCGATGATAACGTGATCAAAATCATCGCCACCAAGAAAGGTGTCGCCGTTGGTAGATTTAACTTCGAATACACCATCGCCAATCTCTAGAATTGAGATATCGAATGTACCGCCACCAAGGTCGTAGACTGCAATAGTTCTAGTACCCTTCTTATCAAGACCGTACGCTAGTGCCGCAGCCGTTGGTTCATTGACAATTCGCTCTACCGTGAGGCCAGCAATCTCGCCTGCCTGTTTAGTTGCCTGGCGCTGAGAGTCATCAAAATAAGCCGGTACGGTGATAACTGCTCGAGAAACAGAACTCCCAAGATAGCTTTCAGCATCGGCTTTTGCTTTGGCGAGAATTTTGGCAGAAATCTCTTGAGGCGTGTAGGCTTTCTTGTCGATTTTGACAACAGCCATGCCCTCCTTGCCTTCTTCAATTGGATACGAAACATGCTTGATTGCTTCTTTGACAGCGGCATCTTTGAGCTTTCGACCCATAAAGCGTTTGACTGAGTTGACTGTCTTGGTTGGATTGAGCACCATTTGTCGCTTGGCAATATCGCCAACCGTAATATCGTCACCCTTAAATGAAACAATTGATGGAAAGGTGTTTCTCCCCTCAGCAGTTGGAATTATTTTGGCCGTACCGCCTTCCATTACTGCAACAGCAGAGTTGGTAGTTCCTAGATCAATGCCGATTATTTTTCCTGTTTTTTTTGTATCTGACATACGTCCTTTCTGTGTCTGTAGTAACTGTTCTTTTTTGTAATATAGGCAGTATAACGCAAACTAGCAGTCATGTAAATAGACTGCTAACTTACCACTACTTTTGCATGTTGAATCAGCTCACCATGAAGCGCGTAGCCGGGTTGGATCACCGAAGAAACAACTGCTGTATCACTCGTAGTAGAGGACTCTACAGCCTCCATAGTCGTAGGATCAAATTGTTGTCCTAGTACGTCTAGTTTTTCTAGGCCATGATTGGCCAACACTTTCCACAGCTGGTCAATAACCATTGTTAAACCAGCGTCTTTAATCTGCTTGTTTGCCAAGGATAGATGTGTGAGCGGGTCAAGCAAATCACTCATGACTTGTTTGGTGGCAAGCTTACTGTGCGCCAGTTTATCCTCTCTGGTTCTTCTCACAATATTTTGGTAGTCAGCTTGCAACCTTCGCTCTCGCTCGGTTAATTCTGTCAACTGCGCGCGTAGCTGCAGTAATTCTGAAACCTCTTGTGCTGGCGGGGCTACTTTCTTTTTTGGCATACTACTCAACAATCTCTTGAATAAGACTACGCATATACTTCATCATCGGAATCATATAGGGGTAATCAAACCGACTCGAACCTATCACAGCCAGCTCACACTGGACTTCACCAACAGAAAACGAAGTATGGATCACACCGAGTGACTCAAGGTCGCTATTACCCAACTCTTGGCCATAGACCACTTGAATAATGTTGTCGCTGGTGTTGGTAGCAAAAATTTCACTTAGCAGAGAAGCTTCTTCAATTAGGTGCAAAACAGTCCGCATTGCTTTAATGTCATAAAACTCAGGCATTTGTAGTAAGTTGGCATAACCGGAGTGATATAGTCTGTGCTTGTCGAGCATAGCAAGTCCGAGGGCGCGAGATTTTTCGGCCAAAACCCTGGTAATCTGGCTAAAAACTTCATCTATTTCTTTGCGGGAATCCCAAACCTTTTCTTTGGCGTCAACCTCATCTGCCACCGTAAGTTCTTTTTCCCGCATCAGTTCATTGACGTACAATTTGAGCGCAACTGGAGTCGGGATACGACCAGCACTTGAGTGACTTTTTTTTAGGTAACCCTGTTTGGTCAATTGCACCATTTCATTACGAATAGTCGCAGGAGACACGCCAATAGAATACTTTCTATCTATTGTGTCTGAACCGACCGGCTCAGCTGTCTCAATAAATTCTTGAATAATGGCACGTAAAATCTGGATTTGTCGTGCAGAAAGATCAATCATATATAAACAACCTCGTTCTGCAGTTTAGCAGAGTGCAAACTACACTGCCAATGATAACGAGCGATGGATAGAATGTCAATCGATATCCTGCTAGGATGCTAATAATGAAAAAACGCAAGCAAAATCGTTTTCAACTGATTTCTACTTTTCTGGTCCTCATCTTACTGGCGGCAGCCACCGTACTTGGAGCCACACAACTTGCCATAGTACGCGAATTTTTCACCTTTGCGAGCACGCCAGAACCTGCCAATATTGCCATCAATGCCCAAGGTATACTCGGACCACTTCCTCGACCTTGGCGAAATTTGGCTCAAGGAGGCGAAGAAGCCTCCTGGCAAATTGCACCAGTTGCAGACAAAGTTCGTGCGCTACAACCAGAATATATTCGAATCGATCACATCTACGATTTTTACGAACCTGTCCAAGGCTCTCCAGGTAATATAACTTTTGACTTCACCAAGCTCGATGCTATGCTCAATGACATAGAGGCGGTTGGCGCCAAACCCTACATCGCTCTCTCATACATGCCTCCTGCCCTTGGTGGAAGGGATATTGTCTCGAGTCCTGCTCGCTATGAGGACTGGCAGCTGGTCGTACAAAAAACCATCGAGCATATATCAGGCAAACGTGGTACTGCAGATGTCTATTATGAAGTTTGGAATGAGCCTGATTTGTTTGGTGACTGGAAATATTTTGGTGATAAAAATTATTTAAACCTGTACAGTGCTGCTGCTCGTGGAGCCCAACAAGCTCGTGGTGTTCAGCCCTTTAAGATTGGTGGACCAGCTACCACTGGCTTTTATAAAAACTGGTACGACGCACTAGCCGAGCATGTTGTAGCGAATAATTTGCGACTCGATTTTATCTCGTGGCATCGCTATGACATATCCCTCACACAATTCCAGGAGGATTTGCTGGATATTAGAACCTGGGCAGAAAAGTATCCACAACTCACTCCCACTCTAGAGTTTCACATCACTGAGTGGGGACACGATAGTGAAAATAACGATGGTTACGATACAAAATATGGAGCAGCACACACAGTTGCGGCTGCGATTGAGATGATCAATATAGTCGAACGCGCATTTGTATTTGAAATCCAAGATGGCAAGGACCCTAACAACAAAGAGTACTGGGGTCGTTGGGGACTACTGACGCATCAAGATTTTGGCTCAACCCCAAAACCTCGCTACCAGGCACTTCGCATGCTCGACTCACTTGGTGAACAACGTGTCCAGCTACTTGGCAAAGGAACGTTTATCAAAGCTGCCGCCAGCAAATCGATCGATGGCGAGTATCGTGTCGTGCTGGCCAATTTTGACGTCAAGGCTCGTAATGTTGAACAAGTACCGATCACGATCTACAATCTTGAGCCCGGAAATTATCTTGTAAAAAAAGAATACCTGGGTAAAACAGGTACGACTGAAAGTATTCTTATCGACACAAAGCCTCTTCAATTTATTCTTCCAATGGCACCGCTCGACATTGCAAAGGTGAGTATTATGCAGGCTATTTGAGTCACAAAAGCACGCATATTTTTCTTGAACTCAGCAAGCGAAAACTGCTGAGCATAGCGATACAAATAAGTCACGTCAAAACTCATCTTGTCTACCTCTTGTATTGCTTGCCATAAATCGGACTCCGTCAGATTCTCAAATAATATTCCGGTTTTCCCAGAGACGACTGTTTCGCATGGGCCGCCAGAATTATGAGCAATTACGGGTACACCGTGCGCCATTGCTTCGACAGGAACGATACCAAAATCCTCATCTTCGACTGGATACAACAATGCCTTGGCACCTCCGTATAGTTTGCTGAGCTGGACATCACTGACAGCACCACAAAACTGGACAGTTGGTCCAGCGATCTTGCGAAGACCCACAAGCATCTTGCCTGTACCAACTACTTTGAGTGATAATTTGTGCTTGGTGCAAACACGTACGGCTAACTCAGGATGCTTGGCAAGCGCCAAACGGTTGACATAAAGATAGTATGATCGCGCAACCTTACTTGATGGCGACTTGTCTGGGATATGAACAGGAGGGTAAATAATGTGTGACTTGCGCCGATAAAACTTAGTAATTCTTTGTGCTGTTTCCTGAGAATTAGCTATAAAATACCCCACTTTTTGCGCCACGTAGTAATCGACCACCCGCAAGTAATGATTGATCAGTGTGCCAATGAGTCTAATGATTGGATTGCTTCGCCAGTTACTCATCGTTGTGTAACCGTACAATGAACGTGCCGGGGTATGGCAGTAGCAAATATGCTTGCCATTTGGCACCCGAACTGCTTTTGCGAAATAGGCATTTGATGAAGAAATAACGACGTCATACTCCGAAAGATCAAGGGAAGAAAAGTAGTTTGGCGCCCAAATACGTAGCGGTGAGTACAGCCATTTATAACCAGGTATTTTCATGATCCAGGTCGTTTTAATATCCCATGTAGCAAAACGCTGCCAATGTATGCCAAGTTGTTTTTGGTCAACAAACGCTGTGTACAGCGGTGCCTCTGGATACATTTCGTGCAAAGCTTCAAGCACGCGCTCTGCCCCGCCGTACTCACGTAAATAGTCGTGTACCAAAGCTATTTTCTGCTGAGTTTTTGGCATATTAAAAAAGCGCGTTTTGTACTCCTATCTCAAACTCATCTTTGGGAAGCAATCCTTTAAGCGATTTGAAACCGAGCGTTTCGAACAATTCACTTGCTGCTGCCTTGTCGTATGACGAAACACGACACGGCTCAAGCAAAAAATCTATCGCAACCGATCGATCAATCGTCGCTAATTTTTGACTAAGAAACGCCATGTCTCTATCAAGCTGCATTTTTTTGAAAACAGAACCCACCAAGACTTCGTCAGCTGCAGGTTGCTCACCCGCGATCAGTTGATCAAGTCGCTCATATATACCTTGTAGCGAATGGTGTTTTTTGAGCAATTTGATAGCCGTTTTTGGACCAACTCCTTTGACACCAGGAATGTTGTCTGAGGCATCTCCCATCAAAGCCTTGAGGTCAATTATTTGCGAGACAGACACTCCCATGTACTGTTCTACTGCTGCCGCATCGTACTCTGTGTCGAGTGAACCTCTCCCCCTACCTGGTAGCCAAACCCGTGTCCGCTCGCTAACTAACTGAAACATATCCTTGTCGCCAGTAACAATAATTGAGCGAACCTCTGGATGTTCTTGTTCAACCTGCCGGGTAATCGTGCCAAGCAGATCATCTGCCTCTATACCTGATTGTGAAAATTGTGGAATGTTGAGCGCAGTGACTACATCTCTGACTAGGGCTATTTGTGGAATCAATTCGTCCGGCATAGCCGCTCGATTTGCTTTGTACTCGACATATTCTTCGGCCCGCTTGGTCTTGCCTTTGCTGTCAAAGGTAGCTGCTATATAGGTTGGCTTCAGATCTCTGATAGCCGTAAGCAAACTTCGACTAAAGCCGTAAACTGCATTCACTAAGGTGCCGTCGGGAGCAGTTAGGTCAGGAAATGCATGGAAAGCGCGGTAAATTAATGCGTGGCTATCAATCAGAACAAAGGTTTTTGACACAAACCAATTATACCTGAGTTGTATCAGCAAGATTGGTGGCTTTAGCTTGGCCCATTAGGGCGGTAAACTCATCGCCATCAAGCGTTTCTTGCTCGAGCAGTTTTTGGGAGACTGCATCAAGCTGCTTGCGATACTTGGTTATCAAGGCCAATGCACGTTTCTGCCCAGCAGCAATAAAGTCTTGGATGGCTGCATCCACTTTTTCCTGTAGTTTGTCCGAGATTTTCATTGGCTCGCTAAACGCTCGATTATAATTTGTGGTCTCAAATTGGGGACCAAAGTTCATGGCACCTAAATCACTCATGCCATATTCTATTACCATCGCGCGAGCGATGCGAGTTGCTCGATCGATATCACTACTCGCTCCGGCGGTTAACTCTTTGAAAACTAATTGCTCTGCAGCCCGTCCTCCAAGCAGTACTGCAATTTCGTCAATCAGCTCAGATTTAGTTGTTTGCAATTTATCTCTCTCTGGTGGGGTGAGCGTAAAGCCGAGCGCTCTACCACGAGATACGATCGAAATGCGATGGACTGGATCAGCAAAATTTGAAACATGAGCAACAACAGCATGTCCAGCTTCATGGTACGCTGTCATCTCTCGCTCAACCTTATCTTGTAGTCGTTTCTTGCTAGGACCGAGTTTTACCTTGAGCGATGCTTCCTCTATGTCATTCATATTTATCTCTGTTTTGTCAGCTCGAGCCACTGCAATCGCTGCTTCGTTGAGCATATTTTCGATATCAGCACCAGAAAAACCGACTGTGCGCTTGGCAACCCTGTCCCAATTGACATCTTTGGCAAACGGCTTGGCTTTGGCGTGGATCGAAAGAATATACTTACGTTCTTCAAGATCGGGCAAGTTCACTGTTACTCTGCGATCAAATCTACCTGGACGTACTAGCGCAGGATCGAGCATATCGCCGCGGTTGGTGGCTGCCATAACAATCACGTTGTCATTTTGAGTAAAACCATCCATCTCGACCAAGATTTGATTCAGCGTCTGTTCCCGCTCGTCGTGGCCACCCATATTGCCGTGTCCGCGCATACGACCTATAGCATCAATTTCATCGATGAAAATAATAGACGGTGCAATTTTCTTGGCGGTGGTAAAAAGATCGCGTGCTCGAGAAGCACCAACACCAACTAGCATCTCCATAAACTCACTTCCAGCAATCGAAAGAAACTGGACATTAGCCTCACCTGCTACGGCGCGGGCGAGTAGGGTCTTGCCTGTCCCAGAGGGACCAACCAGCAGTACACCGCGTGGAGTTCGGGCACCAACTTTGTGGTATTTTTTAGGGTTTTTAAGAAAATCAACAATTTCCTCGAGTTCTTGCTTGGCTTCATCCATGCCGCCGACATCTTTGAATTTTGTATTTTGCTTGCCCTTAATAAATAACTTTGCTTTGCTGCGTCCGATCCCCATCATCCCCTCTTGCGCGCCACGAGCCTGGCGGAAGATGAAAAAAAAGAAAGCGAACATAAGTAGAACAGGCAAAATGTTCAGCACAAGCTCCCACGCCATTTCGCCAAAAGAAAGATTAGTTACTTCCACATCGGCTTCAGCCAGATCAATGCCCGAAGCGACCAAGATACTGAGCACTTCCTGATTATTTTCTTTGCGAGAAGTTTTTTCTGTCCCATCTTTGTATGAAATGCGCAGCTCATCTCCAGCTACCTTGACTTCACTCACTTGCTCTTCACGAACATCTTTGACAAATTGACTCAAGCTAATGCTGCTGTCGTCATTTTTGCTGAAAAGAGAAAGAACAAATGGGAAAAAAAGCAGTGCGATCAAAACGTACAGCAAACCACGGCTAAAAAACTGTGAAAGATTAACCTCCATGCGAAACTGCTTCATGACTGGCTTTTTTGGCGCCACAGGCTGAGTTGATTTACTTAATTTTTTTTCTTTGTCAGACTTTGCAATTGCCATACGTCTCCAGATCGAGCTGTATTGTAACATGCAAAAAAGCTAGCGTAGAACTGATCCTGCAGACAATGACTGATCTGGATGCAACAAAACTGCCCGAGTGCCATCATCGGCTGCGATGAGCATACCTTGACTTTCAATACCACGCAGTTTGCGGGGTTCAAGGTTTGCCAAATAACTTACTTGCTTGCCAAGTAAATCTTCTGGTGCATACCAAGCTTTGATGCCAGCTACAACTATCCGCTCCCCCAGATCGCCAACATCAAGCGTCAGCTTGAGTAATTTGTCAGCCCCTTCGACTAACTCTACTGCGGTAATCGTCGCAATACGCAAATCAAGGCTGGCAAAAACATCATAGTTAATTGGCACTTTAGCGTTTGACATATTATCCCAGGCCCATTTTTTCTTTTACTTCGTCCAAAGTCTCTCGTGCGACGGCTCGGGCCTTTGTCACACCCGCCTCGATTACCTCATCAACTAGCTTCGGCTTGGCAATAAACTGTTGGCGCCGCTCCTGCAATGGTTTGAGCTCTGCAAAAATGGCTGTAGCCAACTCTGCTTTGAGAGCGCCATAGCGAATACCGGTGTCTTCGTATTGCGATTCATATTCTTTTCTTTTCTCTGCCCCAGAAAATAACTCAACGAGCTGCAGTAAATTTTTGACTCCCTGCGACATAGCAGTCAGTCTGCCCACTCCTGAGTCAGTTGGTGCCTGCTTGAGTCGATCGAGAATCTCTGTTTTAGTGTCAGTTAGTGAGATATAACTACCCTCGACACTCTTACTCATCTTACCGATACCTTGAAGTGAGGGTACGTACTCGCCTTTGGTCGCAAAACGCTGCGGCTCTGGCAATTGTGTGCCGTATACCTCGTTCATTTTGCGGGCCACTTGGCGTGTAATTTCTATATGTGGTTCTTGATCGATGCCGACCGGCACCAAATTTGCTTTGTACAGTAAAATATCTGCTGCCATGAGCAGCGGATAGTTGAGCAATGCCATTGTGGCGTGTTCGGGATATTGTTTGACCTTATCTTTGAAGGTCGGCAGATGCTGCATTCTGGCAATGCTCATAACTGACGAAAATAAAAATGCCAACTCCAGATGTTCGCCAACCATAGATTGCAAAAACAAAGTGGATCGCTCTGGATCAAGACCAGCCGCTAAGTAATCGATAATCACTTCACGGCGATTAATTCGTAATTCATCAATGTTATAAGGAGTAGTAATAGTATGGACGTCCGCCACCATAAAAAAGGTGCTGATCGCCTCTTCTTGCTGCAAGGCAAGCATGCCTTTGACGGCACCAAGGTAATTGCCAAGATGCAGGCGACCTGTGGCGCGGATACCAGAGAGGACTGTCGTGCTCATAGTGAGCAACATTGTATCATCTGAGAAAAAGAAAAACCTACAACTCTTCGATCCGAATATTCGGCTCCATGTCAGGAGTTTCAATTAATTTAAGGTACTTTTCGGTAGTAGTAATGCGTTTATGACCAACAAGCTGAGAAACATATACCAGTGGTGTACCGGCCTTGAGCTGTTCAACTATAAACGTATGTCGCAAATCATTAACCTTGGCACCACGAATACCCGCCATGCGAAAGTAGCGATCAATAGCAGTGCGAATGTTGCGAACCAAGAAAGGTCGACAAGTTTTGGTCAAAAATAAAGCTTTTTCTCGTGCTCTGGGACGCATTTGTAGGTACTCCATCAAAGCATGTTTGGCCGCTTGATTTAGCGGAAGTCTTCTACTACCACGAGAGTTTTGCGGCCGAATAGTTATCACGTTTCGATCAAAGTCTACGTCCGATAGTTCGAGGGCTGCGAGCTCACTAATGCGCATACCAGTCTGGAGTAACAGCTCGACCACTGCATACATGCGAGCATCAGCTCGACAAGCATCTCTCAAAGCTCGGTACTCCAACTTAGAAAGTACCCGAGGTGGATTTTGGTCATACTTTGGATGAGAAACTTGCTCAGCTGGATTATCAATCGAGCTATCAATACTCGAAACATAGCGAAAAAATGCTTTGATCGAATTAATTTTTCGAGAAATAGATTTTCCGGTATATCGCTGTTTCTTTAATAATTCTTTGAATTCATTAATATCGTCTGAGATCACATCAGTGACTAATATGCGTTCTTTTTTTTCTTCAAACTCAATTAACTGCTCAATATCTTTGCTGTAGGCAATAACGGTGGCTCTTGCCTTACCTGTGCTTTCCAAATGAGCAACAAATTGCGAATGAGATGCTTTAAGCGGTGTACTCATATCATATGCCTATGGTGATGTATACTTATTTATAGAGGAAACTTGATACAGCACAATATTTTTTTTACCTGGTTCCTCTAGGGCTTATAGTATCACTGGGCCGGATCATTTGCAAATGAAAAAAGTTCTCTCAAATCAACTTGTTTTGCTTATTTCGGCACTCTTTATAATTTTTGCCATAGTCTCAATGAGGCAAAATGATAATAAAATAATCAATCAAGATCAAAATCTAACACAAATAGATCAAAAAAATCGAGAGTTGCGACAGGAAATTAGCCAACTAGAAAATGAAATCAAAGCAGCTACCAGCGACTTCGCCAAAGAAAAACTGTTACGCGATGAGTTGTTGCTGCAAAAGCCAGGAGAATACGTAGTGCTGCTTGATGAGTCTGTTTCGGAAGAGACTGCGTCTGAGCCAATCAAACAGGAAAGCGAGCAATCTGTGTGGCAGCAATGGCAAGAAGTGTTGTGGTAAGCGTCTAAAATTCTTAATCGCTTAATTGATAAATACTTTTATAACCACATCCTTCTAAACTCACTAGAAAAGATCAGTGAGGCTACTTACTTAACCACCTTGGGTGTTTTTTGCTGTTATCTCGGATTTAAGCAAAAATTGTAACACTTGTCTGCCACCATTTACCCCTTTTTCAAACAAAACAAAACTTGCGATTGACAAAACGTTGAGACAGACAAAAAAACTCATTACCAAAAATAGCATGTGCTTGCCAAATTTTTGTCTTAACCACGACAACAACATTGCAAGCAAAAGCAAAAAAAATGGCAAACTAGAAATATACATTCGGCCCCCGTACGCCGCTGCGCTCCAACCTCCCTGCAGAGAAATGAGCACAAACTGCAAACAAAAAAATACAAATAGCAGTTGTAATATATAGGTTGTTTTTCGCTTTTTGACTAGGTAAAAAAAGAATACCAACGCCACAAAAACTATCGGTGTTCTTGTCAACAAACCATTACTAGGGTGAAACAAACTGCCAAAAAAATCAAAACTTGGGCCGTGCTCACTTGTACTATTCATCCAGAGAAAATAGGGATGAGTGTCGAATGTATCAAAGGTTGTGATCCACTGAAATACCAGGAGCGCAAAAATTATTACTGCGGGAAACACAAATAGCATTAATCTTCTTGCAGCTTGTGGCCAAGACACATCTCCTCTTTTTACCCTTCGCCAAATATCTAGCAGCACAACTATACCTATCAAAGCATCTTGTGGTCGAGTCAATCCGAGCAAACCAGCGATACAACCCAAGAAAAAATACTGCTTGAGCTGAGGAATTTTCCTTAATGTAAAAAAATGATACAAAAATAAAACCGAGAGAAAATACGAGGCAAAATGCGAGTTGAGTACATCAAACGAACCGTAATACAACAAGCAGGTTGCAAAAAATAAAAGAAACACTGCCACACGACTGATAAAGTGACTAAGCTTACACCGCTGCAAAATCCGCTCACTCAACCACATACTAATCACCACGTACAAAATTGCTCCCATGCCTGTCATGATTTGATATACATCTGAGTACCCTGAGCGTGCCAACGAAGCCCTGAGCACGTTTGCGATTATCACAATGCCATCGGCCAAAACATAAAACGGTAAAAGCAAAATTGCCATCCCAGGAGAAAAATGATTGAGTGCCTGGCCAGTCGCATTGGTTCCGACTATCTGAACTACCTCGGCGGTCTGCGGGTCTTGTGAGTTATTGTTTTCCTGGTTGTAAATATGTTTGTATTCGTTGGTGAAGTCGGCATCGGCATCGAAGTACCAAGAATGCAGATAGGCATAATAACCAATGCCATCGCCATAAACTGCCTGACCAGATACAAAGTAATGCGCAAGAAATATAGAAAAGAAGGCAAGAAAAAGTATGGGGAAATAGAGCTTCTTCACACGGTTTTTAAAAAGATTTATAATAAATTTCGCGGCATTACTACCATATATTGTGTACTGGTTTTGTCAATCATACCAAGTCTGTGGAATGAATCCATGTCAAGAGAAGCAATAAAATTCAAACGACTTAGAAGAAGACAATATGAATTTCCAAATTCAACTAAACAAGCAGCTAAAGAGCGGTGTAAAAGAAACGGAGGATTTTGTGAAGAGTGTGGAAAAAATAAACCCTCTCAATTTCATCATATCGTAAGCGTGGTACGCGCAAGATTTTTGGGACTGAGTCGTGAAGAAGTAATTGAGCCAAAAAACTGCTTATACGTTTGCAGTGATTGTCACATCGAACTAGATAAAGATCTTGTCTTCTAGTTTTTTTACTCAAACAACATTAGAGCAGCCCCATACAAGGATTGGCTATTTCTCTTCGTTCAACTAGCTTTTACTACAAACCTCATAAATCAATTTTTTGCTTTGTATACGTCTATAACGTCTGCGTAGTATTGATTTTCTGCCAAGTAACCAAGGATGTCACTTGTTTTGTCAAGCGAATCACCATTGAGTTGAGAACAAAGCCTAGCTATCTCTGGCTGACACTCTTTTGAATACATAAACTCTTTGAGCTCGCCACTGGTCAATTTGAAAATAAAGTAAATTTGATCTGGACCAACGAATTCATTCCAAAACCCAGAATCAAGTTTCCGTCGAACGAGCGCTTTGTACTTATCAATAGACCTGGCTGGGATACTGAGCAATCTTGTTTGTGAATTTGTTACTGCTGTGATAAAAATACCCAGATCACTGAGTTCTCTATCTGATACTGCGCTAGCTCCCATGAGAGCACTTTTATAATTTTGGATCATCTTTCTAGACGTACTATACAATATCAGTCATGCTACTTTCTCAACCATCTTGGGTGTTTTTTGCTCTTATCTCGGTTTCATTCTTAGCGCTGGCAGAAATCACCCAACAATTTATTGTTAATAACAAAAAACCATTTTCACCACAGGTCAGTGGAGGACTCACTTTTTTGGTTGAGGCAATTTTTGGTGCAGTACTCTGGTTTGTTTTTCGAGACAGTATTAGCTTTGAGTGGCAAAGCGCTACTGCCCTCTGGCCGTATATCTTGTTTATGTCGATTCTCGGAAGCATCTCTATGCCGCTCTATCTCAAAAGTTTTCAGGTAAAAAACATCAGTCTATCTGCCACCATCCTGTCCTTATCTGTACTTGTCTCCACCGTCATCGGAATTCTCGCCTTTGGTGAAGGAGTAAGCGCAATAAAATTCTTGGGCATACTATTTATTCTAGGTGCAATTGTCTTGGTCAACTTCAAAAATCCTCTTTTTGAAAAAAATCATCTCTTTGCTTTCTTTGCCGCTGGACTGTTTGGCATCAGCTACAGTATGGACAAATTTATTATGGGTGGCATACATCCACTGCCGTACATCACTTTCGTTTTTGGTGGTATTGCTTTATTCAGCTTTATTTTCTATCGCAAGCTGTTTTTGGCAGAGCTCTGGCCGATTAGAAAGCAAGCAGTACAAGGCGTTGCTCTCTCTGCCACTGGCTATTTTGCGTACAATCTAGCAACATTTTTAGCCTATACCGTCGGTGGTGAGGTGGGCAAAATCGATGCCATCAATAATACCCAGGTCATAATAATTATTTTGTTTGAGTACTTTGTGCTCAAACACGCTAAGGGAACACTACGTAAGCTTGTTTCCGCTTTTCTCGCCGTTCTTGGAATTTACTTGCTGACAAAGTTTTAGAAAGTTTTTTGCTTCTAATTTTTTTAATCATGCCAGCAAACACTCCTCTAGCAACTCTGGAAATTCATAACTCCCCATATGAGTGTGACCCGACCCCATTAAACTAGACACAAATTCAAGTAGAATCGAGCCTAAGGAGGGTCGCATATGGCAGGCATTTCTGGAGAAGTGAAAGCAGAGATCATTGCGAAGGTCAAGGGTGGTGCGGTGGTGTTAGAGTTATCCAGACAGTATGGAGTGAGCTACCAAACGATCTACAGTTGGCTGAAACAAAAAGTGGAAGGTACAGTGAGTCTGGTCTAATACCACTACCTCCTGGCAGGGGCTTGCCGATATGAATATCGTTTACAAAAGCTATTTTCATTGTTTAAGTTTAACATAGAAGGTGCCAAATCCTTATATTATTGATACTTTTTGATATACTCTATCAGATGAATCATGAAGCACTTACTTACTTAAATCCAGACCAAAAAGAAACAGTCAGAATAATTTGAGCCGACCTTCGGCCAAAACTTGCTGAACTTAAGCTGCTTGATACAAAACTTGTTGTTGAGGGTGGCAGAGGGTCAGGTCAAACATTGGCGCAAGTAGTGCTGTCACTTTTCCCTCATGCTGTATATGTCGCTACTGATTTGGCAGCTGATTTTATCGGTGGTGATCCGCAAGAAAATGCATTGAGTCTCGAAAGGAAGCTCACCAGCCTGCAAACGCAAACTGCTAATCCAACTGCTCAGATGTCAGACAGTCTGTTACACGCAGATTGTTTTGATTATCCACTTATCAGAAAACTTATCGAATTGCTTGAAGAACCCAATGCCGTATTAGTTTCTATGAATGCACTTTTTGCACTACTGGATAGAAACGCAAACCCTTGGACTAAAAAAGACGAAAACAACCAACATTCGATGTATCAAATTCTAGCTAATTGCCCATACCGCGCTCAACTACATCTAGCAACGACAGATATATGGAATACCGAATGGCGAGAAGAAGCCGTTGCGAAATATTTTTTGCAGATGGAAAAAGAAGCAAAAGAAGCAGGATGGGAGACTCATAGAGTCGCTGGGGAAAATGTAGACGGACTTTTGCTTGTGAGAGTAAATTCTGAAGTTGATTAAATGAT
>PFDI01000022.1:31402-44881 GCA_002772695.1 Candidatus Pacebacteria bacterium CG10_big_fil_rev_8_21_14_0_10_44_54
TATCTGGTAAAGGTCAAAAGTTTGGTATACTACAACCCGACAATCGCGCCAGGGTAGCTCAGTTGGTTAGAGCATGGGATTCATAAACCCAAGGTCGAGAGTTCGAATCTCTCCCCTGGTACAAGCACAATGCAAACGCTTTATTCAAAAATTACTGCCAGCTTGTTCTCGCACGAGAATAAAGCAAGGGCACTTAAAGATCAACTGTACCACAAGTACCAAGGTTACAACTCACTCGGTATCGCAGCAAAAGATTTACAGCGATTGCTGAAACAATTCAGGCCAGAGATCAAAACCATCTCGCGTGACGATGTGTTTGCACTTGCTTTGCAGCTCTACAAAAATAGAAACGAGGATCTGACCGCAGCCGGCAATTTTGTTTTGGGAAACAGACTTGAATGCGTTACTGTCGCGCGACTACCGTTTTTTGATACTGCACTCGATTACTTTTGCAGCTGGTCAACCATCGATGACTTCTGTATTACTATTCTCCAACCTGCTTTGCGAGCGCACCCGAGCGAGACACTCAAGCTTCTCAAAGGCTGGAATAAGTCAGATAACATGTGGAAACGCCGCGCCAGTGTGGTTGCGTTTGTTCGCAAAGTTGGCGAGAGTGGGTTGTTTACCAATCAGGCACTACAATTGTGTGAGCAGTTAATCTGGGACGACCAAGATTTAGTGCGAAAGGGCGTCGGTTGGTGTCTCAAAGATGTGATGCGAGGTGACAAACGGACAGTTCTTTCGTACGTACGGCAGCTACGGCAACGTCGTGTCTCAAGCATTATCACACTGTACGCATTGCGCGATATTCGTGGTGCTGAGAGGGCCGCAATCTTACAAAGGTAGCACATGCAAAAAATGCTCGACGTTTTTCCAGATACTGTCATCACTGCCGCCAGCTTTGGCCGTAATGAGTCATTTGCCGATGTACAAGCCTTTGCTGATGTCAATAATCTTGCACTCGTAAGAATGCAACAGCGGCACACAGCAGCGTTTGCCATCATCACAAAATGCAGACCACAAGTTGTTCAAAATACTGACGCGCTCATCACCAAACAACGTGATGTGCTCCTCACCGTCAAAGTGGCAGACTGCCTCCCTATTCTCTTTTCTCACCCGTCAGGGATTGTTGGTGTGATCCATGCGGGGCGAGTTGGGACGACAGATGGCATTACACAAATAACCCTGCAAACGCTCAAAAGCAAATTTGGAATAGAAGACAATCTCACTATTTGGTTTGGCCCACGAATTTGCAAAGATTGCTATCAAGTTAACAAACAAACTGACGAACACTACGATCTAGTGGCCGAAAATGCAAAACAAGTCCAAGCAGTTTTCTCTGATTCACAAGCCAAAATACTGCTTTCTGAACACTGTACCTCTTGTGACAATGACCAGTGGTACTCCTACCGAAGAGAAGGCAAAGGGGTGGCGATGAATTGGTTTGTTATTGGTGTTTTACGGTAAGCTCAATTGACAAACAAGACCCACATCTATGCGCAATCACTTCACTCATTTCTTTACCTAAGACTTTAAACAGAAATTTTCCAATTAATCTATCTGGATTTGACAAATCATTTTTTACCCATGAATTACCATGATTCGATAAATGACCGACTTCCATGCTCACAGCACATTTCGAACAAATCCTGTTCATATTAAACCTTCTTTACCATATGAAAATTATAACATGACAAAAAAGCGGAGCCTCTCGACTCCGCTCTTCTTCTTAGCTTTTGGCTAAATTTTGCCTACATCATTCCACCCATGCCACCCATACCGCTCATATCTGGAGCAGCGGGTTTTTTGTCTTCTGGTACGTCGGTGACCAAACACTCAGTAGTCAGGATCATCGACCCTATTGATGCTGCGTTTTGCAATGCTGCGATATCTACCTTGGCTGGTTCAATGATGCCTGCGGCGATCATGTCACCAAACTGGTTGGTCATGGCATTGAATCCAAAAGTTGGATCATTTTTGTCTGCCACGGTGTGGACTACCCAACCCGCGTCGACACCAGAGTTTTTGGCGAGCATGCGGAGTGGCTCTTCTACAACGGCTTTGATGAGATCAATACCAGTCTGCTCATCGTGATCATCTGACTTCATCTTGGCAAGCACCTTGGCGGCTTGGATGTACGTCACACCACCACCAGGGATAATACCGCCATCGATTGCAGCTTTGGTTGCTTCCTTAGCGTCCTTAACGCGCTCTTGAAGGTTTTTCATCTCGATCTCGGTCGAAGCACCGACTTGAATCACCGCCACGCCGCCGGTCAACTTGGCCCTGCGCTCTTGCAGTTTTTCTCTGTCGAAGTCGGAGGTGCTCGCCTCTTCCTGCGCTAGAATCTGCGAAACTCGTGCATCAACATCTGCCTGCGAACCCTTGCCACCGACGATAACAGTCTCGTCTTTGTGTGAACGGATGAGATCTGCTCGACCCAAGTCTTCGATGGTGACTTCTTTGAGCTGACGACCAGTGTCGCTCGCGATCAAGTTCGCGCCAGTCAAAACAGCAATGTCTTGCAACATCTCAGACTTACGATCTCCAAAACCAGGGGCTTTGACTGCTAGGATGTTAAAGGTGCCGCGTAGTTTGTTTACTACAAGCGTAGTAAGCGCCTCACCATCAACATCATCGGCAATAATCACAAGGTCTTTACTCACCTTCATAAAGTTCTCAAGCATTGGCAAGAGATCTTGGATGCTCGACACTTTTTGATCAGTCACCAAAATGTATGGATTCTTGATCTCTGCTTCCATGCTGTCGGAGTTGGTGACGAAGTATGGCGAGGCATAGCCCTTGTCGAGGATCATACCTTGCTTGTGATCAATAGTAATATCCATGGTTTTGCCTTCTTCGACCTCGACTACACCATCTTTGCCTACTAGCTTGAGCGCCTCGGCAATTTTTTGACCGATCTGTTCATTCTGGGCGGAAATAGTCGCAACCTTTTCCCAATCAGCTTCTTTGACTGGTTTGGCAAGTCGGCGAATCTCGGCCACCACCGCCTCAACTGCTCGATCAATACCGCGCTTCATTGCCATTGGATTAGTCCCGGCAGTGACATACTTCATGCCGTTACTGGCAATCTTCTGTGCCAAGAGAGTAGCAGTCGTAGTACCGTCACCTGCGACATCGTTGGTCTTGCTGGCTGCTTCTTTGACAAGCTGCGCGCCCATGTTTTCGAATTTATCTTCGAGTGTGATTTCTTTGGCGACACTAACGCCGTCATGGATAACATTTGGTGCACCCCAAGATTTATCAAGGGCGACATTGCGACCACGAGGACCAAGCGTCACCGTGACTGCTGCGGCAAGCTTGTTGATGCCCGCAAGCATTTTTTGTCGGGCATCATCGCTGAAAATAATTTGTTTTGCTGACATAATTTTCTTCCTTTTTTATCTAATAACTACTAAGCTACTACAGCCAAAATATCCTCAAACTTGAGGAATTGGTACTCAACATCACCTATTTGAAATTCATTACCACCCCATTTTTTGTAGATAACCGCGTCTTTTACTTTGACCGGACACTCTACTTTGGCGCCATCTACCATGCTTGCGGCACCGACAGCGAGCACTGTGCCATGCTGTGGTTTTTCTTCATGAGAATCTGGTAAGTAAATACCAGAGGCAGTTTTCTTGTCAACCTTGGCTGGCTCGACCAAAACATAACCTGGATTTGGCTTAATGTGAGAAACAGAAATTGTCTGCGACATAGAAACTCCTTTTTTTATATAATTTTGATTACTACTAGCAAAGCAGTAATTAGACTGCTTGTAAGCAGTTATAGTAATAGACTGCTAATCGTTCGTCAACGGGGAGGTCGCTGTTATAAGGACGCTGGCTTGTCTGTGTCCAGCTCAATCTTCGGCTCTGCTGCAACCAAAACTTCTTCTCGGTTGCCAGATTTAGACCGAATCACCCGAGAAAGCAGAAAACCCTCACAATTAAGTCCTCTATCTTCGAAGTAGTTATTGAGTTCTTTTTGTACCAACTGCTCTACCTCACTGCGATTTTTGAGAATCTGGTCAATAGTTAATTGCGAAAAAATATTAGCAATTCGGCTACGAGAAATGGGTCGGACCACTTTGGAAACCATGTTTTCGCCAATGTTTTCCCACAGCTCTGGTGCATTGACTCTGTCCACGCGAAATAAAACTGAACCTTCGACAGAAATATCTTGTCCATCCTGCGTCGTCACCGTAATAACCTCGTCACCCAAAGCCTCATTGTTTTTGCTTAAGTCAAAATCTTTGCGAATAGAGTACTCGAGTACTTGGGCGTTGAATAGCTTGGCTACCTGCCAAAAAGGGATCTTGAAGTGTAAACCTGGACCCCACACTCTCGGCAAGACACCGCGACCTCGATCATAAACACAAGCAATGTGTCCAGGAGGAACAGAAATAAAAAAACCACCGACAACTTCGTCGACCAAAAATGAAACAACCAGACGATCAAATTCCATAGGTAGTCCTATTGTACTCTACCCAACACGCTGCACAACAGGTGTGTCTGTATTTTCATTTTCTCCTGATTCTTCAGCCTCCTTCTTGAGACGGTGAGCTTCGAGTTTCTGGCGAACAACCATTACCAGCTTGAGTAAAATACTAAAAATGAGCGTTGTGATAACAAACAACTTCTTGCCAGCTGGCAAACCAATAAATAATACAAATGCTACTACCGGCAACACAAGCTGGTAACGGACAACTTCTTGCTTGCTCACGGGGTAAACAGAGGTAAAAATAGTCAGAACTTCAAAGACAAAAATCAGAATTGATTGTATGAGATTGAGACGAAAGCTCGGATGTGATAAATCAAATTCACCTAGAAATACGAGATTAAAGGGAAGTTCTACCTCTGGCATAAAAGGATAAATTAGATGCACATCACCACCTGGCAAACCAGTCTGAAACATTTTCCACAGCATCAGCGCAATCGTCACCTGCACAACAAGAGAGATAATCTCACCAATCAAGACACCTCTGCTTTGATTGAGCACCTTTCTAGCCAGCTTTTTCTTGAGCACTGGCTCGCTGGCATGTCGTACTTCTATCTCCTTTATTTTGGCGGCAATTTCGCGTCGATCTTTTTCACTCTTGTATCCAGACAGTGAGAGTGGCAGCATTAAAAAACGAATTAGTATGGTGAGCAAAATGACTGCAATACCCATGTCTGGATGACCGCCGGTCACAAGACCAATCAACCAATAAAAAAACACCAAGACATTGAGAAATGGCTGATACACAAGAGTGGTGAGCAGACCAGCTATTGAAGCGAACATATATTGACTAGCTACGCAGTGGTTTTTTATCTACTGCAACTATGTGCTGCACGGTAGCCAATGTATCTCGTAGCGAAAGAATAAGGTCTTGTGATAGTTTCATCGTCGAGGGATCAAATGAAACGTCACGCAAAACAGAGTTGGAGTCATCGATAAAGCCTTCAAAAGCATCGTGTACCATTTCGCCATATTCCTTGGCCCAGGCCTCGCGCTGCTTTGTTGGCAAACTACCAATTTGCTCGAGGACCGCAGCAGCCTGCTTGATCTCGCGCAACTTTATGAATAGGTCAAATTGGACGTCGGTGGCATTTCTCATAAAACAATTATAGCAAACTATTAATAGCAAATTATTTCCTTGACAGAAGGAAACTATTGTTAGATAATCTCCTTATGACAGGGAAAGAATTACTTAAAACAATACTTATTGATAATCAACAGCGAAGTACTCCAAAGATATGGAAGCGGACACTACAAGTACCTACCGACTCTGGAAAAATCATCACCTTAGCAGGCGTGAGACGAAGCGGCAAGACCTACCACTTGTTTCATTTGATAAATCAATTGCGGACAAATGGTGTTTCAAACGAACGACTGTTGTACTTCAATTTTGAGGATGAACGACTAGAACTGACAAGCAAAGAACTTGATCTTCTGCTTCAGACATATAGAGAATTGTATCCACATCAAAAACTTTCTGAGTGCTACTTTTTCTTTGATGAAATCCAAGAGGTGCAGGGTTGGGAAAAATTTATCGCCAGAATGTATGACTCGGTGAGTAAAAATATATATGTCACTGGTTCTAATGCCAAGTTGCTGTCGAAAGAAATCGCCACAGCACTTCGTGGCAGAACAATTACCTTCGAGGTGTATCCACTCTCATTTGCCGAGTATGTTGCTGTACTCAAACCGAAACTAAGTGCTCATCTTAGTAGTGCTGATCGAGCGACCGTCATCAACTTGTTTGATCAATTTTTGCACGAAGGCGGTTTTCCTGAGTTGGTACAACAAGACAGTGAGCTTAAAAACAAAATACTGCAAGAGTATTTTAGCGTCATGGTGTTGAGAGACCTAATCGATCGATACCAAATTTCCAATAGCTCAACCCTAAAGTATTTCTGCAAGCGCGTGGTCGCTGCAAGTGGTGGTGAATTTAGCGTCAACAAAATTTATCACGAACTCAAATCTCAAGGATACCAAGTAAGTAAAGATACGCTTTACTCATATCAAGGCTATGTAGAGGCGATTTATCTAAACAGATTTATTGCAAAGTACTCGCATTCCGTCGTCAAATCAGAGAGTTCGCAAAAGAAATGCTATGTGATTGACCCTGGATTGGGCTCCGCCCTTGATTATAAACTGAGTCAAGATACAGGTAGGCTTCTGGAAACAACAGTTGCGCTTGAGCTACTTAAGCAGGGCAAACACATTGCCTATCAACAAAATGGTACACAATGTGATTTTGTCGTACTTGAAAAAGGCGTCGTCACGACAGCCATCCAAGCTGCAGCTGTGATCGACACGACCAAAACAAAAGCGCGCGAAATTAAAGGCTTGCTACAAGCATGCAAAAAATTTGACTTAGACGAGGGAGTCGTTCTCACACTTGATCACTCAGAAATACTCGAACAAGATGGTGTTACTATCCGCATCGCGCCTGCGTGGCAATTCTTTTTAAAATAACTGATCATGCAAATTATACAGTTACAAAAAGACAACCAAAAAACCGTTGTCGTCGAGGCAACAAAAACCTTGAGTGCTGGTGGTCTCATTATTTTCCCTACTGAGACAACCTACGGCGCTGGTGTACTAGCGACAAATACAACTGCAGTCGAGAAACTTTTGGCATATAAATCACGCCGAGAAGGCAAGCCTCTCTCGATAGCTGTAGCAGATCAAAAAATGGCGAGTGAATATGCCGTGCTCAACGAGCAAGCGAAGAAACTCTACAAGCAACTACTACCGGGTCCTGTCACTGTTGTATCCCAAGCTAAGGCAAATAAACTTGCTCCTGGAGTCGTGTCTGAATTTGGCACGCTCGGGGTGCGAGTTCCCGATTACCAATTTGTCTTGGCACTGCTGCGAAAACTTGGTGAACCAATTACTGCCACCTCTGCCAATGGTTCTGGCAAACCACGACCCTACAGTATCGAGACAACCCTGAAACACCTGTCTGCCAAACAACAATCCTTGATTGATCTTGTCATCGATGCAGGTAAGCTACCGCACAATCCGCCTTCAACGGTGATCGACACTACGCTCTCGACGCCAGTGACGCTCAGACAAGGCGCTATCGCGCTTACGAGCAAAGACTCGACTGCGCTCGTATCAAAATCAACCGACGAAACCAAGCATATTGCCGGACAACTCTGTTTGCAGCATTGGGATGGTGTGAACAAAAACGGCTTGGTGCTCGCGCTCGACGGACCACTGGGCGCTGGCAAAACTGTCTTTGCACAGGGAGTAGCGCAGTTTTTGGGGATTACAGAGCGATTAACTTCTCCTACCTATAGCTACATCCAAGAATATGACTTCACTCGCCATCAAACAACCGGCATACTCTATCACTGTGATCTCTGGAAAATTGATTCTGCCGAAGCGTGTGAGCGCTTGGAATTAGAACAGCTATTTGGACAGAACAAGATAGTAATTATAGAGTGGTTTAGCCAAGTACAGAATTATTTAGAACCGCTGCTTGCAAATAGTGAAGTTCAGCTTATTCGCCTCAAAATCGACGAAATTCCAGCTGGTCGAACCCTCACCCTCTCATGAAAAACAACCTCATCCTCGCTATCGATACCTCGTGCGACGACACCTCTGTTGCTGTTACGTCTGGAAAATATGTGTTGTCCAACATAATCGCCTCCCAAACAGAACTGCACAAACAGTATGGCGGCGTGTTTCCAACAGTTGCAAAACAGGCACACAAGGAACAAATCCTGCCAGCTATCTTGATTGCGCTCAAGCGAGCTGGCGCGAACTGGCAAGACATGGCTGCCGTAGCCGTCACCCAAGGACCCGGTCTTGCTCCAGCGCTTGAAGTGGGTATTGCAACGGCCAAACGGCTCTCTAGTAAGCACCAAATACCGCTGATTCCAGTCAACCACCTAGAGGGGCATGTACTATCTGTACTAGCACAACCAAAACCACAAAATGTGCCTTGGCAGAAACTAGACACTCTCCTACCACAAACAAAAAACTCACTTAGTATTTTAGTCTCTGGTGGAAACACATTGTTTGTAAAAACTGTGAAAATTGGAAAGTACAAAGTCCTCGGCCAGACGCTCGATGACGCGGCTGGTGAATGCCTGGACAAGATCGGGCGCATGCTGAATCTCGGCTACCCAGCTGGACCAGTGATCGAACAATTTGCCAAACTCGGCGACCCGAAAGCAGTACCCTTTCCGCTGCCACTGACGATGACCAAAACCTATGATCTCAGCTTCTCGGGACTGAAAACTGCAGCCCGAAACTTACTCGAAGAGAATGGGGTGCTCAAGCCACTCGAAAAGCAGGCAGTCTATGACTTCTGTGCGAGCATACAGTTTGCGGTATTTCGGCATATTACCTATAAACTGAACAAGTTACTGGTAGATCACGAATTCTCACAAATTTGGCTCGGTGGTGGGGTAGCTGCCAATGCGACCTTGCGGCGAATGATACGCGAAACAATTAGGACGAATGCAGGAAGAGTACAAAACCCGAAACTAGCTGTGCCCTACAGCAAAAAATTGTGCATGGATAACGCGGCGATGATTGGGGTGGTGGCAAGTTATAAACCCACACAAAAAACTGACAGCGAAAAAATTGAGCGTCGGCCGAGGTGGGGTTTGGGGGAGTTGAAAGGCTAGGCAGCTTCGAATTCTGCCAGCAACTTCTCTGCAACTTGTTTGCGATATTCTGACAGAGACTGACCAGTCTTTTCTTGAAATAATCGGGCTATCTCAGGTTGTTGAGTTGCTTCGTCTTGCTGAGCTAACGAATTCAAAGTTTCTTCGCCAATAGTCGCCTGAATGTACTGTGCAACTTCCTCTACAATTTTTCGCAAGATTCGACCCAAAATAAATCCAGCTTCCTGCTCTGGAATGCCGCTAGCAAGTAAACGTTCTTTAAATGTATCTAGAACTTGTTGATAATCAGAATTTGTGTTCATAAAATATCCTTTATCGTGCTGGAGCTATGGCTTGAAAACCTTTCAGGACACTAGTAATTTGGTTAACCCAAGGCGCGAGCTGCTGCGCTCTCTGAGCGGTCGTCATACCAGAAACTCGATCCATCAAAGCAGTAATACTCTTCACAGCTTCTTGAGAGTTAGTAGCTAATTGTGCCGTCTCAGGAGCAGTTAACATTTGTGGTCCGACTGCAGGATCAAATTTACCAGCAACCTCAGCAATCGCACGTACTCTCTCGGGCGTAAAGTATGTTTGGGCTTGTTGCAGTACAACATCTATCTGACCTGGATCTTGAACTAAATGATCTGCAAATGTTCTTGCCGCGCCCGCAATTGTTTTAGCCACTTCGCTAGCAGCTTGATCAGGAGCTGATTCAACTAAGGGTCGAGCTTCAGCGAACTGCTGTAATAAGTTTTGCACTGCAGTCTCAGAAGCCTTGGTGAGTGGGTTGCCCGCCGACTCAGCAACAGGAACTGCAACTGGAGCGGCCGGTGCTGCCTCCTGTAAGAGTCTTGCGCCAAGTTCTATCGTCGCTTCGCCAAGCATGCCGCCAAAAAATGCAAAAAGCGTGCGTGTTCTATCTTGTATACCATGTGCAACCCTGCTGGCGCCCTGAGCAATACCTCTTATCCAAGATGGTAGGTTTTGGTTCTCGCCTAGTCCAACAAGAGTTCCACGGACAAATGTTCCAGGGGTAGTATCTCCTACTGCCGCTGTTGCCAATAAAACTACTGATGAAACTGCCATTCTAGATTCTGGACCAGCCCCCATAGCTCCAAGTGCAGAAGATGCAAGTGCACCACTCACTACGATGCCTGCAGTCTCAAGTGCCTTTCGAAGCCAATTTTTTTGACCAGGAGTCAGTATAGAACGTTCAATTGCTTGACCTGCTTCACTTGTAAGCTCACTCTCAAATGGACGCTCAGTAGCATGTCTTTCATTGGGGTGAAGTTTGGCGCGTTCAAGAAGTTTTTTCAATTCAGCTTCTTGCTCTGGAGCGAGATTGAGTTGGTTCCTTGTTTTAATCATAAGACGCAGCATAAACTCTGCAACAGCCTGAACATGTTGATCCTCAGCGGCTTTGCCAGAGTCTATCGCAGCTCCAACCAGATCGACTACATACTCGGTATCGACTCTCTGCAATTCTGCCTCACTCTCTCTGCTTTCCTTCTCATCACGTAACGAAACAATAATTCTTTCTTTTTCTTCTTCACTTGCAACTGGCCCTGAGTCTGCGACTTGTTGCTTCTTCATAGGTTCTGTTGTTTTTGGTGCTTTGCTTGGAAAGAAGCGCTGCCAGAAAGATTTCTTCGAGCTCTTTTCTGCCTTCTCATCATCTTTTTTCGCATCACTACGCGACTGTAGTGCTCGAAACTCTGCTCTAGCCTGAGCCAATTCTGGCTCAATTTTCATTCTGGCTGGAGCGTCTGAGTCTGTAGTAGCTTTTTCTAGAGCTTGTTCAAGTCGAAATACTCTATTGCTGAGCATCTCTGCATTCTCAGCCACCTCGTTATCTGCGATGTGACTTTCATCAAACAATCGCTTAATTACTTCACCTATAAAGGCATGTTGTTCTTCAGTAAATTCTGCTTCAGCATTCGGCGTGAAGAAGCCCTCGAGTACGTCAGTGCCTAGTGAATCAATCACTTCATTTTTAGTAGGCCTGCCTAACGCATTTGCAAGGTTGCCACCAAAGTCAAATTGATTAAGGGTCAGATCCATCTCTGCAGCAACGCTTGTACTTATGCTTCTAAAACGATCGGCGTATCGTTTTTGTTGTTCTTTTGATAAGAAGGTTGAGCGCTGATTTTCTTGAACCGGCGGTACTGCAACAGGTTGCTTTCTCAATTGTTGTGCAGTAACTTCGTCTGCAATTCTCGGGTAACTCTCCTGCGAAGACAATCCCTGGAGATCTATCCCTCCCAATCTTCTTAAAAAATCTGCAAGAGGTTGTGTCACTCTAGTTTTAATTGCAACGCCAAACCTCTTCAGAAAAGTCTGTTTTGGAGGAACCACGAACTCTGGATTAAAATATTCATACAAAATAGCAGCAACAAGCTTTGGTCTATCATCAGCTGCCATATCCTTGGCAAATTGGCCTAGTTTGCTTGAACTTTCATTAATCAGAATTCGAGTAAGCAAGATATCGAGCTGTGCTTTGATTTCATTTGCACCCTCACTCTGAAAAGCTTGCTGTAATTCGTGCATATATGGCGATGACTCTGCCGCTTGCAACAATGCATTCCATAATTCACTTCCTCCATCAAAAGTGTCATTCTTATTAAGCAGCACTCCGGCAAACCGTCTTTGACGATCTTTGGGAGTTTTTCCTATTACCTGTAACGCTACTTCATTTTCTGTTTGTGGCTTTACAATGCTTTCAGTTGGGCTTGTCGTAGCTGGTTGTACCTCAGCGGCTGGTTCGGCAGAAGTTGGTGCAGGGTCCGACTCATCGGCAGTAACAGCAACATTAGTTGACTGAACGCTCTCCCGATCCATCGCCCTATAATAATCATCCAAAGTAGTTCCATCTGGGTTTTCTAACATTTCAGCAGCAGTTTTTTGTGCTGCTGGCAGATTAGAAGACAAATCACTTGACTCTGCGGGCACAGGTGACGGCGCACCAGCTTGAACCTTTTCTAATTTTAGTGCTGGAGAAGCTGTAGCTGCCTCGGTAACACCTAGTCGTTCTGCAAAAAAACTTGCCCCAACTGAATTAACTGAATGCTCTGACATATCTTAATATTCTTTCTTGATTCGTAACACTAATTATTAGGTATTTTACACCAAAGACAGAATACAATACAATGAAGTGAAGATGCAAGATGAACAAAGAAAAACACATCCTTCCTTGTCAGAATCTGAATTGCAAAAAAGATTGTCAAGTTATGATTTGCTAACTCCAGCAGAACAAGCTCTCGTGTGCGACTCGCTAAATGCCAAAGTAACCAAACTTCTAGACCAAATAAAAACAGAGGCTGATCACAAAGTTTTGCAAGAACACACCAACACTTTGGCTTTATATATAGGATGGGCAGCTACTTTAGGAATTATTGTCAATGTAACTTTTAGTCCTGCAAAAGAGATAGAATCACCCGCTGTTGCAGAACCAGATTTAGGATCACTTGTACCGGAAGACGCAAGAAATCTAAACTTGCTCAGGCATTATGATTTAGCCGCGCTCAGTGCAGGGTTTAGCGAACAACAACAATCTGGCGGTGCTGAGAGCGATAAAACAAAAGGACTTGCAGAGGCGGCACTTGCTGAAATTGATATATCGCCTCAAGATTTTCTAAAAAACAACGGAATTCGTGTAGAAACCCCTGTAGCAATCCTAATTGTCAATAAAATGTTCGGCTCTATTGATTTGTTGGTCATTAGCTTACTCGATCTCAATAATGCCAATCTACGACCGCTCGTAGCGTATCTTTGCCACCAAGCTCAAGTTGATGAAAAGCGTCTCCTCGAAGTGCTCGCGAGCTATCGAGAGTTGTTTGTCGCTTGGGCAGAAAATCCTGGAAACAAGGACCTATTCCCAAATGCATCAAGCCAATTACTCGATTCCGTTGAGCCAGGCAAACCTGAAACTAGTCTTGTAGTGTTACAACGATTGCAAGATGCACTCATAAATACTAAAAATAGAGGTTTAAATGTGTATCAGTTGCTACGGGAAATTTTAGAAACATCTAAGGCAACGGAAACAAGAAATCATCTTGCTGGTTTATCACTAGTACTGCAGGGTATGCAAACTGATCAAAATCTACAACAAAAATTTGCTAAAACACTTCAAGACAAAAAATTATCCCGGCAATAACAGCAAGTTACCTTTATTCTCACCTGCTAGTTGACGAAATCTACCTGCAAGCAACTTTGGGTCCTTCAAAACTTCATCAGACAACGGCAATTGATGTCCCAAAGCTTGTGCAGCAGTGCCAAGTCTAGCCACAGCGGTCGCACGATGCGTACCTGGCATAAATTGTTTGCCTGCCTTTGTAGCAGCCCAAACTTGCAAAATCGCAAGTTG
>PFDI01000022.1:44908-45050 GCA_002772695.1 Candidatus Pacebacteria bacterium CG10_big_fil_rev_8_21_14_0_10_44_54
AATAACAAAAAGGCCTTATCTTGACTCGGGTTGGGCAAAGGTTTATTCACCGAAGCTACCTTTTGAGCTACAACTTCTCTTCTTGCGCGAACAGGTTCTACTACTGCGTCGCCTAATGTGTTTGCGGCAACTCGTTCGATTT
>PFDI01000022.1:45064-45214 GCA_002772695.1 Candidatus Pacebacteria bacterium CG10_big_fil_rev_8_21_14_0_10_44_54
TGAACTGAAGCAATCTCACTCAGATGTATGTCTGAGACCACGCAAGCAGTATCAAGTTTCTCTTGTGCCGCAACCTTCTGCTCCTCTTCCTGTTGCGCTAACTCTGCCTGTACTTCAAGCCAGGTTTCTCTGACCTCTTGCATGTCTTGA
>PFDI01000022.1:45264-79144 GCA_002772695.1 Candidatus Pacebacteria bacterium CG10_big_fil_rev_8_21_14_0_10_44_54
ACGTAAATTTGCTCCTTCCTGGTGAGCCTCATCGCTAGCCCTTTTATGGTTGCTCAAAATAGCACTTATAAATAGTGCTACCTCAAACCGCCCCATCGCTGTCACCCTGTTATAGAGCACACGAGAGCGCTCAATGAGAAAGCCCAAGGAAAAATCCTTTGCTATATCAAAACCAAGTAGATATGGATCAACTGCGATGAGTTTATCCAACTCCTTTCGCCTTGTTTCCGAATCTCCGACTGAGTCAAGCACGTGTGCAACTGATCTACGTAAATTATCAGGATCAAGCTGGTCGCCAAATAACGCTAGCTCGGGATACAGCTGAAAAATGCCAGCTGCAAATGAAGCGTGCGGCAGACTACTTTCTCCTTTGGCTCCCTGCCAAATACCTCTGCCCGCCAACAGCCTCATGGCTCTTGTCTGTGGTTTTCTAAACATGGCCTTTAAACCTTGAAGCCAACCGTCTGCTTCCGCAGGTTCTTCAGGCGACATGTTTCGCACCTCACTCCGATCAAGCAGCTTTGTCCTCGGCTGATCAGTTTCACACACAACCGGCTCCAACACATCCCAAGTAAGATCGGCAACTAATGAAGAATTTCCAATTCCAATTCCAACCTGTCTGTGACTATTGGCGCCATGCTCACCAGACTGGCGTAATTGTTCGAGCCATTGGGTGACAGAAAGATCACCAGAGAATCCAAATAATGACACACTATTGATTTTTCCTACATCACCAAGCACAAAGCCAAGTACAGACTCTAACACCATCGCCTGCGAGCTGCATCTGCCCGAGAGAATTCCTTCTTTATCGAGGGTCAGTAGCGAAGAAAGGGGATCGTGTACAGAAAAATCATATTTTCTATTTTGGGTTAAATATCTGAGAACCCTATCAACCTCTCCTATTATTGCCAATTTCTGTTCTCCAGACAGATCAGCTGATTTTGTTGTTCCCACAATTTGAGTGATAGCGCTTTTGGCAGTTAAAATTGGAGAATTTGGCACTTCCTTGATGCCAAGGAGCGTTAGTTTCCTCTCGGTTACTGTCTGCAGTCCCGCCACCAACCGAAGTACGTATGCTTGCGAAATTGTCTCTATAATCTGAAAAAGGTACTCTGTCACAAACTGCTTTGGTACCTCACCAAAAACTGCAATAAATAGCATAAAAATTCCAGAGATTTCTTTCTCGGATATCACCCCCTCAGCAGAAAAATCCTGGGCAGCCTGCACTGCAGCAGCAAGCTGTTCTGGTGTTTCGATATCTACAAATAATGCAGCCCGGACATCTGCCATTTGTTGAATAAATATATGAAGCTCTGGAGAAAGCTCGCTGCCTAAAACCGCCTCGAAAGCAGCCATTCCATCTGCAATTGCATCTAAGGTAACCTTTTTTGGTCGCTTCATAACTTCTGCAGTCATAAGTTGCACCGCCTCTGGCACCCCTCTCTCTGCAGCAGTGATCTTCATATCTTGTATAAGCGATGCCAGTTCTGTTGACTCAACTTTTACTGGTGGCAACTCAACCTCATCCTCTTGGGATTGCAATGGATAGAGTCTGCCATCAGCGCCAAGAAACAATTGGTCTTCCATACCTTGTGGCACAGCGTCTGCGTGCACGGGTAAGGGCAAATGTTCTTGATCAAAACGAAGTAATTGAGCTACGTCTTTCTGTTGTTCTGCCTGCCAGACAAGCCTTCTTCTATGTCTGCCTCGCTCGCTATAACGATCATTGTCGTGAATTTCTAGTCGCTCTCTGTTTGCCCCAAAACGCAACCTGCGAATTATGGCGGCATCCTCACGATAACGAAGCTCTTGCACAATCTCAAAAGTATGAGCAATAACTGCTGCATATTGTTCTCTCTGCCAAGCAGGCATCTTTGCACAGAGCACAGTCATATCTTTTAAGACATGGATCAGGCCACGATCACCGTCTGTTCCCAAACCGAAAGGCGGGTTATCGCCAATAAGTGCAAAATTACCATCTGTTATTTCTTGCTCACCAAAAATTGTTGCAGCAGTTGCTGCGAGCAACATAAAAGAGTCAAAGTAGTCAAAAATGGCTGATCTTTCGCGAAACAAACTTTCTGTTCGTATTAAGCCTTCAGGTAGTTTTTCCACAGCAAAAACAATAATGCCGCAACCATCGAGTTTGAGCTGCCAGTCTCTCTGTAGTTGGAAACTTTTAGTTGCTGAGCCATCGGAGTACATTCGAATAATAAGATCTCTGTAGGCACCAAATACGTCCCCTGGTTCCTCCAATCCAAAGTCATAGCGCCAACGCGCATCACAGAATCCTTTGCAATACTCTGCATCAATCCCTGCTGGGTCATTCGACAAAACTCTTGATCTATCTATCGCGGTGGACGCTTCCAAACCTTGATATCGCTCGTGTCTTTTTGCGCGTGCTTCTGATAAATCAATTTCATGTTCTTTGGCAAACTGCTCAATCCAGAGCCAAGTTGGATCGCTCATTTGGCGCTCGCCCTCAGCTGGCTGAGGATCAAAAAAAAGAGATGCCAGCGGAGTGTTATATCTAAGCAACTCTCTTAAGCTATCTTCCTGTCTTGAATCAAATGCCTCACGCAAATCATCGACACTTGGAATAGCATCTCCACTAGAACTCCGCCATCCAAGTTCTCTGCTACGCAAAACAGCCAGTGTGGTAAGTTGCCAGATTATTTTCTTACGCAGGTCTATATTGTGTCTTGGATTAATTGGATCAGGCTCATTCTCATCTTCAGCCCTGTGCGGCGCCTGAGACTCTGATAGGAAGTTGATCAGTTGCTGGCCTACTCTAGCCTCTCGATCTGTGAGAGTCTCACTGTTTGAAGGTAACCAGTACTCCATATAATCATCGGGCTCAAGTGGTGTATTTGGGAAACTTCCCCATGATCCTCGAGCTTCACCTGAAGCGTCTAGTATTTTCCTATATGGAAGACTTTCTGTATATGCATGTTGAATTCCGTCTTCGAGTCGGCTCCACTCTGCTATTGCTAGTTCCCAATCTTCTTTTTTGTCGCTCAAGAAAAGACGTATGAAGGCTGCTGCCAATACGTACTTACCATAGTGGTCAAACCCATTCTCAAATATTTGTCTTGCCAACTCCAAACTCATTTGTTCTAATTCAGGATCCTGATCGTCTTTCAGTTTCTCATACGTAGTGTAGTTGCTATACGGAAGTGACTGCTGGCTCGAAAAAGGCCAGCTCAATCTAACTAACTCAGGGCATAAGTTTGGATCCCACTCTGTCCATCTCAAAATAGTGTTGGACGACCTTTTTCTTCTTTGTAAATAGAGAAGCTTCGCCATTCCATTTGGAATGTTGTCTGGCAGCTCACTTGTTCTCCACTGCTCAAATTGCTTAGCTTCCCATGCTTCTGCTTTCGCTTTTTCAAGATTTTGTCGTGCCTCTTCATCTGCCCGAAGTCGTTCTCGTTCTCTTTTTCTTTCTGCCTGAAAACTACCATCGTCCGGTAAATCAGCCAGTGCATCATCGTCTGACCTACCCAATCCCCTGAAAGATGGTCGTACTGGCTTGGGTCGTGGATCTACCAGAAAAGGTGGAGGAAGAGGTACTTCTAATTCGGGCGGCATACGAATCTATCATCTCAAAAAATCAGTGAGAAAACAAAGCTATATCGGACACGCCCCACTCTCACACTGCAGATGCGCATAGTCGATATCTTCAAACAAACTTTCGTCTTTCTCGATCTCGTCGAGCACGCGCATGAATTCGCTGATGGTGACCGGTTGCTCTGGCTGGTACTCGTAGGCAGTCGCGTCCTGCTGCGGCATGACTGAGCAGCACTTGATAAGCCCCTGGTATTTCTTGACCATCTCGACGTATTTCTTGAAACTCGTCTTGGTCGGGTTGTACTTGAGCGTGTACGAGACCTGGTTGCCTGTATCTTCGAGCGGTTTGCCCGCTGTATCGACACCGACAATCCAGTACTTCTCGAGCAACATCAACCATTTGTACTGCTCCTCTGGTGTGGCCTCGGCGGCGGTGACCAACTCGCCATTCATCCCAAGTCGACAGATCAACGGCTGCGTTGGAAAACCAACTGCAGTCGAACCCTGATAACTCTGGAGCTCTTTGACCGGATAGCCTTTATCCTTGTATCGTTTTACTTGCGGATCATCACTTCTGTACTGTACCCAACGAATGTACTCGCGCATACTGGGCAAGTGAGCACCCTCTGTCAGGGCAAATAGTTTGGAGATAGTACCTGACGGCTTGATCGTTGTGTTGGTATGAGGCACCGTTACCTTGAGTTTTTTGGAGTAGGTTGCGGCTTCATCGACCACTGCTCGTTTGAAGCGGGCGATGGTATTCCAAAACTCCTGTGACTTTTCCTCATCGATCAAGTCGCGGAAGGCAAAACCATACGTATTCCAGGCAAACTCGTGAATACCAGTCATGCCAACACCAATACGGTTGGTACGCTTGACCTCTCTATTGTACAAGCTATCCATATAAGTGTTGACGCGAATAAGGGCACGAGTAGCAGCGCGAAAGCCTTCTTCGGCATCGTCAAGCGTTGGAGCGTAATACGGCACCACATCGGCAATAACGCAGTAGCCGCCAAGCATATTAAGCGAAATCTCGCCACACGGGTTGGGAATCTGCGAGTAGAGTTTGGCGCCGGCATTGCGAGCGAGGTGCGAGAGCATTTTTTCGGTACGCTTGAGTGGCTTGTATTTTTTGCTTTGGGCGTACTTGCCGTCTTGGTAGCCATCGTACCCTTCGTCGTTTTGGACCAAGCGATGTTGGTTGATAAAACCTGGTTCGCCAGTACCATCTTCGTAACTAGCCTTGAGGATCATATCGAGCACTTTGCGAGCGTGGCCACTTTTTTGTTTCCAAAATTTCTCGTCAACCGCCACGGAGTTATTGGCACTCCAGAGGAAGCCTCCTCGCTTAATCGAGATAAAATCAAAAACTTCGGGATCAGTCCAGGTTTTGGTCGCGATACGCGCACTTCGGCGAGCACCACCGACCAACACACACTCTGCCAGATAGTGATCGACAAACATAGCTTGTTTCCAGAGTGATAGATCGGCTCCCTTAATAGTAGCTAATTTGTCTATAGAATTCATGAGTGGCTTGGGACCAGAAGAAGGACGATTCTGCATACCTTTGATCGACTCACCCTTGGCGCGGACTTTGGAAAAATCGAGAATCAGCAAGTCATCTTTAAACTTTTTTTCGTACGCCATAATCTCAATCATCTCGATTGCTTGCGCCCATCCCTCACGACTATCTGGTACGTGGAACCAATGAATATTATCACCCTTGCCATACTTATGTTCTGCATCACGGACACTCTCGTCGACACCCCAGACAAAATCGGGGTGATCCGCAGCCATAACACAGCGTACATTGGGCATGTTGTCCCAGTTGACAACACACATATCGTCGTCGTACGGTCGACCAACGCCAGAGCCATTCATGAGTAAATAAAAAAGCGTGTATGAACTTGATGCGGTACTACAATTGGTGAAAACTTCCATATTTCTGCCAGGCTGAGTCTTATCACCATGCTGCAAATGCCGACCAGACATGAGCACTGAACCATTGGAAATGTGCTTAGTCAAAAGTTCTTGCTCCTGCTTGCGGTGAGCTGCAAACGAAGAACCAAGGAGTGCTGTATTGCCCAAAGCTACTCGCTCGGCCACTTCTCGCCATGTTTCCCAACGTTCTCGCTTGGTAGTTTTGTCGATCACCCGACGCAGATAGGTTCTACGCGCTACAGCCCTACCCATACCACTATCAAGTTTTCTATTGGTGAACTTCATTTTTACTTTTGGTAATGCTGCTTTTGGTGACATTAGGCTCCTTGGGCGGTTGATACTGTCGTTAAACGGTCGAGTTCATTGCGAAAATCTTCGACACTGGCAAAATCTCGATATACACTGGCAAAAAGTAGATAGGAGAGCTCATCAAGCTTGCGCAAACGATTGAGCACGAGATTGCCAATCTCCCAACTTTTTACTTCTGCTGTTTCTTTGCGCCTGAGTCTTCGCTCAACATCATCAAGCAAATCGTTGACGTCGCTCATCGGGATTGGCCGTTTCCAAGTTGCTTTCATAATGCCTCTTTGCAGTTTTTCTCTCGAAAAATCTTCTTTTGTACCGTCTTTTTTCAATACTTTTAATTCAATACCTTCTATCCGTTCGTAGGTGGTAAAACGCTTCTCACACAAACCACACTGCCTGCGACGACGAATAGTTGCCTGGTCTTCTGCCTCACGAGAGTCAACAACACTCGTTTCTGCTGTATCGCAGTACGGACACTTCATATAATCCTTACACATCTAATATGCAAAAACACCTTAAGTTGTGCTTTTACTCTTACTGAAACACAATATATTGTGTTTCTCAGTGCTTTCGGAGTAAAAGAATCTCACATTCTATGGGGAGCGTCAACTGATATAAAAGAGATCAAATATTCTCATAACGAGAAATGCTCTCAACTAAGATATCGGAAACTGCTTGTTGCTGGGGAGCAGGAAACACTGCATGCAGTTGTCGCGTTCGTTTGATGTGAGCGCGCAAAGCCCTGTGTAAATAAGCTTGCTTGTCTGGAGAAATTTCTGCATCTGCCTGTGCCGCATCGAGAGCAAGCAAGAGATAGTGTTGTGATTTTTTGAGCGTACTGACTGCCAACTCTGGCTTATCTTTTTGTAACAACCCGGCGACAGACTCAAGTCGTTCAAATGCAAGTGAAACTTGTTTGAGATACTTCTGTTTGGACCCGGTCGTAGTGAGCACAACTCTATCAAAGACCATTGCTACCGGATACAACGCATGATCGGGCAACATACGTGAGCCGATGTACAGCGTGGTGTGCTCGGCTGTAGATGCTTCATACGCAAATGGTTGGCTTGCAGCGACAAGCGATGTGACCAAGATAGCCAGGCCAAATAAGAGCGCCCCAGTGCAAGAAATTAAACGCAATTTTTTTGATGACATATTTTTTTGTCAGTGCTCGAAGTACGGATTGTAACACCGCAAGACCACATTACCAACCATAACTCAAAAGTACCAAGCCCCAAATCGTCTGACTAAGTACCAATGCATAAGCATTGTTTCGCGCAGCAAACAAGTAGGCCTGACCAAACGCAAACAAGAATAACAAAAATAATACACCAGATACTGCCCCGATCTCAAAGCGAAGAAAGGCATTGGGGATGTGGAATAAAACAAAGATTGTGCTGACTAATACTGATTGTTTGGTCAACGACCACTTATGATACTTGTCTTGAATCATAGTCATAGCAAAGCTATAAAATACCAATGTCTCCCAAAAAGAAGTTATTATTGCCAAAGTGAACTCGCCCCAGAATTCTGGTGCAGCAAAAAGTGGTGTTGCTTGCAAAAGCACCCCCTTGCTGAGAACGGACAAAATAGCGGCCACAAACCCAAATACGCCTCCAATAGCAATGCCAAGCATAAGACCGCTATACAACTTACTTGGAGCGAAACTTTCGAGTACCCCTTTGTATCTTGTTATGTTTATAAAAAGCCAGACTGGCACACCAAAAAAAAGCGCTTTACCGATAGATTCATCAAACCAAACAGGAAAATCAAAAAGAGATCGATACAACAACCAGAGAATAAAAATGAGTATTACAACAGGAAAAAATGCTATTCGAGCGGCTTTTGGGTACGAGGGGCGAGATTTATTTCTTTTGGGTGATGGCATGCACTACTTGCTCCAGTGAGTCCTGCTGATTGCTCATGTACGTATCTATAACCAAATCGTACAAACCTTGGTGCCAAAAATCAATTGGATCACTCGGCCTCATAGTACCTGGTTTGACTACCCACTCGTCCCATTGCTGCTTATACATCCGTCGCCATTTTTGAGCATTTACTTCGTAGCGATAATTCATGTTTGCTATTGCCTCATCAGGTGTCACACCATCCCTATTGACAATACGGTCGACACGAACTGACTTATCGCTACAGCGCATTAAAATTTTCAGAGTGCCAGGAATCTGCTGGGCAAGAAAACCTGAAAGCCAAGATTCAAGGATCCAGCGTGATTCTTGTTGCAACTTGGTACGCATGTCCATATCTACTTGCAAATCGAAATCATCAGGATACGCACCAGCACTGTGGTGCAATTCACCTTTGACATCTAGCAAGCCCTGCTTCTTGGCAAATTCCCGCATATAACCTCCGCCGTTGTACCCCATCCAACCGTCAAATTTGAGGGCTTCGCGCAACGAATCAAGCAGCGTTGTTGAGCCAGATCCTGGCAGACCAGAAATAGTGATGTTGCGATAAAGATATGTGTCGTGCATTAGGTTTCCCTGTCCCAGGGTGGGACGCATTATACGCATACTGCCGCTACTTCCTCAAGTACTTTGCTTGAACCGCTGTGCACCAAGCTCGTCCCACTGACACATCACCGCTTCTTTCATGGTGTGAGAGAGTGTTTCCAACCGCTTCCCGGCGGAAATCAGGTCAAGCGTACTAGTTTTTTTGGGAAATAAATGAAAGGTGCGATTGCGACACGTTAGCCATGTCTCCCACAGCATTCGGGCAGTTCGCTCACCACACAAAAGTGAGATGTCGTCAAACAACCACCACTCATCTCGCTGATTTTCGTACACATCAGGGTTGAGCGCGCGTCCAATACGAAATCGTCTGCTCTCGTATACCTTGGTGGTAATTAGGTCAAGATCATAAAAATACTGCTTGAGAAAACCCTCGTACCCTTTTGCCATAGGGAAAACAATAAAAGTATAATCTTCAAATGCATCGTCAGCCCCATACTCACGCTCGTATAGTTTTAGTGCTGTACCGATCTGTGTGCGTACATCAGGAAGCAGATAAGAACTCCATGACGCATTGCAAAACTCGAGTAAAACCTGGGGGGTGAGTGACATATCTTCTGCTACACTAGTAGTTCTACTAGAGCATACATGAAATTGAAGCGACCACACAAGCGGACAGAAAAAAACTTACAATCCACCATTCTTGGTTTGTTTGTTGGCCAAATCACCAGAAAAAAACCAAAAAAATTGCATTCACTGCCTGCTCGCACATCACTAGTTTTTCTACTACTTCTCGGAGTTGGTATCTTGATCAGTTTCTTATATCTTCTACGAGATTTGCCTTCTCCAACTAATTTGCAAACAAGCGAGTCCTATGCGGTTAGCTCGCAGGTTTTTGATCGCAATGGTGTACTTCTATATGAAATTATTGGTGACGAACATCGTATTCCAATTCAACTGAGTGATTTACCAGAGCACGTGCTACATGCAACTATCGCGATTGAAGATCAAAATTTTTATAGCCATTGGGGCTTTGATGTTGGCGGTATCCTGCGTGCGCTACGGGCAAACATCACTGGTGGCAAAGTACAAGGTGGCTCTACTATCACACAACAGTTGGTCAAAAATGCCTTGTTGACTCGAGAAAAAACAATAACACGCAAAGTAAAAGAAGGTGTGCTTGCTATGATCACAGAGCTCATCTACACCAAGCAAGAAATTTTAGAAATGTACCTTAATTACATTTCGTACGGTGGCAACTCTGTCGGAATCGAAGCAGCAGCGCAGACGTACTTCGACAAACCAGCCAAAGATCTCACCCTGGCAGAAACAAGCTTGCTTGCCGGTCTGCCTCAGGCACCAACAACGTACTCGCCTTTTGGTTCGACACCAGAAAAAGGCAAGCAGCGACAGCAAGCAGTTTTACGACGCATGGCAGAAGATGGCTATATAACCAAAATTGAAGAAGCAGCAGCTAGCAGCGAGCCGCTCACATTTGCCATCAGCCGCAGTGACATAGAAGCACCACACTTTGTATTTTATGTACGAGACTTGCTATACGAGGAGTTTGGCGTTGATATGGTCGAGCGTGGCGGACTGCGAATCACAACTACCCTTGATCTTGAGCTGCAAAAAACAGCCGAGGCCTCACTCAGCGCTGAACTTGCAACGCTCGAGCGCTACCAAGTAAGTAATGGCGCGGCAGTCGTCGTCAAACCAAACACGGGCGAAATTCTTGCGATGATCGGCAGCAAAGACTACTTTGACAGCGAAAACGATGGTCAGGTCAACGTGACGTTAGCAGAGCGTCAACCAGGTAGTTCTATTAAGCCGCTCATGTATGCTGCAGCATTTCAAGATAAGACACTCAATCCGGGGAGCATTCTCATTGACGCGCCAACTTGCTTCACTACTGCCGGACAAAAACCCTACTGCCCAAAAAATTATGACGGCACCTTTAGTGGTCCTGTCACGGTTCGGCGCTCACTCGCCAACTCACTCAACATTACTGCTGTTAAGGCACTGCGTACCCTTGGGGTTGAACGATTTATGGAAGTCGCTACTGCACTCGGCATCACAACTTGGACCGACCCCAGTCGCTATGGCCTCTCTCTCACCCTTGGCGGCGGCGAAGTCCGTATGATCGATATGGCGCAAGCGTTTGGCACGCTGGCAAACGAGGGAGTAAAAGTGCCACTCAGTCCAATACTTAAAATTGAAGACTATAGGGGAAAAGTATATCGTGAGCTCGATCGAGAAAAACGCCTAGCCGACCTCGAATTTCTCACCGAGTATAACGAAAAATCTGCTGGCGACCTCACTCGAGTAATGGATCGCGCACCTGCCTATTTAGTCAGTCATATTTTGCAAGATAATGCCGCGCGCCAATACGCTTTTGGCTTGCGTTCTGAGCTGGTTGTGCCCAATCAGATTGTCAGTGTGAAAACTGGTACTACCAACGAGTTGCGAGACAACTGGACTATTGGTTACACGCCAGAATACTTAGTGGCCACCTGGGTTGGTAATAACGATAATACACGAATGAATGGTCGAGTTGTGTCGGGAGTAACTGGCGCAGCACCAATTTTTAACGACATCATGCGATTTATTTTGCAAGATAAAGAAGCAGTTTGGCAAAACAAGCCACCCGATGTTCTTTCAGCCCAAGTCTGTGCTCACGGTATGCCACCGAGTGCAGGTGATAACTGTCAGGCAAAAGATCAGGAGCTCTACTGGGATCAAAGCATTCCTTCTCGTTCAATAGCAGTGCGAAAAAACACTTGGATCGATCCAACCACTGGCTTGCCACCAAAACCAGGCGAACAAATCGATGGTCTTGTACTCGAGGAGCGATCAATTTTCCAGGACCCAGTCACCGATTACTACTGCTCTGACTGCTCACGAGCAACAGACGAGGAGGGCAGGGTTTTGTATGAACAACAAACTGTACCACAAGAATATCAATTGCAACCGTATACTGGCACACAACAATGAGCTACGGTACGTTCCTCAAACAAAAACACGAGGCACCAAAAAATCGGTATCGGAAGAAAAAATTATGGCATTGGATTGGCACACACAAGTGGCACCTAAAAATTGGAGTGCTTGGTTTTTCTCTATTTATCGCCGCTGCTTCGCTTGCGCTCTGGTGGTTTTGGGACAAACCACTCGTAACTCCACTGACTGATCTTTCTGCCTTTCGCTTTTTGCAACATCCAGAAGCCAATCACGGACACAATAAAGTGGTATATGGTTTTCTGCCTTACTGGAATTTGAATGACACAGTCTTACAACCAGAATTAACTCACCTGTCGTACTTCGCACTCACGATCGGAGCAGATGGACAGGTACGCTTACAAGAAGATGGCAGTATTGAGCCAGGATTCAACAAACTACGCAGCGAACAGTTGCTTGATCTGATAAATATTGCAGCCGATCAAGACACAAAATTTGAGCTTGTTCTATCACAATTTATTGCTGATGATATCGCAGCTTTTTTGGCTTCAGAAACAGCCCAAGAGAGATTGCTTGAAACGCTCGACGGTGTTATCTTGGCCTACCCGATCAGCGGGATAAACATTGATATTGAATTAAACGGTAGTTCCAATGACAGACAGCGTCAACAACTGGTTGGCTTTATGACTAAGTTAAGACAACACCTGGACTCCCGCTACAAAAATATATCAATTAGTATAGATGTTTATGCTGGTGCATCAAAGAATAACCAGCTCTGGGACATCCCCGCTCTTGCTCCTGTTGTAGATTACATCGTGGTAATGGCGTATGATTTTCACCGTCGCACTTCCCCCCAAGCTGGACCAGTCGCACCACTCTTTGGCGGCAGTGAACTCTGGGATAGTGATATCAATGAACATTTGAGAAGATTCTTAGAGCAAGTCCCAAGAGAAAAGATCTTACTTGGGGTACCATTTTATGGCTATGAATGGCAGACAGAAAATCGCTCTGCTCAGTCTGCCACGATCCCCGAAACTGGCTCTGCTGCCAAAATTACTCGTGTCAAAGAACTACTTTCAAAAAGTGAAGTGCTGTCAGTAGAGCAACACTGGAATGAAGATGCTCTGTCGCCATATTTGTCCTATGTCGAAGCTGGAGAAACGTTTGTGTTGTATTATGAAGACTCGCGCTCGCTCTCATACAAACTTGACTACGTCAATCAATTAGACCTTGGTGGCATTGCTATTTGGGCACTTGGCTATGAGGGAGACTCACGAGAGTTGTGGGATGTCATCAGTCGTAAACTGGATTAGAAAACACTTTTGCTAATAAAAGTGCGATGTTTTCTCGAGTTGAGAGTTCGCTTAGTTCATGATACTATGCGGACCGATGAAATCTAACAAAAGATATACTACTGAATCAAATAAGCTCAGAAAATACCTGATAGATTTTGCTGCAACTCGCTCATTGCGCTATCGCAATACCGAAAGAAGTGCGGGCAAAAAAACAACTACTATTTTTTCCCAAAAAAAATATTGCCGAACAAAACGACTAACAAATTTCTTAAAATTCCTTAGAGTCACAGCATTAAATGTTTCTTTCTCCCGCTCAGCAATCCTGATTTCTACAATCAAAAAGTCAGCGGTAATTAGACGAAAATTACCAAAGCTTAGTCCAAGGGCAACAAGAAAAGTTGTCAAAACTGTACATACTACCACCCGGCCGTTTGCACTCACTTTTCGTCTCTACCCCAAACAAGTGGTCGCCACGATCCTTATTTTTGTGTCACTTTTTGCCGCGGCATACTTTGTGCATGAGTATGTTTTTCGAGATCTACCAGAAGTTGTAACTTTATACACACAACAACCTGCGCTCACTACGCGTATTCTTGATCGCAACGGCGAAGTACTGTACCGAATTTATAAGGATGAGAACAGAACACTCATCCCGCTTAGTGAGATTCCTGCGTCAACAATAAATGCTACGATTGCGATTGAAGATCAGGAGTTTTATCAACACCAAGGTTTTTCGGTGCGAGGTATCCTGCGCGCTTTCCTTGCAAATAAAAACAACGATGAAATACAAGGTGGATCTACAATCACTCAGCAATTGGTAAAAAATCGCCTGCTCACTCCAGAACGCACGCTACAGCGAAAAGTACGCGAGCTCGTGTTGGCAATTATTGCCGAACAAACATTCAGTAAAGATGAAATTTTGGAGATGTATCTCAATCAAGTTGCCTACGGTGGCTCAACCTATGGTATTGAAGAAGCTTCTCAGCGATACTTTGGCAAACCGGCCAAAGAACTATCGCTTGCAGAAAGCTCACTACTAGCAGGTCTCCCCGCTGCCCCTTCTAGCTACTCTCCGTTTGGTCCTAATCCAGAATTTGCTCGCGTGCGCCAACAGGAGGTGCTGCGTCGCATGACAGAAGAAAATATGATCACGGCAGAAGAAGCGCTAGCTGCCTATCAAACTCCTCTTGCCCTTCAAGCAGATGTTGTTGATATCAAAGCACCACATTTTGTCATGTATGTAAAACAACTCTTGGCAGAAAAGTATAGTGAGGAAGCACTACAAAATAGTGGGTTAGAAGTTATCACAACCCTCGATCTTGAGCTGCATGATGCTGCGCAACAAATAGTAAGTGATGAAATAACAGCACTCACTCACTTGCGAATTTCGAATGGGGCGGCACTTGTCACTTCACCAAAAACCGGCGAAGTTCTCGCTATGGTAGGCAGTGCCAATTACTTTGATATTGCCCACGACGGACAAGTGAATGTAGCACTTCGTCCGCGCCAACCCGGCAGTTCCATCAAACCACTCACTTACTCACTCGCTCTCGCCAATGGCTTCACACCAGCCAGCCTAATTGCAGACACACCAATCACTTTTAATATTTCTGGTAGCAAACCGTATAGTCCAAGCAACTATGATGGCAAATTTCGCGGACAAGTAACGCTGCGCGAAGCGCTGGCCTCAAGCTACAACATTCCAGCAGTGAAACTACTCGCCCAAATCGGTGTCTCAAACCTCATTACCTATGCCGAAAAACTTGGTATCACTACCTGGAAAGCGCGTGAACGCTTTGGTCTCTCGCTCACGCTTGGTGGCGGTGAAGTGCTCATGACCGAGATGGCACAGATGTATGGTGTGTTTGCTTCTGGCGGCAACCTCACACCACTCAATCCTATTTTGAAAATCACGGATCATTCTGGCAAGATTCTGTATGAGAATGCCTGCGCTCTTTACGGCAGAGACTGCCCAAAAAATCAAGTACTGGATCCAAGAGTAGCCTACCAGATAACGAGCATGCTCTCAGACAATACTGCTCGCACACCTGCTTTTGGCGGATTATCTGCCCTCAGTATTCCCAAGCAAGAAGTGGCAGTCAAAACCGGCACAACCAATAGTCTGCGCGATAACTGGACCATCGGCTATACCAGTGATCGTGTCGTCAGTGTTTGGGTGGGAAATAATGACAACACCCCAATGAGCTATGTTGCCTCTGGAGTCACCGGGGCATCTCCGATTTGGAATAAGATCATTCGCACCCAGCTTTCAGCTGAAACGCCACATGTCTTTCCCGTGCCATACGGAGTAGTAAGAGTTCCTATCTGCAAATACACTGGAACACTGCCGTGTGCAGGCTGTCCAACGATATACAACGAAGTATTCATATCTGGAACTGAACCGACAATGTCATGTGGCAACTGGCAGCGAAATCCCAAACCGAGTCCGTCGGGAACGCCACAAATCCTTTAGAAAAGCAACAATACAACTGCCGAAATAAAAATACTAACCAAGAAAAGTATTGGTGCGGTCAAACGTTCAATCCTGTGGCGACGCCGCTCAACAGATTTTTTTTGCTGTTTCAGAGTTCTCACCAATTCTTGCTGACGTTTGCGCGCCTCGATTTGCTCAGTCAATTCCTGGATTGCTTGCGAAGGTTTTGTTTTTTCTACCATAACACTACGAGCGCATTACACATACCCGAGAGACAATCATCTCTACCACTTGTTCTATACTTAGTTCGCTCGTATCTATCTCCCAAGCCTCAGGGACTCGTTTGAGCGGATCTGTCGTCCTGTGTGTATCTTGTTCGTCGCGCTGTTTGATACCTGCCAAGACTTCTTCATAGGATACGTCTTCTCCTCTGGTCAAAAGCTGCAAGTGGCGGCGCGTTGCCCGAATCACATCACTACCAGTAAGGAAAATTTTGAGCTGTGCTTCGGGAAGCACTCTGTAGGTAATATCTCTGCCTTCCATCACCACATTCTGGTCTCGCGCTATCTCTTGCTGCTTTTGTACCAAAATCTCTCGTACTTTGGCATGAGCAGCAACCTTGGAAGAGCCTGCGCTGATTGCTTCAGTACGAATTTTCCACGACATATCTGTTCCATTTACTATCACCGTAGTAAGTCGACCATCCCTCTCTGACTCAAGTGGGTTGCGCATTTCGATTGTTGCTGTTTTGAGAAGTATTGACACCGCCGCTTCATCGGTGAGATCAATTTTTTTCTCGATTGCCAAACAAGCAGCCGCTCTATACATAGCTCCGGTGTCGACATAGAGAAAACCCAATCTATCTGCTACCAAACGAGAAACAGTACCTTTTCCGGCAGCCACCGGTCCATCTATCGCTACATGAAACGCTGTTGTGTTTGCCATAAAGACAATCTTTCTAGCACAACAATCACAGGGTCAGGTTGGACTGTGTGAAATAAATTACTTCTTTGAGCGACGGACAGCTTTCTTTTTTACCGTTTTTTTCTTGGCAGCCGCCTTCTTTTTTGGCAGAGCGTACCACTCATCGGTATCTGCTGTAAGCAAACCCCCCAAGCCGACTACAATCAAAATAAGCGGCCAGAGATTCCAGAGAGAATTTGGCAACATACCAAGGTTTGAGGCGAGAAAAATGAGCCCCATAATTACTGCTGCTACTGGCCAAAATACTCGTTTGGGCATACGAATCTCCTTTTTATACTTCAGAGGCCATTGTAAATGATTTTTGTCTTATAATGCAAGCGTGTCTAGAGCAGCGCTCGCTGATCTCTCACTTCTGCTCGCTTCTTGAGATACGCTCGCTTGTCTACCTTTTTTCTTGGCTTGCCTATACCAATTACCACCTTAATTCTATTTCTTTCAAGTTCAAATGCGAGTGGAACGAGCGCGCGATTTTTGTCTTTGTTAAAACTCTGCAGAGCCAATAATTCGCTTTTTTTGAGCAACAACTTGCGTGTTTGTTGTGGTTCATAGTCTGGTACTGTAGCAAATTTGTATGGTGAAATAAGCGCGTTGAGCAAAAAAGCTTCACCATCTAAAATCTGAACAAAACTGCCGACCAAACGTGCCTGACCCAATCGCACACTCTTGACTTCATGCCCGCTTAGGACAATGCCTGCGACAAACTTCTCACTAATCTCGTACTCAAATCGCGCTTTGCGATTACCTACTAATTGCATACTAGGGGTAGTATACCGCGAGAGAGAAATTACTTAGCGCTCAAGTGCAATCATATACACCGTAGAGCCAGAAGTTAGATACGCAGCACCATTCACCTCATCAACGAAAAAAGAAGTAACTGTAGCAATGCTCGGACTGCGTACCTCGCGCAAAAACACGCCATCTTTACTGAGAATAACTAATCGCTGCTTGTCTGTGTCGAGTACATAGAGATTTTTATCATCAGCTGAAGTAGTAAGCAAGAGTGAGTTGGCAAATGCTTCTTCTTGGCCAGAAACTGCAAATGATTGCTTTCTCCCGCTTGCATAACGCAAAATTTCCCCCGCACTAGTACCAAACCAGATATCACCATCTATGCTAAGTGAGGTAATGTCTTCATACGAAACTGACAAGGGATCGATAATCCAACCAATCGGATCTGAAACACTTTCCGCACTCTGCGTATAACGAAAAACATTTCGCTTCTCTGGGTTCAACACATAGCGATACACACCAAAACTGCCGAGTAGTGTGCCTGCTCTGTTCGAATCACCTACTTCTTTTATCTGTTTTGGCGATTCTTCACTATTCAACTCTATTTCCCACAAACCATCACCGAGCAAGTATAGGGTGTCATCTGAAGCTGCACTAGCTTGTACTTGAGTGATATCTGCCAGTGAAAATTGTGTAATTTGTTTGGTAGCTAGTTGAAGCACGATAGCGTGTTTTTTCTCTGCATCAATAAATACTCCCTTGCCGTTGGTAAAGTGCGAAAATGAAGTCACAAACTCAGATTGGGCTAAACGTAAATCATAAAAAACCGGTAATTCCTCGACTGCTACTTTGCCCGAAATACTCGTGAGTGTTTCCTGGGCACTACGAAGTGCGGTTGTGTATATGCCGCCGACAAAACGCTCCTTTCCCTTTGTGTTTGCTAGCACATCAAGTTCTGCAACAATCTGCGCTGCTTCTCGGCGCGCTGCAATTGGGTCTTCTGCAACAGTTGTCCGAGCAACGCCTAAACGTTCCTCAAGTGGTGCCACCTCCTGCTTGGCAGTAGTTTGCAGCATATTGTATCGCCAGCGGGCACCAATAATGATGAGCATGAGTACCACGATCGTCGCGACAAGTAATGCTACCTTGCGGCGCCACTGTGAGTAAGTGCTACGAACATAGACCGTGTTTTGTTTGAAGCGAAAGGAGCGCAGTAACAACCAGAGTTGAGTACCTGCGTACTTGCTTGTACCCATAAACTTTCGAAATACTGAGTCTGGAGCTGACTGCTGTTGGTCGTTGTTTACTTCTGGACCAACCTCGCTCACTTCGGGTTCTACCTCGACTGGTACAGTTTGATCGACAACAATAGCCACCTCTTTTGTGGCCTGACTACTTACTTCTACTAACGCGATGGCAGCCGAACCAGATTTGTCTGTATTTGATTGAACTGCGGAAACCAAAGACGTGGCGACGGCTTCTGCGACAAGTCCTTGAGAAAAGCGCTGTTCGATAGCTGGAACAAATTGCTCACCGTGTTCGTTGAGTAGTATGTAAACATCGTCTTCTTTACTCTTGCCAAAGCGTAGACTTACTTCATCGCTATTCGGGAGTACTCGCCCTGTACTACTGTCTCTATGAAGCAAAATATTAGCCCGCACTGCCCCAAGCGACATTTTTTCTCCATCCTGCAACAGACAGGCAACAGAAATTGCTTGCTCTGTTGATTTCTCAAGCAAATCTGTCAAAAATATGTGCAGCTCTTGTGCAGTGCTCGGAGTAAGCGTCTCGAGCTCACTCAAAATAGACTGACCAAACACGGCTGCAGAATCTCCCCGTACAGAAAGCAAAATAACAAATTTACCTGAGGGTAGTGGAAACGTAGCGGCCTGCGACCACTCAACGTAAGTCGGTAGTCCAACAATGGGAGTCACGCGTAAGGACCACATACTAGAGTATTGTAGCATGTGAGGTTTGGGATAAGTTTGGATTGAAAAAAATCTATAAAACAACCAAAAACAACAAAAGTACAAAAATTGCCAATCCCAAATGTGTATACCCCGCTATCTGTAACCAAGGTGAAAAAGTAGTCATCAGTGTGTTTTTCATTACTACAATCTGACGAATAACGACAACCGCAAATAAACAATACAACAAAGCACTAACAACGAAAAAAAACTTAAAAACAAGCAGCAGCAATGAGTCTTGAGTCAAGATTGCGGTGAGATCTAAACCAAACATTAGCTTACCCTCCCTTCAACCTTCTCTCGCTCTTCTTCGAGCAAGAGGTCGTTGATCAGTGCTATTACCTTGTTTGGCTGCGGCACGTCTTCAAACTCAAACTCTGTTTTTTCGGCTGCAGTCTGGACCCTAACTGTACCAAAATCAAAAACTGAGCGAAGTGCGCCGCTCGTCTCTGCCGAGACATCCTCTATATTGTCAATTTTTGCCGAAGAAATACTACGGTAAATCAGCGAAAGAAAATCGACGTCGACAATACGCTCATCGGTAATGATGTAGACATTAAAAAACCAGGATAAAAATGATTCGATAGAAAATCCAAGTAGCAGTAAATACCATCCAACTCGAGCAGCAAACATATAATTACCCGGAAAAAAGGAAAATAGCTCTACATTGATAAACAAAATCGGCAACACCGCTAAAACAAGTGTTGTCAGTACCCAACGGATTTGAGTAATTGGGTGCTTCCGTAAAAGCAGAATAATTTCTTCCTCTCGAGATTGGCTTGCAAAAAAAGTTTTCAGCGGCTTTGTCAGAAAAGCTGTCACCGGATTACTCGAATATTTTTCCCGAGACATTACTTCAGAATACTCATCGACTTTGCGCTTATGATGGCGGTCTGGCATTTTTTGAGAGGCAGCCACTTGGACTGGATTGTGTCCCTGTCTGCGATGCACTCTCTTTTTGCGTAAGCCGCGCAATACTTCTTTGGTCGCGTCGAGTGTAGGAGAGTCGCTGGGCGCTTGAGAACTAGAGAAAACCTCAGGCATATGTGATTATTATACCAGCGGTTGTCGCATCAGTTTGAGGAAGACATCCTGATCGAGACTAACTGAACCAAACTGCTTCATACGTTTTTTTCCCTTGGCTTGTTTGGCCAATAACTTTTTGCGACGTGTCACATCCCCGCCATACAACTTAGCAGTCACATCTTTGCGCAGCGCTGATTGTGTTTCTCTGGCGATGACTGTCCCACCTATTGTGGCCTGAATTGCTACAGCAAACAACTGACGCGGTAAAGTCTCCTTGAGTTGTTTTACCAAAGCTCTTCCCTTTGCCTCTGCTTGCGATCTGATAGCAATGAAACCAAGCGGCGAGACTTCCTCGCCATTGAGTAAAATTGTCACAACAACTGCATCAACTGCAACTTCGCCTACTACCTCATACTCGACAGAGCAGTAACCAGAACTGAGTGACTTTACTAAGTCATGAAAATCGGTAATAAGCTCGCTCAACGGCAGCGAGCAAGACAAAATAACCCGATCGATCAGGTGCTCGCTTTGCAAAAACTGTCCTCGGCGTTCGCGCACAAGATCTAAGATACCACTCATGTAAGTTACAGGAGTTATCAAAGTCAACTTGGTGACAGGTTCGCTCACTTTTTCAAGCTGGCTTGGATCAGGAAATTCATTGATTGTACTAATCGTCTTTTCGCTGCCATCTTTGAGCACTGCTTTATACGGCACCGTTGGACGGGTAGCAATAAGGTCAAGATCAAACTCGCGTTGCAGTCGCTCAACAACAATTTCTGCGTGCAACAAGCCAAGACAACCGATGCGTGAACCACTGCCTAAAGCTGGTGAGTGCGTGCTAACAAAACTAATGGCCGCATCACGCAGCGCAAGTTTTTGTAATGCGTCAAGCAGGGCGTTGTAATCTTCGGCAACAGTCGGAAATAACTCAAAAAATACCAATGGTTGTGGCTCTTGGTAACCCGTTAGCGCTATAGCCTTGGTGCGCTGCGCAACTGTAGTCAGCGTATCGCCTACTTTGAGTGAGCGCACATCCTTGAGTCCAGTCACTACGTAACCTACCTCACCCGGACCTAGCTGGGCGACTGTCGATCGCTTCGGCTGATACACACCAAGCTCGAGCGGCATAAAAGTCACTGGACTAGAAAGAAAGGTTAGTCGCTGCTTATCCAGCACGCCATCAACTACCCGCACGAGAGCTACTGCACCCTGGTGTTGGTCAAAGTATGAACTGATTAGTAATGCTCGCAACGGCGCCTGCTTGTCGCCATTCGGAGCTGGAATTCGCTCAACCACTGCTTGTAGCAATGCTTGTATACCAACACCAGTCTTGGCTGAAACGAGTAAAATTTCTGACTCATCTACTTCGCACAACTCCATTACTTCAAGTAGTACCCGGTCGGTTTCGGCAGAAGGCAAGTCAATTTTATTAATCACCGGCACAATGGTCAATCCAAGTGCTTTTGCTTTGTAATAAGTCGAAAGTGTTTGCGCCTGAATGCCTTGTGATGCATCGACTACCATCAGCACACCCTCACAGGCTGCGAGCGAGCGACTGACTTCGTAGCCAAAATCAACGTGTCCTGGCGTGTCAATAAGATTAAGAGTATGCGTAGTGCCATCCGGAGCAGTGTACGGCAAGCGAACGGGCGCAAGCTTAATTGTAATACCACGCTCTCGTTCAATTGGATTGCTATCGAGCAATCGATCGTGTGGGTGAGCCAAATCTACTTGGCCGCAAAACTCCAGGATGCGGTCAGTCAGTGTTGTCTTGCCGTGATCAATGTGTGCGATTATAGAAAAATTACGCAACAGACCAGAATCGGACATTCGAGTCCTTTACTTGGCCAATCTGGAGGCCTGATGTTTCATTCGTCGAGCGGCATTAGTGTGAATAATGCTTCGTTTGGCGGCACGATCAATGAAACTGTAAGCAATACTCAGTGCTCCTTGAGTCTTAGTTTCTTGCAGCGCCTTGATTGCCGTGCGCATCTTGGACTTCAACTCAGAGTTGTAAGCTGCCTTGCGTTTACTTGATCGGAGAGCTTTTTTGGCATTTTTCAAAATTGGCATAAGATTCCTTTTTTTCGATGAGCCGAGATTATAGCCAAGTATGCTCTTTTTTTCAATGGCAGTGTGCGGCTATAATGAACAACATGTTTTCTTCACTTCAATTTCCACGTTTACTAAGCAGAAATATGAAGTGGCTCGAGAACAAACAGTCAACTATCTTGTCGGCTGCCCTCATCATTACAATTGCTAACATTGCCTCATCCCTGGCAGGTTTGGTACGCAGTCGTTTGCTTATCTCGTACTTTTTCAACTCAGAATCGTCACAGCAAGCCTATGAGGCACTACTCGTTGCATTTCAAATTCCTGACATGCTCTTTCAACTGATCGTTCTTGGTGCCGTATCGGCTGCTTTCATTCCTTTGTTTGCCAAAGTGCGTAGGCGCAGTAGACCAGAAGCGTTTCGATTGGCCTCAGTGGTGCTCAACGCGTTACTTTTGGTATTTACTGCAACAGCAATACTGGTCGCCATTTTTGCCGAACCACTAACCCACTGGCGGACTGGCGATGCCTTTACTCCCGAACAAATAGCGATTGTGGTCAAACTGACCAGAATCATGCTAGTGGCGCAAATCTTTTTTGCCGCGTCAAACATTATGTCCTCGATGTTGCAATCATACCAACGCTTTATTATTCCGAGTATCTCGCCTATTTTGTACAACTTTGGTATAGTTGCTGGCGTATTTTTGCTCGAGCCGATGCTTGGGATTTATGCCGCAGGAATTGGTGTCTGCATTGGTGCATTTCTCCACTTTCTCATTCAAGTACCATTTGTGCTCAAAATGGGATTTCGTTTTGGTTGGTCACTTGATTTCTCTATTCCAGAGAGCAAGCAGTTGCTCAAACTGATTCCACCGCGCTTCCTAACGATCGCAACCACAGAGTTTCAGCGAATTGCATTGGCGTTCTTTGCAACCTCACTTGGCAACCTGAGCTTCGTTGTGATTAAACACGCACTTGACCTGATGATTCTGCCTATCCGTCTCTTCGGCGTCCCCATTGGTCAAGCTTCACTCCCATTTCTTTCGGAAGAATCAGCCAAAGCAGATCAAAAACGATTTCAAACACTGGTGACACAATCACTGAATCAGATTACCTTCTTTGCCTTACCGGCCGCAGTACTCATTTTAATTTTGCGCGTGCCGTTTGTGCGCCTAGTGTTTGGTACCAAAAATTTTCCCTGGGAAACTACGCTTTTGATGGGAAAAGCACTTGCTGTTATTGCACTCTCCATTCCCGCCCAAGCAGTGGTACAGTTACTCATCCGAGCGTTCCACTCCCTCAAAGATACGGTAACGCCACTCATTGTTACCGTCATCACAGTAGCCACCTACATGATCGGCGCAGCTGGGGTAATTTTCCTGACAGATTTCGGCGTACTTGGTCTAGCTGCTGTCACTGGAATAATAGCTATACTCGAGCTCGGTCTCTTTCTTTTTTTTCTTGAAAAACGTATGCCCGGCTGTCTTGACCAAAGCTTCCTTCATTCACAGCTCAAAATGATGGCTGCTGGTTTCTTTATGGCTGTTTTTCTCTATTTGCCATTTCGTATTCTCGATGAATTGGTGTTTGATACCTCGAGAACTATGGAGCTACTGGGACTCACCATTACAACAGGAACCATTGGTATGCTGGTGTATGTCTATTTTGCCGCACTGCTCGCCATCCCTGAGCTAAAGATTATTGGCACCATACTCGACTCAATCGGCTCTGCCACAAGAAAACTTGTGGCTCAAAATCCCGAACTCATTGTAGATACAATGGACGATGACTCGCTGTAACGCTACAATGACATTAAAGACGCTTGCCCATGTCACATAGAACCGCCGCCATCAACATCAATTTACTTCCTCGGGATCCATTTTTTGCTACCCCACTCGGTCAAATTTTGCGCTGGGCCCTCTCGGCCGGTCGCTATATTGTTATATTTACAGAATTGATCGTCATAATCAGTTTTGCAGCTCGCTTCACGCTTGATCGACAGTTAACCGATTTGAATGGAGAAATTCAACAGAAAAAATCTATCGTACTCACATATGGAGATCTCGAAAATCGAGTGCGAGAAACACAATCAAAAATTGCAAACTACCAAAACCTAGAACAAGACGCCAACCTTGCAGAGGTGTTTGAAAAACTGAGCACCGTAACGCCAAATGCTATCGTGCTCGACCGCCTTGGAATTACCTCGAGCAATATTACCGTAGATGGTGTGGCACCCTCACAATCTGTTTTTAACATATTTATCACCAACCTCCAACTCTCTCCAGACTTCTCTGGAGTTACGGTGTCCAAAGTCGAGTCAAACGACAAAAATGTTCCCGGCTTTACCTTCACACTGTCGGCACAAACAAAAGAAGTAAAGCAGCTACAAGCCAAGCCAAAAAAGCCATCACAATGAATACTTCTACCAAACAAAAACAACTAAGAAACACCCTCACTTCGTTCTACAATAATCCGGTTGCTCGCGTTTCACTCGAAGTGTTTCTCTCCCTTGGCTTGGTAATTTTCCTTGGTCTTTTTGCAGTTCAACCAACATTGATCACTATGTCAAACTTAATTCAAGAAATAGAAGAAAAACGAGAACTTAGCCAACAACTAACACAAAAAGTTGCTGCCCTCAGCACAGCACAGAGCGAATTGGCGGCACTCCAACCACAGCTTGCCTTACTCGAAGAAGCAGTGCCAAGTGAAGCAAATGTTGTCAAGATTCTGAAAATTATCGAGAAGCTTGCCACAGAGAATAAAGTAATCATTACCACTGCTTCGCTACCACAAGTGCCAGAACCAAGCGCGAGCAGTTCGGCCGAACAAACACAACAGGATCTAGCAGTTCAAGTTGTAGTGACGGGTGATTACCCAGCAATTCGCCAATTTGCTGAATCAATCTCGGCAAGCCGTCGCATACTACACATCGAATCTATCAACTTTGTGCTCAACGACAAACGTGGTACCAAAAGCCTCTCGGCTAGTTTGCAACTCAGTGCTCCTTACTACAAATAATATGAACAACGTTTTTGCACAAGAACTACAAAAAATCCGCAAAAGTCAAAAGATTTTGACGATGTTTGTACTGTTGTTCGTCGTAATCATAGTCTGGGCTGTTGTATCACTGTTTTCTGCCAAACAAACAACCAAAGTCGACAAACAACTGCTCGACCTGGCAAAACCGCTTAACCCCACTATTGATACGAGCATTTTTGCCACCTTACAACTCAAACGCTCATTCAGTGATACTGAGCTTGCCAACTTCCCTATCTACCAACTACTTACCAACGATAAATCACGCGAACAGGTTGTTGTGCCACTCGGCGTAACCAAAGATGAATTGAACAGTCAAAATGTGCCAGAACCTACACCGTCACCAAGTCAGACACCAGCCCTATCAAATCAAACTATTGATGGCTAGAGTGCCTGGCAGTTTTTATCACAAGTTTCGCTTCTTCTTCGCATTGCAACAACTAGAGGTTTTCTCTACAGTGGTAACAGCACCAGAATCACTGGTGTCTTTGTGTGGATGATTAATGAAACTTAACCTACAATTACCAAAAACGAGCATTGCTACCAAACGTATTCCTACTCTTATTGGTATTGGCGTATTAGTTATTGGCCTAATTGCAGGTACTGTGTTATTTGGCAACGGGACTGGTGTATTTGCCCCGAGAGCTTCTGCAGAAACCACCCCCAAGAATATCAGGATAACCAATGTCACCGATACGAGCTTCACTGTTTCGTTTATGACAGATGTTCCAACTATTGGCTTTGTCAAATACGGCGACTCGGCAAAATCACTCAAGCTCCAAACAAGTGACGATAGGAATCAACTGTCTGGTTCAACAGCCGAATTTAGCCTGCAACACATTACTGTTCGTGGCCTGAGTCAAAACACAACCTATTACTATGTGCTTGGTACTGGTAGTGGCGCAACATTTGATAACGCTGGTCAGCCATTCTCGATCACCACCGCCAAACGCAGCGGGGCGCCTGCAGCAGCAAAAACCATCTATGGCTCAGTAACCACCGAGTCTGGTGCTCCTGCAGATGGTGCTATTGTCTACATCAAGATTGCGGATGCAGGCGACATGTCGTCACTCGTAAAAAGCTCTGGAAGTTGGGCAATCCCTTTATCTAATGCGCGCACTCCAGATGGAAGTGGTTATGCCAAAATAGATGACACAACTCGTGTTGCTCTCGATATTCGCGGTAAGACCGCTTCACAAAAGCTTGAATTCACAACTGTGGTAAAAGAGGCACAACCAGTCGTAGGCCTCACTTTTGGCTCGCAACCAACTGCAAGCGAGCCACCTGCTGCTGCTCTTGCTCTCGCCGAAACCAAGGTAACTACGAATGATATCGCTACAGTAGTGCCACCAACCACAACAGAAAAGAGTGCGAGTGCAAGTGGCAAACTCACCGGCTTGCTCGATGAATCAGTATCGGTCACAGAAAGTAGTACTCCAGCTGCAGAAATCACCCACGTGGATGTGGACGCAAGTGAAAGTGCGACAGTCACAACAAGTCAGCCAAAAATTATCGGAAAAGCACCAGCAAACACTGTTATCACGATCGAAATTCACTCAGAAACTGCCATTAATCACCAACTCTCTAGCAACGACAATGGCGAATTTGAGATCGACGTTGCAGCCCTGGGAAAGACACTTGAACCAGGTGAACATACCATTACCTATAGTTATACAGATCCGGAGTCTGGTGAGATCATCACCAAAACAAAAACGTTTACCGTCGCCAATACGAGTACTCAACTTGCCCAAGCTCAACCATACGGCACACAAAATCCCTATCCCATTGGTGGAGCAACAAGTTCGGCAAGCACAGCTACCGGCTCGGCTGATTCCAAAGGCGGATCTGCCTCTGATTCTGCAACTACTTCTGCTCGCTCTAGTATGCCTTCTACAACTAGTGGAGTGCCAGTCTCTGGCTCTGTGGGAACAACCCTCGCGCTTATTGTTGGCGGTCTTTTCTTTATCATTTCTGGCAGCTGGAGTTTTTGGATTGCTTCGCAGCTAGCGAAGGAAGAATCGACAGCCTAAGGCCAACAGTATCCTGCTTGCCCAAGACGGTATAATCCTTTTCATGCAGCCTCTAGTTGTCATCCATCCGTACTACTACTCATGGCAAAAACGGTTATTTGACATTTGTCTGAGCATCTTCCTCATATTCGCACTCTCGTCTATTTTTGTCGTCCTGAGCTTACTGGTACTCCTCACGCTTGGCTGGCCTGTATTGTTTGTGCAACTGCGACAGGGAAAAAACAAAAAGCAGTTTCGTCTCTTCAAGTTTCGGACCATGATTACTACTGCAGCCGTTTGGAAGCCGCTGATTCGTTATGGAAATGAGGCGCCCGAGCCAATGTTTAAAATGCAAGATGATCCGCGGTTTGTCGGTATCGGCCGCTGGTTGTCTCGCTCGGGGCTCGATGAGCTACCACAATTATTTAATATCCTGCGCGGTAACATGAGCTTTGTCGGGCCGCGTCCTTTACCAGTGGAAGAAGCAGCTGCACTGCCTGCTTCGTGGGAGTTTCGCTATCAAGTTCGACCGGGATTGGTCAGTGAGTGGGTGCTGAGTGAGAAGAAATATGGGTCGCTGCGAGATTGGCGGGAGGCGGAGGCAACAAGTCTCGTTACTGGCAGCATCACTCACGACATTGCGCTCTTAGCTCGTGCAAGCCAAGTTGTTTGGCGCTGGAGTTTGTAATCTCAGCAGAGTTTTCCCAATATCCGCTTGGAAAATACTTTGTCTGCTGCCCGACCCAATAATCGTCTGGTGCGAGTTCTGACATTCTTCCCACTATTTGTTTTGTAAAAGTACTCTCACCTCGAGACATTGCCTCATCTGCAAGCAAGTTGAATAAATGCACAAACAAATACCGACGATTGCCAAATTGACTCGGAGGAACAAAACGGGTGTTGGCGTACAACGCTGCAATGTCATCACAGGATGCCTCAAGCAATGCATTCTGAGAAAAAGTAGGCGAATTTTGTATCACCCAATCATCAAGCTCATATGCGAGCCGAAGCGCAGTCCCGTCTGATTCGCTCAGTCGTGCCACCTCAGCTGCCAACAGTGTTTGCTGCGCATAATCCGGAGTGTAATCATACTGCCGTGCCTTAAGCACAATCTCGGCAAGTTGTGTTGCTTCCTTTAGCTCGAGCTGCCTCCCACCTGTACTGCTCAAATTTGCCAAAGTCCTCCAAGGATCTGTAGTAACAACTGGAAAAGAATCTGGGTGAAAAGCATAGATCTTTTCAAAAATGCTCATTTCTTCAGATGCAGCTAGGTGTTTCTGAAACAACAAGCGATGGTATGAAAAGTAAGGAAAGATCAAATATCCTCTAGAAAATTCCCCACGTGACAGTTGCAACTCAACACTGGCAACAGCCCCTGCAATCCCAAGAGTCACAACTACAATTAGACTTGGCAAATGGTGGAGAACTGCAGCGTTCTTTTTACCCAATTTCGGTTGTAATCCACTCCTCAGTTGCAATGCGATAAGTGCCAACACAAGATACATATATCCTGCCAAATGCCAATCAAAATCAAAAAAGGCTACAAAGACACTCGTTTGTATGCTCAGCAAAAACAAAGCTGATTTTTGTTTAATTGAAGCAAAGTAAATTAGACCTACAATTAGTACGGAATAACTTAAGCCTCCCAACAAACCAAGCTCAGCAAATTGCTGCAAGAAAACATTGTGCGCGTACCCAGAATACGCATGCGGAAATTGTGCAAACTTGTACGAGACTAAACTGAAAGTGCCTGGACCGTACCCAAAAATAGGAAACGATTGTAAAGCGCTCACTGCCTGCTGCCAGTATAAGGGCCGAGATTCATTGGGGAGAACAAAAAGCACTACAGCAAGGAGCGCGGCCAAACAAAAACCGCTGGCTGTAAAGTATGTTTTTTTTAGTGGTGCCATCAGCTGGCGCTCCTTGAGGTGAAAAAGCCAGACTCCAATCAGCTGCCAGCCTGTCAGAAACCAGACGAGTCGGCCACTACTCGAGAGAATGGCTGCGTATAGAACCAGCAAGACTGACGTATGAAGCACTTTGCGCTGAGCCTTGTGCCACGCGCTCCAAAAATATGGCAACAATAATAAAATGAGATAGCTGGTATGGCTGTGACCACCAATCTGCGACAACTGGTTCGACCGAGGTAATGTGTCTAATGACGGAAAAAGAAAGAAAAACAAAGAAAAAAATGCCAAAATCACTACAACGCTCTTGAGAGAAAGGAGCAACAAACTATGAGAGAAGTACTTCTCTTTTAACAAAAAAATACTAAAAAAGACAAGAAGTCCTCCTCCAAAAAATAAAAAAGAATCAATAGTAAGAGGAACATTTTTTGAAAAAATGCTTGAAAGTAAAAAAGTGACAAAGAACAGCAGCCAGAGCAAAGTTACTTTTAGAAATTGACTTGCCTGATTAAACACCCCTTTTGACCGCAACAAAAAAAATAGTGCGGCCAAGCCTCCAGCCACATACACAAATACATACGTCGCCCCAAACAAGACTGAAAGCAAAAAAAACAATGACAACAAAAACGCTGCTAGTACTTTTTCTTGTGAGTATGTTGTTTCCATAGCGCTCTTGTCATTGTAAGCAACAACACCAAGACTAAACCAAGTGCATCAAACACATAGCGAGGAAGCATTTTGCTTGGATTCTGCCTGGTTCGCTGCCACCACTCAGTGTACCAGGATTGTGACTTTCTTTCTCTTAACACTTGGGTAAATAAATCACCCACGCACCAAACAAAAATTGGTTGGTGCATCGTTGTCACGTGCTGCAAAATCCAGTTCTCTTGCCTCGGTAATTGCCAAAATCTATCAGCCCCCATACCAACAATCAAAACGGTTGGTTTTTTTGACACAATTCTATCGACGAATTTTTGGCTGTTCTTAAAGTATCCATGCTGCGCCCCCACTATCTCTAGATCTGGCAGTTTAAAGCTCACTTGCTTCTTGAAACGAGCTAGTGTTTTGACAGTACTGCCCAGCAAAAACACCTTCTCCATGCTCCACCACTTTGACAGTAGTGTAAAGAAAAAATCTGGCGCAGTACTTCTCTGCGAGACCGAAACACCCAGCAGGTAAAGATACAAGACGCCCCCCCAGCCATCTGGATAAAAGTAGTCTACCTGCGCAAAAATATTGCGAAATTTTTTAGAAACAAGTAATAGCGCAAGAACATGCGCGTTCAGGTAGCTGACTAGGATTGGACGCTTCTTTGCCAATCTTTGCAATTGGACTAGCTCACTAAGTGGATCACTAATGACTTTATTTTGTAACTCAGTCTCGGTAAAAAACATGTTTTATTCGCTCCAAGTTATAGCCTAATCTATATGACCAAAATATGCTGTTAAGAAAAAACAGTATACATATAACTTGCCAAATGCTTTTTCCCTCAAGTAACTCTGAAATTCTTTGAAAAACTTTACGTGACTTATTTCTAGCTAGATCCTTTTTGTGAAAAATTCCTTTGGCCTGCAACAACCACATCGCTCGTCCATTTAGAAATTTTTTCTTGAGAAGACTACCAAAATCTGACTGTTCGTTATGTACAACCAGAGCGCGCGAAGCATAAAACAACTTCCCCTGTGCCGCCTCAATCTGCTCACCAAAATCTGTGTCCTCAGCAAAAAAATACGTATTGAATCGTTCATCGAACTTGATTTTGTGCACTTGTAAAAATTCTTTTCTCACCGCACAGTTTCTGGTATTGAGTGCCGCACCACAAGAAACATTTCCAGTTTTTTCATCAAGACGAAGCTGCAAAAAAAATTTGTTGTACTGAAACAAATATGTTTCCATAAGTAGTGTAGTAGATTTTTCTCGAGACGCACCAAGCACCGCAACAATCGATTTTTTTTGCAATGGCTTGGTAATTTCTTTCAACCAACTTGGTGCTGGCTCACAGTCATCGTCAAGAAAGGCTAGTATTTCCCCTTTTGCTTGGGAAATGCCAGTATTTCTGGCCGTTGATTTGCCTGGAGATTTTTCCAAAATATGACGAATTTGTAGTCGTGCAAATTTTTTCTTGTCAAACTTGTACTGCTTTCGTGGAGCATTTTCTACCACAATGACTTCGTCTGGCAGCTTAGTTTGTGCCAACAGTGCCACAAGACAGCGATTGAGACTTGCCTGTCTATTGCAGGACGGGATGATGACCGATGTAGTCATGATTTTTTTGCAGTATCTAGATATGCCAAAAATACCACAAATAAGTCAAGAGTGGGGTCCTGAGAAAAGAGGGTGTGAAACTGCGAGTTGATTAAAAAAGTAATGCAGGCTACCCAAACGGAAAAATGAGCAATATTTTTTGGCACTCGCCACAAAATTGACAAGGCAAAGATGGCAAATAAAAACATCGCTGGCAAGCCAAGTTCGCTAGCAAATAGCAGCCAGGTGTTGTGCACCGGGTACAAAAAGTAGGCTGCTGCACCAGAGACGTTTTGCGCGACCATGGTTTGGGTAAAGTGATTGAGACCAACGCCGGTAATGGGAAACATGCGGATCATCTCGAATGCTTCTTGTGCCAGCTCTACTCGACCACGCCCTGAGCCAAGCGTAAATATATATGAGAACGACTGGAGTCGCGTAAAAAAATAGCCCCCATACAGCACAATGATCCCAACACCACCAAGCAAAATCCATTTCCATTTTTTTAGAAGTAGTGTCACTTTTTTATCTCGAGCGAAATGCCAAATGAACAATCCAATCGTTGTCGCAAGCGCAACCCATGCACTACGACTGTAGGTTGCAAACAAGGCTAGTAGACCCAATACTGCACTTGTACCAGAAATGATTTGAACAGATCGTTTTTTCGTTACTACAAGTTGTCCTAGGCCGATTGGCAATAACATAGAAAGCCAGCTGGCAAAAAAGGTTGGGTGACCAAGCGTGCCTGATACCCTATACAAAAAAGAGCTTTCGTTGGTTAGGTAACCAAACGGAGCAATGGTACTCCCTTCCTCCAAATACAAACCAAGGTTATGTCGCAACAAGAACTGCAAACTGCTAAGCACTCCAAAAAACAATAACCAACCTGATGCGACTACAAACATCATTTTTTTATTTGCAACATGTTGCAAACTGTATCGAGCAAGCATGAAGAGTAAAAAGAAGTAGCAAATTCTAATAAGTCCAAATACTATGTGACTATCGAACTTCGGTAAAACAACTTGTACCAAGCACAAGATCAAGAACACAGACAACAGCAAAACAGAGCGAGATTTCTGCCGATATAACTCCGGCACACTAAGTGCTGCCAACAACACCAACAAAAATTTGACACTCAATCCAAAGTAATAGCCGTATCCCAGGTTAAACTGGGTCATAGCCGACTCAACGGCCGTGACCATACCACCACGCAAACCAAGCTCGATTGGCAAACTCAAAAGCAGTAAGAGAAAAAGTCCTGAAGCATACTTTGTCTTGAGTCGATACAAAATGAATGCCGCCAAAATAAACACGAGAAGCAACAGCTTATTGTTTGCAATCAACAAGAACGTAAACGGAAATACAAACAAAAGAATAGAAAGTATCGACTGTCTACTGGGCATTATCGAGTGGGCGCAGACTAGTTATCTCTATCCCCTCAATATCAAGAGCATCGGTATACACCCAAAGCGGTTCGCCTACTTTAACCTTCTGATGTCCTGCATAAGACCACACATCTCCTATATTTTGCGCGCGAATTTCAAACTCCAGAAGAACGTCTCGCTTTTGTGGATCTTTGTTGAATACAACCGAGCCACCTGCGACCGATGAAAAAATATCACTAGAAGGTTGTCTTGTTGTGACAGAAAGTACTCGAGCGATTTCTTGCCCTGTGCCCAAATTATATGCAATAAGTCCCGGCTTAAGCTCTGTTACTGTCCAAGGATCTTTACTGCGCCAAATGGCAGATATATGAAACCATTGTTCCGGCAAAATAATCGGCTTATCAGACATATGAGTGATAATTCCCAATAGTTTCTTGCCAGATAAATCTATAGCTATCTTCCCCCCCACCTCCACTGGAGTACCCTTGTATACAAACTGTTGTGAGCGATGATCAAAACTACCCTTGAGCTTTACCACAGGATAAAATTTTGTTTTTTCATCACCTTGCGGGTAGGCGTCGTAAGACACGATTTCTGCCGAGACTACTCCATTTGGTTCTAACTCTGTATCACCGATCTGAATCTCTGACGCCAACCAAGGAGGCGGATCAATGGCGCCATACCACCACTCGCGACCAGTCAATTCTATGCGGACATAGCGGTAGTCGTTACTTTTGGAGAAAAAGCGCACCACGCCAACTGCCAACAAAGCAATAATCACAGTTGCAAGCAATCGCCAAACATGCAGCTTGCGCTGCTTTTTCTTCAGAAAAGCATGAGATAATTTTGAAAGATGCCAGTTCACAGCGTGATTGTATCACTGCAAAGCTATGATTAAGTCAAATCGAATTTTTTATTTTCTTGTCATTTTGATAACAGTTGTTTCTATTGGGATTAGATACTACTATGCAGCTACTCAAGAATTATGGATTGATGAGGTACTAGTTTTACAAATTGCTCACGAAAATGATTGGAAACAAACCGCACTGGTCGAACACTGGGACAAATCTCATCCGCCGCTATTGCATCTCTACACAAAAGTTCTACTAAAATTCATTTCATATGATGATAAGATTGCCCTTAGATTTTTATCATTTTTTCTAGGGGGATTGGCAACAATTCCCCTAATGCGCTACATAAAAGTCACTCATAAATCTGCAACTGCTGCCATCCTGGGTGGAATACTTTTTGCCATCAATCCGACCATTACAGCCAACTCTTTTAGCCTTCGTCCATATGGAGTGATTATATTTCTTTTCTTAATTTTCTTAGCTTCAACAAGGAATCTTGATTTACATTCTGACGTCAAAAAGTATCAAAAAATGATTCTTATCAATATCATAATCATCTTTAGTTTTTTTTGGGACTACTCATCGATCTGGTTCTTACTACCATTTGCTGTTATTACTGTAATCAAGGTTAAAAGTAAAGTGTACCCCTTTGTCTACACACAAAACCGACTGGTTTAAGATCCATTCCTTTCAGTTGAAATAGATGTCGGCTGGCGTAGCG
>PFDI01000009.1 GCA_002772695.1 Candidatus Pacebacteria bacterium CG10_big_fil_rev_8_21_14_0_10_44_54
CAGATAGTGTAGCAACTCCCAACCAAAAAGATTCAGGGGCTACCTCCATCCCCAAGCGACCTTACGGTCGGGGATTTAAGTGAGGTGGGTTAAAATTCGGATTGTTGATCCTCTCCCAAATACCCAAAAAGTCGATTGCAAACACCGTTCTCATCCAGTTCTGGATTACATAATCAGTTCTCTCAGAATCTTTGTGCCTAGCTATATCAGTGAGCAAAATATAATCATTCTCATTCTGAGATAGAACAGTAATTTGCAATCCTTTAGCTATGATTTTCTTCATCCCAAAGTATTGCAATAAAGTCTGTCGCTAACTATAGAAAGGTGCTCTACTAGCCTCAACTCAACTTCATCTGCCGGTCAACGATCTTCTCTGAAGATTGTATTTTACTTTGACCAGCTTTCAGTATTGAATCAAAGTACTTTCTAAGCTCACGCTTGAGTGCTTCAATTGATTCAAAAACAAAAAGCTCTTTGTTGAACGTGTATATTGCTTTGTTGCGCTTGAGTACATTTTCGGTCGTAAATGGCAAGATAGAGGTTTTTCCAGATGTGACCTGCGCAATCTCACCAATTGACGACAATAGTCCTGTACCGAATACTTTTATCTCTCCCTCTTGCCGAATGAGTCCAAACTCATAACTAAACCAAGCTAGTCGCTTAATATCCTCCTGCTGCTGTTTGGTCGCACAAAGAAATGCTGGTGCAAATAGCTCGATCAGTTCTGTGTACTCAGAAATCATATGAAATGGCAGGTGGCCAAAGATATCGTGGAACATGTCTGGCTCGTGAGTAAACTCAAACTCTTCCCAGCTGCGCAAAAAGTCGGTCACCACAAATTCTTTGCGCACGAAATGCTGGTACCAGGGAATAGAATCTATGTATCTGGTCTTGGTTCTTCGTATGCTCCACCCTGTTTTTGGTGTAATCTTGCTGTTGAGAAACTCCAGGGAAGGTATCTGTGTTTGTGGCAGCTCGATGGATTCCAAACCAGACAGAAACTCTCTACAGGCAAATTTTTGTACGTTTGGCAGCTGATGCTCAAGCAACGATTCCCAAATTTTATGTTGATCATTTGTAAATTTCATTCTTACTTTCTAAATAACTTTTATTGCACAAAAAAACCGGCTCAAGTGCCGGGTTATGCAAGAAGTTCGTTTTGACAAATTATTACAAAATACCCGACCCCTGAACCTTGGTATAGTAATACTGCTGGTTGACTACGAAGTGAAGCGTCATGCCGTGATTGTACACCAACCCTACCACCCAAACACCGTAACAGCCAAAAGTCCCAAGAAAAACAACGAGCCAAAAATTAGAATGATCTTGCGCAAATTGCTTGGTCGCTGGCCAACTTGCAGTCGCTTGTGATTCAAAAAGAGTAATAGGCAGAACGAAACCATCATTGCTGCAGCATTGAGAATAGCCGAGAGTGTGATAAGCATGCGTGGTTCCGTTACACCGGCAAGATAAATGATAATTCCCAAACCTATCTGAGCCCAAACTATGACGGCAAACCCCTTGGTGGGGTTGGTTTTGTTTGATTTCCAATTGGTCACGAGCGAAAGATTCTCGGCAATAATCCGGCTGGCAGACTCGAGCACACCAAGCTGGGTAGAAAATAACATCAATGCGGCTACAACCAAGAAACTTAGGGCTACTGGCTGACCGAGTGCTGCTCCGATTGCATCTGCCTGGGCATATAAAAATGACAGACCAGACTCTACCTCTTGTCCGAAAACAGTGGCATACGACAGGACAGAGAGCAAAATAATGGTGATCAGGCCCAAGCCCCAAAAAACAATTGCGTGTTCTAGGCGAGCAAAACGCCACCAGGCTTGCCAACTCCGCACATTGCCACTAGTTTGTGGAAATGTTTTGCCCCGAATCGCCGTGTGTTTTGAGGCAGCAAATAAACCGGTGATTTTCTCGGCAAAGACACCCATACCAAAACCCTTTTCCTTGATGTAGTACGACTGTGCCAAGTTGAGATTGCCGCCCGCACCCGCGTAGGCAAATGCTGCCAAAAAAGCAGAAATCTTTACACCCTCAGGAAAAAGCCACCAGCCTGCTCCATCACCAAACAACCCAAGACTAACTTGAGTCCAATCTGCCGCATCAGTTAATTGCAAAACTAAGAACACAATCAGAACAAGACTAAAAACAATTATTGCTGTCTGAATTCGCACCATGGTTTTGTAAAGGGATGCCCCAAATGTCAAAATTATGCCCACCAAGAAAAGTATCGCTACTGCCAAAATCTTAACTGGAACTAGTGGTACAAGTGTGTGTAAAATCTCAGCAGTTGCCGAAGAAAACCCCGGCAATGACCATGGCACCACCGTCGAGAGAATGAACCATAGTGGTAAAAGTGGGGATAAACGCCTGAATCCGACAAAAACACTTTCGCTCCAACTCAAGCTATAACGCATAACTTCGGTATTAAGAAAAAATTGTAAGGTGATGCCAAGCACCGCTCCCCAAAGCAAGCCTAATCCATAGTTAGCGGCCAAAAATGGCCAGAGAATTAATTCGCCACTACCAAGGGCAAGGCCAAGCAAAATAAATGAGGGCCCGAGTGTTTTCCAGATTGGTGGTGGTGATCCAAGTGAGATTTTTTTCATTTTGAAACCTGCAAATAAGTCGTGGCTGACAAGAAGCTAAAATACGCTAGCAAAAAAACTATGCCAAGTACTGGAAGTACAAATCTACCACGAAAGGCGAGTAGTACAAGAAAAAATAATAGGGTTACTCCAAACAGCAGTAGAGCCAGTGCTGGAGTGATATACCAAGTACCAACAGTCGCAAATACAATAGCTGGAAATAGGGTAAGGTTAAAAATATTGCTTCCCAAGATTGTACCGATTACAACCTTATTCTGTCGCTGAAAACTTGCTGTCAGGGCTGTTATTAGCTCTGGCAATGTAGTTGCCAAACCTGCAAGGGTCAATCCTAAAAATGTAGTACTTATCTGCAACTCATCTGATAATAAAGTAATCGCAACTACAACCTGATTGCCACCAAACCACACGAGTAGCATTGCAATAATCAGTAGCCCTAAATAGAGCATTACCCGATTTGGGCTCATTTTCTTAAAATTATCTCGAGATAATGTAGTCTTGTCCTCATTTTGTCGACCACGAATTCCAAGCAGAAACTGATAACTCACCACTGCGCACACGCTCGCCAACAAGACCATTGCCTGAATACTATGTGCCAAATGAAGTAGAGACATGCCACAAAATAAACCAGTTATAACCAGTAATATCCAGGCATTTTTCTGTGTTTTTACTGTACCCGGTTTTACTCTACCAAACAAAATACTTGCACCAAAAATTAGCGTGACATTTGTGATGCTGCTACCAATGAGATTGCCTAAAGCAAGTCCGGCATCTTCTCTGACTATCGCACCCAAACTAACGGCAAATTCCGGCACATTTGTGCCAAGCGCAACAATGACGAGTGAAGTGATAAGCGGCGAAATATTCCAAATTCTTGCCAAACGAGCGCTCACCCGGACAAATAACTCAGCAGCAAACAGCAAGCAGACTAATCCGAAAATTCCCCAAAATATAGTAATTGTGAGTGGTGTCATGCATACTCCTTGGCTGATTGCATATCGAGCCACTCTTGTAAGATCTCAGCTGCAGCAAAATGATCTACAGAATCTCGCCTGTTTACAGTACGTCTGACCCCCAACTTTGCACGGACCGACTGAGAAGACAGTGTTTCATCGACAAAATCGAGAGGTAATTTTGTGTACAAATGCAGCTGAGTCGCAAACTGCTTTGTTTTTACTGCCATCTCACCCTCAGAAATACCACAAATTAATTGCTGCACTCCTTCATCAAGAATAATTTGCTGAATATGAGCAAAAATTGCCTCGTCATTATTTACAACACAGTGTGGTTCTGCAAGCGTACCGTATGAAAGAGCGAGACCAACCCTCTTGGTACCAAAGTCAATGCCGAGCGTCCGCACCATACTAACCTCCAGATTGTGATACTAATTGTGCGGTTACAACTCCCCTACGTAAATAGGTTCCCTCTGGGGTACAGGTAACCAACTTGAGACTTTTTGAGTCATACTGTTGATTCAAAATCTGCACGTCTGTTGGTTTCACTTCTGTTTTTTCTTGCACGATATAGGTGTACGTTAGACCATCGGGTGTTTTGACAATAATCTCATCTCCTTTAGTCAGCGTCATTATGTAGCTAAAAATTGAGTTGTATCGGCGTGGATTTTTTTCACTAGGATTGTAAAACTGTCGCAAAACAGAGTGTCCAAAAATAACCGGTGCGCCGAACTCACCGGGATTGGCGGTACCAGGATAAGCAATCAATCCTTCATTCAAGTTTGTTCCTCCCACTTTAACTCGAGCATCAAATACATCAACTTTTGGTATGTCAATCGTGTACTCAATAAGCTCGGAAGAAAGATGGGCCTCAGCTACTTGCGGCAGTGCTCCATCTGAAAACCAATTGAGTAGGTTGGTGTAATCGAGTTCTGTGTCAAGTATTTCGGGTTCAAACGCAAAACCTGGTCTGCCAGAAACATTCTCTGTAACCTGCGAAACAACTACTGGCGTCAGCGTCATAACCTCCTCCTGGGGCAATGGTGACACCAACTCCTTTGCCTGTAGTTGTGGGATAGTCGTCATATAACCACCAAGAATTGGCAAAACAGCGCTGCCAACCAAAAATAATCCGACAAATAATAGGGCAATTGGCACTAAGGCTGCGCCAACGCGCACGGGCAGGGGAATACGTTTTTTAATAACGGTAATCTGCTCATCACTTGCTTCAGACTCCAAGTCATCTGTCGCAACCAAACGCTTGAGATGGCGCTCAACTGTTGACTCGAGTGTGGCTATCGACATGCCACCCAATAAAGCCTTTCTATAGAGTGCGACTAGGTCCGCCTGATTTACTGGAACAATTTTATTTTTTTTACCCACGCTCACTCCCCACAACTTGCATCTGCACTCTATCTTCTTGCTTAGGAATATGCTTCCAAATACCATTCAATACAGCTGGTTGCATCTGGATATCAACTGCTTGCACTTTTGTATTACCAAGCAGTGTGTTGCGTGCAGCCTCAAAGCTATCGCCTAAAATCTTGGAGCGTAAATCATCAAGCGAGACATCGGCAACAACTTGGGCAGAAATATTGACACTAAGGGTAATTTTTTGTGATAAATCTCTAGCTTCATTTGGTGCCGAAAGGACCTCTGGCTCACGATCTTTGAGTACAAATCCCTCTGGAACTTCCGTTTGCAACACAGCCGTAACAATTGGGAGGAGGTCTTCAGTTTTGTAAGACAGTGTTTTGACTGTTGCCACAAGAGTAATAGAGGCAGAATCGGCTTCAGTTCCTTCTTTTGCAGAGTCACTTGTACTCTTGACTACAAGCTGTTGTGGAGGCAATAAATACAAGCCTGATCCAGACTTTTCTGCAAACTGCTTCTCGGCTTGTTGTAAAATATCTTTTTTGGCATCACTAACAAGTAACTCCAGATCAGTAGCAGATACAACACGAACCTCCCTGCTCGCTCCACCAGTAAATGCTTCATCGCTCGTAGCTGAGTAGGAGCTGCTTGCAAATGACTCAACAGTAAATTCTATCCCCTTGGCAAGATTGCCTTCTGCGCCAATTGCCGTAGCAGTAACAGTACTAGATTTTGTGCCATAGTCCTTTACCTCGCCTCCTCCGCCGGTTTTGGTAGTAACAGTTGCCGCCGGAATCGTCACCTCTTCGTCAAGCGTAAACACAAGTTCTTGTGCAGTAAACACTGTACCGATAGGGAAAGTTTTTTCTTCATCGGTTTTATTGAAGATAGTTAGATTTCCACGCGCTTTCTCTCCTACCAGGGCTACGCCACTTGCCTCAGTAGTTTGTGTCGAAGTGAATTCGGCCTCGTACTGTTGGGCTTTGATAGTAAGTGCTTCAGGATCTGATACAGCAATAGAGGCATCAAGCCCTAGTTCGATTTCTCGAGAAACTGTCTTGCTTACGGGCGTGATGTTGATTGTGACACTACTAAAAAAATACATGCCAATAAAAGCAGCTGTAGCCAAAGCAAGTACGCCAAAAATTACCCCAATCCCAATGAATTTGTGAGGTTTGTGGTATGGTTTCGCGACAACATCTTCATTTGGTGCCTCTTCGGAAAAACCAAAATCTGGGTTTGTTTCTTCCACTTTGGTTGGAATCGGAATTCCAAAAGACTTTGCAGTAGCATCTTCTGGCTCTACAGCGAACTCGACTGGTAAAAAGTTATCACCCTCGACGGCTGTTTTTGCTGGTTCTGACCTTGCTGTTTGGGTAGCTAAGTGCGCCGCAATCCCGGCCTGCACTGCCAAGAAAGAAAGCACTTGTTCTTCTGCCATAAACTCGATACTCGGTTGCTGCAGAAAAAAATTTCCTGCCAACCAATCAGCTGTCAAAAGATCTTGCTGGACCATCTCGAGTTCTTCATCACTCAACAAAGCTGATACGCAGAGCACTTTGGCAGGCAACGTCCCCACTTGCTTATGCAAACGAGCAAGTGCTTCGGTTACATCTGCTACTATATCTCCTGATTTACCAATATTTTGTTCACCAAAAATTGTATTGTGCTGTACGACAGTCGCGGTGATAGCTGTTTGTGAAAGCAGTAATAAAATAGTACTGCCCGACGACTGCGTCGCAACAGCATGTGACAACGCCTCAATTTGTTCGACAAAACCAACTGGTTTAAGAGACAAATCTTTGACAAGTGAGTCGAGTACCTGTTGCTTTTTTGGCTGTACAACACCATCATCAAGCCAACTTTTCTCGAGTGCGAATACAACTGTATTCACCTTCTCTGAATCTGGGCCCAATTCCTGCAAGGCTTCATCTGTTTTTATAACCAAACTATTTGCATCAAGATAGTGATAGCGCTTTGATTTTGAAAGGATATTGGTGTGAGGGCCTTGCAACTTAATCAAAAGTGCTTGAGTGCTGGTATCTGTTACGACGATACAGAACATGAGCGACGGCTGCTCTTGCTTGCTGGCAGTGAAAATATTTGGCAGTTGCATTGTGTCCAGTCTATTAAAGCAAAAATCCGACCAGAAGACTAGGGTGACTCGACAGATAAGTATATGCGACGAACACCAGCGGCGACTGCTTGCTGTTTCATAAATTGCAAACGACCAATTTCTGCAGTGTGAGCAACATGTGGACCACCACAAAGCTCGCGAGAAATCCAACCCTGTGAGGCTCCAATAGTATAAACCGAAACTTCATCGGGGTATTGTTCACCAAAAAAAGCCAAAGCCCCAGACTTGAGGGCTTCCGATTTCTTCTGAACTTTTTTCTCTACAGGCAAATCTGCCTCAATCCAGGTATTAATCTGGTTTACAACTGCTACTATCTCAGAATCAGACAGCGCGCGATCAAATGAAAAATCAAATCGCAAACGCTTTCCTGTAATGTTTGAGCCTTTTTGTTGAACCGAATCTCCAAATTTTTTGCGCAATGCAGCATGCAACAAATGTGTAGCTGTGTGATAGCGAGTCGCGATTTTACTTGTATCTTGCAAACCACCACGAAACTTACCTGCTGAAGCAGTGCGAGACTTTTCTGCATGTGCTTGGCGCGCTTTATCAAAAGCAGTCACGTCCAGAGATTCTCCACGCTCGTCAGCGAGTTCTTGAGTTAGCTCAAATGGAAAACCGTACGTTTCATACAACCTAAAGGCACTCTCGCCATCAATCTTTTCTAAATTAGAAAAATGGCGCAATCCTTTTTCGAGCACTTTTTGAAATTTTTGCTCTTCCAAACTAAGGGCTGTCTGAATTTTCTCTGCCTGAGCTTGTACTTGTGGGTAAGACTGCTTATAGATTTTTGCTACTTCTGGCACAAGATGAGACAAAAATGGCTGCGTTATTCCCAAATCGTGTGCGTAACGAATTGCCCTACGCAACAAACGGCGAACAAAATACCCCTGCTCTTTGTTTGCTGGCAAAACATTATCGCTTGCGAGCATGACTGCTGCTCGAACATGATCGGCAATGACACGAAAAGCATAGCGAGCTGTTTCATCATCGTTATAGTTATTGCCCGTCAACTTCTCTAATGTAACAATAATTGGCCAAAACAACTCGGTTGTAAATACATCTGGATTGTTGGTTGTCGCAGCTGCTAAGCGTTCAAGCCCACCACCAAAATCTACGTTCATTTGAGGCAAATTGCTAAATGAGCCATCTGCCTGCTTCTGATACTGCATAAAAACCGAGTTACCTATTTCTAGAAATCGACCACAATCGCAATTGACATGACATGGCTGTTTGGCAAATGGTGAGTTTTCATGCAAATTGCGCTCACTGCCAAAATCATAAAAGACCTCACTGTCAGGACCGCCTGGCTCTCCTACCGGCATGTTGTCGGGCAAGCCAGCGCGTGACCACCAGTTTTTTGATTCATCATAAAAAAAGATTCTCGTGTCTTTGGTCATACCGTTTTTTTCTGGATGTTTCTCTACTCCATTGCTGCAGTTTGCAGTAAAAAAAAGCTCTTGCCAGATACCTACCGATTCCTGATCGTGTGAAATCTTGAGTTTCTTGCTACCACCAAACACAGTGACAAATAATTTGTTTGGATCAAGCTCGAGTTCTTTGGTAAGAAATGTAAATACCCACGGCAATTGTTCTTTTTTGAAGTAATCACCGAGCGACCAATTGCCAAGCATTTCAAAATATGTGGTGTGGCGATTATCCCCAACCTCCTCGATGTCTTGCGAACGAAAACAACGTTGACTGTCGACAATTCTACTTCCTTTCGGGTGCGGCTCACCAAGTAGGTAGGTGATCATTGGCTGCATACCAGAACCAGTAAAGAGCGTCGTGGGGTCATTTTCTGGTACCAAGGGAGCTGACGGCAACACAGCGTGCTGCTGTTTACGAAAGAAATCTAGATATTTTTGGCGAACCTTGTCTGGATGCATTATTCTCTGATTGTACCATCAGGTGCCACTGAACGTCTGCCTTTTTGCACGCGGCTTGGCGACTCTCTTTTTCTTTTGCGGCTCATCAAAAACTGCTGAAACTACTTGCTTGTACGCTTCCTTCAGTGTGGTAACAGGAGTGCTTGGATTTTTGGCAAGTGATTTATGTGCGTCGTGCCACTGCTGAGAAAATTGCCTTCTAGCATTTTTGCCTCTTTCTGTCCCAAATGCAAAAAATCCAACAGCACCCGCAAGCAAACCAAATGTAAATCCAAGAGAAAATGAGCCGTGATCTTCGTTAGGCATCTTTGCTTTTTTGTAGCCAACCTACAAATGTCTCAAACACTTTGAGTCCGGTTTTTATCCCTGATACTGTGCCGGAAAACTGTTTTAGTGGCTCCGTAAGTGAAGCAACTTTTGCTTCTGCCGTCGAGAGGGCAGTGTTGACACGTTGCAACGTTTGGCGCAACTGCACGAGCACCATGACCATTTGTATCCCAACTACACTAAGTACCACAGCCAAAATAACGAGAACAACTGCAAAAACGATTGGTAATATATCCATAATATCTCCTCTTTCTTTGTACTATACCGCAGGCTGTATTAAAATTGTACCTGAACCTGCCTGACCTCTGTACTCGTTCTTCCCTTTTGATCAGTAGATTCTGCAACGAGCGATACAATGCCTTCGGTAAAAAATTCGAGTGTCACTTCAAAACTACCATCTGGTTGGAGTGCAACTGGCTGATTATTAATCGTTAACAAGGCACCTATATCTGTTTCTCCTCGTATAGTAACTGAAGGACTGGAGACGGTATTTTCACTCGGTTCAGTAATCAGGAGTCTCGGAGGCTGTTGCAACTGATACCACTGCCAAGAAACGTAGCCGCTAACAGTCAAAAATACTACTGCCAAACCAATCAGGGCAGAAGTCACTCGAGCAGTGCGATTGCGTCGCTTAAGAATCGGCGTGAGAAATTCTCGAGGAACAAGTGTGCCACGAACGCTCAAGCTAAAATCTCGTCGTAGCAACGCTAGAACTGGCGCGCTGTCGAATCCCAAAATCCGCGCATACATCTTGACGTATCCTTTCACAAAAACCGCCGGTGGCAAATCCTCATATTTATCACTCTCCAACGCAATAATGTAATTTTCACGAATTCGTGCTCTCTTGGCAAAATCAGCTGTAGAAAGTCGACGTTTTTGCCGCTCTTCTGACAGAATCTGACCAACCGTTTTTTGATGCATAACCAATTATTTTTTGAGCGCAGCCTGAATCAACTGTGAAACTCTGCTACCATCTGCTATTGGTCCAAGTCTTCGCATCACTAAGCCAGTTAGTTTTCCAGGATGTGTTTCACCTGATTCCACACGTGCCGCAGCAATAGCAGAGCGGATCTCGTCGTCACTTGCCTGCGGTGGCAGGTATGATAAAACAACTGCTTTTTTTGCCTGCTCTTCAGCAACCAACTCGTTTCTTCCACCCCGAGCAAAACCAGAGATTGCCTCATCAAACTGCTTGAGCTGTTGTTTGATAATCATAAAAATTTGTTCGTCCGAAAGCTCGCCAGCATCAATTTGTTCGTTGTTTATCTGCGCAAGCAAAAATCGAATAGCTCCAAGTGCATTTGTATCTCGCGCCTTCATTGCTATTTTAAGATCGTTTTGTAGACGTTGTTTTAGTTGTGACATAATGCTCCTTAATACAAGGTATATGATACAACAAACAAGTCGCCACTTTACCCCCAGAGAACAAACGCACTTAGCTCGGTACGGTGTTGATCCATTGCTGCAAACTTATGCTTCTGCACCTGTCGAGTATATAAGTGGCAAAGCAGAGTTTTGTGATTTTATAATCAATGTTAATGAGAATGTCTTGATCCCAAGAATTGAAACCGAAAAACTTGTTGCATTAGCTGCAACTGAAATCAAAAAACAACTTGCAAGTGATCAAATTTCACTACAAATACTTGAAGTAGGCACTGGCAGCGGTGCTATCACTGTTGCGCTGGCAAAACAATTTAAAGATTCCTGGAAAAAACTGCAGTTTGTTGCTACCGACATTAGCAAGAATGCATTACGAGTTGCAGAAAGAAATGCGGTTGAGCTACTTGGCAAGTATGCTCCAATTTCTTTTATAAAAAGTGATTTGCTTGAGAATACTCAGGCAGAACAATTTGATATTGTCGTCGCGAACCTGCCCTACATTCCAAGCGAGCGGATTGCCAAACTTGATGAAAGTGTCAAAGCTCACGAACCAGTACTCGCGCTTGACGGTGGATTCGATGGCTTTGCAGTTATCGCTCGCTTGCTCGACACTATTACTCCTGTGTTACATCCAAAGACGCGAGTTTTTTTGGAACTTGACCATACGCACTCCCTAAAAAACTTCGTACCATACCAAAAGCGTGGTTGGCAAGTCACTCTCTCGACCGACCAAGCTGGCTATATCCGATTTGCCCAACTCACATCACCCGTGTAAGATGCTGGCTATGCAGCAGACCATTCCTACCACAGTATTCTCAGGCTTTCTCGGATCAGGCAAAACTACAATTATTTCGAACATTATTGCAAAACTGCAGGCAAACGGGGAACAAGTGGTGTACATAAAAAATGAGATTGGCGCCAAAAATATTGATGCCAAAATCATGGAAAGCAAAAATATTACCGCACGTGAACTTCTCAATGGCTGTATCTGCTGCACGCTCGTTGGTCCGTTTCTCACTTCAATCAACGAAATTATCGAGCAATTCATGCCGAGTAGAATAATTATCGAAGCATCTGGCGCAGCTGATCCAGCTGCCATAGCACTGATGGTGGACGGTCACCCAAATCTAGAGCGCGATGGAGTAATTTCTGTCATTGATGTAGTTAATTTCTCTGGCTACAAAGACCTCAGCTTGACTGCTAGGAACCAAACTAAGTTTACCGACCTGATTGTTTTTAATAAAGTTGAGCTCGTCGATCTCGAGCAAAAACAACGCGTAGTTGGCTACGTGCGAGAGTTGAATCAAACAAGTCCAATTCTTGAAGCAACCAAGGGGGCGCTCGACCCTCACTTAGTTTTTGGCGTGACTTCGACAGAACTAATAAGACTGCTTGCCACCCCACATAATCACTCACACCATCTAACGCAAGACGGTCTAGAGTCAGTCTCTCTAGAATTTTCTGGTGCAGTATCCAAAGAAAAATTGCTCGAATGGATTACGACCTTGCCTACTGCAGTCTTCCGCATCAAAGGAATTATCCACCTAGCTGATGGGACGCAAGCAGTACTCAATACTGTGGGCAGACGTACAACCTTCTCCCAGAATCAACTCAATGGCATTACAACATCCAATTCGCTTGTGCTGATTGGTTTTCGACTCACAGAATATAATCTGTCAGCAAATAAACTGGTGTCACAACTAGAAAAAATTACTCAGTAACGATTGATCGCTTGCCACGTTCAAGTTGGCTGATGCCCAACACTAGCACAGCGCCAATAATCGCGCAGAAGAGTGCTAGGAGCACTTCACCGCTCAACTCTGGTAAAATATTTGTTCCATCAGGCAGCTTCCACGGCCAAACTTTGCGCAGTGAACCAATCAATACACCAAACAACACTCCCAAAGTAACCGAGTGATGTTTGTCGAGTAAATACTTGAGCAAACGAGAAAAAACACTAAGACCAACTACTGCACCCAAACCGACATAAAGGATGGTAAGTATATCTCGATCCGAAACAGCGTGTAAAACCTGTGAATATTTTCCCAGTAAAACCAAAATGAATGAACCAGAAATACCGGGCAAAATCATAGCACAAATTGCTACCATTCCACTAAAGAAAAAAGCCAGTGGTGTTGCAGGTGTCTCGAGTGGTACGGCACCGACCATCCAGTAGGTAGTCAATGCTCCTGCCGCTATTGCAACAAGCTCTCGCCAAGACCATCCCTTAATTGTGCGTCCAACCAATACAATCGAGGCCACGACAAGACCAAAAAAAAATGACCAAGTTTGATTGGGGTGGTCGGCAAGTAGATACTCGATCAAGTGGCTGAGGCTCAGAATTGCTATTGCCATGCCGAGACCTAGTGGTACTACAAACTTGAACGGTGTCATTCTATACGCTTGAACAAATTTGCCCCGAATCACTAAACGCAAAACAGGTCCTGTGACAATCTCAACTGCTGACAAAAGTTGTTCGTAGATGCCACTCACAAATGCTATAGTGCCACCAGAAACACCTGGTACAAGATCGGCCGCTCCCATACTAAACCCTACAAGAAAGTGTCGGAAAGAAGCAATAAGCGTGCGTTTTTTCATTTTATTGTTCTACCATCTTTCGTACTGCTGTCACAAGAGTGGGTGAGTCATAGTACTGTAGTAGCTCTTGCTGCCAGTTTGGTTCAGTTATCAGTACATCTGGAATAACCCCACTACCTTCGATAGGAATACCATCTTCGCGCAACGTTAGGTTTTGCACGAGCAAAATCGAAAATTTCTGACCGACTTCAAACTGATGCTCTACAGAAAATAATCGTTCCATTGTGCCCCAACCGCGAGACGGTACGCCAACCAAAACGCCAACATTATATTTTTTGAGTGAGGCAGCCATTGCTTCGGCAGAAGATCCCGTCGCCTGATCTATCAAAATAACGATTTTTTTGAACTGATCAAGACCGATAATTTTATTTGTTTTAGTCTCCAGATCAGTCTTCTTACCTTGTTTGAGAAATTGATATGCCTTGGTGTCAGGACCATAAAATGCACCCAGTACATTTGGCAAACCATCTATATAACCCCCTGGGTTGCCACGCAAATCGATGACAAGGCTCGTTTGCTTTGGTTGTGGTGGCACTGCCTTGAGGGCAAATACTATGTCTTCGTATGTTGTCGGAGCAAATGAGTTCAACTTCAAATAATAAATATCAAAGCTCAAATTTTTGCTCGAAATGCTCGACTCGACACCAGTCTGAGCATACCGAAATCGCTCGGCATCAGAATCTAGCGCCTCGTACGCACGCTCCAGTACTTGTCGGGCTCGCTGTTTTTCTTCCTCTGATTTTTGCGACCTTGCTACTTCTTGCTGTTTTTGCATAAAGTTGTTGACTACTACTTCTGAAGACGAGCTCGCCTCTATTGCGAGTGTTTCAAAATAATTTACATCAGGATTGCGACTGGTTACTGAATTTAAAATCTCTTGTGAATCCACCTCGCTCAACAAGCGACTTCTGCCAAAAGGCTGCAAATTAACCAATACCATATTTGTCGCGTCGGCCACCAACGCATTCTTTACTTCCTCACTTTCTTGTTTTGCCAAAATATTTTCGAGTGCAATTTTCACTCCCGACTTATCGCTGGTTGGCAAAGTGATTTCTTCGCCAGAAGCTTTGCTCAATGCTTTCTGAAATAGTCCTGCTAACTGCTCATCAAACAATAATTCCCAATACTCTTTTTTAATCAGATCGTAGACCTCATCAATAAAGGCTATCCGCTCATCAACAACAACTTGTTGTTTTGGCAGCAACCAATCAATGAGGTTTCGCTGTATAGCAACTCCTCCAACCACTGCACCAACCAAAAAAATAACTAAAATAATAATCAATCGCTTCACATGGGCCATGATCTCATACACCAAGGTATTTGACGAGCAGTTATTTTTTCTTGTCGAGTTTATTAAGTCCAAGACCTCGCACACCAAAGTACACGACGGCTGCAATTACCAAGAAGTTTATTAGGACAGATGCAAAATTACCCCACATAATATTTACTGGACCTATTGAGAGCATGGCAGATTCTAAATTACCAGCGGCTCCGAGCACTATCCCCAAAATTGGGTTGATAATATCTGTCACTAGTGATGTCACTACCTTCGAGATCGAGCCGCCCAAAATAAAACCTACAGCTAGACCAACAACACCCTGCTCGCGAATGAAATCTAGAAAACCCTTCATATGCTCATAATATTACACTATCTCTATTTGTTTTCTCAACATCACGCAGCGTGAATATATCTTGTTTGTAGTTACCGACACCAACGTAGTGCGCTCTGCCTAGCAGTATCTGTTCAAACGGCTGACACGCTCGACAACCTTGCTTTCCCTGTGGGCAGACGAAGCGCTCAAGCTTGCGTGCTACTTTAATTTTCTTTGCAATAGCAAATATCTGTTCGTGTGCCTCATCTATGTCTGGCAGTTCTTGTTCTTCTGGTTCGTCTTCTAAGTCAAGATACCAATAGCTCAAGCCTGCTACCGCTCTCTTTTGTGTATAGGTTGTCAGTAGTAAGTAAATAGGCAGTTGCAGTGAACCTGGTTTTTCTTTGTTCCTGCCAGTCTTGAAATCTAAGATGGAAACTGCATCGTCTTCGGGCAGATACTGCAACCAATCAATTTTGCCACACAAAATAATCTCGTCCTCTTCTGAGAGCCAATAGTACGGCAGGTCTGCTTGCAGCTTTACTGCTTTTTCTTTGAGCGGTCCAGGATTCCTTTGGACGCGCTGTAACATTTTTCTACCCCGCTCTTTGTAGCGCTCCTCATCCTGACTACTACCAAATCCGCCTTGCTCTCCCGAAATACTTTTCCAGGATTCTTCGTACTGTTCTAACAGTGTAGCGGTAAAACGCTCACTGACAGGCAATACCGAGAGACTCTCGAGCACTTGGTGAACCACTTGTCCCAAAGCAAGAGAGGGTGTCATGATCTGGATTTTATGACCTGTCTGTGGACTCCTATACATGTTTTTAAGAAAGTATGATCGAGGACAATCGATAAAATCACTGATCGAACTGTGCGAAACCCACGTAGCAGCAAATTTATCTGGCATAGTATCTTTCTACAAGAATTGGTACTGTTTGTCACCCAAGAACCCAGCTACTTCTGGATGAATGCGATGACCACGAGCAAGTATGCCAGAAGTAATCGCAAACAAACCGTAGCGTGAAGAAATAGTATCACACGCCTCCGCCAAAGACTCATCCTTTTGCCAAGCTGGTAGGAGCGACTGCGGTACCACATACCAAGACTCGAGTAAGCTCAAGCGCACTGCTAGCTTGATAACTGGAAAACGCTCGCGCCATTGCTGGTAGAGGTGCGAATAAACCCAGTAAAACAGCTCTTTGGTATGCCAAATATGTCGCTTGAGCGTAATAAAATTACTCCAGTGTTTGTCTTCTCCAGATATAAATAAACTTACCTGACGACCAGCCAAATGCATACGACGAATTTTGTGCACAACTTCAGCCACAAGATTGTAAAGCGTTCGCTTGATCATCGCTTCGTTGTTGCACAAACGCCAACCAGTAATAGAGCGACCGACACTCTTCATCTGTTTTGCAGGCTCTGCTAGTCTTTGTAAAAATAATGGCTCATCACCTTGTGCCATCAAACGCAGCTGCTGCGCCCAAAAAATGCCAACCGCTCGTTCTAAATCTTGCTGTGGAATAAAGTTGATCTGATATGGTGCATGTACATCTAGGGCATGTAATTTTTTATTAAGCCGATAACCAATTCCGCAAACATCAGAGCAAATAACTCGAGCTAGAAGCACTGCCTCCTGATCTGGAAATACCTCAGTGATACTATCTGGAGACGCCGTTTCGCTTGCGAGCTTAGCCAAGAAGCGCGTCCGGGCTATCCCAATATTGCAAGTCACCCATTCTCCAAGTGTGGCAAATATTTCCGAGCGGATTTTTTGAGCAAGCTCTAAAGGAGAACTATACAGCCGCACGAGCGGTGCAAAATGTATAAAAGATTCATCGAGCGAAAATAACTCTGAACTCGGCGTAAGCGACTCAAACAGCTTCTTTAATCTATGCGTAGCTGACCAACAAAGCGAAAAATCTGCTGGTACAACCAATATCTGCGGGACAGCTTTTTTGACTGCAATCAGAGAACTCCCTGTTTTTACTCCGAGCATTTTTGCTTCCTTGGAGGCAGCAATAATACACGTCCTGTCGACCTCCTTGACTACCGCCAACGGCTTGCCGCGCAATGCTGGCGTTTCTTGCTGCAAAAGTGTCGCAAAGTACGAGTTGATATCTATGTGTAAAAAAGCAAGAGAAGTGCTACTCACACCACACCTCCTCCAACAACCAAGTCTCCTCACTGCGATTGAAAACTAACCGATATGAGTTGTTCTCTGCCACACAAGAGTATCGACGCGCTCGCACCTGACCGTCACGAATATCAGTCACACTGGTGATATCTGCTATCTGGTGAACGCGATTTTTCCACAGAAACTTCTTGGGCGTAAAACAAGCATGGCTATATACACCTACAACCGCAATAGCTTCGTGAATTGTTTGGTACATATGCTCTACTGTACAAAACAAAACCCGAAGCTAGCAAGTATTCAAACAGAATCAAAATAACGCAAAAAACTATTGCGCTAGCTCACCTATATAGAAGTTGGGCAAGAAAGAGCGTGCTTGCTCAGAGTGTGGTTTACTATCGCTTTGGCGATTATTGAACATCTCAGTTGCATCTTTGCCGCAGCCAAAAAAAATGGCTTCGCCGCCAGGATGTTTCTCGGAGGCGATAAACTCGGTCACATCATAAACTTTGCCTTCAATTGCTAGATAGCAATCTTCTGGCGTTGCGTGCATGGCAACTTCTTCCAGAGTAAACGTCTTGTCCATCATGGCAGAATCACCAGCAACTTCCTCTATTTTTTCCATTGCATCTCCGGCAGCGGGAGCTTCCATTGCTGCATCTGTAGGTGCTTCTGCTGGCGAATCTTTTTGCGGTAAGAGCGAACAACCACTGACGACAGCAGTAAGTACAGCAACAGAACCAAATAAGGCAAAGCGGGATAAAGACATAAAAACTTTCAGTTACTACTAATACTAACAAAATAAAAGATATCGGAATTTAAGAAAAAAAACTAGGGTTGCTGGCCTGTCTAGAGTGAATAACTATCTAATAAGTTTTTTCGCTACAACAAAACAGGAATTTTCCAGGTATTGGGATAAACACGATCGCCAGATGTATTTCTAGCCATAAACAACTTGTTGTCTTGGGAAAAAAGAAAAGAAACAATGATTGTCCTACGATCACAATTTCCTTTCCATTCCGGAAAGTATCGTGCCTTATTTACCTGCTACACTAAACCCATGAAACGCGGCATTATATCTCTCAGCAAGCAAGAGGTCTTTGAACTCAGCAAGTTGTCAAAAAAATTTGATAGCGAACCAAATGATCTGCAAGAAATAACTAACTATCAATTTTCTGCTGACGAAGCCAACTCCATCCTCGACCGACTATCACCACCACAAGAAGCAAGTGCAGCAGAAAATACAGCTCGAGCCAAACTAAGTTCGTTTCTTGCGAGCTGAAGAAAACAATCCAACGAGTTCATCATAAATCACGATGGTACCCGGTATAACAACGAGCAAAATGATGCCAAGAAAACTCTTGGCAAAGCTTACCAAAAAGCCAAGTCTGGGGATAACAAATTGGACTTTGCCGACTACATGCTCACGAGGCACAAACTCAATATCTACCGACCGGTTGGCATCACCCTTGGTCAAGAAAACTGTTTCTCCACCTTTGATTTGCACTTCGGAAATGCGGTGGGTCACCACTCGATTTTTTTGATCTTGGAAGGTGATGACGTCATTGATCTCATACTTGTTCTCGGGACGAATAAGGATAATATCTCCGGTCATGATGCTCGGCTCCATCGAACCAGACTGCACCACATATGAGGTTAGAGGCGGCTGATAGCCAGATTTCAGCATCAAGCGAAATGCAAGTAAAACTATGCCAACACCCAATATCAACCATACTACAAAAAGCAGTATGTTCGTGAACGAAAGTTTTTGTCGTCTTCTACTTCGCATATACACATGCTTAGACTGGCACCTGAGCTAGGTCAAAAACTACATCAAAAATTACACTGTCAGACTGAATTTCATTTTCAAAAGCATTCGCATCGCTGGACCAAACAAGTTGCACCTCGATACTATCGCCTGCAGGCAAAAGTACTTTTCCAGCATTGGTCGCCCACTGCAACGCAAAGTTGTCTTGTGATGCAGTCGCTAAATTGCTTACAACAACTGGATCGGGATGAGCTCCATCATCCAAAAACACACTGGCTGTGATAACAGCGCCAAGCTCTCCCAAATCAGCTCCAGGATCAGCACATGTAGTATCTACAAGGCTCTCTGGTTCGTTGCAGTCGTTTTCATTGTTCACTAAGTTGAGAATACTCATGCTTAGCTCTCCAGGCAATGAGCCAACATTGGTTATCTTCCACGTCTTACTTCCCGACAAAGAATCAGCTGTTCCAAAGTTGGTAACCGAAATACTCTCAGCAGCCGAACCATTGGGTGCAAGTACATCCATGTCGAGCGTACCAACTACAAACTGACTGGTGCTTGATGTCTCGGTATCACGAAATAAACTCTGAGTTAGGGTGTAACCAACAATCGCTAGTGTAAACGAGATCACAAAAATACTCTGGATTGCTTTATGTTCTTTCATACTTCTATTCTCCTATACTCCAAACCCCTGTCGCCACCTGATTCTGTAGCACCTCTTCATCAGAAAAAAACACTGTTTTTCCTTGCACTACTGTTGCAGAAGCAATCATAATATTAAAGGCACACGTCATATTTGTTAGGCTTGTACTAGTATCGTCTAAACTGAGCGCAAAAACCAGATCACTACTCCCGGTGTGTGGCACTGTTGTCTCAAAACTTGCTTCGAGCACACCACCAGTGTATTTCGTATCCCAATCAGACAGGACCCGCACTTGCAGTGCATTACACAGCGCGACATCTCCTGCAGTCTGAGATACAGAGAGTTGGTATGTCACCGGCAGCTCTCCTTCGTTTTTAATTCGAACTGATTCTACCTGAAATCCCGTTGGAATCAGACCATGAACCGAAAAAAATAGCGACTTGCCGGTTTCATTGGCAGTATCACGATTGCTAAAATCAAGTGTAGTGGCTCGCACTGTGTTGGCCACAACTTCCTCTCTATCGAGTAAATCTGCATCGGTTGCTTGGCTGAACAGTAAAATTACAGCGGTTACCAATACTAATCTTGCAGCCTGCTTAATTCTCGTAAACAACACTGTTGCCTCACGCTTTTTTAGTAAGTCGCTGCCACACTTGATCGCTAACAAACCATCCTGCAAATAAACTCAAAATAATTGTTATACCCATAAATGATCGGATATACACCAAAAGATATCCCAGTTTTGGGATCGCAAACCAATAGGTGCCTAACACACGCTTGGGTGGCGTCGTGTATTGATCAGGATCTTCGTTGTTGTCACCCTTGGTAATAAATTCTAGCGAACCATTGGCTTGTTGCTCTGTCTTGATGATTCTATGCGTCACTGTGTGACTACTCGGATCTTTGAAAGTGATGATCGAATCAAGTCCAAAACCACGATTGGTACGAACAAATAGCAAATCACCAGTCATAATAGTCGGCTCCATCGAACCAGAAATTACGACAAAAGTTCGAAAGGGAAGTTTTGAATCAGGACGTTCGGAAAATGAAGTGAGTACCGAGAACACAATGACAACGATGAGCACCGCAAAAAAAACAAAGTTCCAAATCACCTTGAGTGTTGTTAACATTCTGCTCTTCTCCTACCAACGAGGGGAGAGCCGAGGCTCTCCCCATCGTAGTTATGATCTAGTTATCCCACCAATTAAGATGGAAGTACTTGTACTAGGTCAAACTGCAGCTGAAAAGTCAGCCCGTCACTCTGAATCTCATTTCCATAAGTATTGGGATCAGTCGCCCAGTTCATCGTGACATCAACACTACCGCCAGCCGGAATAGTTACCGTGCCAGCATTTGTCACCCACTGCGAGGCATATAATGCCTGACTTGCAGTTGCGAGATTACTACTTACGACTTGCACGTCACCTGCGCCAGTGTCAAGAAAAATGGTGGTGGTGGTTGCAGCACCAAGTTCACCTTGACCAGGTCCTGGATTGTCACAAGTTGTATCAACAATTGCTTCTGGCTCATTACAACCATTGTCATTATTAACAAGATCGTTCATTGACAAAGTAAGATTGCCAGGAACTGTCCCATTGTTGACGATAGTCCAAGTTTTGCCACCACTAACCTGACCATCTACACCAAGATTGGTGAAGTTGAACTCTTCAAAGGCAGTGCCATCAGCGCCACCAACAGTCATGTTGAGCTTGCCAGCGGTAAATACATTGCTGCCACTTTGTTCTACATCAGAGAACAGTGCTCTGGTGAGAGGGATTGCAGCTGCGCCTACAGCTCCAACGCCAATAATGGCGAGCAGGACTTTTTTATTATTCATTGGGGTTTCCCCTCCTTTGTGTTAGTTCTATACTCTAGGCTTAATATATTTTTGATATATCAGCACAACCTAGGATGTATAAACTTACTTGTTACATCTTCAATTAGTATTGTATGTGTAGATAATTAGTATTAAATACGCAAAAAGCATATATTTAATAGCGCATTGATACTTTTACAAACAATAATAACTGATTTATACTTTGTGCATTTAATAGGGTATTACTATTAAGGTTTTACTGTCAACCGGTTCAAACTATAGCATTTTATATAAGATATCTTATATTAATTTGATATAACAGATTTTTTCTTTCGTTGTCTGAATAATAACCAGATAAACAGAATTGCTAAAATGAACGTTGCTGGCAGCTGGTATTGCACAGTATTTCCCGTCTCAGACTTTCGTGTTGGTGGAGCGCTTCTTTCCTGAGAACCAAGCACTTGTGGTTGACCTGATAACGTAGCAACACCAGTAACTGTCTCCTCTACCTGTGACCCAAAAATGCTAGCAGTGTTTGAATACGATCCGCGCGCACAATCAGCTACAGGCAAAATCCGAAAAAATAAATCATGCTGAAGATCGAGATCAAGTAAGGTGTAGACTGTTGTGGTAATACCTTTGTGTCTAAATTGGTCTGAATTCTCAGATGTGCCAAATTCTAGCCAATACTCTGATGCGCCTTGGACCGGCTGCCAAGACAAACCAACGAGCCCTCTCTCATTGTCCGTACGAACAACTTGCAACTGGGGCGCAGTTTGAGAAACACTTGTAGTACAGCCAGTTAATAGGGTTTCATTTGTCAGCTCTGTATTTTTTGGCAAAACAAATGGCAATTCTGGATTTGGTGGTAATTCAGCTTCTTGCAAACACGTTATCGCTATTGCAATATCAGTTGCAACTTGCGTGCCCTGATACTGATTGTCAGCTTGTGGATCAAAGGTGATTTTGAGGTCGAACACTTCACTGACCTTGGGAGGCAATGACCAAAAATAGCGCGCGAATGTTTCTGCCTGTAGCTGTGCTATGGTTAGTGACGCACCACTCTCAATAGGTGCTCCAAGCAGTAAGTTATTTTGGCGAAAAACCTGAACGTATAGTTTTTCTGCCAACTTATTCTCATCCGCCTGATTGCTCTCACTCAATCGTAGATGCAGTTGGCAGGAATGCAGCTTATTATCATTTGTAACTTTTACTGTTCTTGTAAATGACTGGCCAGGAACTATATTCTCTTCGCTAAATATCGGTGCAGAATCATTACCTATCTGTTTGCACAATTCTTTTTGCTGACACAAAATAGAAAAATCTTGATTTACCGCTTGAACTACCTGCTGCAATGAAAAAAATGCTAAGAAAACAAACAGTTTCGAGAGAAAGAAAAGTCTGCTTTGCATATTAAAAGTATGAGGCATGGTACCATAATCGAGTGCCGATACAAAAAAAGTTTTTGCTCTGTATGCCATTCGTGTTCATGCTTGCAATAGCAGGAACAATTATTGCTGTCAAACAAAATCAGTCACAAAAATCAAGTGCAAATCAAATAGCAGAAATATCGGGCACCATGCCACAAGTTAGAAATCCAATTGATACAGAGAATCTTGCTGAAGTAGAAAGCCTTGGTATCTTGCTGCTCGGCTATGGAGGACCTGGTCATTCTGGTGGCTTTCTCACAGACGTCATTCAAGTACTACACATAAACTTTGCCAAACAACGGGCTTCTCTCATCTCCATTCCACGCGATCTCTGGGTAACAACACAAAGTGGTCATGTGGGCAAAATTAATGAGGCATATGCGTCATCTTCTGGAGTTGATGCGGCAAAGCAAATGGCAGCTCAAGTAACAGGCATACCAATAGATTACTTTGTTGGTATAGATTTTGTGGGGTTACAACGCGCCATTGGAGAAAACCTAAAAGGAATAGAAGTAGAAGTTTCAGAAACGCTCGATGATCCTTGGTATCCCGTACAAGGCTTGGAACTTGAAACCTGTGGTATGACAGCAGAAGAAGTTGCTGAGGTAAGCAGCCGACTCTCTGGTTTTGAGCTTGAAAAACAATTTCCATGTCGCTACGAACGCGTTTACTTTCCAGCTGGCACCCACCATATGGAAGGCGGTGACGTGCTGGCATTTGTTCGCTCGCGACACGGCTCTGGATCAGGAGATTTTTCTCGCAGCAAACGACAGCACGAGGTACTCGATGCGGTTGTCAAAAAAATGCTGCAAATTGATGCATTTACTAACTCAGTCGAATTTTTTGAATCACTTTCTCACACCATCACTACCGATATCACTGCAAAAACTGTCCTAGAGCTCACTCCAAAAATTCTGGCGGCGACAGAGTTTCCGAAAGTTGCAATAATTCTGAGTACCGAGAATGTCCTAACCACAGGTAAGTCTGCTGGTGGTCAATTTGTACTCCTGCCAAAAACTGGTGCTAATGACTGGCAGTCAACTCAAGACTTCATTCAAGCGGCCGAAAATTAATGGTGTGGCACAAGATAAATTACTGCTAACATCAGAAACACTCCCAATAATAACGCCGACACAGTTTGTTTTCTATTGGTATTTTTTTGTGACTGGGGCAAAAAATCTACCGCACAAAGATACAGGAAAATACCAGCTGTTGCAGCCAATAGTTGCGCCTGTACCTGTGGGCTTGGATGTAAAAAAAATACAAGCAGCGACCCAAAAATAGCAAATGACGCCGAGACAATATTAGTTATTAGTATTCTACGCTTGGCCCACCCAGCCTTGAGCAAAATACCAAAATCACCGATTTCGTGCGGTATTTCATGCAACAGTGTCGAAATTGCAGTGATAATACCAAGACCTGGACTTGCTAGGTACGCTACTGCAATTGCTATACCATCAACCAAATTGTGAATAGTATCCCCAATCACAATAAGCTTGGTAGAGCTTGTGTGCGCGTGTGTGTGACCGCGATCATCATGATGATGCACATCGACTACAAACGTCTCAAGTAAATACGCTGCCAAAAAAGCCAAAAGTACTGTCAACAAAATATCGACCCCAGCCAACTCAATCGCCTCTGGCAAGACACCAATTAAGGAGGCACTCAGAAAAATACCAGCTGCAAATGGAATTGAGTAGCGCGCCAATAGCTTACTCCATGGCGTAACAAATAAAAACACAATACCTCCCAACAAACCTGCAAAACTGCCAAGTGTGGTCAAAAACAGCAACGGCAAAAAATCAGACATGTCTGCATTATCTCATACCTACCGTATAATCAGGCAACATGCAAAGTTCTCGCCTTGGAAATTACACCATTTACTATGAACATTCGGAGGAATTTCATGAACTTAAGCGTGAGATTTTTACCACACAAATCTATTACATCGAGCTCTTCAATCCTGCACCAGTTATTTTGGACGGCGGCGCACACATTGGTCTTTCAACTCTTTATTTTCGACAGCTCTGCTACCAAGCAAAAATTACGGCAGTAGAACCATTGGTAGAAAATGCTGTCTTGCTAGAAAAAAACTTGTTTGAGAATCAAATAACCAATGTAGTAACGATTCATGCTGCACTGGCAGGTCAAATCGGCAGCGCTGCTCTTCACTATGATAGCTCTGATGAAGGCTGGTTTTCTACCACCAGCCTGTATGATGGTGCGTGGAATGGAGCGCAAAAAACTACTGCTCGGATAGTTCCCACAATCTCCCTTGTTTCCTTACTCGAACAAGAACAATATGACTTGGTGAAACTTGATATTGAAGGCGCCGAACTTGGTGTCGTCAGAGCAGCAAGCAATATTTTACGAGCTGCAGAAAATTATCTCATAGAGGTGCATGAACGAAAAGATAACACGGCAGAACAGCTTGAAAAAATTTTTTCTGAACAAGGATTTAGTACTACTTTGCAACAACTTAGTCGCGCTGGCTTATCACTTCTTCATGCGACAAAACATTAACCAAACGTAAAAGCATATAGCGCGACACTACCCGTTGGAAAAGTAAGTTTGAGTGTGTGTCTGCCTGGATCTGGCAAATCAACGACTGTATAGAGTTTGTCTGCTGCAACCTCCAACCTCTCTTCGCGACCATCGAGGCTTACAATAATTTCAGCTGAATCATCACTACTTGGCAACGCGACCAAGAACACTTTTTTACTCGCAAAATTAAGGTATAACTGCGCACCAGCAGCTGGTTGAGAAAACTCTGACGTGATGCGCCAGGAGCCGGCGAGAGAAAATGCATCGTTTGGTAATTTACTCGGGGATGAGTATGTTGCGAATGAATCTCGCACGACTCGCTCTGGAGATGCTAGCGAATCCATACGAGCATATCCCAGGTAGGTTTCATGGGTTTGGGCATAATTTTGATATGTAGGATTATCAGGCGTTGTATCAGTGATAATACTACCTGCTTCTTTGAGCAAGTTTTGAATAACTCTCTCTGTCTCGTCGTACTTTCCTTCACCAAAGTGGGTATACCGAATCAAACCTTCTGCGTCTATTAAATACTTAGCTGGCCAATACCGATTGCTGTATGCGCGCCAAATAGCAAATTCATTATCTTGAACAGTAGGATAGCTAAGACCAAAATCTGCAATTGCCTCAGCAACATTGCCTGGGTTTTTTTCAAATTCAAACTCGGGAGAGTGAATGCCGATAATCACTAAACCATCGTCTTGATACTTTTCCCACCAGTTCTGGAGATAAGGCAATGTCCGCTGGCAATTAATGCATGAGTAGGTCCAAAAATCGAGCAACACTACTTTACCGCGCAACTGAGCTAGCTGCAGTGACTCGACCGGCAAGATGGTGCTTGGCAGATTAAACCACTGCTGTCCTCCAACAATCTCTGGTGCCAACGAGTCTGTACTACTTTTTGTGTTCTTGCCTGAGAATCGCTCCTGTAGCTGAGTCTGAACGAGCGGAATGTCTTCTAACTGTGTAAGACTGGTTCCATATTGAGGAAAAGTTGTGAGAACAAATGTCTGAAAACGACGATCAAGATTAAAGAAAATAGCAATTGCCGTCGCGAGCATGACCACACCAAACGACTGCTGAATTGCTGCGGCATTCTGCACTAACCAGGGAATTTTCTGCCGTGCCGCAGAACCTGCTTGAAGAATAATAAACATTGGCACTGCAGTGCCAAACGCATATGCAAGGGTGATAATAAATGCTTGAGCCGTCACTGTACCAACTAGTGCCAGGCTAATTACCGCAGCCAAAATAGGACCAACACATGGTGTCCACAAAATACCTAGTGACAAACCAACCAAAAGACCTCCTCCGAGTCCACCGCGAGTACTGCTAGCGGGAAGTCGCGCTGTCAATCGAGTGGCAATACGTTCAAATGCTTCTTGAATCGGGTGAACCACCAATGACAATCCAAACAGCCCCAGCACGACCACCGAGGACATTCGTAAAACATCTGCGCCTATCCCTATTGCTATTACCAAACTGGAAAGAAATAATGTAAAAAAGGTAAAACTTGTGACAAATCCAAGTACGATTCCGATAGGTCTTCGCTTGCCAGATTTATCTGCGGTAGATGACAGGAGAATGGGCAGTATTGGTAAAATACAAGGTGAAAGAATCGTAACAACACCAGCAAGCACTGCAAATAGTGTTAGTATCAACATTACTGGACCATATCCAACAATTCAGGAATCATGCCACCGTTCCAGACTGTGATCTTTTCACCTTCAGCATCAATCTGCACAAAAGTATGTTGATAAGTAACACCATATTTTTTGGCTAACTCCTTTTCGGCTCCGTCAGTATCCGAGTCGTTGTAGTTGACGCGAAGCACCACCAGGTCTTCTGGTAACTGGCTAAAATTTTCTCGAAAATCCTTATCCGCCGGAGCACAGGTGGGACACCAGTTGGCATAAAAGTACAGCACTCTTCGCTTGTCAGTGGTTGCTATTATTTGCTCAGGTGAATACTCCATATACTGCTGATTCATCATTTTCTCTGATTCCATGACTGGGCTTGCAGGTGCGGAAGCATCTTTTTTCTCCATTGACTCATCAACAATCTCCGTCTGCTGTATCGCCATCCCCCCTTCATTTTTCTGTGAAAACAGTAAAGCTGCTCCAACTACTCCGCCAACGACAAGTAGTACTACCAACCCCAAGATGCTATTTTTCATATTTCTTCCCTTAATCCTTTATAGCACAGACAACGCGTTACTCAAATCTTGCAAATAACAGGTTGGGAAATTTTCTTAATCAAAAAGACATTAGCAAATACCAACAAGCCTACGCCTAATAGTCCAAATTCCTGCCCTTTTAGTGGTAAAAATGCGATAATCGCAGTTGTCGAACCAATACCGACAAGGCTCGTTAGTATCACAGAACCACACGAGGCACAACCAACACCAAGCAGGCCGCTGAGTATTCCGGCAAACGACATGCCAAGTGATTTCTGTACTCGAATCTTTTGCCGCATGTGATAAGTTAATAGACTTATTTGCACACCTGCTAATACTGCTGTAATCAGTATTAGCGATCGTGAGATCATGGTAAAATTGGTTTGCAGTGAGCCTATTAAACTGCTAAGTAACGTAATTTTTTGTAACAAAGTAAGCGAATCACTTCCGGCAGCACTTGATACCAAGTGTAAGTTGGGCAGCCATGCTGCAAACACAGTTACAGCTACAGCAACAAGACTGCTCAAGAATATATATTTTGGTCGCAAAAGTATGCTCAGGGCAGTTCGCATGATGCTCTTTTATTAGAGCAGAGCGTCAATTATCGTCTCAAATGTCGCATACGGCTGTGCTCCAACTACCAAGTCGCCTTCAATGACCCCATTACTGGTAGATTTACCAATAATGAATGATGGTGTGCCTGATGCACCTGCAGCACTCCCGTCTGCTAGATCTTTCTGTACTTCTTCTGCCATCGCTGGATCATCAAGACAGGTAGTAAAGCTGTCAATGTTAAGACCTAAATCAGTAGCGATTTTTTGAATCTTTGTAGCATCAAGTCCATTGCCGTTTGATGCTGTTCGAGCAAAAATCTCGTCATGAAATGCATAGTAACCAGCATCGCCACTCTGCTCTTTGGCACAATTGGCAGCAATTGCTTCTTGAGTTGCCAATGGGTCGTGAAACGCAAGCGGAAAGTCTCGGAATACGAGCTTAACTTTGCCAGTCTGAATATAATTTTCTACCAATTTTGGGTGAGTATCAGTAAAATGACGTTTGCAGAACGGACACTCATAGTCCGAAAACTCAATGATTGTCACAGGTGCATCAGCATCTCCAAGTACTGCGTCGTCATCAATTGATGCTGTGCCTCTGGTAGGTTGAGCTTGTTCTGCTGGCGCGCTCGGCGGGGTTGTACCGAGTGCACTTGGAGAATCACCAGACTTTAATAATTGATTTTCAGTCCAAAGTGAACCACCAAAAAATCCCACACCCACGATAACAACTGCCATAATAACAAGTACAAACTTCTCGCTAACGAAATTTTTGAAAGCTGTAAAGGAGTAGGGTGATTCGTTCATAATAATGTCTTTCGTACTCTAAACTACACATCTGCGATGCTAAGTGAGAATCTTGTACTTGTCAATGAGCTGATGCTCAATTTTGGTGATCGTGTACCCCAATTTTGCAATGACTGCTTGTAATTGAGAAACGCCGACTTGTTGAGCATCGTATATAACAGTCGTTGTACCTTTGGCATAACTTGTCTCCGCTCGAACAACACCTGGTATTTCTTCTAGTTCTCCGTCAATATTCATGCCGCAACTCACACAATGCATGCCAGATATAGCAAATAGCACTTGTTCTCCCTCTGGTTTTTTTTGTAAAAAATTGAACATTTTATACGACCTCCAAAATTCCTGTGTACATTCCCATAGAACAAGTAAATGTGTACTTACCTTTCTTGCTAGGAGTAAAAGTAACAGTCTGTGTGTCAGTTGGGCCTAGTTGCATTCGAATATTAAACGGCTTAAAAACAAAAGAGCTTGCACACGAATACGTCTCGTTTGTTTGTAGTGTTAATTCTACAGGAGTACCTGCTTGTACGCGAACTCTGTTGGGAGAGTATCCATTGTTTTGCACTTGGATAACCACAGCCTGTATGCCATTTTGTACTTTCACTGATGACTCTATGCTAGCTCCAGCAAAACGCTCGGCAGAAAAAAAATAGGTGATCGGTCTTGTCAGTTTTTCAAAAGTAACAGGCGAATCCAACACTGTTGCAATCCCATTCAAACTACTCAAGCCAAGAAAAATTAAAGCGGCTGCGGCAAACTTTAAAAACCGCTGGTTAAATGTTTCTGATAGTCGAGCTGTTGCGATACCCAAGGCAGCAAAAAGTGGCGACGTACCCAACACAAAGAAAAACATAATGCTCGCCCCAAGCACCGCATTCCCAGATGTGATAGCGAGCACCTCCATAGCCTGAGTAACGCCACAGGGGATAAAAATAGTCAGGAATCCAAGAACTGCTGGTGTAAAAACTGCCTTGCTTTTGACAGAATTTCTAATTATTCGCTGCAAAAATTTTGGGGGTTGGACTAACACATACCGAAACATCGGATGCAAGTCGAGTAAATTACCGGCGGTTGCAAGCATAAAAAGCGCTGCAAACGCTTGGAAGACAAGACGAAGCGTCAAACTCAACTCAATTTGGGAGCCAAGCCAACCAAGAAAAAAACCAAGAATGGTATGTGAAATCAACTTTGCAATGAGAAAAAATCCAACCGGTAACCAGTCCAGTTGGTCAAATGATTTTTTGCCAGTTGTTTCCTCATCTTTCTGAGTCGCAATAGTACCAGCTAGTAATCCTCCTTGCATCGCCAAGCACGACAATCCACCCGTTGTGAGTCCTGTTAAAAATATCAACCAATAATTCATTGTATCCTCTACCTACTTATATCTTCATGCGCTTGAGTCGTAGTGCATTCAAAACTACTGAGACACTTGAAAAAGCCATTGCCGCTCCAGCAATAGCTGGATTGAGTAGAATACCGAACGATGGATAGAGCACTCCAGCCGCAATCGGTATTCCAACAATATTGTAGAAAAATGCCCAGAACAAATTTTGTTTAACTGTCTTCATCGTTAACTTTGCTACTTTTGTAGCACGCGTCAGTTTGGTTAGATCGCCACCCAAAAGCGTAATGCCAGCTGATTCTATCGCCACATCAGTACCTGTTCCCATTGCGATGCCAACATCTGCCGTAGCCAAAGCAGGTGCGTCGTTGATGCCATCACCAACCATCGCAACGGTCAAACCCTCAGACTGCAACAGTGCCACCTGTCTAGCTTTATCTGCTGGCAAAACTTCGGCAATAACTCGATCAATACCAGCTTGATTAGCAATGTACTGCGCTGTTTTTTTGTTGTCACCAGTCAGCAATGCAACTTTGATTCCCTGTTCGTGTAGTTTTGTGATTACTGCTGGAGCTTCGGATTTTATTGTGTCAGCAATCGCGACATAGCCAAGTACTTGTTTACTATCCATGACAATTACTGGTGTTTTCCCTTGTTCTGCAAATGCGTAAACTACTTCTTCATCAGCAACTAAACCCAGTTCTGCAACCAATTTAAGATTGCCTGCAAAGTATTTTTTTTCTTTTATACTTCCCTGTAGACCCTTACCTTCTATGGCAGAAAACGCAGTCACGTCAGACAAGGCAACATTCTTTGCTCTTGCTTGTTCTACAACTGCGAGAGCGAGGGGATGTTCAGAATGCTGTTCGAGTGATGCGAGTATGCGAAGTACTTCATCTTGAGAATGTTCACCGCTTGAAAAAATGTCTGTTATCTCCGGCTCTCCCCTGGTAATAGTGCCTGTCTTATCCAAAACCATAAAATTTACGCTCTGCAACTTCTCGAGACTCTCTGCGTTTTTAATCAAGATTCCGTTTTGTGCTGCTTTACCTACCCCAACAATTACTGCAGTTGGTGTAGCCAGTCCCATAGCACAAGGGCATGCAATGACTAGTATTCCAACGAAACTAACGATTCCAAGTGGCAGTGCCTGAGAAAATGGCATGAATTGGGAACCAATGCCTATCCAAGCAAACAAAACAATGAAGGCGAGCGCTAAGACGATCGGTACAAAAACTGCAGAAATTTGATCAGCCAATTTTTCTATCGGTGCTTTGGACCCCTGCGCATTTTCTACCATCGTAATGATTTGTGCCAAAACCGACTCACTGCCAACTGTAGAAGTTCTAACTTGCAGCGAACCTTGTTTATTGAGTGTGGCACCGATAACCTTGTCTCCCACCTTTTTATCTACTGGCAATGATTCGCCAGTGATCATTGATTCGTCTATAGCTGATGTACCAAAAGTAATTTCTCCGTCTGTAGGAATTTTTTGCCCTGGCTTAACAATAACAATATCGCCAACAACAACCGCTTCAATCGGAACTTCTACTTGCTCTCCATTGCGCAAGACAACAGCACTTTTTGCCTGCAAATTCAGTAGTTTTTCAATCGCTTCACCTGTTTTTAACTTTGAGCGGGCCTCTAGATACTTGCCTAGTGTAATAAATCCAATTACCACAATGGTGACGTCATAATATGAATGAGCAGTATCGAGGTAGGGAGCTAGTAATAGCTCAAAAGCAGAAAGTACAAAACTGTATAGAAATGCTACTAATGTACCGATACCGACGAGTGTGTCCATGTTTGCCACGCGATGTTTTGCAAAACGCAGCACTCCCTGCAAAAACGGTGCGCCTACAACAAAAAGAGCATAGATAGCAAATAAAGGCAGCACGTGATGAAAAAAATCTGCAACAGCCTGTGACATCATCGGAAAAATGCCCAATTGTTCAGCACCAACTTCCCAAGTCATGACAAAAATACTGACAACAATAAATGGCAAAACAATCAGCACATGTCGTTTGAGTTTTGCTAACTCTGCAATCTTTTGAGCTTGTATTTTTTTGTCACTGCTCATACCACCCTTCATATCGTGACCGGTATGCGGGACTGAATCCTCTAGTGAGTATCCAAGCTGGCCAATCTCATCATTCATTTGTGCCACTGATACCTTCTTGGCGTCGAATGTTATTGCTGCTTTCTCGGTGCCAAAATTTACTTCACATGTCGCAACACCGTCTAACTTTTTTAATTTTCTAGAAATAATATTGGCACACGACGCACAATGCATGCCAGAAATAACCAGTGACTTCTGTTGCATGCTAACTGACATATTCACTTGGACTTTCTGCAAATTTTTTGGCACAACCACTGGCGCAAAAATACTGCATAGTATTCTGGTGCTTGTGCATAAAGCTTGCAGTTTTTGGGGATACACGCATACCACAAACTGGGTCGTGCACTACCGGCACTAGCTCTTGCATAGAAAGCTGCAGCTGCTTTGCCAACTGCTTGTCGCCTGCTTGCTCTATCAACACATCACGTAGCAAATCACATGCTTGGAGTACTTTTTTTGAGCGAATTGAGTAATAAATTTGCTTACCATCGCGTCGTGTCTCAAGAATTTTTGCATCGCGCAATACAGTCAAATGCTGGCTAATATTAGCCTGTGGCAAATCAAGCATTTCGTAAATATCAGAAACACAAAGTTCTTGATCACGCAGTAATCGAATAATCTCTAGACGTCGCGGATGAGCAAGCGCTTTGAGCAAGTCGGCATGGAGTTCAAAAAGGACTGTATACACATTCGAATAATAGAATATGTATATGTTGCTGTCAACTACTCACTGTGGCGACGCTTACCATAAAAAACTACAGCTTCAAGTGCTGCGGTTGCCAAGTAACCAATGAAAGCGTAAATCATGATGGCAAATATTGCGGTAAACTCAATCACAAAACCTCCTGATATGCTTGGACTCGGGAAAATACCAGCAAATGGTTCGAGTAGTGGCTGTGTTGTCTCGTACAACCAGCGCACAAATGGAGCGCCTGTCGAGGCTCCAAAAAGCTTGAGTAAAATTCATGAAGCCACTCCCGCGACCTTACGGTCGGGGTTTCAGCTTCTCAAACGCTGAACAGCGTTTGCCCTAAATCTTTTTTACCTTGTTCCTCTATAT